>NZ_AP018448.1:5709000-6378500 GCF_030294945.1 Streptomyces graminofaciens | reverse complement strand
GGCCACCGCGGCCCCGACCCGCTGGGCGACACGGGCTCCACCCAGGTCATCCCGCGCGTCGACGACACGGGCGCCAGGGGGTACGGCGGTGACCTGACCGTCGAGACGGTCGAGACCCCCATCGTCGGCAGTCAGCGCACCCACGAGGACCACGCCGGCGCCGGCACCCGGCTGCTGCCCGCGATGCGCGGCGTCGGCAGCGCGTACGACGAACCGGCCTACACCGCCGGGGAGTTCGAGGAACCGCTGTACGAGGACCGGGAGGGTCGGGAGGACCGGGAGGGCTCCTCTCCCTCGCGGCGGCACGGCGGCGACCCCGTCCGGCACTCCTACTACCCCGGCCGCCGGATGAACCTCGGCGTGGTGCTGCTCCCGCTCCGCGTCTTCCTCGGGTTCATCTCCATCTACGCCGGCATGGGCAAGCTCTGCGACCCCGTCTACTTCGACGGCGGCAAGCGCGGGTCCATGGTGAAGTGGCTGAACACGCTGCACCCGTGGGAAGTCGCCGAGCCGCTGCGGCAGTTCGCGCTGGAGCACCCCGTGGGCGCGGGGCTCGTCATCGCCTTCGCACAGGTCATCGCCGGTGTTGTCACGGTGCTCGGGCTGTGGCAGCGGCTCGCGGCCGTGTTCGGTGCGCTGCTGTCGGCCGCGCTGCTGGTGACGGTGAGCTGGAAGACGGTTCCCGTCTACGACACCCCCGACATCATCTACCTCGCCGCCTGGTCCCCGCTGATCATCGCGGGCGCGCCGGTGTACTCGCTCGACGCGCGGCTCGCGGGCGGCGCCTGGCGGACGCTCGGGCCGCGCGCCGACATCTGGGAGCTGCGGCGGTATGTGCTGCGGCGAGGGGCGCTCGTGACCACGATCGCCGTGGGGCTGACGCTGCTCATCGGGTCGCTGCTCGGTGGAGCCGTGCGGGACGCCGACCGGATCGTCGTCCCCGGGCCCGGGGAGGCCCCGCGCAACGAACTGCCGGGGTCGCCGTTGCCGGGTGAGCCCGGCAAGAAGAAGCGGACGCCTGAAGCCTCCGGCGCGCCCAGCGCGGGGGCGACTTCGGCGAGTCCCACGCAGACGGCCACGCCCGGGGCCACGCAGGACACCGGTGCGGTGAACGGGGGGCAGCCGAGTCAGACCTCGCAGGGTACGGCTGGGCAGGTGCCGCCGCGACAGTCGGCACCGGTGCAGCAAGCACCCAGCACTACTGCCGGGCCGACTTCCAGTGGGGGTACGGCCACGGGGGGTGCCGGGGGCGGTAGTTCGTCGAGTGGGCAGCCGGGGCTGGTGGGTGGGTTGCTCGGGTAGCCGGTAGCCGGTAGCCGGTAGCCGGTAGCCGGTAGTCGGTCGTCGTACGGCCAAGGGCCCCGCACGGTGTGTGGGGCCCTTTGGTGTGGGTGGGAGTTGTGGGTGGGGGATGCGCCTTTGAGTTCGGTGTGGTGTGGTGCGGGTTGGCGTGGGGGTGGGGGGCGTGGGTTGGCGGGTGCGGGTTCGTCGTGGCTTGTCGCGCAGTTCCCCGCGCCCCTGAAGACATGCAGCCGCCCCGTGGCCCTGACAGATGCCCTGGCGCCCCCACCGGCCCCCTGACGTTCCACCGGCGCCGCTCTAGGGCCCCGCCAGTGTTCTAGCTTCCCGCCAGTTTTCTAACTCCCCGCCAGTGTTCTAGCGCCCCAGCGCCGCCAGTTCTCTGGCCGCCTCCGTCAGGTCCTTGGCCGTGTCGATGGCCCGCCAGTACGCGCCCTGGGGGATGGGGAAGCCGGCCAGGCGGCGTTCGCGGGCCAGGCGGGGGAACGTGGTGCGTTCGTGGTCGCCGCGCTCGGGGAGCAGGCCCGCGAACTCGGGGGAGAAGACGTAGACGCCCGCGTTGATCTCGTACGTCGTCGGCGGGGCCTCGATGAAGTCGGTGACGCGGCCGAAGCCGTCCGTCTTCACGGCGCCCCACGGGATGCGCGGGCGGGCGAGGGCGAGCGTGGCGAGGGCGTCGCGCTCGGCGTGGAAGTCCGCCATGTCGCGCAGCGAGAAACGGGTCCAGATGTCGCCGTTCGTCGCGTACCAGGGGCGGTCCGGGTGGGGGAGATGGGAGGCGGCGTACTTGAGGCCGCCGCCGCGGCCCAGGGGTTCCGTCTCGACGACCGTGGTGACGCGGACCGGCAGGTCGGCCGAGTCCAGCCACTTCTCGAGGACGTCGGCGAGATGGCCGCAGGAGACGACCACATCGGTCACGCCCTCCTCGGCGAGCCAGGCGAGCTGATGGCCGATGATCGGCGTGCCGGTGCCGGGGATCTCGACCATGGGCTTGGGCCGGTCATCGGTGTACGGACGCAGCCGGGAGCCCTGGCCACCGGCCAGGACCACGGCTTGAACGGGGCGCGACGCGGCGTTCGGATCGGTCATGACCCGAACTGTACGTGGCGCCCCGTTCGCGGGAGCACGGCCCTGGGGATCGGTGAAACGGGGTGAGAAACGGGGGTGCGAGCCCTGCACGAGCCCTGTGTGCCGTCGGAGTCCTGGGCGTCCTGGGTCAGGCCTGGGCGCTCCTGGGCAGTCCTGGGCACTCTTGCGCTTTCCGGCTGCCCGGTGGGCGGCCCCAGGGGCGGCTCAGGTGTGTTGTGCGGCCACTCCCGTCGCGAAGGAGGTGTCGCAGACCGGGCGGGCGTAGGACTGGGCGCGCGAGGGGCCGTACGCGCGGACCGCGGCGCGGCCGAGGGCGTGGGCGATGGACGTGCAGTGCCGGGCCAGGGAGGGGCGGCCGTTCACTGCCTGCTGGAGGTGGGTGAGGGCGACGCCGGGGTTCTTCTCCTGGAGCTCCACGAGGAGCTTGTCGCGCAGCACCTCGTGCGGGGCGAGGGCCTTGGGCCGGTGGGCGACCTCGGCGGAGGAGACGTCCGAGGCGGCGAGGACCGACGGCGAGGAGCCGCTGCCCGACCAGTTGACCCGGGTGACCGCGAGGGTGCCGGAGAGGACCATGACGACGGGCAGGACGAGGGCGAGGGAGCGGCCGATCCGACGAGCGGGGCCGCGGCCGTGCCGCGTCCGTTGAGTGTGGGTATGGGTGTGCTTCACGCGAGTGAGGGTAGCGCGGGGTAGTGAAATGGCGACATTTGGTCACCGATACGGGGGATGTCGAAGCGCCGTGTTCGAGTTGGTGTGTTGACGCACGCTGGTCGAAATGGGGGTGTTTGCCGGGGTAGTTGTGCACAGCGAAGAGGGCCCCGCAGACGTTTGCGGGGCCCTCTTCGTCAACCTGGGTGAATCATCCCTGGTCGGGGGTTTGCCGACGTGCGGCCCTGGGGCCGTACGGCTCAGTCAGCTCAGTCAGCTCAGTCAGCTCGGTCGGCTTCAGCGGCTCAGTCGGAGAGGCGCTCGCCGGTGGAGGTCGAGAACACGTGGTTCTCGCCCGGGCGCGGCACGACGTGCAGCGTGGCGCCCTTGTCCGGGACCTGGCGGCCGTTGACGCGGACCACGAGGTCCTTGGTCTCGCCGCCGACCTCGGCGGTGCCGTAGACGAAGCCGTCGGCGCCGAGCTCCTCGACGACGTTGACGGTGACGGCGAGGCCGGCCGGGGCGTCCTCGCTGTCCTTGGAGAGGGCGGAGGCGGCGGCGCCGTTGTGCTCGACGATGTCGAAGTGCTCAGGGCGGACACCGACGGTGACCGTGCGGTCGCCCTTGTCGGAGGCGGCCTTCAGGGCGTCACGGTTGACCGGGACGACGCTGTTGCCGAACTTCACACCGCCGTCGGTGATCGGGACCTCGACCAGGTTCATGGCCGGGGAACCGATGAAGCCAGCGACGAAGAGGTTGGCCGGGCGGTCGTACATGTTGCGCGGGGTGTCGACCTGCTGGAGCAGACCGTCCTTGAGGACCGCCACACGGTCGCCCATCGTCATGGCCTCGACCTGGTCGTGGGTGACGTAGACGGTGGTGATGCCGAGGCGGCGCTGGAGCGACGCGATCTGCGTACGGGTCGAGACGCGGAGCTTGGCGTCGAGGTTCGACAGCGGCTCGTCCATGAGGAAGACCTGGGGCTCACGCACGATGGCACGACCCATGGCGACACGCTGGCGCTGACCACCGGAGAGGGCCTTCGGCTTGCGGTCCAGGTACTCGGTGAGGTCGAGGATCTTCGCGGCTTCTTCGACCTTCTGCCGGATCTCCGCCTTGTTGACGCCGGCGATCTTGAGCGCGAAGCCCATGTTGTCGGCGACGGTCATGTGCGGGTAGAGCGCGTAGTTCTGGAACACCATGGCGATGTCCCGGTCCTTCGGCGGCAGGTGCGTGACGTCGCGGTCACCGATGCGGATGGCGCCGCCGTTGACGTCCTCGAGCCCCGCGAGCATGCGGAGCGAGGTGGACTTGCCGCAACCGGACGGGCCGACCAGGACGAGGAACTCGCCGTCCTCGATCGCGATGTCGAGCTTGTCGACGGCGGGCTTGGTGGAACCCGGGTAGATCCGGGTCGCCTGGTCGAAAGTAACAGTGGCCATGGCTCGTAGGCCCCCTTCTACCGGCAGGAACGTGCCGGACGATCCGTTGTAGGAAGGTGGTGGTGTAGTCCACACGAGTGGACTGGCTCTGGACGGTACCTGCCGTTCACGTGTTCTGTCAGCACCTGGACCACTGTGAACTTCGCGGAAATTTTCGACAGGGAGCGGCTGTGACGTGGGTACACTGCACGGGCGCGGATCCGAACGCGACCGCGCGCGCCTCCTTAGCTCAGATGGCCAGAGCAACGCACTTGTAATGCGTAGGTCGTCGGTTCGAATCCGACAGGGGGCTCTCTTGCTGCCCCAGGCCAGATGTTCTCTGGCCTGGGGTTTTGCGTTCAGCGGACGCGACGGTGGCGCCGGGCGCGGGCCGCGCGGCTGTCGGCGGTCTCAGTTGTGGTCTCAGACGCCGGTTTCGGGGCGGACTTCGGGGCGGGCTCTGGTGCAGGTTCCGGGCTGGGCATGAAGGTGTCTCCCATGCGGACCATGGCGGCCTTGGCGAGGTGCGATCTGCCCTTGACATAGCGGCGGGTCTGGCCGATCTGGGAGTGCCGAAGGATCTCCATGATCGTGGGGAGGTCCACGCCCGGTTCGTTGAGGATCGTCCCGGCGGTGTGGCGACTGCCTTCGTGCTGGCGGCGGTCCTCGATTCCGGCTTCTTCGAGCAGTTCTTTGAATTCCTCCCAGTCGTCGCGCGGGTCTATCGGCCGGCCGTCCGGGCGCGTGAAGAGCGCGCCGTGTTCCTGCCACTCATCACCTCGGCGTCGCCGATGTGACAGCGGAGCTGTACCACCAGGGCATGGCGCCGGTCATCGTGTTCACCGGGTCCACCAGCCCCGCGACCCGAGCGCGCATGCCGCGCGGGGAGGCTGTCCACTACCGCGAGCGGGCGTTGCAGCTCGGGGTGCCCGACTCCGCCGTGTTGCTGGAGCCGCGCGCCACAACCACCGCCGAGAACACCGAGTTCACGAAAGCGGTGCTGGTCGAGGCCGGCATCACGGTCTCGTCGGTCCTGCTCGTGAGCAAGCCGTACGAAGAGCGGCGGTCGTACGCCATGATGCGGAAGCTCTGGGCCGAGGTCGAGGTGGCGTGCGCGTCCACGCCGATGGGCTTGGAGTAGTACGCCGACTCCATCGGGGACGCTCGCATGGTGATCGACATGATCGTGGGCGCCCTGCAACGAGTGCTCGTCTTCCCGGTGTGGGGTCTGGCCATCGAGCAGGTTGTGCGGGACACCATCGTTGCCGCTTACGAGCGGCTGTGCGTCGAGGGCTTCACCAGCCGACTCCTGCCGACTGTCGTTGCGGTCCGTCCTGGCGCGTGATGCCAGGACGGACCACGGTCGCCACGTCCCTTTGAGCACCGCTCCGAATTTTCTCTACGCTCATCAAGGCGGCTCGCTCCGCTCCCCGCGCGCGGCCCGGCCCCCGGCCGGGCCTGCGCTCCTGCCCCCGTCCTGCTCCAGCCCGGCCAGCGCCCGTTCCGCCTGCACAGCAATCAGCCCCCTGATCGTAGAGAAGGGGTACGTCGTGGCTGGGCAGGGCGGTTTCAAGTTCCTGGTAGGGGCGGGCTGTCGGTGATGCCCCAGGCCGGTCCTCACCGACGAGGTCCCCACTTCATCCTGCGCTCCGGCGAACCAACGGCCGCGCTCCCCGACCTGGAGCCGTGGTTCGTCACGGCGCTGTCCTACGAGCCGGCCATCAGCACCGGCGGCGCCCATCTCGGCGACGGGTCCTGGGAGCGCGAGGTCACCCGCAGCGTGATGCAGTTCCGCGGCATGCACACCGTGGAGGAGTACATCGACAAGACGGGCGAGATCGTCGCCTCGAACGCCGCCCAGTTTCGCACCGACGGTCGTCGAGGAGGAGGAGCCGGCGGTGGCCGAGCCCGAGCGGTCGCCGTACGTCGACCTCGCCCTCCTGGACGACCTGGAGACGGCGGCCGCGGGCACGAAGTGGAAGTGCACAAGCTCGTCACCCGGAGCCGTCGCTCAGGTCCAGTCGCGGTCAGGTCGGACGGGCGATCGGAACGCCGGGTGCCACATCGGGAATGTGACTTACACCATGCGACCCACTGAAACCGTCTGGTCATTGGGCACCTCATACAGCACGCAAGGAAGAGGAGGGTAGGAGAAAGAAAAGGAAACAGGGGTCTGGCCGATTCATACCGTCATGGCGGACCTCTCAAGGTTACTTGCAGAAAGACTGCCAGTGGAAGGAATTGACATGGGTGGCACATTAGCTCGCACTCGAACCCCGAACCTGGGGAATTTCGCGCGTCGCGGATGGGCGGCGATTCTCGCTCTCGGGCTTTTCATGGGACTGTCCCTCATGAACGCGAGCAGCGCGTCCGCATACGTCGGGCCGAACCTCCTGCGCAACTGGGAGAACGGGCAATGCCTGGACAGTAACTGGGACGGCCAGGTCTACATGGGCGGCTGCTCGACGGGGAACGACTACCAGACCTGGACCCCGCTCTTCGCTCGCCACACGTCCAGTGACGTGGTCCAGCTGCAGAACAAGGCGACCGGACGGTGCCTGAGGTTCGACATCAACTTCCGCCTGCGCACCGACTCGTGCCTCGGCGGCGACGGCCTCCACGCCGGACTCTGGAACGCTGTCGGGTCGAGCTGGAACCAGGTCAAGCTCCAGAGCACCTTCGAACCCGGCCTGTGCGTGAGCAACAACGCCTCCCTGCATTCCTGCGGCAACGGCGGATCCCAGCTCTGGAAGCTGGGCTTCTGAAAACTGGCCGCGTTTGGACCCTTGAATGGGTGGCCTTAAATTGGCGGCCTTGATCAGGCGGCCACGAATTGGTGGGTTCCTCGGCCTCAGAGCCGAGGAGCCCATCCATTTCCCTCAGCCAGAGCAACTTGTTCGAATCCGGTGTCCTGTGATCCCGTTTGCCGGCCGAGTCGTAGTCGTGCGCGACATGGAAAAGATCCTTCCAGGGCGTTCACGAATACCTGCCTGCTCGTTCTGCTCTCCTTCGCAGTGGCCCCGTAGTCAGCAGTGTGCTTGAAGTGATGAGGCATCCTGTTGAAACCGATCCATAGTGATCCACATCCCGGACCTGAGTATCGATGGCAATGGGGAACGGGCGTCCAGGAATCGGGCGAAGAAACCCAGCCGGCACGACAGAACGCCGTATGCGATCAGCGGGGTGGGAGAACGGCAGTGGTCCACGTCCGACGTATGGGTCAGGGCTTGATCAAGTTCCGTGAGTGTCCGGGTTGTTGGTGATGCCCAGGATGGCGAGTGCTCGTTCGGGTTCGTGGCGGATGGCGCGGGTGGTCTTCGCGATGTTGTCGGCTCCGAGGATCTTCAGGGTGCCGATGGCGAGGTTGCGGATGGTGGCCATGGCGCGAGGTGTGGTGCCAGCGCGAATGGTCGAGGTGTCCTCAGCAACGTCACTTGTCAGGCAATCGCCCGACATCGCCTGATCAAGTTCAGTAGCGACGACGCTCGCGACAAGCAGGTCCCGTCGTCTCAGGGCTGACAGGTCCGCGGTGCGCGTGGTGGAAGGGGCGCAGATCAGCACGCAACCCTCGCTTCCGGAAGAGTTTCAGCGGCGCTAGGGCCTGTGTGAAGTCGTGATCAATCTCGGGTTTTGGTCCCTTGCGGGGCAGGACCTGGTAGGACGCTGGGTGTGACACGTAGGCAACTCAGCGACGAGCAATGGGAGTTCATCGAGTCGTATCTGCCGATAGGCGAGTACGGTCCGTACCCCGAACGGCTGCCAGACCAGTTCGAAGGGGTGATCTGGTGGTTCCGGTCCAGCGCCCAGTGGCGCGAGATGCCCTCCGAGTTCGGACCGTGGCCGACGGTCTACGGCCGCTTTCGTGTCTGGCGGGACACCGGGGTCTTCTCTGCTCTTCTGGCAGGCATGATCGCGGAGGCCGCCCGCCGGGGACAGACGGACTTGTCCCTGGTCAGCGTGGACTCCACCACTGCCCGCGCCCACCACGACGCCGCCGGGATGCGCATCGGCAAGGAGGTTATGGACGCCCTTGATGAAGCTGCCGCCGAGCAGGAGCGGGCCCGGCAAAAGGGGGGCGGCCCGCCAGAACAGAACGGACGGGACGGCAGGGACGGCCCCGAGCGGGAAGAGCGGCGGCGTATCAAGCGACGGCGCAAGCTCCGCTTGAACCAAGCTCTGCTCGGCAGATCTCGCGGTGGGCTGACGAGCAAGGTTCATCTCGCCGCGGACCGCAAGTGCCGTCCGTTGTCGCTCGTCCTGACCGCAGGACAGGCCGCCGACAGCCCGCAGTTCGTCCCCGTGTTGCAGAAGGTGCGGGTCCGTCTGCCTCTCGGCCGTTTTCGGACCCGGCCCGACGCTGTCGCCGCGGACAAGGCCTACTCGTCCCGCGCTAACCGCTCTTACCTGCGGAAACGCGGCATCAAGGCAATCATCCCGGAGAAGAAGGACCAGTCCGCCACCGGAAGAAGAAGGGCCGCCGGGGCGGCCGCCCCACACGCCACGGCGGCGATCTTTACAAGGAGCGGAACACCGTCGAGCGGCTCATCAACAAGTTGAAGGCATGGCGCGGTATCGCGACTCGATACGACAAGACGCCCGAGAGCTACCTCGCCGGCCTTTATTTCCGTGCCTCGATGATCTGGATCAACGACCTCCTGAAGGCAACTGGCTAATCACAACGTTCACACAGGCCCTAGTAGGCTCTCGCCACCAGGAGCAGGACGGTCAGGTGGGACGAGCCGGCCACCGTTCCGCCCGTGGTGGCCCGGGCCGTCAACAGGTTCCGGGTGAGGTGTCCTCGTCCTGGAGCAACCGGAACAGAGGTACAGGCGAAGACCGGCGCGCCGCTGCTGGTGCCCGACCGCATGCCATAGGACGCTCTTCGGTCGGGCGAGGTGCGGTGATGTCTAGGGGACCACCGGCAGCAGCAGGTGGGAATCGTAGGCACCGCCCGTGCGGATCAGGTAGGCGCCCTTGTTGCGGGTCGGGATGTCGAGGTCGCCGCCGGGCAGGGGGCCGTCGGCGGCCAGGTCGCCCACCGGGTGCCCGCCGATCTCCACCACCAACGTCTCTCCGGCGTGCAGCACCATCGACGTGGGCCACAGGCCGAGTTCGACCGCCACCGGCTCGCCGAGCGTGAGTAGGTCCTCCCTGGTGTGCAGGAGGTACGGTTCACTCGGCGTGGAACGCTCCAGGTCCAGAGCGCGGTGGGAGGCGCGGATCCGGCCCACCGGGCCGGAGTAGGCCAGCATCGCGGGAAGCAGCACCCCCTGCGCCGCCGCGGCGGCGAGTCCCGCGCGCTGCTCGCCGGTCACCGTGATGTGGTACAGCCGCCGGCCCTGGGCGTCGGTCTTGTAGACCGCGGCGAACAGGTCGGCGTCGTCGGCGTCCTCGGTCTCCACCCACAGGTGCAGGTTGAGGTGGCCGGTGATCTCGGTGTCCTTCTGGGCCGTGTAGGTGAACTTCACGGAGGACTCGAGGTCGTCGCCCTGGTAACGGGCCACCGACTCCTGTGTCGGCGCCTTGTCGGAGAGCGTGTTCGACGAGGCGTCGAGGTGCAGGGTGCGCCACTGCTGGCGAGCCGGCGGCCACTCGTTCTCCGCACGACCGACCTTGTCCTCACCGCCCGGGTCGAGGACCGAGAGGCGGACCCTGGGCGTGGCCTCCCAGCCGTTGTCGAGCCCCTTGAGGAAGCGGTCGAAGAAGCGGCGCAGGTCGGCGACGTTGTCCAGGTCGGCGAGGTCGGTCCACTCCATCACGTTGTGGACGCGCAGCCACTTGTCCTTGGAGGAGATCTCCCGGAACGCCTTCATCGTGCCGCGGGTGTGCAGCGGGTTGGTCCAGCTCGCCACGATGTATGCCGGGACCTCGATCTGCTCCAGGCGGGCCCGCTTGTCCTCCCAGTAGGCGTTCATCAGCGGGTGTGCCGCCATCATCGCGGGGCAGTCCTCGGTACGGGCCTTGCCGTGGATATAGGCCATGATGTCCCGGTCCTGGAACGTGGTGTCCGGGATGCCGCCACGCCCGGTGTCGTCCCGGTACATGTCCGTCAGGCCCTCCCAGGGCGCGATGGCGCCCAGGTGCGGGGGCTGCTCGGCGGCGGCGAACCACTGGAGGATGGCGAGCTGCGAGTTGCCGGCCATGCCGACCTTGCCGTTGGTCCAGTCCTGTGTGCCGAGCCACTCGATGGTGTCGTACACGTCACGTCCGGCGGCCCGGCCCCACCACAGCTGGTCGCCTTCGGAGTGTCCGGTGCCGCGGGTGTCCACGACGGCGATCGCGTAACCGTACTGGACCCAGTAACCAGGGTCGGGCGCCTCGAACGCCTGGAGTCCCGACAGATGGTCACGTGGGGTACCGAACTTGTGTGCCTGCATGTTGTGGTTGGCCCAGCCGCCGTTCTTGGTGTAAGGCGTCCATACCAGGATCACCGGGACCTTCTCGTCGGTGGTGGGCCGGTAGATGTCGCCGAAGAGCGTCGTGCCGTCGGTCAGGGGGATGGCGACGTCGCGGTCGAGCCGGATGTCGACCGGCAGGGGAAGAGCACCCTCGTCGTTCACGGATCCCTTGGGGAACACGGTGGTGCCCGGCTGGAACGGCGTCTGGGCTTCCTCCGGGGGCAGGTTCTCCGGAGAATTCGCCGACCGGTAGAGCACCTCGACTCCGAGATGGTCCTGGTCTCGCGGATCGGAAGGACGTGCGTGGTCTGTGCTCACAGAACTGAATTCCTCTCTCAGCGGGTTTGCCATGCATTCGGAAGAGGGGGCCGGGCCTCCATCTGCCCGATGGGCCTCTCGCGCGATACGACGGTCAGCGGTAGGCCGGAGTCGTGAGTGCGGCCGGTGCGGATGATCCGCCGTCGGTGGCGGGGGCGCCGTTCGACCCACCCTGACTTTAGACAATTCTTCGCATAATTGCCAACGATTGTCTAGGATCGGCTTGTGGGCGTAGCCTGAGGCGGTGGAACAGGTGAAAGAGACGGACGCGCCCTCTTCCAGGCCTCAGGACCTGGTGCTCAGCGTCCTCGGGTTCGCGTCCCAGTACGCGACGGACGGAATGGTCCCGGCGCTTCCCAGCAGGACATTCGTCTCCGTGCTGGGCCGGATAGGCGTCAGCGAGGCTGCCACCCGCGCCACCTTGAACCGGATGGCCCATCGAGGTCTGCTCACCCGTCGCAAGGACGGCCGCGCCACGGTCTTCGCGCCGACCGACGAAGGGGAACGCCTGGTCACACAAGGCAGGGCACGCCTGACCAGCCCCGCGCCCTTCGAACGCGCCGACGACATCTGGACCGTGCTGAGCTGCCCGCTGCCGACGCGGCTGCGAAACGCCCGCTACCACCTCCTGCCGCGTCTGGCATGGGCCGGATTCGGCTCCCTGCAACCCAACCTGTGGATCGCGCCCGGCCGTATTGACGTCCGCCCCCTCCTCGTCGACCTCCTCCCGGCCGAAGACCTCGCCCTGGCCCACGCATTCCAGGGCAGCCCCAGCTTCCCCGTCCCCACCGACCAACTGGTCGCCAGGGCATGGGACCTGGACGTCCTACGGGCCGCCCACGACGACTTCCTCACCCGGTGGGAGAACGCCGAGTCCGATCAGGCGGACGCCCTGCCGCAACTGCTATCGCTGACCAACGACTGGATCGATCTCCTGCGCACGGATCCGGGCCTGCCCGAGAAGTACCTCGGCCCGCAGTGGCCCGCCCGACGGTCGGCCGCTACGTACCAGCGCCTGCACGCCGAGCTACGACCATCGGTCGGGAAGCAATACGCGTCTCTGCTGTGACGCCAGGAGCCCTGGCCGACAAGAGCCGGGAAAGTCGATCCCCTTGTGTGATGCGCCTGAACTCGCGGGCTTTGGATCTGTGGCCTGTTTTCATGTCCCGGGTTCCTCGTGCCGTCGAACTTGTGCGCTCCGATGAGCAGCGCGTCGAGTTGCTGTGCTGGTCCGGCGGGGGTGGTGGTGCCCGGTCTCGTCGAGCGGGCACGCATCGTCCTGGCGTGCGCGGACGGGAAGCCGACACACGTGTGGCGGCGTAAGTCGGAGCTGGCTCCAGCGATGACGAACGGGCTCAGCTGACGCGTTGGGCGAGGCGCGCGAAGACCGCGCAGTTCCTGGCTCCGCGCGCGAGGATCGTGCCGCGGTGCGCGGAGGGCGGAAAGGACGAGCAGTCGGCGGCCGAACTCGGTGGGAGCGAGGCCTCGGCGAACCGCTGGCGGGCCCGCTTCGTCAAGCGGCGGCTGGACGGTCCGGCCGACGAGCCGCGGCCGGTCGGCCGCCCTCCAGAGGACGGCACCGAAGACGGTCAGTGCGCATGTCCTGGCCAACGGCCGCCAGGGGAAGGGGCGTTGATGGCGCCGGGATCGGTCATGTTCACCCCGGCCGCGGCGAGTTTGTCGATGAGCGGGGCGAGGCCGGCGTGTTCGGCGACGATGGCGGGCGCCTTCTCGGTGCCGATGCCCTCGACCTGCTGCATCGCGTCCGTGTCGGCGGCGCGGATACGGCCCATGGTGGCGAAGCGGCGGGCTGTGCGGCGGGACATGGAGCGGCCCGTGCCGCGGACCCCGAGCACGCACAGCCCCCGTGACAGCGGCTGTGAGGAGGCCGTCGGTGCTGGTCTCGCCCATCGGCTCCCGGTTCAAGGAGCTGCTCGCGGGTGAGGGCGAACAGGTCGGGGACTTCGCCCCCGCCGGCGGACCGCGCGGACGAGTCCTTGAGCGCCACGGCCACAGTCTCTGCGACAGGGGGCGCAGGCCGGGCGGCGGGGGTCGCTGATCCGCGCCTGGCGCATCAGCGGGCGAAGGGCATCACACGAGGGTCTTCGCCAGCCAGGACGTGGTGCGCGAGACGATCTCCTCGAAATGGTCGACCAGGATGCCGTAGTGCTGCCCGGGATACTCGACGAGTTCCTTGGGGGCTGTGATCCGCTTGAACATCTCGCGTGCGTCCTCCACCGGGGCAACGGTGTCGCCATCGGCGAGCACCATCAAAACCGGCGCCGTGATGCGCTCCGCGTACGCGGTGACCTCCATCTCGAACACATGGTCCAGCGACGACAGTGTCAGCTCGTTGCGCCAGCTGCTCACGCCGTCGAACCGCTTGAGGAACTCGAGACCCTCCGGGTCCGTGAACATGACGGGAGGGCCGTCCGGCGTACGGTGGCCGCTGGTCTGCAGGACGACCGGGGGCTCGCCGCGACTCTGACCGAGGCGATCAGCGACGATGGCGGCATCCAGGCCGGCGAGCTCGGCTGGCGGGAACAGCTTGCGCGCCGACCATCCGCTGACCGGCGGTACGACGGAGACGACAGCGGCTGGGCGGGTGTCGGTCGCGGCGGCGAACATGCCGACCATGCCGCCCAGGCTGAACCCCCAGACAGCGATCCTCGCCGGATCGACGTCGTCACGGAGGCTGAGATGCGTGATGACATGCCGCATGTCGCGGGCGAACTGCCACGGGTCGATCTGCTGTCGGGGTTCGCCGTCGCTGTGGCCGAGTCCGCGGTGGTCGTAGAAGGCGACGCCGAGACCCGCGTCCGTGAACAGATGCGCGTAGGGGAAGCCTATCTCCGCGACGCTCCCGATGCCTTCATGGGCGATCACGACGGGCACCGGCCCTGTCGCGTCCTCGGGAAGGTAGAGCCTGCCGCGAAGAGTGATCTCCCCCACCGGGATGTCCAGGGAATGGTGCATGCGCGTGTCCTCTCTGACTCGCTCACGATGCTCGATCCGTCTCGGCCGGGCGCCCTCACCAGGGCCGTACAGCCGCTGTTCCAGTGTCATCGCGACCAAAACATCTGTACAGTGGAACTTTTCTATGGGTTTCATTCACGACATGGATGAAGGTGGAGCGGGATGGGTCTCGATCTGAATCTGCTCGTGCCGTTGAACGCGCTGCTCCAGGAGCGGAGCGTGACGGCCGCGGCGCACCGTATCGGCCTCTCCCAACCGGCCTGCAGCGCGGCGCTCAAGCGACTGCGAAGGCACTTCGGCGATGAACTGCTGGTCCGAGTCCCGGGCCAGGGAACCCAGCTCACGCTGCTGGCCGAGCGCCTGCGCGATCGGGTCTCACTGCTGGCCGCGGAACTCGACGGCGTCTTCGCGGCCAACGCCGGCCTGCAACCGGGGTCGCTCGACCGTGAGTTCTCCCTGCTGCTCTCCGACGCCGAATGCAGCGCGCTCGCCACGCCACTGGTGCGCGAAGTCACGGCGCACGACTCCGGTGCACGTATCCGCCTGGATCTGCTCACGAACGACATGCGGGCGGGGATCGTCGAGGAGATCGACAGGCATGATGCCGTGATCGTGCCACGGGTCGCGCTCCCGGACGGGACGCCGTCGCTCGACCTCTACGAGGACCAGTGGGTGCGCATCGTGAGCGCGACGCGGCAGTCCGAGGACGACGATCTCGAGCAGGCACGGTGGGCCGTCTGCTACGACGCGCCGTTGATGCCATGGTCGCCGGGCCAGCTGCTGGAGAGGGAGGGCATCGCCGGGTCGATCGCCGTGCGGGTGGAGAGCTTCGTGGAACTGTTCCCGCTGGTGGCGGGTGCGGATCTCACCGCGCTCGTGCCCCGGCGGCTGGCAGACGCGTGGTGCGGGTCGACGGGAACGCGCCCCGCCCGGGTCCCCGAATCTCTTGCCCCGCCCTTCGTCATCGCGATGGCGTGGTCTCCGCGGTGGGTGTACGACCCGGCCCACCGCTGGTTCCGGGACCGGGTGGCCGCCGCCGCGCGGTGTTGACGACGCGAGCCGGTTTCCCTCGGCCGATGTGATCGACCGTGCTGGAGCGAGCACCCCTCCGAAGGCCGAAGGCCGAGGGCGTGACGAAGGCTTCATCCAGGTCGCCAAGGGCCGCATGCTCGGCGTGCGTCAGCAGCCGTGCCGGGTGCCCGAGTGCCAACGCCCGTGGAAGTCATCGAGGACGGCGCTGTGCGACGCGCACCACCGCCAGCGGTGGATACGTTCAAGCCGCCGCTGGAGGAGTTCGTGCGCCACCCCGCCGTCAAGCCCCGTGAGAACCTCGGCGAGTGCGACGTCGAGGTCTGCCACCGGCAGCGTCAGTACGCGCGGGCCTGCTCTTGCAAGGCCCACCACCTGCGGTGGAAGGCCACTCCTCTACGGTCTGCGGGTCACTGGGGCAGGTTCCAAGACCTGGTAGCACCTCATGCGCCCGCTGTGTGACCGGCTGAGTGCTGACGGTGCACCGAGCCCAAAGGCGTTCGCGGACCCGGCGAAATCGAGTGCACCAGGGGGATGCGCAGCGTGGTGCGGACCCCCAGCCGGTCTGGCTGACCCGCTGGGGGCCACCCGGAGTCGGAGCGCCGCAAGGACGTCTGGGACCCGTACATCTTCACCAGGCGCGGCGGCACCCTGGACTCACCGGCATCTCGCAGCCCCGCCGGGGGCACTTCACAGAAGGTTGCAAGATCGCGATTGGCTTTCATTCCGGTCTTCTCCTTCTTGTAGTGCTTATCGCGATTGGCGGCATCCCGCGCTAGGGCCTGTGTGATGTTGTGATCGTTCTTCGGATTCCGGTCCTGTACGGGGGCTGGATCCGGTAGGACGCTGGTGTGACGCGCAGGCAACTCACCAACAAGCAGTGGAAGTTGATCGAGCCGTTCCTGCCGATAGGCGAGTACGGCCCGCAACCCGAGGGGCTGCGGGAGCAGTTCGAGGGGGGTGATCTGGCGGTTCCGCACCAGCAGTCAGTGGCGGGAGATACCGTGCGAGTTCGGCCCATGGCCGGCGGTCTACGGCCGCTTCCGGGTCTGGAGGGACGCCGGCGTCTTCACTGCATTGCTGGAAGGCGTAATCGCGGAGGCCGCCCGCCAGGGGAAGATGGACTTGTCCCTGGTCAGCAAGGAGGTCATGGACGCCCTTGAGGAAGCCGCCGCCGAACAGGAGCGGGCCAGACAAAAGGGGGCGGCCCGCCAGAACAGAACGGACAGGACGCAAGCGACGGCCCCGAGCGGGAAGAGCGCCGGCACATCAGGCGACGGCGCAAACTCCGCTTGAACCAGGCCCTGCTCGGCAGATCCCGTGGCGGCTGACGAGCAAGGTTCATCTTGCTGCGGACCGCAAGTGCCGTCCGTTGTCCTTCGTCCTGACCGCAGGACAGGCCGCCGACAGCCCGCAGTTCGTCCCCGTGCTGCAGAAGGTGCGGGTCCGTCTGCCTGTCGGCCGTCCCCGGACCCGGCCTGACGCTGTCGCCGCGGACAAGGCCCACTCATTCCGCGCTAACCGCTCTTACCTGCGGAAACGCAACGTCAAGGCAGTCATCCCGGAGAAGAAGGACCAGGCCGCCAACCGAAAGAAGAAAGGCAGCCGGGGCGGCCGGCCCACACGCCACGACGCTGATCTCTACAAGGAGCAGAACACCGTCGAGCGCCTGATCAACAAGCTGAAGGACTGGCGGGGCATCGCGACTCGATGTGACAAGACGCCCGAGAGCTACCTCACCGGCCTTCACCTCCGCGCTTCCATGATCTGGATCAACGACCTGCTGAAGGCAGCCGATTGATCACGACATCACACAGGCCCTAGGAAGCTCGGAGCAGCCGCGATAGCTATAGGTGGTTCTTCCTCTTTGGTACCGCATGCCTCACACTCGGCGCGCTTGGCGTGCTCGGTCCCGGAAGGCAGGCCCCGCGGGAGTCCGCGCCACCCTCAGGTGAGTGTCTAACTGCGTACAACGCCAGCGGACAACGACGGACGGACGCGAACGCCAGTGGACCGTCAGCGCAGGTACGCGGCACACCAGCCCAAGGCCGAACACTCGCCCAAGTTGCTTCGGGACGAAGAGGTCTCGTGCCCGATGAGGGCCGTGTGCCCCCGCTGCTCATCCAGAGACCGGTGGTCTCAGTCGCAGTCTCACTTGCCGCCTGGTCCGGCACCGTCCACTGCCGTCCGCCAAGGTCCGCGAACCCTCTCTCACCAGGCCATGAGCCCGTCTCGCGGACTCCCACAGACACCCCCGGACCAAGATCGGACAACTTGTGCGTAGGTCGTCGGTTCGAATCCGACAGGGGGCTCTCAGTTTTCAGCTTTCCGGTCTCAGCCGGTGCGTAGGCGGTGGGCGATTTCCAGGTCGTCCGGGTGGAGTGTGTGGCCTTCCTCCACGGCCCAGATCGCGTTCTGGAGCACGCGGCCGAGCGTCCAGGCGAGTGCCCGTCGGCGGTCCAGTGCCAGTACCTCCGTCATCGCGTCGAAGCGCCAGAGCACCTCGGTCGGCTCGAAGCGGTTGTCCAGGGCCGGCCACAGGTCGAAGCCCGGGTCGCCGGCCAGTGGCTTGGGGTCGATGGCCAGCCAGGGGGCGCGGTCGGTGGCGAGGACGTTGTCGAAGTGCAGGTCCCAGTGGAGGAGGCGGTCGCCGGGCTCGTCCATGACCTCTCGTACGGCCGCCGCGCAGTCCGCGATCAGGTGGCGCTCGGCGGGGTCCGCGATCCGCTTGAGGACGGGTGGGGTGCGGGCCAGCATGTCCGCCGCGATGTCGCCGAGGCGCCGCATGCCCTCCGGCGCCGGTACGGAGGTGAGGTGGGCCAGTAGCCGCGCGATGACGAGCACGGCCTCGCGGGTGTCCGGCTCGTACGTCAACATGCGTGACTCGTCGAGGCGTTCGAGCAGCATGGTGCCCGTCTCGTCGTCGTACTCCAGGAGCCGTACGGCCCCGTCGCCGCCCCAGATGCGCAGGGCGACCGGCTCGCCCTCGCTCTCCTCGTCGAGGATCTGCAGTTTGAGCACGGCGGGGGTGCCGTCGGCGGTGCGGACCACCGGCAGGACCAGGGCGCACATGCCGTGCATCGGCGGGCCGTCCAGGCGCAGCCCCCATCGGGCCAGGAACGCGGCGGCCATGCGCGGGAGATTCGCGATGAATTCCCGGCCCGCCTTTCCGTTGATCTCTTCCTGAGTCTGGGCCAGTTCCTCCGGCACACGGATCATGCGGTCGACAGTACGGGCACGCGCGCCCGTACTTCTTCGGATTTTCGCCTCCCCGAGACCGTTGAGAACCACGAAATCCGAAGGAGACAGGCCTCGCCGCCGGGGGTACCGTCCGCCCCATGAGCAGCACGGACGCGACCATCAACGGTGGTATCTCCTTCTGGTACGCCCAGGTCGGCCTCCCCGCCCCCAGGGAGCCCCTTTCCGGCGACGCGTCCGCCGACGTGGTGATCGTCGGCGGTGGCTACACGGGCCTGTGGACGGCGTACTACCTGAAGAAGGCGGCCCCCTCCCTCCGGATCACCGTCCTGGAACAGAAGTTCTGTGGCTACGGCGCCTCCGGTCGTAACGGCGGCTGGCTCTACAACGGTGTCGCGGGCCGCGACCGCTATGCGAAGCTGCACGGCCACGAGGCCGCCGTCCGCCTCCAGCAGGCCATGAACGACACGGTCGACGAGGTCGTGCGGGTGGCCGGGGAGGAGGGCGTCGACGCGGACATCCATCGGGGCGGGGTGCTCGAAGTCGCGTACACGCCCGCCCAGTTGGCGCGGCTCAAGGCGTTCCACGAGCACGAGCTGTCGTACGGGGAGGACGAGCGTGAGCTGTACGGCGCCCGGGAGACGGCTGAGCGGATCAGGGTCGCGGACGCCGTGGGCTCGACGTGGACGCCGCACGGGGCCCGGCTGAACCCGGTGAAGCTGGTGACGGGGCTGGCGGCGGTCGTCGAGTCCCTCGGTGTCACCGTGCATGAGTCGACCCCCGTCACGGAGATCCGTCCCAGGGCCGCGGTCACGCCGTACGGTACGGTCCGTGCCCCGTACATCCTGCGCTGCACGGAAGGCTTCACGGCGAACCTCAGTGGCCAGAAGCGCACCTGGCTCCCCATGAACTCCTCGATGATCGCGACGGAACCCCTCACCCCCGCCCAGTGGGAGTCCATCGGCTGGGAGGGCCGCGAGACCCTCGGCGACATGGCCCACGCGTACATGTACGCCCAGCGCACCGCCGACGACCGCATCGCGCTCGGCGGCCGCGGCGTCCCGTACCGCTTCGGTTCGCGGACGGACAACGACGGTCGTACGCAGGCCTCGACGATCGAGGCGCTGCACGAGATCCTCGTCCGCTTCTTTCCCTCCCTCGCGGGTGTGCGGGTGGCGCACGCCTGGTCCGGTGTTCTCGGGGTGCCCCGCGACTGGTGTGCGACGGTGACGCTGGACCGTGCGACCGGGCTCGGCTGGGCGGGCGGTTACGTCGGCTCGGGCGTGGCGACCACGAACCTGGCCGCGCGCACCCTGCGCGACCTGGTCCAGCGGGACTCCGGGCAGGCCGGGGACACGGAACTGACCTCGTTGCCGTGGGTGAACCACCGGGTCCGCAAGTGGGAACCGGAGCCGTTCCGTTGGCTGGGGGTGCACGGGATGTACGCGACGTACCGCACGGCTGACCGACGTGAGCTGGAGCTGCGGAGTGTGGGGTCGTCGCGGTTGGCGAGGGTGGCGGATCGGGTGGCTGGGCGGCACTGACGGGGCCGGGTCATTTCTGCCCGGGATGAGGAGGGCGCGCGGTGGTACGTGGTGCGGCAGGCGGGCCGAGACCTGGGGCCAGCAGAGGGTGATCGCGACCGGGAGGGGGAGGAAGGCGAGGCCGGTGCCGCGCCACCCGGTGCGCAGGCGGCGGCGAAACCGGTTAAACCGGTTACGAACATGCGCTTGCGGCCGACCAGGTCCGCGATCCGGCCCCGAGTCGTGTGGTCGTGGTTCGTGCCGTCACGGTTCCAGTACCACCTTTCCTGTCGTGCCGCGGTTCTCCAGCGCCCGGTGGGCGGTGGCCGCCTCGGCGAGAGGGAAGCGGTGGACGGCCGGGGTGAGGCGGCCGGCGGCGGCTTCGGCGAGGGCGCGGAGTTCGAGGGTGCGGATGGGGTCGGGGCCGCCCGCCCGGCGCCGCATCTCCTCGCCGAGGACGGACTCCGAGACGCCTTCGACGACATACGGTTCGCCGCCCTGGATGCCCGCCGCCGACCAGCCGAAGACGAGGTGCTTGCCGCCGGGGGCGAGGAGGGCGACGGACTCGCGGGCCGCCGTGCCGCCGACGCCGTCGTAGACGACCGTGACCTTGCCCCGGTACGGGGCGAGCTTCTCCGGCCAGGCCGGGTCCGCGTAGTCGACGGCGAGGTCGGCGCCGTTCGCCGCGACCCGTGCCGTCTTCTCGGGGCCGCCGGCGAGGCCGACGACCGTGGCGCCCGCGTTCCTGGCGTACTGCACGAGGAGGGTGCCGATGCCGCCGGCGGCGGCCGGGATCACGACCACGTCGGCCGGGCCCGGCTCGGCGAACTGCAGGATGCCCATCACCGTACGGCCGGTGCCGATCATGGCGACGGCCTCGGCGAAGTCGAGGTTGTCGGGGATCTCGTGGAGGCGGGCGGCGTCCGTGACGGCGAGTTCGGCGTAGCCGCCGGGGGCGAAGCCGAGGTGGGCGACGACCCGCTTGCCGAGCCAGCCGTCCGGGGTGCCCTCGCCGAGGGCGTCGACGACTCCGGCGACCTCGCGGCCGGGGACCGTGGGCAGCCGGGGGGTCGGCCCCGGCCCCTGGTGGCCCTCCCGCAGGGCCGTGTCCAGCAGATGTACGCCCGCCGCGGCGACGGCGACACGGACCTGGCCGGGGCCCGGCCGGGGGTCCTCGACCTGCTCATAGGCGAGGTTCTCGGCCGGGCCGAAGGTGTGCAGGCGGATGGCGTGCATGGAGGGCTCCTCGGTGCGGTTTGGCGGATGGCGTCCGCTGCGGTGATCGCCGGGATCCGCCGCGGTGAATGCGTGAGATCCGACGCGGTGAATGCGTGAGATCCGGCGCGGTCAATCGGTGAGATCCGCCGCGGTGATCGGCGGGATCCGCTGTGGTGAACCCAGCCTCCGGCCTCAACCTTGCTTGAGGTCAAGTGCTCGCCGTGCTCGTCTGCCGGCGGGGCCCAGGGCCAGTGACACCGCCGCCAGGGCGCTGTTGAACGACACCTCCGAGAGCAGGCCGGGCGCCGCGACCTGGTCGCCCGCGAGGTAGACGCCGTCGCCGCGGTCCACGGCCGGCCGGTCTCGCCAGCTGGTGCCGGGCAGATCTACCGCGCCCGTACGACCGTTCGAGGTCGCCTCGCGGCGCCAGGTGACGCGCTCGCGCCAGCCGGGGAAGCCGAGGTCGAGCAGGCGTTCGGCGCGGGTGATGCCGTCCGCCCGGGACTCGTGCGGCGCGATCGGGAACTGCCCCTGGAGCAGTTGCTCGCCGGCCGGGGCGAGGGTGTGGTCCTGGGCCGTGCTGTGTTTTCTGGGGGACACCCCCAGACCCCCGCGTTCGATCCAGCCGGGCGCGTCGAGGTCGGAGACGGCGAACGCGTCGCCCCTGCGGGTGCGTACGGCGAGGTCGATGAGCGCGGTACGGCCGCTCGGCCAGGTCAGGGAGTCGTCACGGAGGAGGCGGCGGGCGGAGTCGAGGGAGGTGGCGACGACGACGGGTCCTCGGTGGCCGTTGGGGATGGCGGCGAGGCTGTCGACGCGGGCGAGGGTCTCCATGCGGACGCCGAGGTTCCAGGCGCGGGCCGCCATCCGGTCGACGACGCTCGCCCAGCCGCCGCGCGGATAGCGCGCCTCCGGGGGCAGCGACGCGGCCCGGCGCAGCCGTTCCCGCACGAAGGCGGCGGAGAGGGAGCCCGGGTCGTGGTGGAACAGCGCCACGGCCGAGAAGTTCGCGGCGGCACGGGCCGCGTCCTCGCCCACGCGTTCGGTGGCCCAGGTGAGGAAGTCGGTGTCCGTGGGGGCGGGTTGGTGGGTGAGAGGGGAGAGGGGGTGGGTGAGCTTGAGTACGGCGAGGGGTGGGGTGCGGCGGAGGGTGCCCTTGTGGTGGAAGCGCAGACGGGTGGCTTCGAGGAGTGGGAGGGGTGCGAGCGGGCCGATCAGATCGCGTTGGCTGAGCCAGGTCCAGTGGGGGCCGCTCCTGTAGAGCGCGTGCGGGCCCTCGTTCGTCCGGTACGGCCCCTCGGCCGTACGGGCCCGGCCGCCGAGGGTGTGGTGCGCCTCGTACAGGGTGACCTTGGCGCCCGCTTCGGCGGCGGTGATGGCGGCGGTGAGGCCGGCGAGGCCGCCGCCGATGACGGTGACGGGCGTGGGGGCGGGGATGGGGGCGAGGGGGCGGTGCATGGGTGGGGTCCCTTCAGATGGGTTGCTCTCGGTCGCGTCGTCTTCGGGTCAGTCGTCTTCGGGTGGGTCGTCTTCGGGTGGGGCGCCTTTCGGTGAGTACGACTGGTGGAGGGGGTCGGAATGTGACATCGGGGCTGGGGAGGCGTGTTTTCGCAGGTCAGGGGTGTGGTTCGGGGTGGTTGTCAGTGGTGGGGTGCAGGATGGGGGCATGGCGAGGACCAGGTCGGGTGCGGCGGGTGTGGTGGGTATGGCTGGTGCGGCGGGGGTGAAGGCGGCGCGGCGGCCCGAGGTGCGGCTGCCTGCCCTGGAGCCGTACGGGGGCGGGGAGTTGGAGCCGGACGGGGACTATGACGGGCTGGAGTTCCGGGAGGAGGACTTCGTCGGGCAGGACGGCGGGGGCGCCCGGTTCATGGACTGCGTGCTGGTGGGGTGCGCGGTGGACGAGACGCGGCTGAGCCGGGTCCGGGTGCTCGACTCGGTCCTCACGGGGATACGAGGGGTCGGCACGAACCTGGCCGAGGCGACCTTGCGCGATGTGGAGCTGGTCGACGCCCGGCTCGGCGGTGTGCAGTTGCACGGGGCCGTGTTGGAGCGGGTCGTGGTGCGGGGCGGCAAGATCGACTACCTCAACCTGCGTGAGGCGAGGCTGAAGGACGTCGTCTTCGAGGACTGCGTGCTGGTGGAGCCGGACTTCGCGGGGGCGCGGCTCGAACGGGTCGAGTTCCCCGGCTGTGTGCTGAAGGGGGCGGACCTCAGCGGGGCGAGCCTGACCGATGTGGACCTGAGAGGGGTTGCTTCCCTGGAGATCGCGAGGGGGGTGGACCGGCTGGCGGGGGCGGTGATCAGTGCGGCTCAGCTGGTGGATCTGGGGCCGGTGTTGGCGGCGGAGATGGGGATTCGGGTGGAGGCGTGAGGTGAGGGTGGTTCTTGGCGGGCTTCGGCGGTAGGGGGCGCGCTTTCCGGGCCTGCGGGCAGGCAGCGTGGTGCCCCCGGGGCCTATGGCGGTTGGCGTGCACCCCGGGGCCTACCGCGGCCGACTTGCCCTCGGGGCCACGGCGGTCGGCGTGCCCCCGGGGCCTATGGCGGTCGGTGTCCACCCCAGCCCTACGACAGCCGACGCGCCCCCAGACCTACAGCCCAGGCACCCGGCCTACGAAACACGAGGAAAGCGGGCCTGGAGTGACCAGATCGCGGGGTTCTCGCCCAGGTCGTCGTGCAGGTCGACGAGGTCGGCGATCAGGTCGTGCAGGAAGTCCCGGGCCTCACGGCGCAGTTCGGAGTGGGAGAAGGTGAGCGGGGGTTCGTCGGTCGGCATCCAGTCCGACTCGATGTCCACCCAGCCGAACCGCCGCTCGAAAAGCATCCGGTCCGTGGACTCGGTGAAGTCCAGCTCCGCCCGCTGGGGCACGGCGGCCCGGCTGCCGCGCGGATCCCGGTCCACTTGCTCCACGATGTCGCACAACGCCCACGCGAAGTCCAGTACCGGCACCCATCCCCAGGCTGTGGACAGTTCCCGGTCCGCCTTGGTGTCGGCGAGGTAGACGTCCCCGCAGAACAGGTCGTGCCGTAGCGCGTAGACGTCCGCGCGGCGGTAGTCGGTCTGGGGCGGGTCCGGGAAGCGGTTGGAGAGGGCGTAGCCGATGTCGAGCACGTAGGGATGGTGTCATGCCCGCGACCCCGCTCCGCTCGAAGGAACCCGCGCCAAGGAACCTGTGCCAAGGAACCCGTGCCAAGGAACCCGTGCCAAGGAACAGTGCCGTCGAGCCGTGCAAGCAACCGTGCCGAGGAACCGTGCCGAGCAACCGTGCCGTGGTGGATCCGCTCCTCTTCTTCAAGGGAGCCAACCCCAGGGCATCACCCGAGGCCCCTGCCGCGCCGAACCCCTCCTCATAGGATCTCCGCCGTGTCCCGACCCGTGCCCTTTGCCCCCGCCGCCTTGCTCGCCTTGACCCTCACCTTCACCCTCACCCTCACCGCCTGCACCGGCGACGGCGGCGACCGCGGCGACACCGGCGGAGCCCACGGCACCTCCGGCGCCGCCGGCCTCAAGGACCCGTACTTCCCGAAGATGGGCAACGGCGGCTACGACGTCACCCACTACGCCCTGACCCTCGACTACGACCCCGACGACAACGACCTGAAGGCCGAGGCGGTGATCACCGCACGGGCGGAGCAGAACCTCAGCGCCTTCAACCTCGACCTGAAGGGCCTGAAGGTCGACGGGGTCAAGGTCGACGGCGCGCCCGCCCGCTGGAACCGGGCGGGCCAGGAGCTGACCGTCCGCCCGGCGGCGGGCCTGACCAAGGACAAGACCTTCCGCACGACCGTTCGCTACTCCGGCTCACCGAAGACGATCACCGACCCGGACGGCTCGGAGGAGGGCTGGCTGCGCACGGGGGACGACGACGAGGGCCACGGCGTCCTCGCGCTCGGCGAACCCACCGGCTCCATGACCTGGTTCCCCGGCAACCACCACCCCTCCGACAAGGCGACGTACGACATCACGGTCACCGTGCCCGAGGGCGTACGGGCGGTCTCCAACGGAGAGCTGAGGAGTGAGGGGAAGTCGAGGAGCGGGGGCGTGACCACGACCTGGCACACGGCCCAGCCCATGGCGAGCTATCTCGCGACGGTCGCGATCGGCCCGTACGTCATCCGCACCTCCACCACGGACGACGGTCTGCCGGTGTACGTGGCCGTGGACCCCTCCCAGGTGCAGGACAGCCGCAAGGTCCTCGACCGGATCCCCGAAGTCATGGAGTGGGCGGAGGACAACTTCGGTGCGTACCCCTTCACCTCCACCGGCGTGATCGTCGACCGCCCCGAGGCGGTGGGCTACGCCCTGGAGACCCAGAACCGCCCGGTCTTCCCCGGTGCCCCCGACATCTCCCTCCTCGTCCACGAACTGGCCCACCAGTGGTACGGCGACTCCGTCACCCCCGAGTCCTGGCGGGACATGTGGCTCAACGAGGGCTTCGCCACGTACGCCGAGTGGCTGTGGCAGGAGGACCACGACGGCGACAGCGCGCAGGACACCTTCGACGCGGTGTACGAGGGCGACTACTTCTCCGACACGGAGTCGAGCGAGGCCGTCTGGGACTTCCCGCCCGCCGACCCGCCGAGCGCGGCGCGCATCTCCGACAGTCCGGTGTACGAGCGGGGTGCCATGGTCCTGCACAAGATCCGCGAAACGGTCGGCGACGACACGTTCTACGACATCATCCGGGGCTGGGCCGCCACCCACCGGCACGGCAACGCGAGCACGGCCGACTTCACGAAGTACGTGGAGGAGAAGGCCCCGGACGAGGACTTCGACGTGATCTGGAAGGAGTGGCTGTACGGGGAGGGCAAGCCGAGCAGCCCCTGAGGCGCCTCATGCGCTCCGCAGCGCCTTCCGCAGCACACTGCACGGCCGCCCCATCCGCAGATCGGCCCGGCGGTCGACGACCTCGTACCCGAGGGTGGTCCAGAAGGCGAGCCCTCGGGGGTTGTTGTCGAGCACGGCGAGCCGTACGCCGTCCCGGCCGCCCAGCCGGAACCGCTCCTCGACGCGTCGCGCCAACTCCCGCCCATACCCTTTGCGTTGCTCCTCGGCATCCACGATCAGCAGCCCGATCCAGGGATCGGGATCGGCGGGATCGGGGTGGTGCGCGAGGGTGATGACCAGCCCGACCACGCGCCCCTCGTCACGCGCGACGAGCACCTCCACGTCCGGATGCGCCAACTCCTCCTCCATCACCGCCGCGACCTGCTCCGGCCGGATGTCGTCGGCGTCCGGGAAGTCACCGCTGAGGGAGTAGAAGTCGCGGTTGGAGGCGTGCAGGGCGGTGAGCTCGGCGAGGAGGGGGGCGTCGTCGGTGGTGCGGAGGGGTTCCAGGAGCAGCATGCGGCGCACGTTATCGCCCACACCCGGTCCAGTTGGCGTCCCGCAGCTCGAACCAGACGCGCTTGTCGGGGGCGGGATGCCCGTGCGGGGAGCCCCGGCCCACGCCCCACTCCCGGGCGAGCCCGTCCAGCAGGAGCAGCCCCCGGCCGTTCTCGGCATGCGGCTGCGGCTGCGGCTGCGGCTGCGGCTGCGGAGGCACGGGCGCGGGTGCGGAGGCGCGGGTGCGGAGGGGCGGGTGCGCCGGTTTCGGTGGGACGGGCTTGGTTGACGTTCGTCACCAGCTCGGACACCAACAGGCGGGCGACGTCGGCGAGTTCGCCTCGCCCGACCGGGCGGAGCCCGAGCTGGGCCGTCCTGTTCGAGGTGACGCCCCCGCCCCCGCGAACTACCCGACAGGATGCTCCTCGCTCAGCGCCTTGAGTGCGAACAAGTGTGCGCCGCAGCCGTCGAGCAGTACGCGTGCTCTGCGGAAAGCCGTGCGGGCGTCGTTGGGGTTGCTCAGGGCGTTGTGGGCGTGGCCGGTGAGGAGGTGGGCCTGGCCGGTGGCGATGGGGTCGGCGGCCGCGGTGAAGTACGTCGTCGATGCCCAGGTCGGCCGTGTGCGCCACCAGTCCGGGTTCGGCGGTGTCCGCCGCCACGGCCGCCGACCGGGCCACCAGCAACTCGGGCTCGGCGAGGGCGTCCAGCTCGGCGGCGAGCGCGGCCCGCACCCGCGCGGGCAGTTCCTCGCCGCCCGTCGCGTCGGGGTCGGCCGTCCCGGTGCCGGCCAGGGCGAGGACGTAGAACGGGTTTCCCCGGCCCGCTTCGTGGACGCCGCATCGCCGGGTTCCGTCCAGCCGGGCGGGCAGCAGCGCGTCGACGGCGTCGGGACTGAGCGGGCCGAGGTCGATCGACTCGACGACGCCGTCCTTCAGGGCCCGCCCGAGGCCCTGCCGTAATCGGCCGGACAGCTGGCGCGGCCGGTACGACACGGCCACCAGCACCCGTCCGCGCGGAGGGTGGCGCAGGAGGTGGTCCAGCAACTCGACAGAGCCCTGGTCGGCCCAGTGCATGTCGTCGAGCACGAGCACCAGGCCCGCAGGGCCGGCCAGCGCCTCCAGCAGGGCGCGTACGGCGCGGTGCAGCCGGTACCGTTCCGCGCCCAGCCCCTCCCGCCGGGCGGCGACCGCCGCGGCCGCTCCCGGCAGTACGGGCAGTACGGGCAGGACGCCGCGGAGCAGGTCCACGTCCTCGTCGGACAGGGCCCTCAGGCTCTCCGGCCCCAGGTCGGCGAGCGCGTCGGTGACGATCCCGAACGGCACCTGCTGCTCGAACTCCGTCGCCTGGCCCCACAGAACCGCCCGGCCCGCCGAGTGCGCCCGGCGCGCCAGCTCGGTGAGCAGCCGCGTCTTGCCGATGCCCGGATCTCCGGTGACCACCAGGAAGGGGGAGGGGACGGAGGGGGAGGGGACGGAGGGGGAGGGGACGGAGGGGGAGGGTGAGGGTGCGATGTCGGCCAGCAGTCCGTCCAGGACGGCCAGTTCCTGGGCCCGGCCCACCGAGGGTGGGTTCTGGCCGCCGGACGCGACTCGCGCGGAGACAGAGACAGAGACAGAGACGGAGACGGGCACAGGCACGGCCCGCGACGTAGAGGTGGCGGCAGGGGAAGAGGAAGTCGGCACGGCTCGCGCGGCAGAGGAAGAGGAAGAGGAAGTCGGCACGGCTCGCGACGTAGAGGTGGCGGCAGGGGGAAGAGGAGGTCGGCACGGCTCGCGCCGGATCGGATACGGCTCGCCCGGAATCGACCACGACTCGCCCGGAACCGGACGCGCCCCCACCCCGCACATCCACCGCCACCCCCGCCGGCCCCACCAGCGAAGGATCCTGACGCAGCACCGCTGCTTCCAACTCCCGGAGCCCGGGCCCCGGATCGATGCCCAGCTCCGTGGCCAGCCGGGCGCGTACGGCGCGCAGGACCGCGAGCGCGTCGGCCTGGCGCCCGGAGCGGTACAGCGCCAACACCAGCTGCCCCTGGACCCGCTCGTCGAACGGGTGCTGGTCGGCGGTGTCCCGTAACTCCGGCAGCACCTGCGTGTGCTCGCCGAGCGCCAGTCGGGCGTCGGCCAGCGCCCGCCGGGCCTCCGACTCGAGCCCAGTGAGCCGGTCGGCCTGCTCGGCGAGCCAGGGCACTTCGGCCACGTCCACCAACGGTCGTCCCCGCCACAGCGCCAGCGCGGACCGCAGCAGCGCGGCGCCCGTGGCCGGGTCGGCGGAGTGCCGCGCTCTCCGCACCAGCCGCTCGGCGGCACCGGCGTCCGTGTCCAGCTCCAGCACATAGCCGGGTGAACGGGCGGTGATCGCCGAACGGCTGCCGGGCACCCGGCGCAGAGCGGACACATGGCTCTGCACGGTGTTGATCCCGGTGGGCCGCCCGCTCCACACCAGCTCGATCAGACGGTCCGTACTGACGATGCCGCCCGCGTGCAGCGCGAGCACCGCGAGGACCGCCTTGCGCCGTAACCCGGACAACGGGCGCGGCTCCCCCTGCACGACGACGTCCAGCGGTCCGAGTAACCGGACCTGCATGAAACCCCCTTGTGACCTGGCGGTTTCAGCGAGAGGTCAGCTCGCTTTCAGGTCGTACCGCCAGCGTTGGCGACACAGTACATGTCAATTCAGAGGGCGGGACGCGGATTCGCGCCGTCCGTGAAAGGGGAGAGCCATGACCAGCCGACGCAGGCGAGCGGGACTGATCTTCGCGGCCACAGCCGCACTGATGGCGGGGGCGTCCGGGGTCACCGGAGCCCAGGCTGCCGAGGCCGATTCCCGACCCGCCGTCGGGAGCCTCGCCGCCGAGAGCTACTTCCACGTGGTCAACAAGAACAGCGACAAGTGCTGGGACGTCAAGAACCAGTCGGTGGACGACGGAGCCGTCGTCCAGCAGTACAAGTGCAAGGACGTGGACGGGCAGAGGTGGACGTCGGTGCCTGTCGGCAGCGGCTACTACAACTTCGTGAACAAGAAGAGCGGCAAGTGTCTGGAGGTCAGCGGCGGCTCGACGGAGAACGGCGCTCAGATCCGGCAGTGGACCTGCGACGGAACCCCCGCCCAGCGCTGGAGAACGGTGTCGACCGGCATCGGCTGGAGCCAGGTGCGGTCGCGGCTCGTCGACAAGTGCGTGGACGTCCTGAACGCCAACGTCGCCGACGGCGCCAAGATCCAGCAGTGGACCTGCAACACCACCGGCGCCCAGGAATGGCAGTTCGTCACGGACTAGCCGACAGGACCACCTCCGGGATCACCGGGACCACCGGGATCACCGGGATCACCGGGACCACCAGGACCACCAGGACCTCCGGGACCACCAGGACCTCCGGGACCACCAGGACCTCCGGGACCACCAGGATCGCCGGGACCTCTGGACGACCGAAGCCCCCGGCCGATGCGCGGCCGAGGGCTTCGTGCTGCGCGTACAGCGCTGACGGCTCAGACGTTGACGCCGAAGTCCTGCGCGATGCCCACCAGGCCCGACGCGTAGCCCTGGCCGACCGCGCGGAACTTCCACTCCGCGCCGTTGCGGTAGAGCTCGCCGAAGACCATCGCCGTCTCCGTGGCCGCGTCCTCCGACAGGTCGTAGCGGGCGATCTCGGCGCCGCCGGCCTGGTTGAGGATGCGGATGTAGGCGTTGCGGACCTGGCCGAAGTTCTGCGAGCGGTTCTCGGCGTCGTAGATGGAGACCGGGAAGACGATCTTGTCGATGTCGGCCGGGAGACCCGCCAGGTTGACGTTGATCGCCTCGTCGTCGCCCGCGCCCTCGCCCGTGCGGTTGTCGCCCGTGTGGACGATCGTCTGGTCCGGGGTCTGCTTGTTGTTGAAGAAGACGAAGTGGGCGTCCGAGTAGACCTTGCCCTGGCCGTTCACCGCGATCGCGGAGGCGTCCAGGTCGAAGTCGGTGCCCGTGGTCGTGCGGACGTCCCAGCCGAGGCCCACGGTGACGGCGGTCAGGCCCGGAGCCTCCTTGGTGAGCGAGACGTTGCCACCCTTGGACAGGCTTACAGCCATGGTTGGGAGTCCTTCCCTCGTTGCGTACGACGAAGCTACACCTCTAAGAACGCCGAGAGGGGTAGCCAGGGTTCCAGGTGGCTTTACTCTCTTTACCCGACCCGCCTTCGTCGCCGACCTGCGCCCGCGGCGATATTCACGTGACGCGGACCGGTCACGACCGGGAAGATGTACGTCATGTCCGGTCCCTACGTCATCCGTGGCTCCGTCTCGCTTCCCGAGGCCGAGCTCATGTGGCGTTTCTCCCGCTCCTCCGGGCCCGGCGGGCAGCACGTCAACACCAGCGACTCGCAGGTCGAGCTGCGGTTCGACCTCGCCGCCACCGAGGCCCTGCCCGAGGTGTGGAAGCAGCGGGCCCTGGAGCGGCTCGCCGCGCGACTCGTCGACGGGGTCGTCAGCGTCCGCTCCTCCGAGCACCGTTCCCAGTGGCGAAACCGGGAGACCGCCGCCGTGCGGCTCGCCGCGCTGCTCGCGGAGGCCACCGCTCCGCCGCCGCGGCCGCGCCGGGCGACCCGTATCCCGAAGGGGATCAACGAGCGGCGGCTGCGGGAGAAGAAGGCGCGCTCCGAGACCAAGCGGGGAAGGTCGGGGCGGGGTTGGGCGTGAGGGGCACGGAGTGACACCGGGAGCATTTGCCGCGCCCGGCAACACCCGTAGCTGTCGCTAACCCAACTGCCGGTACCGACCCCGGAAATACGCCAACGGCCCCCTGTCCGCCGCCCCCGGCGCCGTCGCCCGCAGCACCCGGCCGATGACGAGGGTGTGGTCGCCGGCGGTCACCCGCTGCTCGGTGCGGCACTCCAGTGTGGCGAGGGCGTCGGTGATGAGAGGCGCGCCGGTGGCCTCGCCGCGCCCGTGCGCGAGGTCCTGGAACAGCAGACGGTCGCTGACGCGGCCCTTCATGGCGAAGCGGCCGGCGATGTGCCGCTGATCCTCGCCAAGCAGGGAGACCGCCCACAGCGGCTGTTCGGCGAGGAGGTCGTCCATCCGGGAACCCTCGCGCAGGCTCACCATCACCAGGGGCGGGTCCAGGGAGACGGACATGAAGGACGTGGCCGTCATGCCGACGTCCTCGCCGCGCGGCCCCTCGGGGTCCAGGGGCGGCTCGTGCGCGGTCACCAGGACCACGCCCGCGGCCAGCCGGGACAGGGCGGCGCGGAACTCGTCTTCGCTCACCCCCACAGCATGCCCGTCGGCGGCCGGAGCGGCCGGAGCGGAGGGGGCGGAGGGGATGGAAGGGGCGGACGGGACCGACGGGACGGGCTGGGTGGGCGGGCCGGACTGGGCGGGTGGCGTCTTCAGCACGCCGGAAACGCTAGTCTCCAGCCACCGCGCACCACATCGGTCCCAAGCCTGAATCCGGACCTAGGACCTCCGACGGACAGCCCGTCGGCGACCCGTCCCCGACGCGTCGCCGACCCGTCCCCGGCCTGTTGCCGACCCGTCGCCCACGCGTCGCCGACCTGTCGTCGCCCTCGCCGTGAGCCCCCGGTCATCCCCGCCGCAAATCCCGATCGTTCGCACCGCAAACCTTCGATCGGACCTGCTCACAGTGCCTACACAGAGTTCTGAATTCCGTTCAAGAGGCGCACGAGGGAAACGCATAAACTCCACTCAATTGCTCATCTTCTGTTGTGACTTGAGTCACAGGAGCCATATTTTGTTGACCCTGTGTACCGAGTGGGCTCCGCGCTGTGATTCAGTGGCGGGGACGCTGCAGACTGTAAGTCGTAGCTGTAAGCGCCAGTAAGCCTACGAGTTACGTCGGGTATCGGAGCTGCCACGAGATCTCGGGGGGAGGGCGAATGGAAACCGAGTCGGAACCCTATGTCCGTCTGACGACCCTGCGGCAGCTGCACAAGGTGATGGCTGACACGAACACCGCGCGCAGTCTGGCCGACACACTGCAGACCGTCGCCGACGGTGTGGTCAGCGGCCTTGGCTACGAGCTGGCGTGCGTCAACCTCGTCCGCCCGGACGGCGACCTGGTCGTCGCCGCCCTCTCCGGGAACTCCGCCGCCGAAGCCCTGATCACCGGCCGCGTCGGCTCCCGGGCCTCCTGGGACCGCCGGCTGAACATGGGCGAGGCCTGGGGCGACCTGCGGTTCATACCGCACACCGAGGGCTGGGTCCTCGACGAGGACGACGTACCGCAGTGGTACACCGACGGCCCCGCCCCCCGTTTCGAGGACGAGTGGCACCCCTCCGACCGGCTCTTCGCGCCGATGTACACCCCGGGCGTCTCCGGCTCCGCCTGCGGTGAGCTGCTCGGCGTGATCTCCGTGGACCGGCCGCGCAACGGCCGCCGACCGGGCGCATGGGGCCGCGAGGCGCTCCAGATGTACGCCTTCCAGGCCGCCATCGCGATCAGCAACGCGCGTCTACGTGCGAATATGCAACGCGCACTGGTCAGGCTCGAAAGGGAGCAGCAGGCGCTGCGGGCCAGTGAGGAATCCTTCCGGCAGGCCTTCGAGTACGCCCCCTCCGGCATGGCCATCGCCGAGATGGGCGGCGACCAGCAGGGCCGCATCCTGCGGACCAACGACGCGCTCTGCCGCCTCCTCGGCCGCCCCGCCTCCGCCATGCGCCGGTACGCCTTCTCCGACCTCGTGCACCCCGAGGACATAGGCACCCTGCTCCGTACCTCCGCCGAGGGCGGGCGCGCCGAGCTGCGCCTGGGTCGGCGCGACGGCACATACGTCTGGGTCAGCCTGCGCAACTCCGTCGTGGCGGACGCCGCCGACGGACCCCGCTTCCTGCTCACCCACGTCGAGGACATCGAGGAGCGCAAGCGCCGCGAGCTCCAGCTCGCCCACCGCGCCTCGCACGACGCCCTCACCGGCCTGCCGAACTCCGCGGAGCTCCGCTCCCGCCTCTCCTCCCGCCTCTGCCAGCGCCCCCAGTCCGCCCTCCCGGCCGGTTCGGTGGCCGACTCGATGGACGCGGCCTTCGGACAGTTCCCAGAGCGGATCGAGCGCGGCGAGTACGGGGAGCACGGCGAATTCGGGGGTTACGGCGCCACGGAGCACCCCGCGCACCCCGCACACACCTCGAACGCGGCACAGCAGGGCCAGCAGCATCCCTCGTTCGACGCGGTCGGCGGGCGTTCCTTCGACTTCACGGCCTCCAGCGGCCCGTACGACGCCTTCGACCACCATGTGCACACCGTCGCCCCCGAGAGCGAGCGGGACGACGGGACCAAGGGGCTCGCGGTGCTCTTCTGCGACCTCGACGGGTTCAAGTCGATCAACGACCGGTTCGGGCACAACGCGGGCGACGCCGTCCTCATCGAGGTCGCCCGGCGGCTCAGCCGGGGCGTGCGCGACGGCGACACGGTCGCGCGGCTCGGCGGTGACGAGTTCGTCGTCCTCGCCGACGGCCTCGGCCGCGCCGACGCCCAGGACCTCGCCGTACGCCTGCGCAACGAGATCATCCAGCCGATCCGGGTCGACGGCCGCGCGATGCGCGTCGGCGCCAGTTTCGGCATCGGATGGGCGCACTGCGGCATGACGGCGGACGAAGTCTTGAAATCAGCCGACGAGCGGATGTACGTCGAGAAACGATCTCGTCCCAAACAGCACCGGCGTGCCGGATAAGTGCGGGACGGTAGCCGGGCGAGGGACGCAAAGCCCCTGGTGGGCGGTGCGTGCGCGGGAAGATCGGTGGGATCTCGGTGAGATTATCGGCGGGACGATGAGGTCTGAGTCACCCGTTTGGACCAGCCCGAGCGGGTAGGCTCGCTCTCCTGCACCCGATGCAGTAACCCGCCACCCGTACCCGCCGTACCGCACCGCTGAGGAGACCAAGGGATGTCGACGCCCGGCAACAACGGCGCGAGCACGCCCGAGGACGACGACCCGTTCGGCTACCTGTACGCCGACGGCCAGGCCCGAGGGGCCCAGCCGCCCACGGGGAGCTACGGCTATCCCAACGCGGTCAACAGAGTGCGGCCGGTCGGCGAGCGCCAGTACGGGCAGCAGCAGGCCGCCGCCCAGGCCCCGACGGCCCAGTACGGCCAGGTCCCGCCGCAGCAGCCCGGCTACGGCCAGCAGCAGGGCGCCTACGGTCAGCCGAACGCGCACTACCAGGCCCCCGAGTCCTTCGGCGGCCCGCAGCAGCCGCCCCGCCAGCAGTCGCACGGAGGCGGTGGCCGAGGCCGCGGCCCCAACACCAAGGGCCTGCTGATCGGCGCGATCGCCGTGGTCGCGGCCGTACTGATAGGCATCGGCGTGGCCATGCTCAGCGACGGCTCCGACAACACCGCGAGCAACGGCGACGCGACCCCCACCCAGTCCACCGGCCAGAGCGCCGAGCCCAGCGAGACGGCGAGCAAGCAGACGCAGACCGAGAAGGACGGCGAACTGCCGAAGGCCGAGGCGAAGACACTGGTGCTCGGCGGCAACGCGATCACCGCGTCGGACATCCCGGGAGCGAAGTCGGACGGCGGGTTCTACGTCACCAACTTCAACTCGGTGGGCTCGTCCCTCACTTGGAAGATGAAGGACGTCCCGAAGAAGGGCTCGTACAAGCTGTACGTCGTTTTCGGCGTGCCCGGCAAGGCCGCCACCGCCACGCTCACGGTCAACGGCACGCCTCAGAGCCGCGCGCTCAACCTGGACAACTTCGCGCACGCGCCGGAGGGCGACTACGAGAAGGGCTGGACGTACACCTGGGCGGCCGTCCAGCTCAACAAGGGTCCGAACGAGGTCAAGATCTCCTGCGAGCAGGGCAACTCGTGCGACGTCAACTTCGACCAGCTGTACCTGCAGAAGGGCTGACAGACCCTCAGTCCGGCGTGCGGCTCACGCCGCCGTGACCTCCCCCGTCACCGCCACCTGACCCACCAGCTCCTCGTACGCCGAGCGGTCGAACTCGCCCGCCACCGGAGCCAGTACGGTCGCCGCCGACAGAGCCACGGCTCTGGCCAGGCGGGCCGGCCAGGGGAGGTGGTCGATCAGGCCGGAGAGCAGGCCCGCCACCGCCGAGTCGCCCGCGCCCGTCGGGTTGCCGCGCAGGCGGCGGGGCGGGGTCGCGCGCCAGAGGCCGTCGGCCGTGTGGGCCAGCAGTCCCGCGGCGCCCAGGGAGGCGACCACGGTGTGGGCGCCGCGGCGGCGGGCGTCGTGGGTGGCCTTGGACGGGTCGTGGGAGCCGGTGAGCTCGGCGAGTTCGTCGGCGTTCGGCTTCACCAGGTCGGGGCGGGCGGCCACCCCTCGGCGCAGGGGCTCGCCGCTGGTGTCGAGGAGGACGGGTACGCCCAGCGTGCGCGCCGTGCGGATCAGGCCCGCGTACGCTCCCACCGGCACCCCCGGCGGCAGGCTGCCGCACAGGGCCACCACCGAGGCGGAGCGCAGCAGATGCTCGTACGCCTCCTGGAAGGCGGACCACTCGGCGGGGGATATGACCGGGCCCGGCTCGTTGAGCTGAGTCGTGTCACCGGTGGCGTCGACCACGGCGATCGTGCGGCGCGTCGAGCCCCCGACCGGGAGCAGCGCGTCCACGACGCCCGGAGTGTGCGTCAGCTGCTCCTGGAGGGTCCGCCCGGTCGCGCCCCCGGCGAAGCCCGTCGCCGTCACCTCGTGGCCGAGTGCCGCCAGCACCCGGGCCACGTTCAGCCCCTTGCCGCCGGGCCGTTCGGTCACCTCGGTCACCCGGTGCGAGGTGTGGGCCTCAAGGGTGCGTACGCGATAGGTGATGTCGAGAGCGGTGTTCAGCGTGACCGTGAGGATCACCTGGGGTTCCCCCTTCGCCAGGAAGCAGATACGGAGGTCTTCAACTATTGGCGGTTTTGCTGCGGTTTCCTGCATGAATCGGGCAGTCGCCAAGGATGCGTGTCTTTGTGCGGGGGTCGGTCGTTAGATCGATCGGATGCGGGGATGTGCCCGGTCCGGGGCTGTTCGGGGTGGCGTGGCAGGGGGTGGTGGGTGTGGGCCGGTTGGTGGCGACGGCGACGTGCACCGCCTTCCGTGGTGCGGTCGAGGCCAGTGGTGAACAGGTGGGTCAGCGGCTGCTGTCGGAGCGGGTGTCCTTCCTGGCCTCCTTGTGCCGGGAGCTGACCGGGGCTCTGGTGGCTTCCCGGTGGGACGAGGACTCGCTGGATGTGCTGGCGGCCGGCCTCGACGGGCAGGGCAGGGAGCTGCCGTCCAAGGGCTGGATGGCCATGCGCCGCCTGGAGTGGACCAAGGGTGCCGGGCCTGCCGAGGGCGTGTATGTGTCGGACCGGGTGCGCCGGGCGGCGGAGGAGTACGCGGCGCGGACCCTGCGCTTGGCCGTGCACCGGCGGACCCTGGTGGCGGCCGTCCTGGCGACCTGGCCCGCCGATCCGCATCGGCGCAGCGGGGCGGAGTGGGCGGCGCTGCGGGCGCTGCTGCCCGCCGGGATCAGCGGTGCGGAGATCCGCAACCGCACCCGGCAGGTGCGCGCGTATGTGGCCGAGCACGGGAAGCTGCCTGCCGGGGTGTGCGAGCTGGAGGAGCCGCCCCGGATCGCGGCGCAGGTGCTGCTCGCGGCGATGGACCGCCAACAGGTCACCCTTGAGCGGGTGGACGCGGCCTGGGCCCGGCTGCGGGTGAAGCTCCCGCTGTGCGCGGCCCCCGCCTCGGGACGGGACTGGGCCTGGCACCTGCTCGACCTGCGCCTGCCGGGCACCGTTCACCCGGACGCGGTCCTGCACACCCCCACCCTGCGCCCCACCCCGGCCGGGCGGATCGCGGTGGACCTGCCGCACTCCCGCCCCGTCCCGGCCACCAAGGCGTCCGGGCACCGGGTGGCGGTCGGTTTCGACTGGGGGGTCAACACCCTGCTCACCGGCACGGTCGGCCGCCTGACCGGGCGGGCCGGGATGGCACGGGTAGTCACCGACGGCCGTCCCCTCATCTTCGACGCCACCGCGGTCAGTGCGAAACTGCACCGGCTGCGCACCCACCGCGAACACCTCGCCGCCAAACGCGACCACTACCACGCGCTCGCCGACTCTCTCGGGGCCCCGCACCTCGCCTGGGGCCGACTCCTGGACCGGGCGGCGGTACTTCAGCGCGAGCACGAGCGGGTGTGTGCCCGCATCCGCCACCTGAACGACGCACTGGCGTGGTCGGCCGCCCGCTGGGCCGTCGACCAGACGACCGCGCTCGGCGCCACCGTTATCTACCTCGAAGACCTCGCCACCCTGGAAGCCCGCGGCCGCAGACGCGGCAACGCCCGGCTGTCCGGGCAGGTCCGCGGCACCGTCGCCGAGGCGATGAGGCACCTGGCCGCCAAGGCACACATCGCGGTGGTCACCGTCCCCGCCCGGGGCACCTCCGCGATCTGCCCCCGCTGCCTGAACCCGCTCGGCCACCACCCCGCCCCCGACCGGCTCGGGGAGCGCGGCTGGAAATGGGCCCACTGCGCAGGATGCGGCCTGTCGATGGACCGCGACCACGCAGCCGCCCGCCGCATCGTCTCCCGCGGCCTGCTCGCCCAGTCCCACACCACCACCGACCGCGCCACCGGCACCCGCACCATCCGCACCACCGCCGATGGCGCCGTCACCCGCGTGCGCCGTCCCAGGAAGACCACCCGCCGCCTGCGCCGCGCTCGCCACGCGGCAGCCCTGCCTGCCCGCCCGCGCGGGCCGAAGACCACCCCGGGCAAGGCCCGGCCCACCCCAGCCCGCGGGTCGAAGACTTCCCGCCGTATGCCCGATGTGCGTACGGTCCCCGCCACCACCCCCACCCGGGTGGTACAGCGTCCGGCGGGGCATGACACCCAGACACCAGCCCCCCACGGGCCGGTGCCAGGTCATGGAGTACCCGCTCCCACCCGGCCGGAGCCTCCTCCGGCCGGCCGGGAGCGGCTCTCCCGCGGAACCTGTCGACGGCGCACCCGCGCCGCCGAGCGGACTGGCTTCCACCACGTGCACGCCACCGAAGTCCATCCCCTCACCCCGAGGTTCGGACCACCGGACGGCAACCGCACACGGCCACGCCGCGCCCGAAAAGCCTGAACCCTCAGGCACACACAGAGTTCCCGAGACGCTCGATCATGCCAAAAGAGAGGCGGTCGGCCCAGTCCTTCCCGAGCCAACCGCCGTGCTCTGTACGACATGTCGGGGTTTATCGCGGGTCCACCACCCACTCGCCCTTCCGCATGACCCCCTTCAGCACGAACTCCGCGTCCAGGACGACCAGGTCCGCGTCCTTGCCCGGTTCCAGGGAGCCCACGCGGTCGTAGAGGCCGAGGAGTCGGGCCGGGTTGGCGGAGAGGGCGGTGACCGCGGACTCGATCGGGATGCGGTCGATCGTCACCGCTCGGTGGAGCGCGCGGTCCAGGGTCAGGGTCGAACCCGCGATCGAGCCGCCGTCGACCAGACGGGCCACGCCGTCCGCGACCTCGACCTCCAGCGGGCCGAGCATGTAGCGGCCGTCGCCGAAGCCGGCCGCGTCCATGGCGTCCGTGATGAACGCGACCCGCTCCGCGCCCGCGTGACGGAACGCCAGCTGGAGTGCGGCGGGGTGCAGATGCGTGCCGTCGTTGATCAGTTCGACCGTGATGCGGTCGTCCTCCAGGAGCGCCGCGATCGGGCCGGGGTCCCGGTGGCCGAGGGGCGGCATGGCGTTGAAGAGGTGCGTGGCGACGGTCGCGCCCGCGTCGATCGCCTCCCGCGTCTGCTCGTACGTCGCGTCCGTGTGGCCGATCGCCGCGATGACGCCGTGCTCGGCGAGGAGGCGTACGGAGTCGATGCCGCCCGGGAGTTCGGTGGCGAGCGTGACCATCGCCGCGCGGCCGCGCGCCGCGTCGACCAGCTTGCGTACGTCCGCCGGGTCGGGGTCGCGGAGCAGTTCCTCGGAGTGCGCGCCCTTGCGGCACGGGGAGATGAACGGGCCCTCGAAGTGGATGCCCGCGAGGTCGCCCTGCTCGGCCAGTTCGGAGAGGAGACCGGCGCGCTGGGCGAGGCCGTCCAGGTCGCCGGTGACGGTCGAGGCGACGAGGGTGGTGGTGCCGTGGAGGCGGTGGGTGTGGATGCCCCTGAGTACGTCTTCGACGGTGCCTGAGGTGAAGGAGGCTCCGCCCCCGCCGTGGTTGTGGAGGTCTACGAAGCCGGGGAGTACCCAGTGCCCGGGGAGGTCGATGAACTCGGCGGCTTCGGGGGCGTGCTCGGTGATTTTGGTGCCGTCGATGACTACTTGGGCGTTGTCGGCGGTGCCTGTGGGGAGGACGACCTTGGCTCCCGTGAGGACGAAGGGCGCGTCGCGGGTCGGCCGCGGGCCGGTGGGGGCTGAGTGCGCGGTTCCCCGCGCCCCTGAAGGGGCGCTGCCCGACCCGGCGTCAGTGAGCACGGCCCCTGACGGGGCGCTGGTGTGGGACGGGGCCATCAGCGGGTTACCTCCGGTGTTGTGGGGGTGGTCGTCAGGAGGTCCCAGGCCAGGAGGCCGGCGCCGCGGCAGCCTGCCGTGTCTCCCAGGGCCGCGGGGACGATGGTCGGCAGTTTCTGGAAGGTGACGCGTCGTTCGACGGCCGCCCGCAGCGGGGTGAACAGCGTCTCCCCGGCCTCGGCGAGGCCGCCGCCGATGATCAGGGTGCGCGGGTCCAGCAGGGTGAGCGCGGTGACCAGGCCGTCGGCGAGCGCGTCCACGGCCTTGCGCCACACGGCCCCCGCCAGCGGATCACCGGACTCGACGGCCTTCGCGCAGTCCGCCGCGTCCGCCTCCGGATCGCCCGACACCTCGGCCCAGGACTGGCCGACCGCCGCCGCCGAGGCGAACCGTTCGAGACAACCGCGCTGACCGCAGGGGCACGGAGGCCCACCGGGGCGTACGACGACATGGCCGATCTCGCCCGCGAAACCGTGCGCCCCCGCCTCCACCCGGCCGTCCACGCCGATCGCGCCCGCGATACCGGTGCCGAGGGCGACGAAGAGGAAGCGGTCCGCACCCCGCCCGGCTCCCACGCGTCCCTCCGCGAGCCCGCCGGTGCGTACGTCGTGGCCGAGGGCGACCGGGATTCCGCCCAGGCGTTCGGTGAGCAGCGCGCGCAGGGGGACCTCGCGCCAGCCGAGGTTGGCCGCGTACACGGCGAGGCCGCGCTCGGCGTCGACGATGCCGGGGACGGCGACGCCGAGCGCCGCCGCGGGCCCGCCGAGGTGTTCCTCGCCGTACGCGCGCAGCTCGGCGGCGAAGTCGAGGATCGCCGCGACGACCGCGTCCGGGCCGCGCTCGCGCCCGGTGGCCCGGCGCGCCTGGTGCAGCAGCGCGCCGTCGGGGCCGATCAGCGCGGCCTTCATCCCGGTGCCGCCCACGTCGAGGGCGATGACATGTCTCACGGGGACAGTGTGGCGCCTGGACCCTGAAGAGGTCTAGTCCACTGTTGTGGTGTAGACCTGAGGTTTAGACCTTGTAGGACCAGATGACTGGGGTGGGGAACTAGTGCAGCGGCAGCGGCGGCGCCAACAGTGGACGAGGGGCGAAAGTCGTACGAAGGTCAATGGTCGGACCAACCTGGTGGCGATGGTCTCCGCGTTCGGGCTGATGACGACGGTCGCGGGCTGCGGCCTCATGCCGGGTGACGACGAGCGCGTCACCCTGAAGCTGGTCGCCGCCGACTACGGCGACAGCGAGGCGAACAGCTCCCGGAAGTACTGGGACGCGCTCGTCGAGGCGTACGAGAAGGACCATCCGAATGTGCGGGTGGACGTCAGCGTCCACTCCTGGAACGACGTCGACAAGAAGGTCAAGGACATGGTGGCCGCGGGCGAGGCGCCCGACCTGGCCCAGGTCGGCACGTACGCCGACTACGCCGCCGCCGGCAAGCTCTACGAGATGAGCGAGCTGCTCTCCATCCCCGTCCAGGCCAACTTCCTGTCGTCGCTCGCCGAGGCGGGGGAGGTCGACCGGGTGCAGTACGGCATACCGTTCGCCGCCTCTACGCGCGTCCTCTTCTACAACAAGAAGCTGTTCAAGGAGGCCGGCATCACGCGCGCGCCCCGCACCTGGAGCGAGCTGGCGACTGACGCCGAGGCCCTGAAGGCCGCCGGGGTGAAGACCCCCTACGCGCTGCCGCTCGGGCCGGAGGAGGCCCAGGCCGAGACCATGCAGTGGCTGCTCAGCGGTGGTGCCGGCTACACCGACAACGTGGGCACCTACCAGATCGACTCCGACGAGAACGTCAAGACGTTCACCTGGCTCAAGGACGAACTCGTCGACAAGGGCCTGACCGGGCCCGCCGATCCCGCGAAGCTCAACCGGGCCGACGCGTTCTCCGCCTTCGCCGGCGGCCAGGTCGGCATGCTCAACGGCCACCCGACGCTGATGCGGATCGCCGCCGGCAAGGGCATCGAGTACGGCACGGCCGCCATGCCCGGCGTCGACGGCAGCTCCCACGGCACCATGGGCGTCGCCGACTGGATGATGGCCTTCAAGCAGAACGGCCACCAGGAGGAGATCGGCGACTTCCTCGACTTCGTGTACAGCGACGAGAACGTTCTCGACTTCTCCCGCGAGTACAACCTGCTGCCGGTGACCTCGTCCGCCTCCGACGCCATGGCCGCCGACAAGGACGACGCCGCCCTCCGGCCGTTCCTGGAGGAACTCCCGACCTCCGAGCTGTACCCCGTCGGCAAGACGTCCTGGGCGCAGGTCAGCGCCGCGGTCAAGGAGAGCATCGGTACGGCTGTGGGGCAGGACACGGATCCCAAGACGGTGCTGGGGCGGTTGCAGCGGATGGCGGTGTCGGCGGAGAACAAGGAGTAGGGGCCGCCTTCGGCGTGGGCGTGGGGGTGGGCGTCGGTGTCGGCGGCGCCCGGTGTTGTCAGTGGTGGCCGTTACGGTTTCCGCATGGACGACGAGTCGGGTGTGGTGGGTGCGCTGAACACGCGTGAGCAGGCCATCCTCGCGATGGAGCGCCAGGGCTGGCCGGGCCCCGGCGCCAAGGAGCGTGCGATACGGGAGCGGCTGGGCTTGGCCCCGGTCCGCTACTACCAACTGCTCAACGCCCTCCTCGACGACCAGCGCGCCCTGGCCCACGATCCGGTGACGGTGAACCGGCTGCGGAGAGTGCGGGAGGCGCGGCGCGGGGAGCGATGAGGTCCGGGTCGCGTGCCTGGGGGCGAGGTTCTGGGCTGAGGTTCTGGGCTGAGGTTCGGGGTGCGCGGTGGCGTCTCGTGGATAGGGTCGTCATATGGGCAGCCAAAAGGACTTCAAGGACGCCAAGGAACCCAGCGACAGCGACTTCGAACCCCGCGCCACCCTGCCTACGCCCACCACCGCCGCCGGGCGGGACGGGCTGGAGGCGATCCTGGCCGACCCCGGCCGTACGGTGGTCGCGCTCGACTTCGACGGGACGCTCGCGCCGATCGTGCCCGACCCCGAGCAGGCCCGGGCGCACCCCGGCGCGGTGACCGCGCTGGCCGCGCTCGCCCCGAAGGTGGCCTCCGTGGCCGTGGTCACCGGACGCCCGGCCGGGGTCGCGGTCAGGCACGGCGGTTTCGCGGGTGTTCCCGGTCTGGAGCACCTCGTCGTCCTCGGGCACTACGGCGCCGAGCGGTGGGACGCCGTCACCGGCACGGTCAGCGCGCCCGCGCCGCATCCCGGGGTCGCGGCCGTGCGGGCCGAGCTGCCGGGGGTGCTCGACGGGGTCGGGGCGTGGCGGGGGACGTGGATCGAGGAGAAGGGCGGCCGGGCAGTGGCCGTGCACACTCGGCGGGCGGAGGATCCCGCGGCGGCGTTCGAGGCGCTGCGGGTGCCGCTCGGTGGGTTGGCGGCCCGGCACGGTCTGATCGTGGAGCCGGGGCGGCTGGTGCTCGAACTTCGTCCACCGGGTGTGGACAAGGGTGTGGCGCTGGCCGGGTACGTACGTGAGGTGAACGCCGGCGCCGTTCTCTACGCCGGGGACGACCTGGGTGACCTTCCCGCCTATGCCGCCGTCGAGAAACTCCGTTCCGACGGCGTGCCCGGGTTGCTGGTGTGCAGTGGGAGCGCCGAGGTGGTGGAGCTGGCTGAGCGGGCGGATGTGGTGGTCGACGGGCCGGAGGGCGTCGTGGGACTGCTGGCGGGGGTGGCGCGGGCGATCGACCGCCGTCGGGGCTGAAGGGTTTTCGCCCCGCCGCCCCGGCCTTACCCGCCCCATCCACTTGGGCTGGGGGGCTGCGCCCCCAGCCCAACCTCCCGGGCCTTGTTCGTCGGCCGTGGGCCGGCGGGGGGCTTGTTCGCGCAGTTCCCCGCTTCCCTTACGGGGCGTCCAGCGCCCGTAGCTGGTCCAGGAACCACTGGGTCGGGGGGAGGGCGGTCGCCGCGGCTGTCAGTCTCTTCGTGCGTTCCGCTCGTTCGTGCGGGGGCATCGTCAGGGCCTCGTGGAGCGCGGTCGCCGTGCCGGTGACGTCGTAGGGGTTGACCACCAGCGCGTCCTCGCCCAGTTCCTCGTACGCACCCGCCTCCCGCGACAGCACCAGCACGCACCCCTCGTCGGACACGACCGGTACCTCCTTCGCGACGAGGTTCATGCCGTCGCGGATGGGGTTGACCAGGGCCACGTCCGCCAGGCGGTACGCCGCCAGGGAGCGAGCGAAGTCGTCCTTCACGTGGAGCACCACCGGGGTCCAACCCGGCGTCCCGTACGCGGAGTTGATCTCGTCGGCCACCCGCTGGACCTCAGCGGTGTACTCCCGGTACACGGCCAGGTCCTGGCGCGACGGGTACGCGAAGGCCACGTGCACGACCCGCTCGCGCCACTCGGGGTGGGTGTCCAGCAGCTCCCGGTACGCCAGCAGGCCCCGCACGATGTTCTTCGACAGCTCCGTGCGGTCCACCCGCACGATCGTCCTGCGGCCCTCGCCGACCTCCTGCCGCAGCACCGCCATGCGTTCCTCGACGTCCGCCTCGTGCGCCCGCGCCCGGAGGAAGTCCGCGTCCGCGCCCAGCCCGTGCACCCCGATCCGGGTGCCCGACGGGATACCCGGGCCCAGTACCGCGTGACAGCACTCGGTGAACGCGTCCGCCCAGCGCCGGGTCAGGAACGCCGCCCGGTCCGCGCCGAGGATGCCGCCCAGCAGCTGCGCCGCGATGTCGTCGGGGAGGAGGCGGAAGTACTCCGCCGGGGCCCAGGGGGTGTGGGAGAAGTGGCCGATCCGCAGGTCCGGGCGCAGCTCCCGCAGCATTCTCGGGGCCAGCGCCAGGTGGTAGTCCTGCACCAGGACCGCCGCACCCTCGGCCGCCTCCTCCGCCAGCGCCTCGGCGAACGCGCGGTTGTACGTCTCGTACGCCGCCCACTGCGCGCGGAACTCGGCGCCGAACGCGGGTTCGAGCGGGGTCTGGTACAGCATGTGGTGCAGGAACCACAGCACGGAGTTGGCCACGCCGTTGTACGCGGTGGCGTGCACGTCCGCGTCGATGCCGAGCATGCGGACGCCGGGCTCGGCGACCCCGCGCCGTACGGCCTCGCGGTCGCCGTCGCCCAGCGCGGAGCAGACCCAGAGGGCGCCCGCGTCCGGGCCGATCGCGGAGAGGCCCGAGACCAGGCCGCCGCCGCCGCGCTTCGCTGTGAGTTCGCCGGATTTCTCGTCCAGCGTGTACGTGACGGGGCCGCGGTTCGACGCGACGAGGATCTGTGCGGCTGATGCCATACGGCTCAACCTAGCCCGGGGGTTCGGTGGTCAAACGTGTGGTTGAGCCGTATACAGGAGCGCCCAATGGGGTGGGTGGGTCTGTGGTGGCGCGGGTGAGCGTTCGTTGTCGCTGGTCGCGCCCACGCGGCGGAGCCGCACATCGACACAGCCCCGCGCCCCGAAAGACCTACGCCGCCTTTCGTTGTACGTACTCCTCGATCTCCGCCATCGGCGGCCTCTCCTCCAGGTCCACCGAGTACGTGCGCGGCTCGAAACCGTCCTCCCCGCGCTCGAACTGGGTCAGTACCGGGCGGATCAGATGGCCGCGGGCCAGGCGGAGCTGGGCCGTGCGGTAGATCGCGGCGGACATGCGGCCGAGGGCCTGGCCGTCCTGGTGGCGGTGTTTGCGGACGCCGACGTCGACCTGCGCCAGGGCGTCGAGGCCCACGATGTGCAGCGAGTCGACCAGCATGCCCAGCTCCACGCCGTAGCCCACCGGGAACGGGAGCTGTTCCAGCAGGCCGCGGCGGGCCGCGTACTCGCCGCCGAGCGGCTGGACGAAGCCCGCGAGCTGCGGCCAGTGCATGTTCAGCAGGGGGCGGGCCATCAGTTCCGTCACCCGGCCGCCCTGGCCCGCGGCGGAGCCGAGCGGGCGGTCGTACATGGCCTTGACGAGGTCCACGCCGGGGTCGGTGAGCAGGGGGCCCACGATGCCGGAGACGAAGTCCGACGAGAACTCCCTCAGGTCCGCGTCGACGAAGCAGACGATGTCCCCGCGCGTGACCAGCAGGGAGCGCCACAGGACCTCGCCCTTGCCGGGGACGGCCGGGATGCGGGGGAGGATCTCGTCGCGGTGGACGACCGTCGCGCCGGCCGCCGCGGCGACCTGCGACGTACGGTCGGTCGAGCCGGAGTCGACGACGACGATCTCGTCGACGAGCGGGACCTGCTCCATGAGGTCATGACGGATGATCGCGACGATGTCGCCGACCGTCTCCTCCTCGTTGAGCGCGGGCAGGACGACGCTTACCGTCTGGCCGGTGGCGCGTTTGGCGGCCAGGATCTTGTGGAGCGGGCGATCGGTCACGGACCAGGAGCGGGTGCTCAGCCAGCGCTCGACTTCCTTCAGCACAGTGCGCGGCTCCTCTGCGTTCATCTCGCGGTTCGGACGGCTCTCTCAACTGTCCTGGCCTTCGGTTACAGTCTTGGACAACGCTGATGACCATCGCATGTCGATGTTCGTGTGCGCATACAACCGAATACCGCTCATCCAGAGGGGCAGAGGGATACGGCCCGATGAAGCCCCGGCAACCCTCCAGCCGGTCTCGTGAACGATCATTGACGATCGCACCGCGAGGCTCCCGGCTAGGGAAGGTGCCAAATCCGTCTCACGGCGAGATGCGTCGTGAGGAAGATGAGGAGAAAGGGCCTCGCCTCCATGGCTGCGCAGACTGTTGCAAGCACCACCGATTCCACAGTAGACCTCGGACCCGCCGCCGCCCTGAGCTGTCGCGAATGCGGTCACCGCGTCCCCCTCGGGCCCGTCTTCGCCTGTGAGGAGTGTTTCGGGCCGCTGGAGATCGCGTACGACTTCTCCGGCTACGACACCGAGGAGCTGCGCAAGCGGATCGAGTCCGGCCCCGCGAACATCTGGCGGTACGCGCCCCTCCTGCCGGTCCCGGCCGACGTGGCGACCAAGCCGAACATCAACCCCGGCTGGACCCAGCTCGTCAAGGCGGACAACCTGGCGGGCGCGCTCGGCGTCGACACCGGCAAGCTCTTCATCAAGGACGACTCCGGCAACCCCACCCACTCCTTCAAGGACCGGGTCGTCGCGCAGGCGCTCGAAGCCGCGCGTGCCTTCGGGTTCACCACCCTCTCCTGCTCCTCCACCGGCAACCTCGCCGGTGCCGTCGGCGCCGCCGCCGCGCGCGCCGGCTTCCGCTCGTGCGTGTTCATCCCGCACGACCTGGAGCAGGGCAAGGTCGTCATGGCCGCGATCTACGGCGGCGAGCTCGTCGGCATCGAGGGCAACTACGACGACGTGAACCGCTTCTGCTCCGAGCTGATCGGCGACCCGGCCGGCGAGGGCTGGGGCTTTGTGAACGTCAACCTCCGGCCGTACTACGCGGAGGGCTCCAAGACCCTGGCGTACGAGATCTGCGAGCAGCTCGGCTGGCAGCTGCCGGACCAGCTGGTGGTGCCCATCGCCTCCGGGTCGCAGCTGACGAAGATCGACAAGGGGCTCCAGGAGCTGATCAAGCTCGGGCTCGTCGAGGACAAGCCGTACAAGATCTTCGGCGCCCAGGCCGAGGGCTGCTCGCCGGTGTCCGTCGCGTTCAAGGCGGGCCACGACGTCGTACGGCCGCAGAAGCCGAACACGATCGCCAAATCGCTGGCGATCGGCAACCCGGCGGACGGTCCCTACGTCCTCGACATCGCTCGGCGGACCGGTGGGGCCGTGGAGGACGTGACCGATGAGCAGGTCGTCGACGCGATCAAGCTGCTGGCCCGGACCGAGGGGATCTTCGCGGAGACCGCCGGTGGTGTGACGGTGGGCGTGACGAAGAAGCTCATCGAGAGCGGTCTGCTCGACCCGACGCTGACGACCGTCGTCCTCAACACCGGTGACGGTCTCAAGACGCTGGACGCGGTGGCCGGGACCGGGCTGACCGCGACCATTCGGCCCAACCTCGATTCGTTCCGCGAAGCCGGTCTTGCGTAAGGCCTGCTGGTTGTTCGTCTGCGGGCCCGTGGGGTCACGCTCCACGCGCGGCGCCGGTCGCGCCCACGCGGCGGCAGCCGCACATTGAACTCAGCCCCGCGCCCCTAGCTCTTCTGTACGTATCCGGAGGTCACACGTCATGTCCGTCAACGTTCGCATCCCCACCATCCTTCGTACCTACACCGGCGGGCAGGCCGAGGTGAGTGCCGAGGGTGCGACCCTCGCCGAGGTCATCGCCGATCTGGAGAAGAACCACAACGGCATCGCGGCCCGCGTGCTCGACGACCAGGGCAAGCTGCGTCGGTTCGTGAACGTGTACGTGAACGACGACGACGTCCGGTTCGAGCAGGGGCTGGAGACGGCGACGCCGGACGGTGCGGGTGTGTCGATCATCCCCGCCGTCGCCGGCGGCTGACCCGGGTTCAGTACCCGTGAGTAGTAACCGTCGGTAACTTTGATTACCGAGTGTTCATCGAATTGCCCCCTCCGTGAGAGAAGCGGAGGGGGCAATTCTGTATGGTTGAGCACTGTAGAGTTGGGGAACCCGGTTCGACCGGCCCACAGATTCCATGCCGAGTGCATATGTAATTCTGCCGCGCGCCCTATATGAAGTAGCCAAAGTGCGTAGGGCTTTTGCGCGTTTCATTCCTTTTGTCGGGCCCGACTTGCCCTGAATTCGGGCGAATTCTTCGTACATTCCCGACCGGTCGTGTCCAGATTTCTCGTCCGATTGACCTGTTGCAGAGGGCAGTTGGACAGATACATTCGGCCGCGGTCGACGCGTTCCGGCGCACACCCCCAACCGTTGGGGGGTGAGGTATGACCCGGATCCGCGAAGTGTGGATCTGTGCAAGGGCCAGTAATAGGGGAGTTAGGCATGGCTCAGGGCACCGTCAAGTGGTTCAACGCGGAGAAGGGGTACGGCTTCATCGCGGTCGACGGTGGTGCGGATGTATTCGTCCACTACAGCGCGATCCAGATGGACGGTTACCGCACCCTGGAAGAGGGCCAGCGGGTCGATTTCGAGATCTCGCAGGGTCAGAAGGGGCCGCAGGCGGACATGGTCCGGCTCGCGACCAGCTGAAGCAACGCGCCGGTTTGTCGCAGCGACGTTCTTCGTTCTTTTCGGAGGGGCTCGCATCCCAGTCCAGGGGTGCGGGCCCTTCTGCGTGCCCGGGGGGTTGTGCGTCCAGGGCTGCGTCCAGGAGCTGTGTCCGGGGGCGCCTCCGTGGGGCATGGGGGCGCGGGGGCGCGCGCTGGCGCGTGAGGGCGTTCACCTGCATATCTCTGTCGGATCACCGAGAGCCGCTTGCACTCGCATGGGTCGAGTGCTAATCATTGGCGTTAGCACTCTGAAGGTGAGAGTGACAAAGAAGGACCGGGTCGGTGAGGCCCGCAGGCCAGGTGGGGCAAGGAACCACGAGGTGTGCGAGCCGTCCGTCGCGGGCGCGGGCGCGGTCCGAAGGAATCACCCCCAGTCCTGGAGGGACCACTTCACATGGCCAAGATCATCGCGTTCGACGAGGAGGCGCGGCGCGGCCTCGAGCGCGGCATGAACCAGCTCGCGGACGCCGTCAAGGTGACGCTCGGCCCCAAGGGTCGCAACGTCGTCCTCGAGAAGAAGTGGGGCGCCCCCACGATCACCAACGATGGTGTGTCCATCGCCAAGGAGATCGAGCTCGAGGACCCGTACGAGAAGATCGGCGCCGAGCTGGTCAAGGAAGTCGCCAAGAAGACGGACGACGTCGCCGGTGACGGTACGACCACCGCGACCGTTCTCGCCCAGGCGCTCGTACGCGAGGGCCTGCGCAACGTCGCCGCGGGTGCCAACCCGATGGCCCTGAAGCGCGGTATCGAGAAGGCCGTCGAGGCCGTCTCCGGTGCGCTGCTCGACCAGGCCAAGGAGGTCGAGACCAAGGAGCAGATCGCCTCCACGGCCTCCATCTCCGCCGCCGACACCCAGATCGGCGAGCTGATCGCCGAGGCGATGGACAAGGTCGGCAAGGAAGGCGTCATCACGGTCGAGGAGTCGCAGACCTTCGGTCTGGAGCTCGAGCTCACCGAGGGCATGCGCTTCGACAAGGGCTACATCTCGGCGTACTTCGCGACCGACATGGAGCGCATGGAGGCGGTGCTCGAGGACCCCTACATCCTCATCGCCAACTCCAAGATCACGAACGTCAAGGACCTGCTCCCGCTCCTGGAGAAGGTCATGCAGTCGGGCAAGCCGCTGCTGATCATCGCCGAGGACGTCGAGGGCGAGGCCCTGTCGACCCTGGTCGTCAACAAGATCCGCGGCACCTTCAAGTCCGTCGCGGTCAAGGCCCCGGGCTTCGGTGACCGCCGCAAGGCGATGCTGAACGACATCGCCATCCTCACCGGCGGCGAGGTCATCTCCGAGGAGGTCGGTCTCAAGCTCGAGAACACCTCCATCGACCTCCTGGGCCGTGCCCGCAAGGTCGTCATCACCAAGGACGAGACGACCGTCGTCGACGGCGCCGGCTCCTCCGAGCAGGTCCAGGGCCGGGTCAACCAGATCCGCGCCGAGATCGAGAACAGCGACTCGGACTACGACCGCGAGAAGCTGCAGGAGCGCCTGGCGAAGCTCGCCGGCGGTGTCGCGGTCATCAAGGCCGGTGCCGCCACCGAGGTGGAGCTCAAGGAGCGCAAGCACCGCATCGAGGACGCCGTCCGCAACGCGAAGGCGGCCGTCGAGGAGGGCATCGTCGCCGGTGGTGGCGTGGCCCTCATCCAGGCCTCCTCGGTCTTCGAGAAGCTGGACCTGGAGGGTGACGAGGCGACCGGCGCCAACGCCGTGCGGCTCGCCCTGGAGGCCCCGCTCAAGCAGATCGCCGTCAACGGCGGTCTCGAGGGTGGCGTCGTCGTGGAGAAGGTCCGCAACCTCCAGGTCGGCCACGGCCTGAACGCCGCGACCGGTGAGTACGTCGACATGATCGCCTCCGGCATCATCGACCCGGCGAAGGTCACGCGCTCCGCTCTGCAGAACGCCGCCTCCATCGCCGCGCTGTTCCTCACCACCGAGGCCGTCATCGCCGACAAGCCGGAGAAGGCGTCCGCGCCCGCCGGTGGCGGCATGCCGGGCGGTGACATGGACTTCTGATCGACTCCGGTCGATCACCGTCCTTCAGTACCGAGGGCGGCACTCCCTGCGCAGGCAGGGGGTGCCGCCCTCGGGCGTGTCCGGGGTCACAGCGGGGAAGGGCGTGGCGGTGGAATGACCTGGTGGGCAAGACGGTTGGTGCATACGGCACTACATGCACACGCATGAATCGCCCTGAATTGCCGTTAATCGCCACTCGATGTCTTACGACCTCTCCGAGGAGCCCCCACCGTGACCACCGCTTCCACCGCCTCCGCCACCTCCCGCGCCGCCGAGATACTGTCCCGGCCGGTCTCGATCAACGGTCTGACCGTGCCGAACCGCATCGCCATGGCGCCCATGACGCGGGCCTTCTCGCCGGGTGGTGTGCCCGGGGCGGATGTCGCCTCGTACTACGGGCGGCGGGCGGCCGCCGGAGTGGGGCTGATCGTCACCGAGGGGACGTATGTCGGGCACGAGACGGCCGGTGACCACGAGTCCGTGCCCCGGTTCCACGGGGAGGAGCAGCTCGCGGGGTGGGCGAAGGTCGTCGAGGCGGTGCACGCGGGCGGCGGCACGATCGTCCCGCAGTTGTGGCACATCGGCACGGAGCGCTCGCAGGGCAAGCTGTTCCCCGAGGCCCCGGTCCTCGGCCCGTCCGGTCTGCGGGGTGACGGCAGTACGCCGGAGGGTGGCCGGGCCATGACCTCGGCCGACCTGGACGAGGTCGTCGCGGCCTTCGCCAGGGCCGCCGCCGACGCCGAGCGCATCGGCATGGACGGCGTCGAACTGCACGGCGCCCACGGCTATCTGATCGACCAGTTCCTCTGGGCGCGCACCAACCGCCGTACGGACGCCTACGGCGGTGACCTCGCCTCCCGTGCGAAGTTCGCGGCGGAGGTCGTGGCGGCCGTGCGGGCGGCGGTGTCCGCGTCGTTCCCCGTCATCTTCCGCTTCTCGCAGTGGAAGCTCGGCGCGTACGACGCGAGGCTCGCCGACACCCCCGAGGAGCTGGAGGCGCTGCTGACCCCGCTCGCGGCGGCCGGTGTCGACGCCTTCCACGCCTCCACGCGCCGCTACTGGGAGCCGGAGTTCGACGGCTCCGACCTCAACCTCGCGGGCTGGACGAAGAAGCTCACCGGCAGGCCCACCATCACCGTCGGCTCGGTCGGCCTCGAAGGTGACGTCACCGGGGCGTACCAGGGCCAGGGCTCCGAGGTCCGGGGCATCGACGATCTGCTGGACAGCCTGGAGGCGGAGCGGTTCGACCTCGTCGCCGTGGGCCGGGCGCTGCTCCAGGACCCGGAGTGGGCGGCGAAGGTGCTCGACGGGCGCTTCGGAGAGCTGACGGCGTTCGAGGCGGCGGCGATGGGCTCGCTCAGCTGATCCTCCGGTACCTCCGAGACCTTTCGCCAAGTCTCCCCAGTACCCGGCGGTAGCGAGCCAATTCCGGCGAAAGTGTCGCTGTAGGGTCGTGAGCGCAGCGTCGCCCGGCACCCCAACTGTCGTGATTCCGACGACAGTTGGGGTGCCGTGTTGTGTGCGACCGCTCCCCTTCAACCCCCCACGAACGGGACGAGAACCCTCATGGCACGACACAAGCTCACCCTCAGGAACAAGCGCCTCGTGGCGGCGGGTGCCGCCGTCGCCGCGGTCGCCGGCGGCCTCGGCGTTGCGGCCACCGCGGGCGCCAGCGAGACCACCGAGACGAACCCGGCGACCAAGCGGCCCGTGGAGAAGGTCGTCGTCCGGGCGGTGCTCGCTCCGGCGGCGACCGCGCAGGTCTCGCCGGCGGTCACCTACAACACCGAACTGGCGCCGGTGGCCGCGCGCGTGCAGGTCAAGGAGGAGTTGCGGCGCGACGGCGGGACCCGGATCGAGCTGCGGCTGCGGGACCTCGTCGCCGACCGTACGTACGGCGCCCATGTCCACACCAAGCCGTGCGGGAAGCTGCCCGCGGACGCGGGTCCGCACTACCAGGACGAGGTCGATCCGAAGCAGCCGTCCGTCGACCCGAAGTACGCCAACCCCGAGAACGAGGTGTGGCTCGACGTGAACACCAACAAGGACGGCTCGGCGCGTTCCGTCGCCGTCGTGGACTGGCGGTTCCGGGAGGGCGGGGCGCGTTCCGTGGTCCTGCACGAGATGGCCACGTCCACGCACGAGGGGCATGCCGGGACGGCGGGGGCGCGGCTGGCCTGCGTGAACGTACCGTTCAAGTAGCCCCAGAAGTAAGGCGAGTCGTGCCGGGCTCGTGAACTCTGCGGGCCCGGCACGGGGGATGGATCAGTCGGCGTAGTCCTTGAGCCGCGCTGTCGTGAGGGTGATGCCGACGGGGTCGGGGAGCTCGACGGTGGCGTCCCAGGGGTGGTCGCCTCCTTCCTCCCACGTGCCCCGGCGTGATGGCCTCGGACTGTAGGAGCGGTCATACGGGTGTCCTCTGACTTCGCTGCTCTGTCATCGCGGCACGGATCTCGGCCGCGCGGCTGTGGACTGCGGCGGCGGGGAGGGAGGTGTGGGCGCGGGCGGGGGCGCTTTCGCCCCGGCACGCGCCGCAGATGCCGCCCGGCAGTGCCTCCGGGCGGCCCGGGGTGCGGCACTTCGCGCATTCCAGGATGCGGAGGGGCGGGCGGGTCCGCGTGGGCTCCGGTTTCGGTTCCGGTTCCGCTTCTGGCCCTGGCCCCGGCTCCGGCTCCGGGGGGAGCTTCGTGAGGAGGCGGGTGCGCAGGAGGGCCGCCGGGTTGTGGACCGGGGTGGGGAGGCCGTTCGTCAGGGCCTGGCGGATCGACTCGTCCGTCGCCCCCCGCTCGAACCACGGGGTCAGCAGCGGCGCCAGGTTCGCGCAGTCCGCCTGGGAGAGCGAGAGGGACGGGGTCGCGCGGCCGAGGGCGGCGAGGAGGATGTGGGCGCGGGAGCGGGTGGGCGGGGCCTTCGGCTCCTCCGGTACGTCGCCCCGCGTGTAGCTCGCCCACCATTCGTCGTCCCGCGCCGCCCGCGAGAACCACGATCGGGTGATCCAGACGGAACTGCCCGAGCCGGCGGTCACGCACTCCCGGCCCCGACGCAAATGGCCCGCCCCCTGGAGGTTGTTGAGGGCCGTGCGGAGTGCGCACTGTCCGTACGGGAGGGCCTTGGCCAGCGTCTTCACGGAGATGTCGGCGCCGTCGGGGAGCCGGTCGACGAACGCGGCGATCGCTGCTTCGCGGGGTGCGAGGTGAGCGAAGTCGTGGGCCGTGCGGGGGCGTTGGCCGGGGGCTGTGCGTTTGCCGTAGCCCGGATTGGCCATGGGGTGGGCCTGGGGAGGTGACGGGAGCGCGTGCGCGGGCAGGGAGGCAGCACTAAGGTTGGCGTCAGCCATGGGATCGAACCCTCTTTTCGATCTTGTTGGTCAGGCCCCTGCCGCTGGTGCTGGTAACACCTGGTGGGGGCCGTTTTGTTGTCTGCGCGCACGCTATCAGTACCGTCACGGTGCGTGGCAAGCCGAACGCGGGAAGTCAACTTGCGGGGTGGGAGGGTGGGTTGAGGCCCACCTCCCAATCCTCAGAAAGAGGGCTCGGAGCGCGCGACTTGAGCTTCGGGGCGTTGATTCGGTCGCGGTGGGGGTCGGTGTCGGTGATCGCCGACGCGCGCGCCAACCTGCGTCGCTACTACGCCTTCACCGATCAGGTCGGCCGTCTCGGTGACATGCTGTTCGAACAGTAGGTGTTATCGAGACGCGTGTTCTTGAGACGTGTGTTCTTGAGGCGTGCGTTCTTGAGGAACGGGGGCGCTGGTGAGTAAGAAGCAGGTGCGGAAGATGCTGCGGCAGATGGAGAGCGGGGAGCCCGTCCGGCTCATCGTCAGCATGACGACGATGAACGGGCTCGCCCGACTCGCCTTCATCGCCCAGCAGTTCGGGTACGAGTACGCGGACCTGGCGCAGACCAACGACAACAAGTTCGCGCTGCTCGTCGTGCCCGACGCCGGCCCGCAGGCGCGGGAGCGCGCCGAGCGGAACCGGGCGCGGTACCCCGACGCGGGCGACGGGGTCGCGCTGCCGCCCGTCGAGCCCGATGCGATCCGGCTCCTCAGGGCCCGCATGGCCGTCGACCTCGGCACCCAGTACAGCGACAGGCTGCGGATGGGGCTCGCGGTTTTCTTCTTCACCGCGTCCGCTCTGGCCATCGGCTTCCGGGCCCGTGCGCATACCGAGGTCGTCCTCGTCGCCGGCGTCGTCTGGGCCGTAATCATGGCTCTGCTGCCCGTGCTGATGGCCTACAGCCGACGTTACCGAGGCAATGCCGCCGCCCAGTTGGAGGCCGCCGGGTTCACGGCGGTGACCGACGGGGACGGGAGGGTGCGGTATGTGCCGCCGGGCGGGTTGGGATGAGTGTGCGCTCAGAGAGCAGCAATCGTGCGCGGTGAGGCATTCGCGGCCACGTTGAGCCCGCGATCATCCCACTGAACGAGAGGAACCACCCCCCCCATAGAGAAAAGGGTGAGCGCAGCCATGCTCTCCACACGATCGAGGCGGATGCTCCACCGATGGCGGAGCATCACAACCACCGCCGTCGCCGCGTTATTACTGTTCATCGGCGCTTCCAGCCCGGCCTCGGCAGGCGAGGGAAGCTGGTTCAACCTGGGAGGCGACGCCAGGGCACAGTCCGCGTCGTACTCCGCGGTGATCGGCGGCAACCTGTACGAGGTCGTCCGCGGCAGTGACAACAACATTTGGTTCCGCTACAACAACGGCACCTGGCGGGCACTGGGCGGATTCCAGGATGCACGCACCGCGTCCCCGCCCCGCATCATCGAGTTCCCCCCGGGGCGCGCCCTGGTCGTCGTCCGGGGTTACGACTCGGAGATCTGGTACACGCAGGGGAACAGCGGATCCGCCAACTTCTGGACACCATGGCGCCAGTTCTCCACCGGAGCCTGGGCCATGGGCAGTCCGTGGCTCTCGGTCGACTCGACGGGGGGCAGCCCCGCTCTTCGGATCGACGTACCCCGGTACGACGGGCGTATCAACTATCGGTACGTGTGGCCGTGGAATCTCGAAAGCAATGGCAACATACCCTCCACCGCCGGGCGCGAATGGACCTACAGCCAGGGCTTTCAACTGGCGGGCACGTCCCGTGACATCGAGGGCGAGGGGCAGATCGCCCTGTGGGGTTACGGATATCCGGAATGGCAGAGCTATTTCACCGGGACCAACAACCACGTCTACCGTGCCCGGACCGACCAACGTAACGGTCAGTTGACGCAGGTCAACGAAGTCCCTGGCAACGCGGTCTGCAACAGCGGGGTGTCAGCCGGCCGGCTCGGCAACCAGACCACTGTCGTGGAGCCCGGCCGCGGTGGCTTCAGGGAGCAGCAGAGCATTCTCATCTCCTGTGTCGGGACCGACGGCCTGGTATGGATCAACACCTCCGCCGACGGCGGTGAAGTCTGGGTCGGATGGCGCCACGCCTCCGGCACGCCGGCCCCGACCACGAGCGCACCGGCGGTCAACGCGACCTACTCCGAGTTCACGTTGACGATCCGCTGGAACGGGGCCCGCAGCTCGCTCTACCCGAACAACGCGATCGTCGCGAAGAAGCTCAGCTAGGACCTCTTGAGATCTTCGACGAAGGAGGCCCACGCCTCGGCCCGGAACACGAGCGCCGGGCCGAGGGGGGTTTTTGAGTCGCGGACGGAGATGACGGGGAGGCCGTCGGCGACTTCCAGGCAGTTGCCGCCGCCACCGCCGCTGTAGCTGGACTTGTGCCATACGGCGCTGCTCAGGTCGTGGTCAGGGATGTTCCTCATGGATGTAATCCTGCGCCAACGCCTCGATGAGAGCCAGAGAGTTCTCCGGCGGGAGGGCGGAGGCCGCGAGGAGTTCGAAGGTGAGCTTGAGCTGGGAGACGAGGGCCGGATCGTCCTCCAGCCGCCCGATGCGGGGGCCCTCGAAGTAGACGAGCGGAGGGGCTTCCTCGAAGTCCATCAACTTCAGCGCGCCCTCCATCGCAGTGTGGGCGCCCGCGTTGAAGGGCAGTACCTGCACGATGACCCGGCTCTTGCGGGCCAGGCTCGCAACGTGGGTCAGTGCCTCCGCCATCACGGCTCGGCCGCCGGTCTCCCGGCGCAGCGCCGCTTCGTCAAGCACCACCCACAGCAGCGGTTTCGTTGGATCATCGAGCAGGCGGGCCCGGGCAACCCGGCCGTCCACCCACTCGTCGATGGTCTCCTCTGATGCCGTTGGGGCGAATCCACGGTTCACGGCCCGTGCGTACGCGGGCGTTTGGATCAGGCCAGGGATCAGCGTCGGTGCGTACTCCCTGATCGCAGTGGCCTCTGCTTCAGCCTCCGCTGCCGCTGCGAAGTGCTCGGGATAGCGAGACTTGGCCAGTGCCAGGCAGTTCCGCGAGAAGAAGTCGTCCGTGTTGAGGGCCACGTCGATGAGGCGGGCGATCTCGGGCTGCATACGTCGTACGGCCGCCTCCAACTGCCCCACGAACGACCCGCTCACAAACAACCGCTGGCCCAGATCCTCCTGGCTCAGCCCCGCCTTCTCTCTCGCGTGGCGCAGCTCGGCGCCCAGCAGGGCGCGGGGTGACGACGACGGGTCGAGGTCCTTCGGTCCGGGCATGGCCACCGCTCCTGTCCAGCAGTCCCCCTGTTGGGGCGTCGTATCTGGCCAGGCTAGACGCGCTGCCGCCACGCTGTGTGGTGAAAGCGGAACTCAGCGTGGATGGACCGGTGAACTGGAGTCGTGGGCGTGAAGAACAGAGCTGCGATGGGCCGGGGCCGTGGGCGGAGCCTGGTCGTGCCGCCGACCGAGGAGGCCGTCGAGCAGTTGAAGGCGGCGCTGCGTGACGTCGGCGTCATCCTGCCGTCCCTCGGCGTCGATCCGGTGACGGCGGCGAGCCATATGCCGGACCCGCTCGTCCAGTTGGGCCGCTGCAACGTACGGGTCGCGGCCCAGCTGATCGCCGTACTGCGCCGGGCGGCAGCCGTCGAAACCGTCGAGGAGGAGACGTGACGCCCTCGTACGCCGTCGACGTGCGGGACGGGCGGCTCGGGGAGGTGATGGGCCGCGAGGGCGGACACGTGCAGCTCCGGCCGGTCGGGGGTGGCCGGGAGTGGGACTGTCCCCCGGACGCGTTGCGTGCGGCGGCGCCGGGGGAGGTCCTGCGGGCGAGGGTGCGGCTCGTGAACCGGGAAGGCCGGCTTCCCTGTTAGGCGACCGCGTCGAGCAGCCGCTTCGCCGCGACCGTCGCCCCGTCCGTGAGCATCGCCCCGGCCACCTCGGTCGCCCGTGTACGCGTCTTCGGCGCCAGGGCGATGTCCAGCGCGGCTGACAGGGACTCGTACGTCGGGGTCGGGCCGTCGTGCGCGGCGCCGATGCCCAGGTCGGCGACCCGGCCCGCCCAGTACGGCTGGTCCGCCAACTGCGGTACCACCACCTGCGGAGCGCCCGCCCGCGTGGCCGTCGCCGTGGTGCCCGCGCCGCCGTGGTGCACGACGGCGGCGACCCGGGCGAACAGCGCCTGGTGGTTGGCCTCGCCGACGGCGAAGCAGTCGTCCTGGCCGTCGATCAGGGTCAGGTCGGCCCAGCCACGGGCGACGAGTACGCGGCGGCCCTGCGCGCGGACCGCCTCGACGGCCACCTGGGCGACGTCCGCCGACTCATGCATGGGCATGCTGCCGAAGCCGACGTACACCGGTGCTTCGCCGGCCTCCAGGAACGTCAACAGCTCGGCGGGGAGCGGGCGTTCGTCCGGCAGACTCCACGCGCCGGTCTGTACGACGTCGAGGCCCGGTGTCTCCTGCCACGGGTCCAGGGTCGGGTCCGTGGCCAGCCAGGGCCGGTCGCCGTAGACGTACGAGCGGACGTCGTCCACCGGGGGCAGGCCGATCGACGCCCGGTTGGTGTTGAGCGCCTCGCCGAACAGCGTGTTGATGTGCTGGGCGTCGAGGTCCCACAGCACCCGGTTGTCCGTGACGTCCTCCGGGAGGGGGCGACCCGGGTAGGCCAGCGGCCGACGGCCCGGTGACGGCAGGGTGAGCTGCTGGAAGGTCACGCACACGGAGGGGATGCCCAGCTTCTCGGCCACCGAGCGCGCGCCCGCGACGGCGGGCAGTATGCCGGCCGCCGCCACGAGCACGTCACATCCCTCGGCCGCCGCGGGGAGCACGTCCAACTGGCCGGCGATGATCTCGGCCGCGCGCCGGGGCAGGCCCGACGGCGGCAGCTGCGGCGCCGCCTTCGTCAGCGCGCGCGCCGACGGGCCGAATGGCAGCAGTGGTACGCCGACATCGGCCAGCCGCCGCGCGAAATCCTCGTCCGGCGGCGCGCACAGCCTTACCTCCGCGCCGAGTTCCCGCAGCCGCACCGCGAGTCCCACCAGCGGTTCGACGTCCCCCCGCGACCCGTAGGTCGACAACACCACACGCATTCCGTGACTCCCGTTTCGGCAGCTGACTGGCCTAGGCCGGTGATTCTGCGGTACCACGGGGGTCTTGCCGCAAGACCCCCGGTGCGCTATACGTTGAGCATGGCAAGGAGTCCGTGACTCCTTGCCATCGCCATTTGTCGGGCCGGGGGGCGCCGGTCGAACGCTGGGGGGATGACGATGGCTGTACGTCTTCGGGTCGTCGGGGTGATGTGTCTCGTCGCGCTGGTGGGCGGGTGCGGTGGGTCGAGCGATTCCGCGGGGTCGGGTGGCTCGCCCGGGGTTCACGGCTCGGCTGCCGCGCGGTCGCCCCAGGTCGTCGTGACCTTCGCGCCCGAGAGCGGTGCGCCCTCGACCCCCGCGGCTTTGAAGCGGACCGCCGAGTTGATCCGCGACCGGGCGGAGGCGGCCGGGCTGGGGGAGACCGAGGTCACCGTCGAGGGCGGGCAGATCACGGTGACGGGACCGGTGGCCCGGCAGAAGTCGTTGGAGTCCCTCGGGGAACCGGCCGAGTTGGGGTTCCGTCCGGTGCTGAGCCAGGCCGCGGCGGCCGGGGGTGAGGACGAGTGCCGGGCTGCGGCGGACGCGTCGCCTTCGGAGCCGATCACCGCGTGCGGGGAGTATCAGGGCACCCGCTACACGTACGAACTCGAACCGGTCGCCGTGCCCGGCACGGACGTGGCCGACGCGGAGGCGGCGTTCGACAAGAACAGTGGGACGGGCTGGTTCGTGAAGCTGGAATTCACCTCGGCGGGCGCGCAGAAGTTCACCGACGTCACCGGGCGGCTGGCCACACAGACCTCGCCGAACAACCAGTTCGCCATCGTCCTCGACGGCACCGTGTTGTCCGCCCCGCAGGTGAACACCGCGATCACCGGCGGCAAGGCCGAGATCTCCGGCACCTTCACCAAGCGGGAGGCGCAGGAACTGGCGGCCCACCTGTCCACGGGCGCGCTTCCGGTACGGCTGACGACGGCGAGCGTGTCGCGGATCCTGCCGAACTGACGTGTGCGTGTGAGTGGTTGAACCTGGACTCGCCGCTGCGGCTGCCCCAGCCGGTCCGAGCGCTCCGACCGGATCGCCTACAGGTTCCCCATGGGTTCGATGTCCACCCGTACCGGCTCGCCCCAGATACGCAGCACCTCGTAGTCCGTGAACTCGTGGACCAGGCGGTAGGCGATCGCCGGGCGGGGGCCGCGGCGCTGGGCCGTGAGGTACAGCTCGGCCTCGCGGCGGTCGCGGCGCGGGGTGCCGCAGAGCTGCCAGGTCTGGCCGTTCCACGACTCGGGGAGCCAGCGCTGCTGGGGTTGGGGGCGGTCGTCCCGTACGCCGTAGCGCGAGGGGGTCGGGGTGGCCGGGCCGGTGGGGCGGGCAGGGCCGTAGCTGTCGTTCAGCTCGGCTCGGCGGGCGGCGCGGCGGCGGGTCTCGCAGAGGAGGCAGCGGTCGGGGGCCTCCTCGTCCACCGGCCCGTTCGGATGCTCGGCGCAGCGGGTCGTGGGGGCCGCCGTCGTGACCGTCTCGTCCAGCAGGTCCAGGGCACGTCTGAGGTCCGCCTTGAACTCGTGGAGGCGGGCGTCGGGCGTGTCGGCGGTCAGCGTCTCGCCGTGCTCTCCGAGGACGCGGAGGGCGCGGCCGAGGGCGGTGAGCTGTGCGTGGTTCATGGTTGCCAGCCTGCCATGCCCCACTGACATCACCGCCGCTGTAGCCGCTCTATCCGGTTACAGCCTGTGACCCAGCTCCGCCCGGCATGTGACCTCGCCGCCGTAACCGCTTTAACCGGTTACGGCGTGGTGAGAGCCGATGCCAGGGCCGCTCGCAGACGGCCCTCGTGCTGCGTCAGCAGACGGGTCGCCGTCTGGCCGTCCACGCCGCCGAGAATGATCAGGATCGCGTTCTTCGTCTCGCCGGCCGACTCCGTCAGCGCCTTCTCGATCTCCTCGTCCGTCGCGCCCGTGGCGAGGGCCACGATGCGGCGGGAGCGGGCGCGGAGCTTGTCGTTCGAGACCCGTACGTCGACCATCAGGTTCCCGTACGTCTTGCCCAGGCGGATCATCGTGATCGTCGAGAGCATGTTCAGGACGAGCTTCTGGGCCGTGCCCGCCTTGAGGCGGGTCGAGCCCGTCACCAGCTCCGGGCCCACGACGACCTCGATGCCGTGGTCGGCCGCCGCCGCGAGCGCGCTCGCCGGGTTGCAGGAGAGGCCGACCGTCAGGGCGCCGTGCGCGCGGGCGTGCCGCACCGCGCCGATCGCGTACGGCGTGCGGCCCGAGGCCGAGACGCCGACCACCGTGTCGGCGGGGGTGAGGTGGAGCGCGTCGAGGTCGGTCCTGGCCAGTTCCGCCGAGTCCTCCGCACCCTCGATCGAGGTGACCATGGCGTTCCGGCCGCCCGCGATCAGGCCCACGACCTGCGCGGGGCTCGTGTTGAAGGTGGGCGGGCACTCGGAGGCGTCCAGCACGCCGAGCCTGCCCGCCGTACCGGCGCCCGCGTAGATCAACCGGCCGCCGCGCGACATCCGCTCCGCGATCGCGTCGATCGCCGCCGCGATGAGGGGGAGCTGTGCCGCCACCGCCGCCGGGACCGCCGCGTCCTCGCCGTTCATCAGCTTGGCGATGTCGAGCGTGGGGAGCTGGTCGATGTCGGCGAGCTCCGGACGGAAGGCTTCCGTGGTCAGCGACTCCAACTCGGCCCGCACGGAGAGGTGGTCGGGGGAGACGTCGGGGGGGAGGGAGGGCATGGGGTGACTCTTTTCCGTACGGTGTTGCGAACAGCGACCTGGTTTTTCAGGGGCGCGGGGCTGTGTCGACGGGGCTGCGTCGACATGCGGCTCCGCCGCGTGTGCGCGACAAGCCACAACGGACCCGCAGACGCACAGCGGCATCCAGTGCCCCGCTACCGCGAAAGCCCACCGCTTCGGTGCCGGTGCGCCAACGCCTCGTACGACGCGGACAACGCCGGAGCCGCCGACTCGTACGTCCGCTGCGCCACCCCTATGAACAGGCAGTCCACCACCAGCAGCTGACTCGTCCGGGACGACATCGCCGCAGGCCGCAGCTCGGTCTCCCGGGCCGTCGACGTCGTCAGGACGTGGTCGGCGTACTGGGACACGGGCCCGTCCGGCCGGCCGGTGATCGCTATCGTCGTCGCCCCGTGGTCGAAGGCCACCCGCAGCGGCTCTATGACGTCGCTCGTCGAACCGGAGTGGGTGATCGCGACGGCCACGTCCTTGGCGCGCAGCTGCACCGCGTTGGTGACGGCGAGGTGCGGGTCGCTGTGCGCCTGCGCTATGAGCCCTATGCGCAGCAGTTTCTGGGTCAGGTCCTGGGCGACCAGGCCGGACGCCCCCACCCCGTACACATCGATGCGGCGGGCCTGCGCGAGCGCGCCGACCGCCGCGCCGAGCTGGGCCGTGTCGAGCCCGGCGGCCGTGTCCGCGAGGGTCTGCTGCTCGTCGTAGGCGAGCTTGGCGACCACGTCGGGGAGCGGGTCGTCGACCGTGATGTCGGCCGTGACGGACGGCGCCGCGCCCGACTGCTGGTGGGCGGCGAGCCCGGCGAGGGCGAGGCGCAGATCGCGATATCCGGGGTAGCCGAGGAGGCGGGCGGTGCGCACGACCGTCGCCTCGCTGGTGCCCGTGAGAGCGGCGAGGCCGGTGACGGTGAGCGCTGCGCAGCCCGCGGGGTCCGCCGCGACTGCCTCCGCGACCCGCTGCATGGAACGGGTCATGGAAGGCGCCAGCGTGCGCACCTTCGCCGCGAGTGCGGCGGGGGCGGGCGGAGCGTGTCCCGTGCGTCCCTCCGCCGGTGCGAAACTTTCCTTCACTTCATCGCTCACACTATGAAAGATATTTTCGGTCCGGGGGTGCGGTCAAGGGTGCGCACAATGGAGGCATGAGCCCCAGCAGTGACGCCGATGATCCCGTCGGCCCCGGTGACCCCGTAAGCCCCCTTGAACAGGTACTGCACGCGGCTCGCGCGCTCGTGCTCGCCGATCTCGTCGCGGGCGACGTCGCCGAGGCCGATGTCGTGTCCATGGTCGAGGAATCCGTCGTACAGCGCCGCTGGTGGGTCGAGCAGTGGCCGGACGGGATGCCGTACGTCGCCGGGCTCGTCGCGCAGGACGTCCAGGACGCCCTGCTGGAACGCTACGGCCGCTGGCCGCTCTGCCCGGTCTGCGACGCCGCCGACCCGCACGCCCTCGACGTCGAACCGGAGCTGGGCCCCGACCCGCACTGGGTGTGCCACAAGGCGGGGGTGAGGGTCGCGGCGGTGGGGGCACTGCCGACGGCCGCAGGAGGGCCGGCCGGCGGGATGCTGTCGTCGTGACGATCTATATCGACCCGCCGGACTGGCCGGGGCACGGACGCATGTGGTCGCACCTGGTCAGCGACGTCTCGTACGAGGAACTGCACGCGTTCGCCGAGGAGTTGGGCGCCCCGAGGCGGGCCTTCGAGCGCGACCACTACGACATCCCGTCCCACCGCTACGCCGACGCGGTGCGGGCCGGGGCGGTGGAAGTGGGGTCGAAGGAGCTGCTGCGGCGGCTCACGGGGGCGGGGTTGCGGCGGCCCAAGCGGCGGGGGCCGACGGTCAGTTCTTGAAGACCGGCTCCAGGTTGTGCCACCAGGTGAGGAGCGAGTTGTAGTCGGGGCCCATGATGACGAGCAGAGCGGGGCGCTCGTAGTACGTGCAGGCGATGACGTACTGCATCCTGGTGTTGGTGTAGCAGGCCACGTCGCCGCCCGGCGTGGTGGAGTCGTTCTCGTTCCAGAGCCCGTGGACGCCCACTCCGTCGTCGCAGTTGCCGTCGGGCAGGCCGCCCGTGTAGGTCTTGAACACGCTCCGCATCTCGGCCTGGCTCTTGTAGAGCGCGATGTTGGCTTTGCCGGTGATCGCGCCGTACGTCGGGTCCTGCACGGTCACGGTGCAGAGCAGCCCGGCCCTGGCGCCCGGGATCGTCGTCGTGTCGGGCTCGCAGCTGCCGCGCTGCCACTGGTCCTCGTTGAGCGAGTCGCGCAGGTCGCGCTGGGCGTCCGTCAGGCCGTCGTCGACCACGGTGACCTCGGTACTCGGCGTGCTGGGGTCGGGTTTCGGCGGCTCGGGGTCGTCGCGGCGAGTGGTCGTGGGGCCCGTGGGGCTCGTGTTCGGCTTCGGCTCCGGGCCGGTGTCCGGATCGCGGTCGGCCAGCCAGGTCACGCCGATCCCGATGAGCGAGAGCGCGCTGGTGACTATCAGGCTGATGACGGCTATGCGCTGCCCGTTGCCCGGGCCGGGGTTCGGACCCGGCGGACCCGGCGGACCCGGCCGAGGCGGTGGTGTGGGTGTAGGACCGTACGTACTCATCGTGCTCCCCCGATCCCCCGACCCCGCTCACCTGATCCCCCGACCAGGACATCCCGAATTATCAGGACCGTATGAGCGCCCGGAACAGGGGATAGGGCAAGAAACCGGAATGGTTGGGCCCGGTGTACCTCAGGTGCGCAGACGGAGTTCGTACGCGAATTGATCACCGTCCGCCCAGTCGTCGCTCACCAGTTGGAATCCGGCGCGGGAGACCACACCCTGGGACGGGGTGTTGACCTTGTCGACGACGGCGAAGAGGGAACTGACGTCGCCACGCTCGCGGGCGCGCTCCCGGGCCCAGTCGGCCAGCGCGCGCAACGCCTCGGTCATGTAGCCGTGGCCGCGGGCCGACTCGACCAGGTCGTAGCCGACCTCGACGCGGCCGTCCTCGTCGGGGGCGCCGTGGTGGCCGAGCGCGCCGACGGCCAGCCCGTCCGCCTCCCGCACCAGCACGTACATGCCCCACTCGGGCCGGTGCACCCCCGCCTCGTACGCCTTGAACATCATTCCGGCGCCGACCCGCGTCCCCTCGATCGGCCCGCCCTCGATCCACTCGAAGCCGCCGGTGCCGCCCTCGGCGAGGTCGGCGGCGGCCGCGGGGGTCACGCCCTGGAGGGTGAGGCGTTCGGCGGGGATGTGGAGGGGGTTGCTCCAGTGCCATCGGGTGACCGTCGCGCGATCGGGCAGGTCACCGCGTCCCGTGGCCCACAGAAGCGTGGCCCAGGGGTTGTCGCCGGGTCGGACGTGCGGGAAGAGCCGGGAGAGGACGGACTCGCAGAGGTCGACGGACGGGGCGTACTCAGCCGTGAGCCCCAGCCCCTCCGCGATGTCGTGGGTGTGCAGGAGCACCTCGGCGACGCCCATCGCCGCGAAGCCCTCGCGGTCGGCCGCGCGGAACGGGTACGGGTGGAAGGCGCGCACCTCGCGGGGCGTGGCCTCGACGGCGGCGGAGAGCAGCGCGCCGGTCGTCCGGATGACGTCGAGCACGTCGGCGTCGCCGCTGCCGTCCTCCATGGCGAGCTCGAAGGGCACGTACGCGGAGGTGGCCCGCCCGGCCAACTGCCCCGCGTACGCGATGAGATCCTCGGCGATGTGGACGGCGGTCCTGCGACAACTCCAGTCGAGACGCCCGGCTTTGACACCGGCCCAGTCGCGCTGTCGCCCTCGCTGCAGGTCCAACCCCTTGCCGAGCAGCGCGAGGCTGTGATCGACGGCCTGCTGTACCTGTTCCCCGCCCATTGGTCGCATGGCGGTGAGGATAGGTGGGATCAGACGTCAGTACGTACGGGATTTACGGCCTCTGTACCGGCGCCGGTGACGACGCGGGAGACGCCCTTTCGGCGATGCAGCCGCAGCGAGACGACGGTGAGGACGATGGCCGCCGCCATGAGCGCCGCGCCCGCCCAGGCCGTGGCGGCGAACCCGAACCCCGCGTCGATGACCGCGCCGCCGAGCCAGGGGCCGCCGGTGTTGCCGAGGTTGAAGGCGGCGGTGGTGGTGGCGCCGGCGAGGGTGGGGGCGGCGCCGGCGACGTTGAACATGCGGGCGTTGAGGGCGGGGGCGGTGTAGAAGCAGGAGACGCCGAGAAGGAAGGAGAGGACGATGGCTGCGGCCGCGTACGCGGAGAGGACCGCGAGGACGACGAGGATGACGGTGGACGCGGCGATACCGCTGATCAGCACGCCGAAGAGGTGCGCGTCGGCGATCCGGCCGCCGATCGCCGTACCGATGATCGCCCCGATCCCGAACAGCGCGAGCACGGTCGGCACCCAGCCGTCGTCCAGCCCGGCGACGTCCGTGAGCAGCGGCGCGAGATAGCTGAACGTGCAGAAGACCCCGCCGGCGGCGAGCGCGACGACACCGATGGAGAGCCACACCTGGGGGTCGCGATAGATGCGCACCTCGCGTCCGAGCCGGGGCCGCTCGTCGGGGAGAGGGATGGCGGGGACCAGGACGACGACCCCGACGAGCGCCACGGCGGAGGCCACAGCGACAGCCCAGAACGCCGAACGCCATCCGAGGTGCTCCCCGAGGAAGGCACCCGCAGGCACCCCGAGCACATTCGCGATCGACAACCCGCCGATCATGATGGCCAGCGCCCGGGCCCGCGCGTTGACCGGCACCATGGCCACGGCCACGGCGGCCCCGACCGCCCAGAACCCGGCACACGCGAGTGCGCTGACGACCCGGGAGGCGAAGAGCACCTCGTAGTTGGGCGCGACCGCTCCGGCGATCTGGCCGATTCCGAAGACCGTGATCAGGGTGACGAGCGTCGTGCGGCGAGGGAGGCGGAGAGTGGCCACGGCGAGCAGGGGTGCGCCTACGACCATCCCGATCGCGAACGCCGAGATCAGCAGGCCCGCCCGGGGGATGGACACGTCCATGTCTTCGGCGATGGGCGGAAGCAGCCCGGAGAGCATGAACTCACTGGTGCCGAGCGCGAAGACGGCGACGCCGAGGACGTAGACGGAGAGGGGGATGCGGGGGCGGAGCGCGGCTGATTCCGGGCTGGGGACGGGTGCGGGCATGTTCATGGGCAACCAGCGGGAACGAGGCCCCATTCCCGGCGCCCCATTCCAGGCGCCTCACTCCTGGGGCCTCATTCCCGGGGCCTCATTCCCGGGGCCGCGCCCGAGGCCCGCTCAGCCCTTCGTGAGCGTGGCCAGCTCCGCCCGCAGGTTCTCCCGCGCCCGCTCCTCCCACTCCCGCTCCCCGTACGGCGTCCTGAACAGCCGGGGCAGGTCGAGGAGTTGGCGGAGTACGGCCGCGCGGCCCTCGCGGAAGGCCTGCTCGGGGACGAAGGCGTACTCCTCGCGGACGGCGGCGGCGTACGCGGCGTAGGCCTTCGGCGGTGAGGCGAGGATCGCGAGGTCGGCGTCGCAGAGGACGGCGCCGTTGTGGTCGTCGTCGGCCGGGGCGTGGGTGAGGGTGAGGCGGACCAGGCGGGCGACCTCGCGGGTCCTGCCGTCCGGGACACCGGCCTCGGGGAGGGCGCGTTCGGCGAGCCGGGCCGAGCGTTCCTCGTTCGTGGAGCGTTCCGGGAGGTACACGGCGTCGTGGAACCAGGCGGCCAGGCGGACCGCGGCCGGGTCGTCGGCGTAGTCCGCGAGCGTGTCGATGTGGTCCAGAACCGCCGTGAGGTGGTCGAGGGTGTGGTACCGGCGCTGGGGCTCCGACCAGCGCTTGATCAGGTTGTCGGCGTACGGGGTGGGCTCGGGGTGGCGGGCGCCTTCGCGGGCCGGGACGAGGGCGTCGAGCCAGCGGGAGCGCAGGGCTTCGGGGTCGGCGGGCATGAGGGCATTGTGCGCCTCCGGCTCGACCGGTCGAGGTCCGGTGGGCTCCAGGCGTGGCAGCCGGGCCCTGGCGGGCTCAGTCGACGGACGCGTTCCCCGGCTTGTCCCGGCAGGACAGGGCGTCGATCTCGTCGGCCGTGGGCCTTGCCTCGTCGCGTTCGGCCTTGGGGACCTTGGGCAGGTTGTTCTCGAAGTCGCGTTCCCAGTCGTTGCCGGCGACGTACGTCCGCAGGGTGTCGCGGAGGCGCTCGCAGTCCGCGCGGTGGCCCTTGGCCATGGCGATGCCGTAGTCGTTCGGCTCCCCGAACTTGATGCCCGGTACGACCCTGAGCCCGGGCTCCGCCTCCATGAAGCCGTACAGGATCAACTGGTCGGTGGAGACGGCGTCCACCTCTTTCGCCAGCAGGGCCTTCATGCAGTACTTGGCGTCCTCCTCCTCGCGGAGCCGGATCTTGTCGTACGCCGGTTTCTTCAGCTCCTCGGCGGACGTGGTGCCCTTCCAGACGCAGACGAGCTTGCCGTCGAGGTCGGAGTCGTCCTTGTAGCGCCCGTAGTCCTTCTCCCGTACGAGGATGCCCTGCTGGGTGGACGCGTACGGGCCCACGAAGTCGAGTCCCTCCCCGCCCTCGTCGCGGGGTTTCATCCGCTGGGCGGTGATGGAGTAGGTGGCGGCCACGAGGTCCAGGTCGCCGTTGCGCAGCGCGGGGCCGCGGTTCTTGGACAGCACCCCGCTGAAGTACGGCGAGGTGACCTTCACCGAGGCCAGCAGCTCCTTGGCCACGGTGATGTCGAAGCCCTCGTAAACGCCGTCGTGCGGCGAGGAACTGGTGCCGGGCTGGTCGCTCTTGGCGCCTACGTGCACCTTGCCGTCGTCGAACATCGACTCCTCGGAGGAACAACCCGTGGCGAGCGGCCACAGCAGGGCCACCACGGCCGCCATGGTCACTGTGCGTACCGCCATGTGCTTCTCACTCCTGTCCGTGCTGCTCTTCCTGCCGTCAGTTGTGGAGCGTTCCGGTCGCCTTCGCCAGGCGCATCGTGCAGTTCGCCTCGGTGCGCACGGTGACCTGGAAGCGGAGCGGCCCCTTGTTGCCGCCGAGGTCGAAGTCGACGGTGTCCTCGGCGGTCATCTCCTTTCTGTTCGGAGTGACACCCGGGGTGGCCGCCGTGACGGTGGCCGTCGTCTTGTGGACACAGGTGCCGGTCGAGTCGTCGTAGTCGGCCAGGGTCAGTTCGAGGCGCAGCTTCTCGCGGGGCTCCTCGGGCGCGGGCACCACCAGGGTGAGGGGCGTGGAGCGCGGGCCCTGCAACAGCTGGCTGCCCCGGATTCGGACCTCGGTAGGGATCTCGCCGGTGGCGACCACGTGCTGGAAGGCGAGCAGCCCGGCGACGGCGAAGAGAACGGACGTGACGGGGAGCGCGACGCGGGCGAGGAGCCTGCGCCGCTTCGCCATCCGTTCCCTGGCCAGCCGCTGGGCCGCGTCCATCGGTTCGCCGTCGCCGCCGTCGGCGGAGTCCTGGTCGGCGCGGCCCTCGTCGTTGCCCGACCGGGCGATCACGACGGACCAGCCCGCGGTGGCGAGAGCGGACGCGCACAGGATGCCGAACACGGCGTACTGGCTCAGCGGGCCGCCCGGCCAGAACCAGGCGGCGGCGCCGAGCCCCAGCAACTCCAGCCCCAGGAGCCACGCGCCGGGCGACACCGAGGCCGCTTGCGAGAGGTCGAACCACAGATTCGTGGTCGTGGTCGTGGTGTTGTGGGACTGGGTGTTGGTGTTGGTGATGGTGTGGGCCTGGGTGACGGTGCCGTGCTGCCGTCCGCCGCTCACGGTGTTGTGGTGAGCGCTCGTGTTCTCGGAGTTCTTGGAGTTTTCGGAGTTCCCGGACACCACGCCTCGCCCCCCGCCCGATGCGTCCCCGTCATACATTCCGGCGATGCTGTCAACATACTCATGGTAAGCGGAGGTTGACGGTGCGTGGAGTAGTGGGAGTGGTGGAGGTCAGCCCCAGGTGGCGCTGAACTTCGCCGCGTAGCCCTTCTCGTGGCCCGCCGCGTTGGGGTGGAAGGACTCGGTCTGGTCCGCCAGGTTGACGCTGTGGACCCACGGCGAGGAGCCGCAGGCGCCGTGCCCCTCGAACTGCTTGCGCATGTCGATGAAGTACGCGCTCGCGTTGGTCGCCGCCTGCTTGGTGCCCTCGGCCAGCGCGTCCGCCAGCCCGTTCATCGCCGTGCGCTTGGCGGGGCTGAACTCGATCGGGCTGCACGCGCCACTCATGGAGAGCGTCTGCGGGTAGCCGAAGACGAGTATCAGGGCTTTGGGTGAGCGCGTCTTGATGTCCTTGTAGAGGCTGGTCAGTTCACCCACCAGCTGGTTCCTGGCGTAGTACGACATCCACGACGTGGCCGTCTGGCAGTAGCTGTCGCTCTCGGTGACGCAGCCCTTGACCACCGACGAGAACTGGGCGTCGTTGCCGCCCACCGTGAGCGTGACGAGGTTGGTCGTAGAGCTCAGCGCCGACAACTGGTTGTCGCGGATGTCCGCGATGGTCGCCCCGCTGCAGGTGACGTCCTTCAACGCGTACTTGGGGTGAGCTGCCGCCCACAGGTGCGGATAGTTCTTCGTGCTCCGTTTGCAGTCGCCGCTCGCCGGGTCGTACGAGCCCGCGCCGACGCCGGACGCGTACGAGTCGCCGAGCGCGACGTATTCGGCTTCGGCCGTGGTCGCGGCCTCCGCCGGGGCGTTCGCCGCCGCCAGTCCGGCGAATGTCATCAGGCCGGCTGCGACGGCCGCCGTGATTCTGCGCATGACTTCCCTCTGCATCGATCGTGAAGCTTGGAGCCGGAATTGATCGGGCAGAGCGTACAGCGGGACATCTGGCGCGCAATTCCGGTGGGGAAGCCCGAGTGTGGCCAGGGCAATTGACTGTGCACGCAGGGGCACTTGCCCTTGAACTCAAGGGCATTCACCGATGACTTTGCCTTGTCTTGGCAACCTGATCGGCCTCAGACCAGTCTCACTGGCCGGATCCCACTTCTCTCAACTGTGCGAACCAGAGGAGCCTTTGATGAACCGTTCGATCACTCGTCGCGCCCTGCGCTTCGTCGGTGTCACCGGTGCCGCGATGGCGGCCACCCTCGCGACCGCCCTCCCCGCCCACGCCATCAACAGGGTGGACTGCGCAGGCAGGAACGACTTCTTCTACTTCGAGGTCGACGGGGTCAATCCCTGTTTCGCCAACGCCGGCACCATGGACGTCGCCATTTACGGCGTGGGCTGGACGAGCACCGGCAACAACGAAGTGAGCTTCAAGTACCGCACGGTCCTGGGTGGCCCACTGTGGGACTCGGGCCGACTTCCCAAGTGGTACGCCTTCGACCTCGGCCTCGCGTCCGGTTCCCCCAGCGGCAAGGTCCACAAGATCGAGCAGATCACCATTTACTGAAGGCATTCCCGAAGGTGAGTCACCGTTCGAGGGCCGCCGCCACGAAGCGGGACCAGGCGGCGGCCCCGAAGAGCAGTACGCCGCCGGTCGGGTTCTTGCTGTCGCGGACGGGGACGAGGCCGGGGAGGTCGTCACTCACTTCGACGCACTCGGCGCTGGTTCCGCCGCTGTGGCTGCTCTTACGCCAGGTCACGGTCCTCAGATCGGGAGCGTTGCGCATCCTCGTACTCCTTGGCCGCCTGCTCGATCAGGTCGAGGGACACGCCAGGCGACAGCGCCGTACCCCCAAGCAGATCGTAGGTCAGCGTGGACCGGGTCACCACAGCCGGTTCGTCGAACAGGCGCCCAGTTTCGGACGCTTGGTTGTAGACGAGGGGAGGGGCGTCCTCGAACGTCATCAACTTGAAGATGCCTTCCATTCCCGCATTCGCCCCCTCCGCCAGCGGCAGCACCTGGACGATGATCCGGTGGTGCCTCGCCATCGCCGCGATGTGCCGCAACTGATCCGCCATGACCGCCGGTCCACCCACCGGGCGGCGTACGACCATCTCGTCCAGCACCGCCCAGTACCGCGGCTTCGTCGGGTCCTTGAAGATGTGCGCCCGGGCCCGGCGGGCAGCCACCCGCTCCTCCACGACGTCCTCCGTCAGGACCGGGTCGTACGCCCGGACCACCGCCCGCGTGTACGCCGCCGTCTGGAGCAGGCCGGGGACCAGAATCGGCGCCCAGTCCTTGATCGTCTGGGCCAGGCCCTCGAACTCCACCACGTCGGCGAAATGGTGCTCGTACGGCGAATTCCTCGCCGCCTCCAGGTTCCGCGCGAAGAACCCGTCCGCGTCCAGAACCTCGTCCGCCACCTTTGCGAACTCCGGCCGCATCCGTCGGATGCCCGCCTCCAGCATGCTGACGAACGACGCGCTGATGAACATCGCGGTCCCCAGTTCCTCCTGGGACATCCCGGCCCGTTCGCGCCGGTGACGGAGTTCCGCGCCGTACATGGCGCGCGTGGACTGGGACGGGTCGAGGGTCTTCGGCTTGGGCATCGGGCAACTCCCTCTCGGGCAGCCGGTCTTGTTGAACTGCGCCGATTTGAGAGTAGGTGCGGAGAGTGGCCGTCCGTGCGCGAATGGTGATCGCGGGGTTTGACAAACAGGCTTGTTATAAATTGGACTAGACCTGTTCCCGTCGAGAAAGAAGGCCCCCATGCCCCCGCCCGCACTCCTGGAGGTCATCGCCCTCACCCCCGAGGACGCCATCGCCGCCCAGGCCGGCGGAGCCGATCGGCTGGAGTTGGTCACCGACATGGCGGCAGACGGGCTCACGCCGTCCGTGGGGACGTTCGTCGAGGTCAGGACCGCCGTCGATATCGCCGTACGTGTGATGCTGAGGCTCGGGGACGGGTTCGCCGCCGGGGATACGGGCCCGCTCGTCAGGGCCGCGTGCGAGCTGCGTGCCGCCGGGGCCGAAGAGTTCGTACTCGGCTTCCTCGACGACGACCTCGCGCCCGACCTCCCCGCCGTCGAACGAATCGTCGCCGAACTGGACGGCTGCCCCTGGACCTTCCACCGCGCCATCGACCGCGCCGCCGACCGCGACGCCCTCCGCAAACAGCTCGCCGATCTGCCGGGCCTCGACACCTATCTCTCGGCGGGGTCGACAACGGGGGTCGACGACGGGATGGGCACCCTGATCACCGAGGCCTCCCGGCGCGGCGCCCCCGGCTACGCCCAGGGACTCATGGCCGGTGGCGGCCTGCGGCTCGACCATCTCCCCCGCCTGCGCGCCGCCGGCGTGGACGCCTTTCACATCGGCGGCGCGGCCCGCCCGGGCGGCTGGACCGCACCCGTAGACGCCAGTGCCGTACGGGAATGGCGTACGGCACTGGACGCACCCGTCCGGTAGAGGTCAGGCGTTGGGGTCGAACGAGATCCCCGACGGCATCGCCTTCGACAGGTTGCCGTTGAAGCTGCCGTCCTTCAGGCCGAAGTTGGCGCTGCCGAAGTCGTACGCGGAGAGCTTGTCGCGGAGGGTGGTCGACGGGTAGCCGTTCCAGCCGACGAGCGTCGGGTACTGCCAGGTGCCCTTGTGGTTCTCCGGCGGCTCGTCGCCCGAGCCCGCGAGGCGGAAGCAGTGCGTGCTGGCGCCGTCCTTGTGGTAGACGACCTTCGCGTGGCTGCCGTCCCAGCGGACCGTGGACGCGGCGTGCACGGTGAAGCCGCCGTGGTTGGACGTCGAGACGTACTGGGCCGTGCCGTTCTGGACCCAGACGACGACGTGCTCCCAGTCGTGGCGGTGGCCGCCGATGCTGCTGTTGGCGAGCGCCTGGTCCTTCTCGAAGTAGAGGTCGTACATGATCGCGCACCAGCCGTTGTTGCACTTGTAGCGCGAGTAGCTGTTGGTGTTGTCGAGGTCGGACGCGTCGTGGCAGTCGCCGCTGAGCGAACCGGTCGGCTTCAGGCCGCCGTTGATCGTGCCGTCGGGGCCGATCGCGGGGGTCGGGTAACAGCCGTCCGTGTCGTAGTCGAACGCCGGTTGCCAGGTCTTCTCCAGCGTCTCGGCGTTGCCGGGCAGAGCGCCGGGCGGGGCGGCGAACGCGCTGCCGGCGGCGCCGACGACCAGAGCGAGGGCGCCTGTGACGACCAGGGCCGACCTGCGGATGCGGGAGCTTGTCTTCACTCTCTTCACTGCGTCCTCCTGTTGGACCGCGGCGCGGGGGTGACGGCCGGGAGCCGGGGAATGAAGTGGCATGCGCAGGTCAGGTTGTCTTTACTTGCCAGTAGCCCACAAGGGGCGGGAGGTGTCGGAGTGATGACGATTCAACTAATGGCGTCCATGGGGAGATGACCCCGCGTCACATCACGGATCGATATCCGCCACGTAGTTGTTGTGTGCGGACTGGTCGGCAGAGGCCTCAGGGAGATCGAACTCCCCACTCCCACGTGCATAGTTGTGCTCGCCCCAGTCAAGCGGGGGCATGACAAGAATCAGTCACAGGGGGACGGGCACTCCATGCCATCCATGCCATCCATGTCATCCAAGCCGACCAAGTCGACCAATCCGGCGAAGCCGTTCATACGCCGCCGCGGCATCGCGGCCGCCGCCGCCGTGATCGCCGCGGTCATGGTCACCACCACGGCCTGCAGCAAGACCGAGGACGAGGGAACGAAGGCATCGGCTTCGTCGAACGCCGAGTCGAACGTCGACACGGGTGACGTCGACACGGGTTCGGACGGCGGTGACTCGAAGCTCGGCGACTTCAAGCTGCCCGAGGGAGTGCCCACCGAGCTCTCCGCCGACGCGCTGGCGCAGTGGAAGAACGGCGGCTGGCAGGACTTCGGCACATGGGCGTCCAAGGCGGAGGACTTCGCCAACCCCTACATCGAGGACTTCTGGACGCCCGAGCGGATCGCCGAGGCCAAGGAGAACATGGCGCAGCTGCCGTCGGTCGCCGAGGCCGGCACCGCGGCCAAGGGCGGCGGCAAGACGACCCAGGCGTGGATGCCCGACGGCACGGTCAAGAAGCAGAACGCCGCCAAGGTCAAGGCCACGTACCACAAGTACGCCGCCCCGGTCGGCAAGCTCTTCTTCACCACCCCGCAGGGCTCCAGCGTCTGCTCCGCCGCGGTCGTGAAGGACCCGGCACACCCGGGCAAGTCGAACATGGTGTGGACCGCCGGGCACTGTGTGCACGCCGGCAAGAGCGGCGGCTGGTACCGCAACATCGCCTTCGTGCCGTCCTTCAACAACACCGCCAAGCTGAACATCACCCAGGCGTCGAACAACTACCGCGCGAGCAGCGTCTCCCCGTACGGCATCTACTGGGCCGACTGGGCCACCACCTCCGGCTCCTGGATCAAGGGCGGTGACGCCAGCCAGGGCACCGTGGCCGCCGCGTACGACTACGCCGTCCTGCACGTGAAGCCGGAGAAGGGCGCCAAGTCGCTGGAGGAGCGGGTCGGTACGGCGCTGCCGGTGTGGTTCAACGCCCCGGCCGCCAACAAGGTCAAGAACATGAAGGTCCGCGGCTACCCGGCCGAGGCCCAGTACGACGGCTCGAAGATGTACCACTGCCAGGGCGCCACCAAGCGCTTCGTGCTCGGCTACAGCTACCCGAGCAAGTACCCGGCCCAGTACATGGTCGGCTGCACCATGAACGGCGGCGCCTCCGGCGGCCCCTGGTTCACGAGCTACAAGGGCAAGACCTACCTGGTCTCCAACAACTCGCTGAGCGACCGGGCCACCTTCATCACCGGCCCGCGCCTCGGCAAGAACGCCAAGGAGGTCTACTTGGCGACCAGCAAGAAGTTCAAGTAGGCCGGGTAACACGTACGGCCTGCCGCGGCCCTCGGTGGTTTCGACCACCGGGGGCCGCTTCGTCCTACGGCTGGGCGAGTTGGGGCGGCAGCGGGGCCGCGTGGGTCACGATCAGGCCCGACACCGCGCGCGTGAGCGCCACGTACAGACGGCGCAGGCCCGTCCGCTCGTCCGGCTCGCCGTCCACGACGGCCTGGGGCTCGTCGAGCACCACGTAGTCGTACTCCAGACCCTTCGCGAGCGACGCCGGTACGAGGGTCAGGCGGGTCTCGTACGTCGTCTCCTCGCCCGGTGCGAGAAAGCCGAGGCCGGCCGCCGTGAGCGCCTCCGCGAGGGCGGGGACGCGGGCGTCGGCGGCGATGAGCCCGATCGAGCCCTCGTTGCGCAGCAACTCCTCGCAGGCGCCGATGACCTGGGAGTCCTCCGTGATGTCCCGTACGGCGAAGAAGCCCGGGTTCTCACGGATCGATGCGACCGGGGTCAGGCCGGGGGCGATGTGGGGGAGGAGCCGGGAGGCGTAGGTGATGACGTCGGTGGGGACGCGGAAACCGGCGGTCAGTTCCTCGATGTGCGCCTCCGCCTTGCCCAGATGGGTCAAGGCCTCCTGCCAACTCCTGGTCGCCCAGGGGGTCGTGCCCTGCGCGAGGTCGCCGAGGACGGTCGCGGAACCGGTGGTGCAGCGGCGGCCGACCGCGCGGTACTGCATGGGGGACAGGTCCTGCGCCTCGTCGATCACGACATGCCCGAGGGAGTGCGTGCGCTGCACCAGGTCGGTGGTCTCGTCGATCAGTACGGCGTCGGCGGCGGACCACCTGGCGGCCTTCACGCTGCGGGCCGGCTTGGTCCAGAGGATCGTCTTCCGCTCGTCCTCGGTGAGGACGCCGTCCGCGTGCACGGCCAGGAATTCGGCGTCGGCGAGGAGGCGCAGGACGAGCTTGGCGGGGTCGACCGGCGGCCAGATCTCCTTGACGGCGGCCTTCACGGCGGCGCTCCGGGCCACCGCGTCTTGGACGCGGTCGTCGGGGGCCTCGCCGGATCGTTCCATCTGCACCAGCACGGCGTGCGCGATCCGCTGCGGCAGGGCCTCGCGGGCGGCGCCGTAGCGGATGTCGCGGTCCAGCAACTCCCGCACCATCTCCTCGAGTTCGTACGCCGCCACGCGCCAGCGGCGGGAGCCGCGCACGACCACGACGCCCTCGGTGGGGAGCGTGACGTGCGAGCGGACGGCACGGCGGAGCACCTCGGCCATGCGGGCGTCGCCCTTGATGACGGCGGCGGCCGCCTCGTCCGTCCCCCGCACCTCCACATGGGCCACGAGGTCGTCGACCGTCGCCTGCTTGACCTCCAGCTCGCCGAGGGCCGGGAGGACCTGCTCGATGTAGTGCAGGAAGGACTTGTTCGGGCCGATGACGAGGGTGCCGGTGCGGGCGAGGCGCTCGCGGTGGGCGTAGAGGAGGTAGGCGACCCGGTGCAGGCCGACGGCGGTCTTACCGGTGCCGGGGCCGCCCTGGACGCAGAGGGAACCGGCGAGGTCGGAGCGGACGATCTCGTCCTGCTCGGGCTGGATCGTCGCCACGATGTCGCGCATCGGGCCGACGCGCGGGCGCTCGATCTCCTGCTGGAGCAGCTTGCTGGTGGCCGCCTCCTCGGCGGGGTCGGAGAGGTGCTCGTCCTCGTACGCCGTGAGGTCGCCGCCGGTGTAGCCGAAGCGGCGGCGCAGCCCGATGTCCAGCGGGTCCGTCTTGGAGGCGCGGTAGAAGGGCTGGGAGACGGGGGCGCGCCAGTCGATGACCATGGGGTCGCCGTCGGCGTCGTGGACGTGCCGCCGCCCGATGTAGAACCGCTCGCCCTCGGCGCCTTCGGCCTTGGCGGCGCCGGGAGCGTGCAGATAGTCGAGGCGGCCGAAGAAGAGCGGGGTGTCGCTGAGATCGGCGAGGGCCTTGATCCGCTCGCCGATCTGGTGGGCCAGCACCTCGGCGTTCACCCAGTTCGCGGTGACGTCCCGGATGTCCAGCGCCTCCACGTCCTCCCGCATGGCCCGCAGGGCGGAACGGGAGGCGGCGAGGTGCGAACGTTCGCGGGAGAGAGGGTCTACGGACGTGGACAACGGAGTGCCTCCGGGCGACGACTGAGCGTGGTCTGTGAGAACCGGCCGGTTTCCGTCCGGGCGGCGGCGCTCCACGTGAGGGAGGCGGGCAAGAGCGGAGAGTGTAGGTGAGGGGCGGGGGCGGGGGCCAATGGATTTCGCGGCCCTCCGTACTTCTGGGCGGCCCTCTGTACCCCTGGGGAGTGGCCTCGTCGTACCCCTAGGGGGTGCGTACGGCGCAGGTACTAGGGGACGGGGAGACCTGAGAGTGAGCCGAGGGCTCAGCGGATTCAATCCATAGACCGACGTAATCCAAAGGTGGCCGTTCCACTATGGATACATGAGTGCAGCGACCTTCATCCCAGCCCAGGCCTCCGGTCGCCCCGGCCCCCCGTCCGGCGCCACCGGTATCGACAACACCCACCACCGCCACCGCATGGCCGACGTCCTTCGCGCGATCAAGGTGTTCGCGGGCGCCGCGTTCGGCGTGGTCGTGCTCGGCGAGTACGCGGAGGAGGCGGGCATACACAGCCGGTGAGGCGGCGCCCGCCCGCTCCCTCCCTGATGGCCGACCTGGGGCTCAGCCCTCGGTCAGCAGCTCGTCCGCGTCCATGATCCGGTAGGCGTAGCCCTGTTCCGCCAGGAAGCGCTGGCGGTGGGCCGCGAAGTCCTGGTCGATGGTGTCGCGGGCGACGACCGAGTAGAAGTGGGCCTGGTGGCCGTCCGCCTTGGGGCGCAGGACGCGGCCGAGACGCTGGGCCTCCTCCTGGCGGGAGCCGAAGGTGCCCGAGACCTGGATGGCGACCGTGGCCTCCGGCAGGTCGATCGAGAAGTTCGCGACCTTCGACACGACCAGGACGTTGATCTCGCCCTCGCGGAACGCGTCGAAGAGCTTCTCCCGCTGCGCGTTGGACGTCTCGCCCTTGATGACCGGCGCGTTCAAGTGGGCGCCCAGCTCGTCGAGTTGATCGATGTACTGCCCGATGACCAGGATCTGCTGACCGGCGAAGCGGCGGACGATCGCCTCCGTCACCTTCCGCTTGGTCGCGGTCGTCGAGCAGAAGCGGTACTTCTCCTCCTGCTCGGCGGTGGCGTACGCGAGCCGCTCGGAGTCGGTGAGGTTCACCCGGACCTCGACGCAGTCGGCGGGCGCGATATAGCCCTGCGCCTCGATCTCCTTCCAGGGCGCGTCGAACCTCTTGGGCCCGATGAGGGAGAACACGTCCGACTCACGCCCGTCCTCGCGGACGAGGGTCGCGGTCAGGCCCAGCCGCCGCCGCGCCTGAAGATCGGCGGTGAACTTGAAGACCGGAGCAGGCAGGAGATGCACCTCGTCATAGACGATGAGGCCCCAGTCACGGGAGTCGAACAGCTCCAGGTGCGGATAGACGCCCTTCCGCCGGGTCGTCAGCACCTGGTAGGTGGCGATGGTGACCGGGCGGATCTCCTTCTTCGTACCGCTGTACTCGCCGATCTCGTCCTCGGTCAGCGAGGTCCGCTTCACCAGCTCGTGCTTCCACTGCCGGGCGGAGACGGTGTTCGTGACCAGGATCAGCGTGGTCGACTTCGCCTGGGCCATGGAACCGGCGCCGACGAGGGTCTTGCCCGCACCACAAGGGAGCACGACCACCCCGCTGCCGCCGTGCCAGAAGTTCTCCACCGCCTGCTTCTGATACGGCCGCAGCGCCCAACCGTCCTCGTGCAGCTCGATCGGGTGCGCCTCACCGTCGACGTAACCGGCGAGGTCCTCGGCCGGCCAGCCCAGCTTCAGCAGCGTCTGCTTGATCTGACCGCGCTCGGAGGGGTGCACGGCGACCGTGTCCGGGTCGATCCGGGCCCCGACGAGCGGAGCGACCCTCTTCGAGCGCAGGATCTCCTCCAGCACCGGCCGGTCGGTGGTGGTGAGGACAAGACCGTGCGTCGGGTGCTTGGACAGGGTGAGACGGCCGTAGCGGTCCATCGTCTCGGCGACGTCCACCAGCAGCGCGTGCGGCACCGGATACCGGCTGTACTGCACCAGCGCGTCCACGACCTGCTCGGCGTCATGCCCGGCGGCCCGCGCGTTCCACAGCCCGAGCGGCGTCAGCCGGTAGGTGTGGATGTGCTCGGGAGCCCGCTCCAGCTCGGCGAACGGCGCGATCGCCCGACGACAGTCGTCCGCCTGCTCGTGGTCGACCTCCAGGAGCAGGGTCTTGTCGGACTGGACGATGAGTGGACCATTCACGCGCGACACCCTTTCGCTGCGGTCAAACGTCCAGTGTGCCTGATCGAGGGCCGATGACGGGTGACGCCCGTCACCGCCACCGACGCCTGTCCTACTTAATGTCTATTCATTCCAATGAGTGGCGGGAATTCAGATTTACGGCTCCGGTTCCGAAGAATGCGAACCGTGCGCCCAACCACTCCGACGGACCCGTCCCCGCAGGGCACCACGCTCGGCTACGCCCTGTTCGCCACCCGCTGGCTCCAGGCCCCGCTGTACTTCGGGCTGGTGGCGGCGCAGGGGGTGTACGTCTACAAGTTCTTCAACGAGTTGTGGACGTTAATCCTCAAGTGCGTGACCGGGCATGCCACCGAGACGTACGTGATGCTCGCGGTGCTCAAGCTCGTCGACGTCGTCATGATCGCCAACCTGCTGATCATGGTCATCGTCGGCGGTTACGAGACCTTCGTCTCCCGTATCGGCCTCCAGGGCCACCGTGACCAGCCCGAATGGCTCTCGCACGTCAACTCCAACGTGCTGAAGGTCAAGCTCGCCACCGCCATCGTGGGGATCTCGTCCGTCCATCTGCTCCAGATGTTCGTCGACGTCCACCACACCTCACGCCACGCGCTGCTCTGGGGCACGGTCATCCACATGGCCTTCATCGCCTCGGCGGCGATCCTCGCGTACATGTCGGGGCCGATGGTCGCGTCGCGGGGGAGCAAGGATCACGGCTCATGCCCAGGCTCCGAGCACGGGCACGGGCATGGGCACGGGGGCGGGCATGGGGATAACACGAGGGCCGAGGGGGCCGAGGGGGCCAGGGGGGCGAAGGGCGCCGGTCAGCCGGCCGGTCCCGTCAGCCCTTCCCACTCCTCCGACCCTTCCCACTCCTCCGACCCCTCCGACCCCTCTGGCTCCTCCGCGCCCTCCGGCTCCTCCGACCCGTCCGGCCCCACCTCCACCGTCTACGCGCCCCGCACCACCGTCCCCGCCCTGCCCCCGGGTGCGTTGCCCATCCCGGCCCAGGCGGGGCCGTACGAGACGCGGGTCGTGTCGCGTGGGGCGCGGGCGGTGGCGTACGGGCGGGGTGGTCCGGGCCCTGGGGAGGGGGAGCCGGGGGCCGAGTACCGGCTGCGTACCGCCGGTTTTCCCGCGCGGAAGTCGCTGGAGGGGTTCGACCACGGGCATCTGCGGTCCTTCGACCGGCAGGCACTCGCCCGGCTCGGGACGCTGGACTTCGTCGGGGCCGGGCGGAACGTGGTGTTCGTCGGGGCCCCCGGGACCGGCAAGACGCATCTCGCGATCGGGCTCGGCGTCCGGGCCTGTCAGGCCGGGCACCGGGTGCTGTTCGGGACCGCCGCCGAGTGGGCCGTACGGCTGGCCGGGGCCCGGGACGAGGGACGGCTGGCCGAGGAGTTGTCCGCGCTCGACTCCTGCCCCCTGCTGATCGTCGACGAGGTCGGCTACCTCCCCTTCGACACGGACACCGCCCGGCTCCTCTTCCGTCTGGTCGCGCACCGCTACGAGCGGGCCTCGCTGATCGTGACCAGCGACCGCCCGCTCGCCCGCTGGGACGAGATCCTCGGCGGGGCCGCCCCGGCGCTGGTCGACCGACTCGCCCACCACGCCGAGGTGGTCCGGCTGGAGGGGGACAGCTACCGGCTGCGGCGCACCACGTGAACCGTTACTTGAGCAGGCTGACGTTCTGCACCAGCGGCCCCTCCACGGTCAGGCCCTCGCCGACCAGCGTGCCGAGCTCGGGTACGGGCAGGGGGGCCGCCGCTGAGGCGGGGGAGGCGGGGGAGACGAGTACGGCGACGGCGGCGACGGCGGCCAGAAGGGTGATGGTGACGGTACGCATGGCGGACGTAGGGCCTTTCGGACGCAGGAAGTGATCACGGGATCGCGAACGGCACACAGGGTGGCTGTCCATGGCCCCGCGAGGGGATGCCGACAGCGCCACACGATCGCCCGATCGCGGGAGAACCTGCCCTGGCCTGCATGAACTGCCGCATACGCCCGAAGGGGTGACACCCACGCGGCAGCTTGATCAACTTTCCTGAGTCAGGGCTCAGCCCGCGTCGTCCGCCAGCTCCGCGACCCCTGTGATCCGGTGCAGCGGGTACGTCCGCACCTCGTCCGCCGTGTGGTCGTACGCCGTGACGAAGCCGCCCTCGACGCGGACCGGGGCGATGACGCGCTGGCTGGCGGCGCCCTCGGCGTTGACGTAGCCGATCCAGAGGGCCTCGCCGGTGAGGACGGCGGCCTGCATGGTGGCGAGCGTCTCGGCGGAGCTGGTGCGCGGCAGTCCGCCGGCGGCCGCCGCGGGGGTGGCGGTCTCCTTGCGGGGTGTGGTGGAGGCCAGGTCACCGGCGCGGATGGCGCGGATCGCGGCGCCGAGGAGGGTGTCGTCGGGGGCGGGCGGACCGTCCGGGACGGGCTCGGGCGCGGTGCGCGGCGGGGTGCGGTGGGCGAGCGCCCGGGTGATCAGGACGTCGCCCTCCGCGGACTCGGCGGCCGGGGCGTAGCCCATCGCGCGCAGCCCGTCCAGGAGCGCAGCCGGGTCGGCCTGGGCGGCCAGCACGGTCGGGGCGAGCCGACGCAGCCCGAGGGACTGGGACCGCTTGTCGGCGAGGATCTCGCTGAGCATGGTGTCGTCGTCGCAGCGCACATACGCCGAGGCCGCGCCGATCCGCAGATGGCCGTGACGCCGGGCCACATCGTCGATCAGATAGGCCAGCGGCTGCGGGACCGGCGTGCGGGAGTGCGAGGTCAGGAAGTCATGCAGGTCGGAGGCGGTACGGCCGGCGTCCAGGGCACGGCGTACGGAGCCCGGCGTGAACCGGTACACCGTCGCGCCACCCTTCGACTCCACGTCCGCGAGCACGCCCAGCGTCTCGGCCAGCGGGCGCTTCAGCGGGCCCGGCGCCACGGCCGTCAGGTCCGCCTGGAGCAGGACGTGGTCGAGCGGCTCGGGGAGAAGGGGGGCCAGCAGCCGGGCGGCGCGGGCGGCGGCAGCTGCCAGTTCGAGGGCGGGGTCGGGGGAGGTGGCGTGGTGGGCGGGGAGCCTGTCGCCGGGAGTCTCCGGCAGGCCGCCACCATCGGCCGGGGCCTCGTTCGCCGGCCCGAGCAGGGCGCGCCCGTGCGTCGACAGCGCCCCACGGCCCGTGATCCCGAGCGACTCGGCCTCCGACAGGGTCCACCGGGCGAGCCGGGTGCGCAGGTCCTGCGGGCCCTGGGCGCCCTCGGGCTGATGGCCACGAGTGGGGCGCTCCCAGCGCAGTCGGGCCAGTACGGAGTCGGGGGCGGGCGACGTGCCCTCCGGGAGCCCGGCGAGCAGGGTCAGCACCCGGTGGCGTACCTCCGGGGCGGCCGAACGGTCCAGGCCGGGGCCCAGCACCGACAACGTCCGGTCCTTGGCGTCCCGTTCCCCGACCACCCCGGCCGTACGGGTCGCCGTCAGCCAGGCCGTGGCGAGCCGTGTCCAGCGCTCGGCGGGGGGCAGCTCCAGCCACTCGTCGTACGCGGGCGTGGCGGCGTACCGCTCGTCGGCCTCGCCGTCGGAGGCCAACAGTCCGGCGGCGTAGGCGAGTTCGACCCAGAAGGCGGCGACCGGCTCGGGGACGTCGAGGGCGACGGCGGTCCGCTTCAGGTCGCGGAGGCTCAGCCCTCCGGCCCGCAGCACGCCCGGCCCGCCCTCGTCCCAGTCCTTCAGCAGTTCCTCGACGGTCGCCAGCGCGGTGTACGCCTGGCCGGCCGCCGTCGCGTCCACAACCTGTGGACGGTGGTCGCCGGCGGCCTCGACGGGGGGCGCGACGGGGTCGGTCCGCCGGTGCGCCCGGCCTCCGCGCAGATGCAGGGCGACCTCGCGGGGGATGACGACCGTGCCGGGCGCGGTGGGCAGCAGCAGGCCGCGGTCGAGGAGCCAGCGCAGATGGGCGGCCGGACTGGCGGTGACCTGGCCGTACGGCGGTCCCCAGACCAGCCGCGAGAGGACCTCCACCGCCTCGGCGGGGGCGCCGTCGAGCAGGGCGGACATACGGGCGCGGTCGGTGAAGAGCCCGGTGAGGGCGGCGACGGCCGACACGGAGTCGTGGGTGGTCGCCAGCCCCGCCGTGGTGACGATCTCCTGCACCCGCCCCGGCGACATCCCGGCCGTGGCCTCCGCGACCGTCGGCCCGAGCCCGGTGGGGGAGGGGTGCTGCGGGGACGGCGCGAGCAGCTCACGGGCGGTACGGACGAGACGGAGCCGGTCGTCCGGGCCCCACACGAGGGCCTGTTCGCGAAGCGTGCCGAGGGCACGGGGGAGCGCGGCGGCGACGGCCGGGTCGCCGCTGTGCCCGGCCAGGAGGTCGCTCAGTTCGTCGTACGACGCCGGGTCCGCGGCCACGGCCAGCGCCTGCGCCGTCTGGAGGGCGAACCGGTCCAGCCGTTCGAGCGCCCGCACGACCGAGGCGCGGGTGCCGGCGCGGGTGGCGAGCTGGGTGAGGTCGGTGGGGACCGGCGTGATGAGGTCCGGCCGCGCGCGGAGCAGCACGGCCAGCGAACCGTCGTCCCTTGCGCGCAGGGCTTCGGCCAGCGAGCGGGGGGCTCCGCTCAGGGGCGCGGGGGTGGGCTCCTCGGTGCTCATCCGGTCAACGGTAGCGGGTGTGCCCAGTGGGGTGGGGGTGCGCGGTCGTTGGCGGCTGCGGGTCGCGCTGTGGTTGCTCGCGCCGTTCCCGGCACCCCTTACGGGGCGCGATACGGTCGGTTCACAACCGGATGTACCCCGGAGGGGCCTCGTGGGGATTGAGAGTGACCAGGTCGTCTACGAGTATCTGAGCCGGGTCGGTGATCTGGCTCAGCAACAGCAGTTGCCGTCGGCGACCCGGATGCGGCTGGTGTCGGCGCTGCGGGACGAGATCGACCGGGCCCGGGCGAAGGCGCCGGTGGACAGCCCGGTCGCCGTGCGCCGCATCATCTCCCGGCTCGGCAGCCCCGACGAGGTCGTGGCCGCCGCGGGCGGGTCCGGTGACGTGCCCGAGCCGCGGACGGCCGTGCCTGTGCAGCGGGTGACGGCCGCGGATGTCGACGACGAGGCCACGGGGTGGGCCGGTGGGCTCACCAAGGGGCTGCGGCGTCGAGGGGTGCCCCGGCCGCGGCGGACGGAGCCGGCGGTCGCCCCTGACGACGGGCCCTCCCCGCCGCATCTCGCGCCCGAGCACGAGCTGGGGAACGGGGTGGCGCGGCCGGACTGGTGGCAGGTCGGGGGCGGGGGATCCGGCGGGGGTGGGTTCGGGGGTGGGGAGTTCGGGCTCGGGGACGCGGTACCGGGGTTCGTCGGGGGCGTGGAGATTCCCGAGCTGTTGAAGCCGCCGCCCGTGCGGGACACCGAGGCGGGAGGGAAGGGCCGGTCGGTCGAGAAGACGGTGCCGGGGGCCGCCGCGCCGTCTGGACCCTCCGCGCCCTCCGAGCCGTCAGCGCCGGAGGCGGACGAGACCGGTGCCAGGCGCCGCCGTCTTCCCCGTCTGCGGCCGCTCGGCGGGGGCTGGAGCAATCCGCTTCTGCTGTTGGCGGCGGGGTTGTTGGTGGCAGGGGCGGTCGTCGGCAGTCTGGTGCCGTTGGCGGCGGGGTGGTTGATCGCGTATCTCTCGCGGAGGTTGTCGCAGAACGAGTCGAAGTGGGCCGTGGTGATCATTCCGGGGCTGGCTGCGGCGGGGGGTGTCGTCTGGCTGTGGGGGCGTGCCGATGGGCGGTGGGGTGACCCCATCGTTCAGGGGCAGATGAACGCGGCGGTCGCGGAGACCTGGCCGTGGGTGGTGCGGGTGGCGGCCGTCGGGTCGGCCCTCTACCTCTTGTGGCGCTCGCAGCGGGCGCGTTGACCGGGGATTTTCTGCGGGCCGGTGGGGGCTTGTCGCGCGGTTCCCCGTGCCCCTGAAGGCAGAAGCACGGGGAGCGGGGAACCGCGCGAGCAACCACATGCGCCCCGTCACAATGGGAGGCATGACCTCTTCTGGGCTGACCGTCGGGTTTGATCTCGACATGACGTTGATCGACTCGCGGCCGGGCATCCACGCCTGTTACCGGGAGCTGACGGCACGCACGGGGACGTACGTCGACGCGGATCTCGCGGTCACGCGGCTCGGGCCGCCGCTCGAGGAGGAGTTGGCGTACTGGTTCCCGGCGGACGACATCCCCGCCGTCGCCGATCTCTATCGGGCGATGTACGTCGACATCGCCATCACCGCGACCCCCGCGATGCCCGGCGCCCGCCAGGCGATCGAGGCCGTGCGGGCGGCCGGCGGGCGGGCGATCGTCGTCACCGCCAAGTACGAGCCGAACGCCAAGCTGCATATGAAGCACCTGCGCATCGAGCCCGACGCGGTCGTCGGCAACCTGTGGGCCGAGGCCAAGGCGGACGCCCTGCGCGAGCACGGCGCCGATGTCTACGTCGGCGACCACACCGGCGACGTACGCGGCGCGCGCACGGCACGGGCGTACTCCGTGGCCGTGGCGACCGGTCCCTGCGACGCCCGGGAGCTGCGCGAGGCGGGCGCCGACGTCGTCCTCACGGATCTGACGGCGTTCCCGGAGTGGCTGGCCATATACGCCAACGGTCGCGCCGAAGGCCCGGCCGACCGCTAAGAACGCGCCTCTCGCGCCTTCCTGCGCCCCGCTGAGACCGCTTGCAGCACTCCGGCGCCCGCGATGAGGAAACCGACGCCCATGAGCATGCTCAAAAGGAACATGTACGTCGGGAAAGGCGTCGTTCCGAGGAACAGCGGGGCCACGGTGACGAGAGTGGCCACGGCACCGACGAAGAAGACGATGACACCGGCACGGATCAGCCGGTCACCGGGTTCGGCGGAATTCGGTTGGGTTTTGTCACGCACCCGACCAGGGTAGTTCCCAGCGCGAAGGAACAGTCGGGCGACGCCTTGTCACCGGCCTCCGGACCACTAGCCTTGGGAGCGGCGGGTCCCGACGACCCGCTGTAGTGCTATCAAGGGCCGTTTCCGCACACCCGGAACACGTGTGGAACACATACCGAACACTTTCCGACGCAGTTTCCGACGAGTACGAGGACGAGGACAGACGTGCCTACCGGCAAGGTCAAGTGGTTCAACAGCGAGAAGGGCTTCGGCTTTCTCTCCCGCGACGACGGCGGCGATGTCTTCGTCCACTCCTCCGTACTGCCCGACGGTGTCGACACACTCAAGCCGGGCCAGAAGGTCGAGTTCGGAGTCGTCGCCGGTCAGCGAGGGGACCAGGCCCTCTCCGTGACGATCCTGGAGCCGGCGCCCTCGGTCGCCGCCGCCCAGCGAAAGAAGCCCGACGAGCTGGCCTCGATCGTGCAGGACCTGACGACTCTGCTCGAGAACATCACGCCGATGCTGGAGAGGGGCCGCTACCCCGAGCGCACCTCCGGCAAGAAGATCGCGGGCCTCCTGCGCGCCGTGGCCGACCAGTTGGACGTCTAGGGCGTGTTTCGAAAGTGGCGTCGTCCGCCCGGAGGGCGGGGCCCGCGGCGTCTGGTGCGGTGCGTCGCAAGGCGGAGGGTCGTCCGCGTACTGGGCGTACGTGGACGATTCCGACAACGCGGCGAGGTGCCGTGCCAGGCGTCGCGGGGCAGACGGGACTTTCGAAACACGCCCTAGGGCCGACCGAAACTCCGGCCGGCTACGGGAAAGCGAGTGCGTTCGGGCCGAGGGGCGGCACCAGCCCCTCGGCCGCCGCGCGCGTCAGCAGGCCCCGGACCGCCGCATAGCCGTCCTCGCCCAGCGCGTCGGTGAACTCGTTGACGTACAGACCGATGTGCTGGTCGGCGACGGTCGGGTCCATCTCCTGGGCGTGTTCGAGGACGTACGGGCGGGAGGTCTCGGGGTCGTCCCAGGCGGCGCGCACCGAGGTGCGGATCGAGCCGGCCAGGCCCGTCAGGGTGTTCGCGCCCAGTGATCGCTTCGCGATGATCGCGCCCAGCGGGATCGGCAGGCCCGTCGTCGCCTCCCAGTGCTCGCCCATGTCTGCGAGCTTATGGAGGCCGTAGTTCCGGTACGTGAAGCGTGCCTCGTGGATGACGAGGCCCGCGTCGACCTTCCCGTCCCGGACCGCCGGCATGATCTCGTGGAAGGGCATTACGACGATCTCGCCGACGCCGGACGGGAGGGTGTCCGCCGTCCAGAGGCGGAAGAGCAGATACGCCGTCGAGCGCTCGCTCGGGACCGCGACCGTGCGGCCGGTGAGGTCCGCGTCCGGCTCGCGCGTCAGTACCAGTGGGCCGCAGCCACGGCCCAGCGCGCCGCCGCAGGGCAGCAGGGCGTACTCGTCGAGGACGTACGGCAGGACGGCGTACGACACCTTCAGCACGTCGAACTCGCCGCGCTCGGCCATGCCGTTGGTGATGTCGATGTCCGCGAACGTCACATCGAGGGCCGGCGCGTCCGGGACCCGGCCGTGGGCGAGCGCGTCGAAGACGAACGTGTCGTTCGGGCAGGGGGAGTACGCGATCCGCAGGGGCTGCTCGTCACTGGTCATGGCTGCTCCAACTCTTCAGGACCGGCTCCAGCTTCCCGAAGGCCTCCGTCAGGGCCGTGAGGGCCTCGCCGATGCGCCAGGCCGCGCGGTCACGGGGGCCGACGGGGTTGGAGATCGCTCGTAGTTCGAGGAGGGGGGTGCGGTGGGCCGCCGCAGCCTCGGCCACGCCGAAGCCCTCCATCGCCTCGGCCAGGGCCCGGGGGTGGCGGGTGCGGAGGGCCGCGGCCCGCTCGGCGGTGCCGGTGACCGTGGAGACCGTGAGTACCGTGCCGGTGCGGGCGCCCGTCGCCGTCGCGGCCTCGCGTACGAGCGCCGGGGGCGGGGTGTGGGCGATCGTGCCGAAGCCGAGGTCCGTGACGGGGAGGAAGCCGTCCGGAGTCTCCGCGCCCAGGTCCGCCGCCGTGATCTCGTCGGCGAGGACCAGCGAGCCGACCGGCGCCTCGGGCTGGAAGCCGCCCGCGATGCCGGTGGAGACGACCAGGACGTACGGGGTGCCGGCGAGGGCCGCGGCGGTCAGCGCGGCGGCGGTGGAGGCGGCGGCGAGGGCGGGGCCCACACCGGCGGCCAGGAGGTCGTAGCCGCCACCGAGACGGCGCACGGTCGCGCCCGGGAGCCGTACGTCCTCGCCTTCGGCCGTGACGGGCGTGCACGCCGTGAACGCCCGTGCCACCGCGTCCCGTTCGGCGGGGACCGCGGTGGCCACGAGGATGCGTGCCTGGGCGGGCGGCGTCAGCTGTCGTCTTCCTTCTTGAACTTGAAGGACCACACGCCGGTGGCCTTGTTCTTGCCCTCACGGATGGAGACCACGACGGTGTCGCCCTGGATGCCGTACTGGGCGTTGAAGAAGACGTAGCCGCCGACCGACAGGTAGGTCTTCTTGGTGGGCTCGCCCATGAGCGGCTGGCCGTTGAGGAGGATCGTCCAGCCCTTGTCGGCGATCTCCGGGTCGACGCCGAAGCGGACCTTCTCATCGGTGTCGATCGTGATCGACTTCAGGTCCTTGGCCTTGAGGCACTTCGCGATCTCCTCCTGCGTCACCTCCTTGCCGTCGGTGTAGCAGTCGGTCTCGGTGCTCACCGATTTCCCGCCGACCGTGACGGTGGCGATCGGCGACGGCTTGTCACAGGCGGACAGGACGAGAAGTCCGGCGGAAACGGCGCCGAGAGCGGCTGCGGCGCGACGGCTGCGTCGATCAGCGGCTCCGCCGCGGGGCATGGAGGTCATGGGCGAAGGCTATCGGGCGCCTCCGGGAGACCTCCTACGTGGGGGTGCGGCGTGCCGTGTCCGTGACCCAGGGCCCTTCTGAGACACGGGGAGAGCTCACGCCACCCGGGGGTGGGGCGCTGAGCCGTGTCTCGCCGACGCGAGCAGGCCGCGGACCGTGGTGAGCCAGCCGGCGGCGACGATCGTGGCGCCGACGGCCAGGCCCAGGGTGCCGTTGAGGGGGAGCGCGATGCCGATGCCGCCGCCGAGCACCCAGGCCATCTGGAGCAGGGTCTCGGAGCGGGCGAAGGCCGAGGTGCGGACGACCTCGGGGACGTCGCGCTGGATCAGGGCGTCCAGGGCCAGCTTGGACAGGGCCTGCGAGAAACCGGCGACCGCGGTGAGCACGGCGATGAGGAACGCCCCGAAGAAGAACGCCGCCGTGACGGCCACGCCCAGCTCGACGGCGACGACGGTCACGATGATCAGCTCCGGCGAGCGCTGCTTCACCCACGCCCCCACGGCCGTGCCGAGCGCGTTTCCCGTACCGGCCGCGACGGCGACCATGCCGAGGGAGACGGCGGCGCTCTGCCCGGAGAGCGGATGCTCGCGCAACAGGAACGCCAGGAAGAAGATCAGGAAGCCGGAGAGGCAGCGCAGGGCGGCGTTGACGCCGAGCGCGTGGGTGACGGCCGGGCCGACCGTACGCAGACCCGGGCGCTTGAGGGTGCTGCTGCGGTGCGGGCCGTGCAGATGCTCGGGGTCGGCGGCCAGCAGGGCGGTGTCCTCGCCCTTCGCCGAGTCGACCTTGTGCGGGAGGGAGAACGACAGGACCGTACCCACGATGAAGATCACGCAGGCGCCGTAGAGCGGCCAGCGCGGGCCGATGGCCTGGAGCCCGGCGCCGACGGGCGCGGCGACGCCGGTGGCGAGGAGCCCGCAGAGCGTGACCCGGGAGTTGGCCTTGACCAGGGAGAACCGGGGCGGGAGGAGCCGGGGGACGACCGCGCTTCTGACCACCCCGTACGCCTTCGACGCGACCAGGACGCCCAGGGCGGCCGGGTAGAGCTGGAAGGTGCCGGACTCGACGGCGCCGACCAGGACCAGGGCGAGCAGGGCGCGGGCCAGCATCGCGCCGGCCATCGCGGCGCGGCGGCCGTGCGGGAGGCGGTCGAGGAGGGGGCCCACGACCGGGGCGAGGAGGGCGAAGGGGGCGAGTGTGATGCCGAGGTAGAGCGCGACCCGGCCGCGGGCCTCGTCGGTGGGGACGGAGAAGAAGACGGTGGAGGCGAGGGAGATGGTGATCATCACGTCGCCGGCGCCGTTCACTCCGTGCAGTTCGATCAGTTTGCCGAGGCCGGACTCACCGGCGCCGTGCGCGTGGGTGGCCTTGCGGATGCCCCTGGCGGTGCCGGTGACCGGGAAGTGCAGGGCGCGGGCGACGGAGCGGACGGCACCGCCGAGTCGGCCCGATCCGCCCTCGCTCTTGCCGCTTGTGCTCCGCTTGAGGGCAGCCACGACGTCATAGTGCCCCGGGATGGGGGTCAGTAGTGCGGTTACCGCTCGTATGGGGGTGCTGTCTGATAGCTGGGGGCTTGGGGGCGTGTGGCGGGTGCGGGTTCGTCGCGGTCGCTCGCGCGGTTCGGCGTAGCCCCGTCGGCGAACCCCGCACAGTCCGCGGAGCGGCCGGTGTGGGCGCGGAGGCTCGGAGAAGGTAGCGTGCATAACGCGCCTGCGGCGGTTGTTCTCGGCCGCGCGCCTGAAGTTCATCCCGCAGAATGGATGACATAGGTGCGCCCGAGTGCGATCGGGCGCGGACGTCGACGCGGCCCTCCGGTCCGCTCCGTCCGCGCTCCCCGTCGACGGGAGGCGCACTCGTGAGACGGCGTAGGAGAGAAGCGATACCTGTGAGCGCAGCGACAACGCGAAGCCGCACCCCCGACCGCCTGTGCGCCGAGGCCGTCGACCTCGCCCGCGGCGCCGCCGAGGAGGCGGCCGCACCCGGCGTGGTGGGCGAGCACGCGGGACTCGTCGTCGAAGGGGACCGAGTCGTCACCCACTTCTTCGAGTGCAAGGAACTGGGGTACCGCGGCTGGCGCTGGGCCGTGACCGTCGCCCGGGCCTCACGCGCGAAGATCGTGACGTTGGACGAGGTCGTGCTGCTGCCCGGCCCCGACGCGCTGCTCGCGCCCGAGTGGGTGCCGTGGAGCGAGCGGCTGAGGCCCGGTGACATGGGCCCCGGCGATCTGCTGCCCACCGACGCCGAGGATCTGCGGCTGGAGCCCGGTTTCTCCGGCGAGGAGGAGCCGCCGCCGAACGCCGCGGTCTCGCACGACATGGCCGAGCTGGTGGAGGCGGAGGACGCCGAGGTCACCGCCCGGGTGCCGGCGAACCTGCCGATCGCGCCGTCGCGCGGGTCGATCGCGGCGGTCGCGGAGGAGCTGGGCATGCGCCGGGCGCGTGTGCTGTCGCGCTACGGGCTGCATGTCGCGGCGGACCGGTGGGAGGAAGGGTTCGGGGCGAAGACGCCGATGGCGCAGGCCGCGCCCGCGAGCTGTCTGAGCTGCGGGTTCCTTGTGCCGATGGGTGGGTCGCTCGGGCAGGCGTTCGGGGTGTGCGCGAATGAGTTCGCGCCGGCGGACGGGCGGGTGGTGTCGCTGACGTACGGGTGCGGGGGGCACTCCGAGGCGGCGGTCATGCCGAAGCCGCCGCGGCCCGCGGAGCCGGTGATCGATGAGACGCGGGTGGATCCGTTCCCGCTGCGGCCCGCGCCGGATTCGGGGTCGGTGCCGGTGGAGGAGTCGGCGGACGAGGCGGATTTGGGGCACTCGTAGTCGAGGGACGAGGCGGACTTGGGGCACTCGTAGTCGGCGGGTTCGCGTGGGATTTTCTCGCCCCCGCCGGCCCTACCCGTCCCATCCGCAAGCTGGGGGCTGCGCCCCCGGACCCCCGGGTGAGTTCTTCGGCTGCGGGCAGGTGGGGCTTGTCGCGCAGTGCCCCGCGTCCCTGAAGGCAACGGCCCCCGCGCGAGAAAGCGCGACGAACCCGCACCCGCCGACGTACCCCACCGAACCCGAGCTATCGGACGCCCCCGGACGCGGTACCTTCGTGCCCCGCGACATGGAAGGTGAACCGTGAGCAAGTTCGTGCGGCCGGCGGCCGAGGGTGCGGACCCGTTCGGGACGGCGCGACTGCGGCGCGGGGTGCTGGACGCCTGGGCCACCAGCCCGGCCCGGTTCCGCGAGGACGCCAACGCCGAGGAGGACCTCGTCCTCGGCGGTTACCGGGACAGGCTTGTCGTCGAGCTGGCGCAGAACGCCGCCGATGCCGCGGCACGGGCCAAGGTGCCGGGCCGACTCCGGCTCACCCTCCGCGACGGCGTCCTCGTCGCCGCCAACACCGGCGCTCCCCTCGACGCGGCCGGTGTCGAGTCCCTCTCCACCCTGCGTGCCTCCGCCAAGCGGGACAGCCATGACAACGGCGCGGTGGGGCGGTTCGGTGTGGGGTTCGCCGCCGTGCTCGCCGTGACCGACGAGCCCGCCGTCGTGGGGCGGCACGGCGGTATCCGCTGGTCCCTCGCCGAGGCGCGCGAGCTGGCGGGCGACACCGCCCGGCACAGCCCGGGACTGGGTGACGAGATCCGGCGCCGCGACGGGCACGTGCCCCTGCTCCGGCTGCCGTTCGCGGCAGAGGGGTCCGCCCCGGCGCCGTACGACACCGTCGTGATCCTGCCGCTGCGGGACGCCGCCGCCACCGATCTCGCCGAGCGGCTCCTCGAACGCGTCGACGACGCCCTCCTGCTCGCCCTGCCGGGGCTCGAAGAGGTGGTCATCGAGAACGGCGACCACCCGGTGAGGACCGTCCAGCGGCGCGCCGACGGCCCGTACACCGTCGTCGAGGACTCCCGCGACGGCCTCACCCGCTGGCGTACGGCCGCCGCGCACGGGGCGCTCGACGCCGCGCTGCTCGCCGACCGGCCGGTCGAGGAGCGGCGGCGGCCGCACTGGTCGGTCACCTGGGCCGTGCCCACCGGCGACGACGGCGCCCCGGTCCGGCCGCGCACCAGCCCGGTCGTGCACGCGCCCACGCCCAGCGACGAGGCCCTCGGCGTACCGGCCCTGCTCATCGCCTCGCTGCCGCTCGACCCGACCCGGCGGCACGCCGCGCCCGGCCCGCTCACCGACTTCCTCGTGCAGCGCGCGGCGGACGCGTACGCCGAACTCCTCGCCGACTGGGAGCCGGTGGCCGAGGGCGTCATCGACCTCGTGCCCGGCCCGCTCGGCAAGGGCGAGCTGGACGGCGCCCTGCGCCAGGCGATCCTCGACCGGCTGCCGCGCACGTCGTTCCTGCCGCCGGCCCATGACCCCGGTGACGACGACGACCTCCCCGCCTCCCTCCGGCCGCGTGACGCCGAGGTCGTGGAGGGCGCCGGGGCCGAGACCGTCCAGGTCCTCGCCGACGTACTGCCGAGCCTGCTGCCCGCCGGCCTTGAGCGGCGCGTGGAGCTGCGCACGCTCGGTGTCGCGCGCGTCCCGCTGGGCGACGCGATCGACCGGCTCGCGGGGCTGGAGAAGGCCCCCGACTGGTGGCGGCGGCTCTACGACAGCCTCGCCGGGGTCGACCCGGACCGACTGTCCGGGCTGCCGGTGCCGCTCGCGGACGGGCGGACGACGATCGGCCCCCGGCAGGTGCTCCTTCCGACTTCCGACGGGCCGCGGACCGCGCCCGAGACCCTCGCCCGCCTCGGCCTGAAGGTCGCCCATCCCGACGCCACGCATCCCCTCCTGGAGAAGCTCGGCGCCCTGCCCGCCACCCCGCGCGCGGTGCTCACCACCCCGCAGGTACGGGCCGCCGTGGCCGCGTCGCTGGACGACGACGGCGGTGTGTGGGACGAGGAGGACGGCCGTCCGGACGCCGACGAGCTGGCCGAGCTGGTCCTGACCCTCGTCCGTGACGCCGCCCTCGACCCCGGTGACGAGCCCTGGCTCGGCGCCCTCGCCCTGCCCGACGAGGACGGCGAACTGGCCCCCGCCGGTGAACTGGTCCTCCCCGGCAGCCCCTTCGCCCAGGTCATGCGCGAGGACGAACTCGCCTTCGTGGAAGCCGAACTGGCGGACCGGTGGGGCGAACAGCCGCTGGCCGCCTGCGGAGTGCTGGCCAACTTCGCCCTCGTACGCGCCACCGACGTCGTCCTCGACCCCGACGAACTGGAGCCCCGCGACGGCGACTTCGCCGAGCCTGACGACGCCGGTCTGCTGGACGCGGTGGACGTGTGGAGCGAGGACATCCTGGACCGCTTCCCGGACTCGCCCGTGCCCCCGGTGGCCACCGAGCTGGTCGCGGTCCGCGATCTGGACCTCGTCGACGACGACCGCTGGCCGCAGACGCTCGCGCTGCTCGCACAGCCGCCGCTGCGGGACGCGCTCGTCCAGCCGGTGCGGATCCTGCTGCCGGACGGCACGCACGAGGTCGTACGCCCGTACACGGCTTGGTGGCTTCGGGGACATCCCGTGCTGAACGGCCGTCGGCCCGCCGGCCTGCTCGCCGCCGGCGGCGACCCGCTGCTGCGCGGCCTGTACGACGAGGCCGACGCCACCGGCTTCGACGACGAGCAGGTGCTGCGCGCGCTGGGCGTACGCACGTCGGTGGCGGCCCTGCTGGACGAGCCGGGCGGCGCGGCGGAGCTGCTCGACCGCCTGTCCGACCCGGACCGCGAGGTCACCTCCGCCCAACTCCACGGTCTCTACGGGGCGTTGGCCGACCTGGATCCCGAGCAGGTGACCCTGCCCGAAGAGGTGCGGGCGGTGGTGGACGGCGAGGTCACGGTCGTGGACGCGGCGGACGCCGTGGTCGTCGACTCCCCCGATCTGCTGCCCTTCACGGCCGGAGTCCCGCTCCTGCCCGTACGGCCGTCCCGGGCCGCCGAGTTGGCCGAGCTGTTTCAGGTGCGGCGGCTGAGCGAGTCGGTGACGGGCGAGGTCGACTCCGAGGGCACGGAGCACGACGTACCGGAGTCGGTCCGGGTCCTTCTCGGCCCGGCCACCCCCGCCTCGTACGTCGAGCACGAGGAACTCGTCGTGGACGGGGTGGAGCTGGACTGGCGCCGGACGCGCGACGGTGTGCTGCACGCGGCCACGCTGGAGGGCGTCGCGGCGGGGCTGGCCTGGGCGGCGGGCCAGTGGCCGCGCCGCTTCGAGGTGGCCGCGCTGCTGGAGGACCCGTCCAGGACGGAGGAGTTGGCGCGGGATCGTTGGTTCGACTGAGCGGCGAGAAGTGGCGGTTCTGTGGATGTGCTGTGCGGGTGTGATCCCGGACACATGTGCGAGAGTGGCCCAACTTCCGTACAACCATTCGCCACTCTCGTAGATCTGACCCCGGGAGCCCCTCGGGGCTCAGCAGACCAAACAACTGGACCCGTGTGCCTTGACGTCGCCTCCGGCGGCGCGCCGCGCGGTCCCTTCCACGTGGGGAATACATTGCACATGCGTGCCACTCTGGGCATCGTCACCGGCGCCCTGGCCCTGACCGCCTTCGCCGCTCCGGCCGCGCAGGCCGACGAGCACGTCGGCAACACGAAGATCTCCAACGTCGTCGTCAACGGCGGCAAGCCCATCGTCCTGGGCGCGACGGCCAAGAAGACGGTCAAGGTCAAGTTCACCGTCACGGACAACTCCGGTGTGTGGCGGGCCGCCGCGCAGCTGTTCCACGGCAAGAGCATCGAGACCGCCGACAGCGCCGCCGCCTCCGGCAGCACCTGGATCAAGTGCACCAAGGTCAGCTCCACCAAGGCGACCTGCTCGGCGAACTACACCTTCACGGCCGGCGCCAACGCCAACAACTCGGTCGCCGGCACCTGGAAGACCTGGGCCATCGCCCAGGCCAAGGACAACAACTACGTCCAGAAGGACAACGCCAAGTCCTTCAAGGTCCAGCGCGCCACGAAGCTCGAGACCGCCGACGCCTCTCCCGAGCCGGTGATCAAGGGCGAGTCCGTCACGGTCACCAGCAAGCTGACGCGCGCCAACTGGAACACGGGCACGACCGGCGGCTACGGCAGCCAGTCCGTGAAGCTCCAGTTCAAGAAGGCGGGCACGTCCACCTACAAGGACGTCAAGACGGTCAAGTCCGACTCCACGGGCGCGGTGACGGCCACCGTCAAGGCGACCGTCGACGGCACGTACCGTTACGTCTTCGCCGGCAGCTCCGGCACGGCGGCGGCGACGGCCGTCGGCGACACGATCGACGTGCAGTAAGACGGCTCAGCACGACGCGCGGCGGATTCCGCTGTAGCTGAGCATCACCTCCCGCCGGTCCCGGTTCTTCCGGGGCCGGCGGGCTTGTCGTGCGGCCGACCGTGGCTTGTCGTGCGGCAGGTCGCGCCCTGCGTAACGGCTGAACCAAGGGTTCCGTATAGCTCTCCCAAGACTGCGCATGCCCGGCTCAAATTCGTGTTCCCGGCGGAATGGGACAGGCGAACTCGTGTTCAGATCATCCGGGCCAAGAGGCCCCACGATCACCTTTCTCCACTTGGGGAACACATGCGCACAAGAGCCACTGTGGCCGCCGCCCTCGGCGCCCTGGCCCTCTCCGCCCTCGCCGTGCCGTCCGCGCAGGCCGCGGACTCGGCCGCGACCAGCGGTACGCCGTACACGCTCGCTGTCAGCTTCTCGAACTTCAAGATCGCCAAGTCGATCAAGGTCGGCACGAGCGCCATGGTCAGCGCCCCGGTCAGCTACACGCTGACCCACGACGCCTCCGTCGACATCACCGCGGACGACTTCTTCTCCGAGCCCTTCCTCTACCGGGGCACCTTCGGCGACGACGACACCCCGCAGCTCTTCAGCGACGACTTCGCCACCTGCACGGCCACCTCGTCGACCACGGCGACCTGCAAGGCCACCATCAACATCTACCCGGCCGACGACGACCTGCTCAACTCGCAGGCCGGCACCTGGGAGGCCGGCGCCGACGCCACCGCGTTCAACGGCCAGGACCCCACCGGCGGCAGCGGCTTCGACATCAGCAAGGTCGGCTTCAAGGACCAGGGCGGCCTCGCCTCCACCTCCGTCCTGCGTCTCGCCAAGCTGACGGCCAACGCCGGTCCGGAGCCCGTGGCCAAGGGCAAGACCATCACCACCACCGGCAAGCTGACCCGCGCCGACTGGCAGAGCCACACCTACAAGGCCTTCACCAAGCAGCCGGTCAAGCTGCAGTTCAAGAAGGCGGGCACCAGCACGTATACCACCGTGAAGACCGTCTACTCCGACACGTCCGGCAATGTGAAGGCCACCGCCACCGCCGCCTCCGACGGGTACTGGCGGCTCAGCTTCGCGGGCACGACGACCACCGCGTCGGTCAACGCGACCGGTGACTACGTCGACGTGAAGTAGCCGATGTGACTGTCTCGGCGGCTCGGCGGGTCACATGCCCGTCGAGCCGTCGATGTGTTCGCGCAGCAGGTCCGCGTGGCCGTTGTGCCGGGCGTACTCGGCGATCAGGTCCACCAGGATCCTGCGCAGCGAGACCGGCTCGCCCGTGCTCCTGCGAATCCCCGTCTCGTCCAGCGACACGGCGGCTTCGGTGATCCGCCGGGAGCGTTCGCACTCCGCCCGCCAGAGGGCGAAGGCCTCGTACACGTCACCGTCCAGGCGGTCGAAGTCCTGGTCGGGGTCCTCGTCCGAGTAATGGAGCATCGGCACGTCCTCGTCGGCGAACTGGATACGGAACCACCAGCGCTCGACGCCCGCCAGATGGCGTACGAGGCCGTGGAGGGACAACGTCGAGGGCGGCACCGCCCGCTCGGACAGTCGCTCCGGCGGCAGACCGGCGCACTTGAGCTCGAACGTGGCCCGCTGCCAGTCCAGGACCGCGCACAGCGTCTCTCGCTCGCCGCCGACGGAGGGCGGTGGGGTGCGGGTGTCGTCGGGCCAGCGGGGTGAGTATTGCTCGGGCGCGGGTGTGTCGGGCATCGTCGGCTGCCTTTCTGGCGGGGACGGCCGAGTCTGGCAGCCACCACTGACAATCAGGCCGACAGGCCTACAGGCCTACGCCGGGAACCGCCGGTCCACCCACCGCCACATGAACTCCAGCGCACCCGACGCCACCGCCGCGATGCCCACCGCCAGCCACGGCATCGTCGTACCGACCAGCCTCAGGGCGAAGAAGTCCTGGAGCCACGGCACGACCAGGACCAGCAGGAAGCCCGCGCCCATCGCCGCGACCAGTCCCAGGCGCCACCACGTGTACGGGCGGGCGATGATCGCCAGCACCCACATGGAGATCAGAAAGAGGGTGAGGGTCGCGGCGCTGGTCTCCGCGTCCAGGGCGCCCTCGCCCGTGTAGTGGTTGCGGGCGATCAGGTAGGTGGCGAAGGTGGCCACGGCGGCCAGGACGCCGCCCGGGATCGCGTACCGCATCACCCTCCGTACGAAGTGCGGTCTCGCCCGCTCCCTGTTGGGGGCCAGGGCCAGGAAGAAGGCCGGGACGCCGATCGTGAGGGTGGACAGGAGCGTCAGATGGCGGGGCAGGAACGGGTACTCGACCCGCCAGCACACCACCAGGAGGGCCAGCAGGACCGAGTACACCGTCTTGACCAGGAAGAGCGTCGCCACGCGGGTGATGTTGCCGATCACCCGCCGCCCCTCCGCCACCACCGACGGGAGCGTGGCGAAGCTGTTGTTCAGGAGGACGATCTGGGCGACCGCCCGTGTCGCCTCCGAGCCCGAGCCCATCGACACGCCGATGTCGGCGTCCTTCAGGGCCAGTACGTCGTTCACCCCGTCGCCCGTCATCGCGACCGTGTGGCCGCGGGACTGCAGGGCGCCGACCATGTCCCGCTTCTGCTGCGGGGTGACCCGGCCGAAGACCGTGCCGGAGTCGAGGGCCTGCGCCATCTCGTCGCGCTCGGCGGGCAGCCGGCGGGCGTCCACGACCTCGCCCCGCAGGCCGAGCTTCGCGGCCACCGCGCCCACCGACACCGCGTTGTCGCCGGAGACCACCTTCGCTCGTACGTTCTGCTCGTCGAAGTAGCGCAGGGTGTCGGAGGCGTCGGGGCGCAGCCGCTGGTCCAGGACGACGAGGGCGGCCGGTTTGGCGGCGAGGGCGACCTCCGGGTCGTCGAGGTCGCGGGAGACACGGACCAGGAGCAGGACGCGCAGGCCCTGTTCGTTCAGGTGCTCGGTCTCGGTGAGCGCCGGGTCGTCGGGCGGGAGCAGGACGTCGGGGGCGCCCAGCAGCCAGGTGCTCGACTCGCCGTCGCCCTCGCTGAAGGACGCGCCGCTGTACTTCCTCGCGGAGGAGAAGGGGAGCGACTGCGTGCAGCGCCAGTCCTCGCTGCGCGGATAGGCGTCGATGACGGCCTGGAGGGAGGCGTTCGGGCGGGGGTCCGCTTCGCCGAGGGCGCCGAGGACACGCCGTATGTACGACTCGTCGTTGCCGCCCAGCGGGCGGAGCTCCGTGACGTCCATGCCGCCCTCGGTGAGGGTGCCCGTCTTGTCCAGGCAGACCGTGTCCACCCGGGCCAGGCCCTCGATGGCCGGCAGCTCCTGGACCAGGCACTGCTTGCGGCCGAGACGGATCACGCCGATCGCGAAGGCGACGGAGGTCAGCAGGACCAGGCCCTCGGGGACCATGGGGACGATGCCGCCGACCGTGCGCGCCACTGACTCCTTGAAGTCGTTCTCCTTCACCACCAGCTGGCTGACGACCAGGCCGATCGCCGTCGGGACCATCATCCAGGTCACGTACTTGAGGATCGTGGAGATGCCGGAACGCAGCTCGGAGTGGACGAGGGTGAACCGGGACGCCTCCTCGGCCAGCTGCGCCGCGTACGCCTCCCGGCCCACCTTCGTCGCGGTGAAGGCGCCGCCGCCCGCGACCACGAAACTGCCCGACATGACCTGGTCGCCGGGTTGTTTGACGACCGGGTCGGCCTCGCCGGTCAGCAGTGACTCGTCGATTTCGAGACCGTCGGTCTCGACGCACTCGCCGTCCACGACGATCTTGTCACCGGGCCCGATCTCGATCAGATCGCCCAGCACGATCTCGGAGGTGGCGACCGCCGCCGCCAGCCCGTCCCGCCGGACCATCGGCTTCGCCTCGCCGATCACCGCGAGCGAGTCCAGGGTCTTCTTCGCCCGCCACTCCTGGATGATGCCGATCCCGGTGTTGGCGATGATCACATAGCCGAAGAGGCTGTCCTGGAACGGCGCCACGAACAGCATGACCAGCCAGAGCACGCCGATGATGGCGTTGAAGCGGGTGAAGACGTTCGCGCGGACGATGTCGACCGTGGAGCGGCTGCTGCGCACGGGGATGTCGTTCACCTCGCCGCGGGCCACCCGCTCGGCCACCTCGGCGGCGGTGAGACCGAGCGCCCGCCCGTCTCTCCGGGCAGGGGTGGGGTGCACAGGGTCGAGGTCGGTGCCCGCGTCGATGTGCGTCATGCCTTCGACGGTACGTGCGGATTTGGGGGTTCACCCGCCGAGTGCGCCGAAGATCCGACTCGGGGAGGACGGGCGCTGGGGGCGAGTCGTGCCGTGGTGGTACACCACAAGCCCGCTCGCCGATGGAGGACCCCCGGACGTGGCCTGCGCGAGACGGTGCCCTATTCCACCGGCGTCACATCAGCGGCATCCGCGTCCTCGGCGGGAGCATTCCGCTTGATGGCCGCGTCCCGCTTGCGGACGTAGTAGATGCCGATGATCCCGAGCCCGCCGCCCGCCAGACAGGTCCACACCCACCACGTCAGACCCCGGTCGTCGTACCAGCCGTAGAAGGGGACCTGGACGACGAAGAGGACGAACCACAGGATCGTTCCGCCGGTGATGGTCGGCACGATGGGGCCCTCAAGGGGTTCGGGTGCCTCGTGCTTGGGGGTCCACTTCGCCATGGGGCACAGCTTACGAGGCGGACGGGTCTACGCGCGGAGATGGAGATCCGTGCATCATATGTTCATACTGAAACGGTTTCCGATTGACCACTTCTGTTCGTAGAAAACTCCAACCGTGGCTGGGAGAAGCCTGTTGGGGATGAGGTTTCGCATGTCCTCGCAGGTGTCCGCACAGGGCTCCCTCGACCGCTACTTCAGGATCTCGGAACGCGGCAGCACGCTGTCGCGCGAGATCCGGGGCGGTTTCGCCACCTTCTTCGCGATGGCGTACATCATCGTCCTGAACCCGATCATCCTGAGCAGTGCGAAGGACATGTACGGCCATCAGCTGGACTACGGCCAGCTGGTCACCGCGACCGCGGTCACCGCCGCCTTCACCACGCTTCTCATGGGTGTCATCGGCAATGTGCCGATCGCGCTCGCGGCGGGCCTCGGGGTGAACACGGTCGTCGCGCTCCAGCTCGCGCCGCGTATGTCGTGGCCGGACGCGATGGGCATGGTGGTGCTCGCCGGGTTCGTCGTGATGCTGCTGGTGGCGACGGGGCTGCGGGAGCGCGTGATGAACGCCGTGCCGCTCGGTCTGCGCAAGGGCATCTCGATCGGCATCGGCTTGTTCATCATGCTGATCGGCCTGGTCGACTCCGGTTTCGTCACCCGTATCCCGGACATCGCGAAGACGACAGTGCCGCTGCAGCTGGGCGCGACCGGTCATCTCGACGGCTGGCCGGTTCTCGTCTTCGTCCTCGGCACCCTGCTGACCCTGGCGCTGATCGTGCGCAAGGTGCCGGGCGCGATCCTGATCTCGATCGTCGCGATGACCCTGCTCGCCGTCGCCGTCGAGGCGATCGTCAAGCTGCCCGCCGGCTCCTGGGGGCTGACAGCGCCGAAGTGGCCCGGCAACCCCGTCGCCAGCCCCGACTTCGGGCTCATCGGCGACGTAAGCCTCTTCGGCGGCTTCTCGAAGGTCGGCGTGCTGACCGGCGTTCTCTTCGTCTTCACGGTCCTGCTGTCGTGCTTCTTCGACGCGATGGGCACGATCATGGGCGTCGGCGACGAGGCCAAGCTGACGGACGCGGACGGCCAGATGCCCGGCATCAACAAGGTCCTCTTCGTCGACGGCATCGCGGTCGCCGCGGGCGGTGCCAGCTCCTCGTCCGCCACCACCTGCTTCGTCGAGTCGACGGCCGGTGTCGGCGAGGGCGCGCGCACGGGCTTCGCGAACGTCGTCACCGGCGCGCTCTTCGGGCTCGCGCTGTTCCTGACGCCGGTCGCCACGATGGTCCCGTCCCAGGCGGCCACCCCGGCCCTGCTCGCGGTCGGCTTCCTGATCCTGGCGAACTCGGTCCGCGACATCGACTGGGCCGACTACACGATCGCGATCCCGGCGTTCGTGACCATGGTGATGATGCCGTTCACGTACTCGATCACCAATGGCATCGGCATGGGCTTCATCACCTTCGTCGTGCTGCGCCTGGCCGCCGGGCGTGGGCGCGAGGTTCCGGTCGCGATGTACGTGGTGTCGGCGGTGTTCGGCTTCTACTACCTGATGCCGGCGCTGGGTCTGACCTGACGTCCGACGTGACCCCCGTCCGTCCGGGCGGGGGTCACGTGACCCCGTAGAACTTCTCCGTCTCGTCGACCGCGGTCTGGAACCGCTCGTCGAAGTCGTCCCGAATGAGCGTCCCGATCACGTAGTCCTGGACGCTCATTCCCCTTTTCGCCGCGTGGGTGCGGAGCCGTTCGAGCAGCTCCCCGTCTATCCGCAGGCTGAGCACACTGGTCCCCATGAGTACCAGGTTCGGGGTTGCTCTGGCCCGGTGAGTCACGTTCCGCGTTCAGCTCACCCGTTTGAGTGATAAACAGGTCGGGTTCCGTATGCGTGGCGGGCCTCACGGGCAGAGCTGTGCCATTCGGTGGTCTTTAGCGAGAGTAATGAGTTACGCTAAAGAACATGCCTGACCTGAACCATGGCGACGACGAGGCCGCCGTGAACGCGCTCCGGTCCGCCGTGATGCGCCTGTCCCGCCGGCTCAAGCACCAGCGGGTCGACGAGTCGCTGAGCCCCACCGAGATGTCGGTGCTCGGCACCCTCGCCCGCTGTGGCACCGCCACCCCGGGCGAGCTCGCCCGCAAGGAGCATGTGCAGCCGCCGTCGATGACCCGCATCGTCGCCCTGCTGGAGAGCAAGGGCCTGGTGAAGCTGGAGCCGCACCCCGAGGACCGGCGGCAGAAGGTGGTCACCCAGACCGAGCGGGCCGAGGCGATGCTCGAGGAGAGCCGCCGCAAGCGCAACGCGTTCCTGGCGTCCCTGGTCGAGGGCCTCGACGAGGACGAGTGGGCGAAGCTCAGCGCGGCCGCGCCGGTGCTGGAGAAGCTCGCGCATCTCTGAGAGCGGTACGTACGAGACCGGGGTGATCCCCGGTGCGCCGCAGACAGAAATACAGCGGGACAGGAAAGCAGCGGGACAGAAAGGCAGCAGGACACAGAAGACAGAACCGGAGCAGTGAGGCCGACGCACCCCGCGCCAGGTTCACGCGTTGCCACAAGGAGGCGAGCCCCTTTGAGTTCGGGACCCGGAGCAGATTCCGCCCCCGCACCGTTGACCGCACACGAGCCCCCGTCCGCACCGGACATCCCCGAAGCCCCACCGGATACCGTCGGCTCCGACACCCGCGCCCGCGGCGCCCGTGACGCCCGGAACACCCGCAACGCCTCCATGTTCCGATCCCTCCGGGTCCGGAACTACCGGCTCTTCTTCATCGGGCAGTCGGTCTCCAACACCGGTACGTGGATGCAGCGCATCGCGCAGGACTGGCTGGTGCTCAGTCTCACCGGGTCGTCGACCGCGGTCGGGTTCACGATGGCGTTGCAGTTCCTGCCGATGCTGCTGTTCGGGCTGTACGGCGGGGTGCTCGTCGACCGGTTCCCCAAGCGGCGGCTGCTGTTCCTGACACAGACGTCGATGGCGGTCACCGGGCTCGCGCTCGCCGCGCTGACCCTCTCCGGGCAGGTCCAGGTCTGGCACGTCTACGTCGTCGCCTTCGCCGTGGGCATGGCCACGGTCGTCGACAACCCGGCCCGGCAGTCGTTCGTGTCCGAGATGGTCGGCCCCGAGCAGTTGCAGAACGCGGTCAGCCTCAACTCGGCGAACTTCCAGTCGGCCCGGCTGATCGGCCCCGCCGTCGCCGGTGTGCTGATCACCACCGTGGGCACGGGCTGGGCGTTCCTCTACAACGGCCTCTCCTTCGTCGCTCCCATCGCCGGTCTGCTGCTCATGCGGTCGAAGGAACTCCACCCCGCACGCCGGGCTCCGCGCGGCAAGGGGCAGCTGCGGGAGGGCCTGCGGTATGTGGCGGGCCGGCCCGAGCTGCTCTGGCCCATCGTGCTGGTCGGCTTCATCGGCACCTTCGGCTTCAACTTCCCCGTCTGGCTGTCGGCGTACGCGGACGACGTCTTCCACGCCGGTGCCGGTTCGTACAGCCTCTTCAACACGCTGATGGCGGTCGGCTCGGTCTCGGGCGCGCTGCTCGCGGCCCGGCGCGGCACTGCTCGGCTGCGGGTGCTGATCGCCGGGGCGCTGGCCTTCGGTGTGCTGGAGGTCGTGGCCGCGCTGGCTCCGTCGTACTGGGTGTTCGTGCTGCTCATGGCGCCGATAGGGATGTTCGGTCTGACGGTGAACGTCACCGCCAACACGGCCATTCAGATGGGGACGGATCCCGTCATGCGCGGGCGGGTCATGGCCCTGTACATGATGGTGTTTCTCGGGGGTTCGCCGCTGGGTGCGCCGATCGCGGGATGGGTGACGGACGCGTACGGGCCGAGGGTCGGGTTTGTCGCGGGGGGTGCGGTCTCGGCTGTCGCCGCGGTGTTCGTGGGGCTGGTGTTGGCTCGGGTCGGGGGGCTGCGGGTGTCCGTGGGGTGGCGGCGCGGGTGTCCGCGGGTGCGGTTCGTGCCGAAGGAGACGGTGGTGGCGGCGGCTGCCTCGGCCGGGTGATCTCGCCCCCGCCGCCCCATCCTCGCCCCGTCCTCGCCCCGTCCTCGCCTCATCCTCGGCCCGTCCTCGTCCCGTCATGCAGGGGCTGCCGCCTTTTCGACCCCGCCTTTCGACCCCGCCCCTTCGACCCCGCCCCTTCGACCTCGCCGCTGACGGCTGAGAGCCCGGGTGGTCCGGGTTCGTCGGCGGGTGCGGGTTCGTCGGCGGGTGCGGGTGCGGGTGCGGGTGCGGGTGCTGCGGGTTCTGCGTGTTCTTGCGGTTCGATCGGGTTGCTCGCGCGGTTCCCCGCGCTCATCGAGGGGCGCGGCCGGGGGCGACAAAGTGATCGTTGCCTGGAAGGGTGGCCGTATGAGGTTGTTCGCGGCCGTGTTGCCGCCGTCCGAGGCGATGGACGAACTGGGTTCGGCGGTCGGCGAGTTGAAGGGGATCGCCGGCGCCGACCGGCTGCGGTGGACCGAGGTGGCCGGGTGGCACTTCACGTTGGCCTTCTACGGGGAGGTCGATGCGGAGCTCGTACCGGAGCTGTCGGCGCGGCTGGAGCGTGCCGCACACCGTACGGAACCGTTCGCGCTGGCGGTGACCGGCGGCGGCCAGTTCGGGCACGGCCGGGCGCTGTGGGCGGGCGCGGACGGCGACCTGCGGACCCTGCGGCTGCTGGCCGACCGCGCGGAGGCGGCCGGGCGCAAGGCGGGGGTCGACATGGGGGAGCACCGCCGCTACACGCCGCATCTGACGGTGGCCCGCAGCCGGGAGGCGTTCGAGGCGCGGCCGTACGTAGAGGCGCTGCACGCCTTCGCCGGCCGTACCTGGACGGTGGCCGAGCTGGTGCTCGTGCGCAGCAATCTGCCGACGTCGGGGGTGGCGGGGGAGCAGCCGCGGTACGAGGCGGTCGCCCGTTGGCCGCTCGGTGGGGGCGGTTAGGCTCACATACGTGGACCCGAAAACCCGTAACCGGATCATGGCCGTTGTGCTTGTGCTGATGTTCGTCGTCGTCGGCGTGGCGGCTGCCCTCGGTAAGTGACGACTGGGGAACTGCGCGTTGCCTTGTCGGCTGCGGGCCGGTGGGGGCTGGTCGCGCAGTTCCCCGCGCCTCCTACGGGGCGCCCCTCAGCGGGGCTACCAGGCGAAGGCCTCCGGGGACGGGCCCGGGCCCGGGAAGATCTCGTCCAGTGATGCCAGGAGCTCCTCGCTCAGTTCGAGCTCCGCGGCCCGGAGGGCGGAGTCCAGCTGTTCCGCCGTACGGGGGCCGACGATCGGGCCCGTGACGCCGGGGCGGGTCAGGAGCCAGGCCAGGGCCGCCTCGCCGGGTTCGAGGCCGTGCTTGTCGAGCAGGTCCTCGTACGCCTGGATCTGGGCGCGCGCGGTGGGGTTCGCGAGGGTGTCGGCGGCCCGCCCCGAGGCGCGGCGACCCCCCTCGACCTCCTTCTTGATGACCCCGCCGAGCAGTCCGCCGTGCAGCGGCGACCAGGGGATGACACCGAGGCCGTACTCCTGCGCGGCCGGGATGACCTCCATCTCGGCGCGGCGCTCGGCGAGGTTGTAGAGGCACTGCTCGCTGACGAGGCCGATGGTGTTGCCGCGCCGGGCGGCGGTCTCGTTGGCCTGGGCGATCTTGTAGCCGGGGAAGTTGGAGGAACCGGCGTAGAGGATCTTGCCCTGCTGCACCAGTACGTCGATGGCCTGCCAGATCTCCTCGAAGGGAGTGGCGCGGTCGATGTGGTGGAACTGGTAGACGTCGATGTAGTCGGTCTGCAGCCGCTTGAGCGACGCGTCCACGGCGCGCCGGATGTTCACCGCCGACAGCTTGTCGTGGTTGGGCCAGGCGTCGCCGTCGGCCGCCATGTTGCCGTAGACCTTGGTGGCGAGGACGACCTTGTCGCGCCGCTCGCCGCCCTGCGCGAACCAGTTGCCGATGATCGATTCCGTACGGCCCTTGTTCTCGCCCCAGCCGTACACGTTCGCCGTGTCGAAGAAGTTGATGCCCGCGTCCAGCGCCGCGTCCATGATCGCGTGGCTGTCCGCTTCGTCCGTCTGCGGACCGAAGTTCATGGTCCCGAGGACCAGCCGACTGACCTTGAGTCCCGTGCGTCCGAGCTGTGTGTACTTCATGAGTCTCTAGCCAACGCGGTGGAGTGGGCTCTAGGCAAGGAGGGTTGGGGAGATCCGGGCGCGCTCCTCCTCCGATCTTGACGCTAACCGATCGTTAGTGCTTTCCTGTGGTTAGTGTCCTCTTGAAGCTTCAAGTTATTGCTTCGACCGCCTCAGATGGGAGCATCGTGACCCCCACCACGCACGCCCGCCGCGCCCTCGCCGCCGCCTTCGCGGCCGTCGCGCTCACGTCGACCGTCGTCGTCGTGCCGGCCGTCGCGGCCACGCCGAGCGCCGCACACCAGGTGTCCTACGGGGAGTACGGGGACGCCGCGCGCCTCGGCTACAGGAAGTCCGTCGCCGTGCGCGTCCTCAAGGGGGTGTTCGAGCGGGGGGACACGGAGGTCGTGGACCGTTACGTACGCCCCGACTACATCCAGCACAACCCGCTCGCGCCCGACGGCGCCGAGACGCTGAAGAACCTCGGGGTCGCGGTGCACCAGCAGTTCCCCGACGCCGAGTACGCCGTCAAGCGGGTGATCGCGCAGGGCGACCTGGTGCTCGTGCACTCCAACCTGGTGCTGACACCGGGCACGCGGGGCACCGCCGTGTTCGACATCTTCCGCTTCCAGGGCGGGCGGATCGCCGAGCACTGGGACGTCGGGCAGACGGTTCCGGAGTCCTCCGCGAACGGCAACGACATGTTCTCCACGGTCAGCCGGCCGCGGACCAGCGCGCCGGGCCCGGCGTGGCGGACGGCGCACAACCAGAAGCTCGTCACCAAGGCGTTCGACCGGCTGCTGGTGCGGAAGGACCTGTCGGCGATCGACAAGTACTGGGGCCCCGAGTACCAGCAGCACAACCCGAACATCCCCAACGGGGTGGACGGCGTGAAGGCCGGCCTGGGCGCGTACTTCGACCAGTTCCCGAAGCTGTCCGTGACCCCGAAGCGGGTCATCGCCGAGGGTGACCTCGTCGCCGTCCACAGCCACTACGTCAACGCGCCGGGCGAACGCGGCCAGGCGATCATCGACCTGTTCCGGGTACGGAACGGGAAGATCGTCGAGCACTGGGACGTCATCCAGGACGTGCCGGAGACTTCGGCGAACGACAACACGATGTTCTGAGCCCGCGTCATACCTCAGCGGCCTGCCGGGATTCCTGACCGGCGGGCCGTTCGCGTCGGGGCAGCAGGAACGGGGTCGCGAGGAGGAGGGCGCCCGCGACGGCGAGGGTGGTGCGGGGGGTGGTGGCCGCGGCGAGGAGGCCCCACAGGGCCGTCAGGGTGGCGGTGGTGAGTTTGGCGGTGATCGACCAGGCGGACAGGGTGCGGGCGACGCGGTCGGGCGGGGTGTGGTCGAGGCGGTAGGTGGCGAGCACCGGGTTGAAGACGGCCGCGCAGGTGATCAGGCCCAGTTCCACGGCCATGACGAGTACGAGGCCGCCGGGCCCGGAGTGGACGAAGGCCAGCCCGAGCGACCAGCACGCGCGCAGTGCCCCGGCGGTGAGCATGACCCTGTGCCGGCCGAAGCGGGCGACGAGGCGGCGGGAGAGGCGGGAGCCGATCAGACCGCCGACGCAGGGGACCGCGAAGGCGAGGCCGTACTGCCAGGGGGAGAAGCCCAGGTCACCGACCATCAGCACGACCAGCACCGGTGTGGGCGCCATGATCAGGCCGTTGACCAGGAGTGTGTTGAGGAAGAGGGGGCGTAGAACGGGGTCGGCGAGGATGAACCGCCAGCCGTCGAGCAGGTCGCCTGGGTGGAGGCGGGGCGGGGAGGTTTTTGGGGTGGTACTCCTGCTGGTGTCGGTGTCGGTGTCGGTGTCGGTGTCGGTGTCGGTGTCGGTGTCGGTGTCGGTGTCGGTGTCGGTGTCGGCGCCGGCGCCGGCGCCGACACTGATTCCGGCGGCGGCTTGTGCCTCCGCTTGTGCCTTGGTTCGTGCCTCGGCTCGTGCCTTGGCTCGCGATTCGGTTCGTGTCGGTGTTCGTTTCTCCTCGCCGCCGATCGCTCGGATGCCCGCTGCCGAGAGGAGGTAGCTGAGGGCGTCGGTCGCCAGGGTGGTCATGGGGCCGAGGAGGGCGAGTGCCGCGCCGCCGAGGGGTGGGCCGAGCATGATGGCGGTCCAGGTCGTGGCCTCGAAACGGGCGTTCGCGGTGAGGAGGTGCGGGGGCGGGACCAGGGACTTCAGACAGGCACCGCTCGCCGCGTTGAAGGTGATGTCGGCGGCGGCGACCACGACCGAGACGAGGAGGAGCTGGGCGAAGGTGAGCAGGCCGAGGGTGTACGCCGCCGGGATGGTCAGCAGCGCGGCGCAGCGGATCAGGTCCATCGCGATCATCACCGGCCGCTTGCGGCGGAACTCCACCCATGGGCCGAGCGGTACAGCGACCACCGCTCCCACCGCCAGGCCAGCCGCCGCGAGCACCGACACCTCGGCGGGCCCGACGTGCAGCACGAGGACCGCGATCAGGGGGAACGCGTCGAAGGCGAGCCAGGTACCGGCGGCGCTGACCGTGTACGCAGCCCACAGCCACCGGAACTCCCGGCCCAGGGACTGCCCTGTCAACACCATCCCCGGTCCACCCCTCGTCGCCGCGTCCGGTCGACCTTAGGGCGTGTCCGGTGGGGGGTGAGGGGGGGGGAGGGCCCTTCGAATGGTCCTAGTCGCGCGGGAACTCGTCGGTCTTGAGGACGAGGTCGAGCGGGGTGCTGGTCATGTCGACGTCGGTGCCGTAGGTGAGGGACGTGTCACTCATGTAGTCGCCCTCTTTGGGCTGGGTGAACAGGCGACACTTGCCTGTGTACGGGTCGGCGACCACATATACGGGGACTTCGGCGAGGGCGTACGCGGTCTTTTTGGGGCCGTAGTCGTTCAGGGCCGTGTCCTTGGAGATGACCTCGGCGATGAACTCCACGTCCTGGTAGCGCCAGCGACCCTCGTCGTTCTTCGTGGCGCCATCGCGCAGCTTGGCCACGTCAGGGCAGTAACCGTTCAGACGGCCGGGGAAGTCGATGCGGACGTCCGAGAACACCTTCGCTTTCCGTCCGAAGCGATCCTCCAACGCCCAGATGACCATGCGAATGGTTTCCCAGTGGATGTCCCGCTGCGGTGACATGAAGATGGCCCCCCCGACGATCTCTACCTTGTATCCCTCGGGGACGGGCATCTTCTCGAGCCGTTCGAACATTTCGTCGAGCTGGCGCGTGTTGTCGCTCTCGGCCATCGCGATCCTGTCTTCAAGGACGGTCATCGTGGCGCTCCTCCCCGGCTGTCGCTCGGTCGCACACAGCCGCGCAGTACAACGATACGTTCGGTGACCGGGACACGGGCGGCACCTCGAAACTCCCTTGCGGCCCCGCCCCCGATCCGCTTGCCTCGCCCCTCGTGACCGACGCCCAGGACGCCCTCGCCGCCCTCGTCCGACTCGATCGTCACCCCCGCTCCGCCGCGTACGACCCCGGCTGGCTGCAGGTGGTGAGCGCCCGGGGGGCGTCGAGAGAGCTGCCTGGAGAGCTGCCGAGAGAGCTGCCTGGAGAGCCGGCCCGGAGAGCTGTCGAGACCGTCGTCTCCTGGTCGGTCACGGCAGTTCGTACGGGCCGCCCAAGTCCCACGCCTCGTGCATCGCCCCCGCGAAGGCCGCCGCGATCTTGTGTTCTCCGGAGGCGTTCGGGTGGGTGCCGTCGTAGGTGTCCCAGTTGATGTCCCACGCCTGGGGCGGGGACGCCAGGAGGATCGGGGAGCGGGGTTCGTCCAGGTCGGCGGCCGTTTTGGCGAGGAGTTCGTTGAAGTGGGCGACCTGGGCGGCGAAGGGGGCGTCCGATTCCGCGCGGACGTTGGGGATCACCGGGAGCAGGGCCATGCGGACGCGTGGGTCCGCCTCACGGGCGGCCGCGATGAAGCGGCGGGCGTTCTCGGCGGTCTGGCCGGCGTTCGTGTAGAAGCCGAGGTCGATCAGGCCGAGGGAGACGAGCAGGACGTTCGCGCGGTGTTCACGGATGGCGTCGGCGATCAGGGGGGCCATGTGCAGCCAGCCCTCGCCCCAGCCGGCGAGATGGGCGCGCGGGAAACGGGGGTCGGTGTCGGCGTACTCGTACGACGTGGGTGTCTCCGTCGCCTTGTCGTAGAGCGTCTCGCGCGGGCCGACGATCTCGAAGGGGCCGTGGTGTGTCGCGCGGAGGTGTTGCCAGAGGCGGTGGCGCCATGTGTGTTCGCCCGCGCTGCCGATCGTCATGGAGTCGCCTACGGGCATGAACCTGAGCATGGGCTCATGATGGACGATCGCTACCAGGGGGTAATAGGTGAACCTCGCTCTCGGGGGTTGTGAGGCTGGCCACGTGGTGGGGTGACCGGAGGGTTTTCGCCCCCCGGCCGCCCCTACGGGTCCCGTCCAGGTCCCGTCCACGTCCCGTCCTCCGGTGGCGGCTGTCCCTTCGACCCCGTCGCCTCCTCCGTCGAGGTCGAAGACTCGGGGCTCCGCCCCGGACCCGTTCGCGGGGTTCCCCACGCCCCTTCGGAGGGGCGCGGGATGGCAGGCTGGGGGCATGTGCCGTCGCCTCCTGCGCCCTCTCTTCGCGGGCCTTGCCGCGATCCTGCTCGTCGCCGTGCCCGCGTACGCGGATGACGACGATGGGTTCACGCTCAAGGATCCGAGGATCACCGAGTCCAGCGGGCTCGCCGCCTCACGGCTGCACCCCGGCGTCTACTGGACCCACAACGACAGTGACGACGGGGCGTACCTCTACGCCGTCGACAGCAGGACCGGCAAGACGGTCGCCACCGTCACCCTGACCGGCGTCGGCACCCCGCGTGACGTCGAGGCCATCTCCATCGGCCCCGGCAACAAGATCTACGTCGGCGACATCGGCGACAACCTCGGCGGCACCTGGGACTACGTCTGGATCTACGAGCTGCCCGAGCCGAAGGAGCTGAAGGACCAGACGGTCAAGGCCACGCAGTACGTCGTGAAGTACGAGGACGGGGCGCGGGACGCGGAGGCGCTGATGGTGCATCCGAAGACCGGGCGGGTCTATATCGCCGACAAGAAGGAGGAAGGGGGTTCCCTGTACGAGGGGCCGGCCACTCTCTCCGCCTCCGGGACCAATGTCTTCAAGCGGGTTACCGCCATCGACCTCTGGGTCACCGACGGGGCCTTCTCGCCCGACGGCAAGCGGCTCGCCGTACGCGGGTACTTCGGCGGCATCCTCTACGACTGGAACGACGGCAAGATCAAGAGGGTCCAGCGGCTGAGCGTGCCGTTGCAGGGGCAGGGCGAGTCGATGACGTACACCACCGACGGCTCCAAGATCATGTACGGGAGCGAGGGCGAGGACACGGCGGTCGTGGCGCGTGACGCGCCCGGCGGGGGTTCCGGGGGGTCGGGGTCGTCCTCCGGCAGCGGAGGGTCCGGGTCCGCGCAGGAGGGCGACAAGGAGGGGACCAGTTCCGAGTTCAAGATCGGGGTTGTCGCTCTTGCCGGGGGCGTCGTCGTCGTGTGGGGGTTGAAGCGGCTGCTGCGGCGGCCGACGTCGTGAAACACCGTTCCTAGAGGCTGAGCGTGGTCGGACGGGATCGGATCACGGCCGCCGGGGTGGCGGCTGGTCGCGTCCGGTGCCGGCACGCGGGCGCCGGCAGCAGTGTCAGTGGCTCCGGCACGCTGTGTGACACGGATGTACGGCACCGCGTCGGCGTCCTTCGGCGGCACCCCCGAGGCCGTTGGTCCCTCGGCGGTACCCCCGAGGTCGTTGGTCCCTCAGCGGCCCCCGAGGTCGTTGGTCCCTCAGCGACCCCCGAGGCCGTTGGTCCCTCAGCGTTCCCCGAGGCCGTCGGCGTCCCTCGGTGGCACCCCCGAGGCCGTCGGCCCCTCAGCAGCCCCCCGAAGTCGTCGACGCGCTCGCCCTCAACCCCGGCCGCCGCACCCTCGCCGTGTGCGGCGGCATCGGCACCCTCCAGCTCTGGGACGCCTCGACACGACAGCCCCTCGACGGCCCGCTCACCACATCGTCGGCCCGGCCAGGGGCAGCCCGGGCTGCTCAGCGGAAGTCCCGTACCAAGGCGCGCTCGCAGCCTTGACGTGTTCATGTGACGTGCTTTCCATGGGAGGTGCGGGATGTGGGAGCGCTCCCACTCGTTCCGGCCCGCCAATTCCCTCCCCCCCCACTCGAGAGGAAGCGGCACATGTTCCGCAGCTTGCGAAGAGCACTGTGCGCGGTGGCGGCGGCGCTCCTGTTACCGCTGGCGGCGATCCAGACGCCGGCCCACGCGGCCGAGGCGGCTCCTGGTGCCGGCTACTGGCACACCAGCGGTCGGCAGATCCTGGACGCGGCCGGGCAACCGGTCCGGGTCGCCGGGATCAACTGGTTCGGCTTCGAGACCGGTAACCACGTGGTGCACGGCCTCTGGTCGCGTGACTACAAGAGCATGGTCGACCAGATGAAGTCGCTGGGCTACAACACGATCCGTGTCCCGTACAGCGACGACATCCTCAAGTCGGGCACGATGCCCGACAGCATCAACTTCTCCGACGGCAAGAACGCCGGTCTGCAGGGGCTGACCTCCCTCCAGGTCCTGGACAAGCTCGTCGCGTACGCCGGTCAGACGGGCCTGAAGGTCATCCTCGACCGGCATCGCCCGGACGCGGGCGGCCAGTCGGCGCTCTGGTACACGGCGTCGGTTCCCGAGTCGACCTGGATCACCAACCTGAAGGCGCTGGCGACCCGTTACAAGGGCGATCCGACCGTCATCGGCATCGACCTGCACAACGAACCGCACGATCCGGCCTGTTGGGGCTGCGGCGACACGACGAGGGACTGGCGCCTGGCCGCCCAGCGCGCGGGCAACGCGGTGTTGTCCGTCAACCCCGAGCTGCTGATCTTCGTCGAGGGAGTGCAGACCTTCAACGGCGTCTCCGGCTGGTGGGGCGGCAACCTGATGGGGGTCGCCCAGTACCCGGTCCAGCTGGACGTGGCGAACCGGGTCGTCTACTCGGCGCACGACTACGCGACGAGCGTGGCCCAGCAGAGCTGGTTCAGCGACCCGACGTTCCCCGACAACATGCCGGGCGTGTGGGACAAGTACTGGGGCTACATCTTCAAGCAGAACATCGCACCCGTGTGGGTCGGCGAGTTCGGAACGACACTCCAGTCGACGGTGGACCAGCGGTGGCTGGCCGCGCTGGTGACGTATCTGCGCTCGACGTCGGCGTACGGCTCCGACTCCTTCCACTGGACCTTCTGGTCCTGGAACCCCAACTCCGGTGACACGGGCGGGATCCTGAAGGACGACTGGTCGACCGTGGACACGGTGAAGGACGGGTACCTGGCGGGCATCAAGGCGCCGGGCTTCCCGGGCGGAGGCGGTGGCGGCGGTGGCGGGGGTGGCGGCGGAGGCTCCGCCACCTGTGCGGCCGCGTACACCGTCAGCAGCGACTGGGGCAGCGGCTTCAACGCCGAGGTGAAGGTGACGAACACCGGCACGTCCGCGATCGGTTCCTGGAAGGTGACCTGGACCTGGCCCGGCTCCCAGCAGGTCACGAACATGTGGAACGCGTCGTACACACAGAGCGGTTCGACGGTGACCGCGGTGAACGCCGCCCACAACGGCGCGCTCGCGGCGGGCGGCTCGGCGAGCTTCGGTTTCGGGGGCGCGCCCGGGGGCGGGGGTGTGCCGAGTGTGAGTTGTACGGCGGGGTGAGAGGTGGGGTGTGAGAGGGGGGCGCCCGGTGGTGGTCACCGGGCGCCCCCCAGCCACGTACGGCTGTCGGTCCACCGTTTCCCCCGCGCTCGCCGCACCGCGGAGGCCTCCGTGCGGACCCGATCCGATCGGGCACAGGATGTCGGGTCCGGCGGGGTGGGGGCCGCCTAGCTTGGTGGACGGAAGAGGAAGGGGACCCGACGTGCTGGAGCGGCTCAACCAGGCCATGGGGTACATCGAGGATCACCTCGACGAGGTCGTCGACGTGGCCGAGGTGGCCCGTGTCGCGGCCACGTCCGAGTACCACCTGCGCCGGATGTTCTCCGCGCTCGCGGGCATGGCGCTGTCGGAGTACGTCCGCCGTCGGCGGCTCACCGTCGCGGGCGCCGAGGTGCTCGCCGGGCGCGAGCCGTTGCTGACGATCGCCGTGCGCTACGGCTACGGCTCGGGTGAGGCGTTCGCCCGGGCGTTCCGTGTCATGCACGGTGTCGGGCCGGGTGAAGCCCGGCGCGGCGGCACCGCGCTCGTCTCCCAGCCCAGGTTGACCTTCCGCCTCACCGTCGAGGGGAGCAGCAGTATGCGCTATCGCGTAGTGGACAGGCCGGCCTTCGCCGTCGTCGGCTTCAAGGCCCGGGTGCCGCTGGTGCACACGGGGCCGAACCAGGCGATCATCGATTTCGTCCGGGGGATCGAACCGCAGGCCCGGGAGCGACTGGAGAAGCTGTCGGACCAGGACCCGCAGGGCATCCTCGCGGTCTGCGACGACCTGGATCCGGGCCGGGCCGAGGGCACCGAACTCGACTACTACCACGGAGTGGTCACGTCGGCGGCTCCCGTGGAAGGAGCGGGCTCCGACGGCATGAGCGTCCTGGACGTGCCGGCCGGCACCTGGGCGGTCTTCACCACCTCCGGGCCGGTGCCGGAGGCCATCCAGTACCTGTGGCGGGACGTGTTCACGGAGTGGTTCCCGTCCAACCCGTACCGGAGCCGCCCCGGCCCGGAGATACTGCGCACCCACCTGTCGCCGGACGGCACCGAGGCGGACGCGGAGCTGTGGCTCCCGGTGGAGCGGGAGCGGGGCTGAGAGCGTAGAGGCGTCCGGTGGTGACCATCGGGCGCCTCTTCCCGTTGTCCTCTTCAACCGCACCTCGGCCGGCGTGACATGCCGGAGGCGGGGCAGTGGGCGACATCCCCAGGCCGAGTAGACCTTCCGAGCGGCGTGTTTGTGGCACCCCCGGTTTACGTAAGGGAGGTGTAGCCCGGGCCCGCGCGATCCGTGGGGTGGGCAATTCGCGCCGATGCCGAGAGGTCATGGTCTTCGAATGAGGCGAAGCAAGGAGAGTCCTGAGCCGATGCCGGTGCGGGGGGAGTCCGCACCGGCGCCGGTCGTACCGGTTCACCATCCCGAACCGGCCGGCCGGCACGCGCTCGACGGCGACAGTCGCGTGCATCCACGCAACTGGCACGTGTCGACTCGGCTGAACGCCATCCTTCTCCTTCCGGTTCTCGTCGCCCTGGTGATGGGCGGTCTCCAGGTGAAGAGGTCGGTCGACACCTGGCGGGCGGCCAGGGACGCGCAGCGGGTCGCGGAGATCGTCGCCGCCGCCGACGCCTACAACGAAGCCCTCCTCGACGAGCGCGATTTATCCGCGGCCCCCTTATTGCGGGGCGAGCGCGACAGTCCAGAGGTCGAGAAGGTCCGTGCCCGTACGGATCGGCGGGCCGCCGACTTCCGCCGGGCGGTCACCGACATGCCGGCCGGCCTGGGCCTGGAGGGGCGGCTGGCGAAGGTCGACGACGTCGAACCGCGGCTGGCGGCCGTGCGCGCGCGGGCGTTCGGCGGGGACATGGACCCGGTACAGACCGAGGAGACCTACCTCCTGTTGGGCCAACAGCTCGCGGGGTTCGCGAACGAACTGGGGTTCGGTACGGGAAACACCTCGTCCTACGGCCGTATGGTGTACGCCCTCTCCCTGGCCAAGGGCGCGCAGTCGATGCAGCGCGCGATCGGCGTGCATCTGCTGGTCAAGCCCAGCGGTGACGCGCAGACGCTGGCGGGGCAGGCCGGTTCCTTCATGACGTACGCCAACCTGGAAGGCATCGCCTACCGGGAGTACGTCCGCAGCGCGACCGAGGAGGACACCGCCCGGTTCGCCGCTGTCATGGAGGAGATGACGGCGGAAGGTGAGGAGCTGGCCGCCGAGGAGAAGGACAAGGCGCGGGAGGCGGGCCGCAGCCATGTGGCGCCGCCCGCCCTGGAGCGGATGAAGGAAGCCCTCGGGGGTGGCCAGGAGCCCGCCGTCATGGCGGAGAAGGGCATCACACCGGCGACCTGGATGACGGCCGCCACCCTGCGGTTCAAGGGCTACAGCCAGGTCGAGACCGAGCTGATCGACCGGGCCGTGGACGACGCCGGCGAGGTCGCCTCCGAGGCCCGGCGTGACGCCTTCGTCAACGGCGGGGTCGTCGTCGTGGCCCTGCTCGCCGCGTTCATCATCGCCGGGATCATGGCCCGCCGGATGAGCCGTTCGATGCGCCGTCTGCGCAACGCCGCCTTCGGCATCGCCGACCAGCGGCTGCCGATGCTGGTCGAGCAGCTCTCGCGCACCGACCCCGGCCGGGTCGACACCCGGGTCACCCCCATCCCGATCACCTCGACCGACGAGATCGGCGAGGTCGCCCGCGCCTTCGACCAGGTCCACCGCGAGGCCGTCCGGCTCGCCGCCGAGCAGGCCCTGCTGCGGAGCAACATCAACGCGATCTTCACCAACCTCTCGCGCCGCAACCAGTCCCTGATCGAGGGCCAGCTGACCCTGATCACCGACCTGGAGAACAACGAGGCCGACCCGGACCAGCTGGAGAACCTCTTCAAGCTGGACCACCTGGCGACCCGTATGCGCCGCAACGGCGAGAACCTCCTCGTCCTCTCCGGCGACGAACCCGGCCGCCGCTGGGACCAGCCCGTCCCCCTCATCGACGTACTGCGCGCCGCCACCTCCGAGGTGGAGCAGTACGAGCGCATCGAGATGAGCGATGTCGCCGACTGCGACATCCACGGCCGCGCCGTGACCGACCTCGTGCACCTGCTCGCCGAACTGCTGGAGAACGCCACCACCTTCTCCTCGCCACGGACCAGGGTCCGCGTCACCGCCGCCCGGCTGGCCGACGGCCGCGTGATGATCGAGATCCACGACAAGGGCATCGGTCTGACGCCCGACGACCTCGTGGACATCAACCACAAGCTGGCCGCCCCGCCGACGGTGGACGTCGCCGTCTCGCAGCGCATGGGTCTGTTCGTGGTCGGCCGGCTGGCCGAACGGCACGGCATCCGCGTCCAGCTACATCCCTCGGACGAGCAGGACGGTACGACCTCGCTGGTCATGCTTCCCGACGGCATCGCCCATGGCGCGGCCGGCATCGGCGAGCGGCCGGCTCTTGCGCCCCCCCGGCACGCGCTCCCCGCACCGCCCCTGTTCGGCGAGGACTTCATGGTTCCGCGCGTGGGCACGACATGAGCCGGATGTGACGAGGGGCGCCCGGCCGGTGCCGGGCGCCCCTCATGGTCGTACGACCGTTTCATACGAAACGGTCGTACGCAACGGTCGTGCGGACGCGTGAACGTGTGGACGTGGGAACGACTACAGCTTCTCGATCACGTAGTCGACGCACTTCGTGAGCGCCTCGACGTCCGCCGGGTCGATCGCCGGGAACATGGCGACGCGCAGCTGGTTGCGGCCGAGCTTGCGGTAGGGCTCGGTGTCGACGATGCCGTTGGCGCGCAGGACCTTGGCGATGGCGGCCGCGTCGATCTCGTCGGCGAAGTCGATCGTGCCGATGACCTGCGAGCGCTTGGCGGGGTCGGTGACGAACGGGGTCGCGTGCTTCGACTCCTCCGCCCAGGTGTACAGCCGGGTCGAGGAGTCCTTCGTACGGGCCGTGGACCAGCTCAGACCGCCCTGGCCGTTGATCCACTCCAGCTGCTGGTTGAGCAGGAAGAGGGTCGCGAGGGCCGGCGTGTTGTACGTCTGGTTCTTACGGGAGTTGTCGATCGCCGTGGGGAGGCTGAAGAACTCCGGGATGTGGCGGCCGGAGGCGTGGATCCGCTCGGCGCGCTCGATGGCGGCCGGGGAGAAGACGCCGATCCAGAGGCCGCCCTCGGAGGCGAAGGACTTCTGCGGGGCGAAGTAGTAGACGTCCGTCTCGGCGATGTCGACGGGCAGGCCGCCGGCGCCGGAGGTGGCGTCGACCAGGACGAGGGCGCCCTCGTCGGCGCCCGCGACGCGGTTCAGGGGGGCGGCGACACCGGTCGACGTCTCGTTGTGGGTGAAGGCGTAGACGTCGACGCCCGCTTCGGCCTGCGGCTCCGGGTGCGTGCCGGGGTCGGAGGAGACGACGGTGGGCTCGGCGAGCCACGGGGCGAGCTTGGCGGCCTTGGCGAACTTCGAGCTGAACTCGCCGAAGGTGAGGTGCTGCGACTTGTTCTCGATCAGGCCGTGCGTCGCGACGTCCCAGAACGCGGTGGAGCCGCCGTTGCCGAGGACGACCTCGTAGCCCTCGGGGAGGGAGAACAGCTCGGAGATGCCCTCGCGGACCTGGCCGACCAGGTTCTTGACCGGGGCCTGGCGGTGGGATGTGCCGAGCAGGGAGGTACCGGTGGCGGCCAGCGCGTCCAGCGCCTCCGTCCGCACCTTGGAGGGGCCCGCGCCGAATCGACCGTCGGCGGGCTTGATGTCAGCGGGGATCTGGATATCAGCCACGGAGGGGAGCGTAGTCGCTCCGCGAAATCTGGGCGAAACGTCGTCCGTCGGATGAGACGGCGCGCCTCTTTGGCGGCGGGTGGGTTCGCGGTGGCCGAGGGGGTGGTTCGTCTGCGGGTGGGTGGGGGGTTGTCGGCCATGCGGCCTCGTCCTCAAACGCCGGACGGGCTGGGGATGTGCGGCCTCGGCCGTCAGAAGTGGCAGGCCCGCCGACGTGGGCGTCACTCGCCGACGTTGGCCTCACCCGCCGACCTTGGCCACACCTACAGACGTGGGCCTCACCTGCAGACGTGCGCGTGGCTGGTCTCCGTGTCGTCCGGGTCCATGTCGCGGGCGCGGTCGCTCATCTGGTCCCAGAAGCGGCGCAGGCCGGCGATGGGGACCTTGCGTTGCCAGGGGGCCTCGCGGCGGAAGCGCAGGGACGCCCATGCCCAGGGTTGCCACTTCTTGAGCAGGTCGCGCTGGTGCAGACAGAAGACCTCGCTGAACTCCGCCCGCAGGTTCTCCGCCTTCGCCGGATAGGGGCACATCTTCAGCCGGCAGTCGTCCGTGCAGTTGGAGCCGGGCTGCGACGTGCGTTCCGCGCCTCGGACGGGGGCCAGCCGGGTGCGGTCCTTGCGTACGCAGGAGGGCATCCGGTCCGACTCATGGGAACACAGTTCCAGTAGGCGGAATCCGTCCTTCGGGCGGTACGACCGCTCGCCGAGCACCATCAGCAGCAGTACGTCCGCCAGCAGTTGCTGGGCCGTGGGGTCCAGGGTGCTCCACCCGGTGGACGGCGGTATCCACAGGTTGTGGGCCCGCTGCTCCCCGGGGAGCCCGACCTCGGTGCCGATGCCGGCCGCCTGGGCCGCCTCGTCGATCCACAGGAACCGCTCGGGCCGCCGGGTCTGCAGCGCGCGGACCGCCAGCTTCGCGGCCGCCTCCACCAGCGGATGCTCCTTCCGGTCTCCGTCCCGGCCGCCACCGCCCAGCGACAGCCACTCCCTGACCTGCCCCTTGGGGTTCGCGCCGTGGCCGCGGATCGGCTGGTCCGCGTTGACGTCGTCGGGCAGGCTCCACAAGGTGAGCGCGTGCAGCAGCGTCAGCCGCGTGTACCAGAACGTGCTGTGCTTCAGCAGCTCCTGGGCCTGCTTGACGAGGAACTCGCGGGCCTTGCGGTCGGACCCGGGGCCGGGCCGGCGGTTGGCGGCGTACTTGAACCCTCGGGCCAGCGCGACCCCGAGGCCGATGGCGGCGCCGGGGCCGTCCTCGTGGATGTCGGCGTCGGCGTTCTCGCCGGTCGCCACCTTGACCCAGTTGTCCAGGTCGTCGTGGGGGCTGGCGAGGTGACGGGACATCAGGGAGGAGTCGACGAGCAGGGGGAGGAGCCAGGCGCGCATGGCGTTGCAGTTCCATCTGCCCTTCTCCGCCAGTGCCTCCTCCTCGGCGGACCTGCGGTCGTCCCATCCCGGCGGGGCGGTCCGGTTCCGTGCCGCCGACCCGCAGCCGTCCTCGTGCGCCGTCGGGGACGCCTCTTCGATCGCCGAATCGGGTGTGGGCTTCAACTGCCGCGCGACCTTCCGGTTCGCCTTCCGGCTGCCGCACTGCCGCCCGGTCGCGACCGAGACACAGGCCGCGGAGAGCTTCTCGCACAGTGCCCGGTACGCCGGTTCGCCGCCCGCCCCGATCTCCTTGACGAGTGCCTCGCACACCCGGCGGTCCGACTCCTTGCGGCCGATCCGGAACAGGACGCCGTAGGGCGGGTACGGCGTGTGCGTGGCGCCCGGTTCCACGCTCCGGGCGGCGGCCACGCGGCGTACCGCCGTTCCGCACTGCTTCACCAGGGCGAGCTTCGCCTCGCGGAGCCGCGCGGGGTCCTCGTCCTGGCCGAGCCGGTTCCAGTCCTTCTCGATCTCCGTGATCAGGGCGTGCTGCCTCGGTGCGGCCCCGACGCTGTCGATCTCCACGGCGGCACCGTAGATCTCGATCGCTCTCAGCCGTGGACTGCCCCGGTCGTCGGGCCCGTTGCCGTTGCCGTTGCCGTCGGGGTGCGGGTGCGCCTGCTCGGACACCAGCCGTGCCCGGTACGCCTCGGCCAGCAGCTTCTTGGCCTGCTGCTGCAACTGGGCGCACATCCTGTTGACGGGGCACCACTGCGCGCGCGGCCCCGAGCCGTCTGCCGAGCCGTCGGCACAGGTGCAACTCCCTTTCCGAGTGCGGGAGTACAGCGTGAGGGCGATGAGGAGTTCGCGGCCGCCCCGGCGCAGCGCCCGGGTGAGGTGGGCCTCGTCCGGCAGAGTGGCGATCTCCGAGTGCTCGAACATCTTGTCGAGGAAGCGGGAGCCGAGATACGCCTGCACGATGCTGTGCTGAAAGCGGACCTTGTCACCGTCCTCGTGGACCAGGCCCATCCGCGTACCCCAGGTCGCGGCGATCCGGACGTCGACCCGGGGGCCCACCCACCAGTCGGCGTCACCGTGGGCCTCCTCGCAGTGGCGTCCTCGCCGGGGCGACGCGCTGCCGTGCTGCCGGGCGTACACCTTCGGCCGCCACCGCAGCTCCTCCAGCCGCTGGTCCAGCCGTTGTCCGACGCGTCGGTTCCACTCGCCGAGGGAGGGGTCGAGTTCGCCGAGGCCGACGTCGGCGCTGTCCGAGGCCAGGCCGATACACGCCAGCGCGGAGATGTACTCGACGACCGCCAGCCTCGTGTCGTGGGCGATGGGGAGTTCGGGGTGGACGTCCCCGTCGGCCAGCGCGCGGATCCAGGTTTCCAGCAGTTCCACCCGTAGCTTCCAGCTGTCGTGGAGCCGGAGATCCGGGTTGTCGCCGGTCCACAGGGGTTCCAGCAGGTCCTTGCTGTGCAGATCCTTGGCGATCTTCAGATAGATCGGGGACTCCGGCATGTCGGTGGCCTCCACGATCCGGTCGAGCAGCGTCGGATCGGAGCGCCAGCTGCCGCTGCCGGCGATGTAGCGCAGCGCCGCCTCGTTGCTCAGCGGCTCCAGCTCCGACACGGCCGCCTGCATCGCGCGCAGCGGGTCGTGCGGCCGGGAGGCGATCACGAGCGGCAGTCCTTCCTCACCGGCCCGGCGTATCCCCTCCCGGATCAGGTTGTCGCGCCGGCCCCTCATGTCGTCCTCGCAGAACGCCTCCTCCAGTCCGTCCGCGAGGACCACGATCCGGTCGGCCCGCTGCCGCAGCCATTTCCACAACCTGTCGATCTCGCCCTCGGACTGCACCTTCGACTGCACGATCTCGCGGAAGCGTTCGAGCGCCAGCGCACTGAAGTCCAGCGAGTCCCGGCCCTGGGCGTCGCGCAGCCGCACGGGGATCGGAACGGCCCCCTCCGCCGCGAGTTTCTGAGCCAGCCGGACCAGCAGCGCGGTCTTGCCGACACCCACGCCGCCCACGACGACATGTGGCCGTCGGACGCTCTTGTCACCGAGGTTCGACATGATGGCGTTGCAGAGCTGGTCGCGTCCGACCACCTCGTCCATGAGACTGCCCGCGGTCTGCACCAGACGGCCGGGCTCGTTCCGCGCCCGGCACGTGCAGAAGCGGCGGACCCGCCACAGGCGCCAGGACAGGAACAGGAGGGTGGAGAAGGCGACGACGAGTACGGGGAGCAGGACGCCGGAGATGGCACCGCACGCCTCGCTCTTTCCCTCGCACACCGCGTCCGGGCTGTACTTCGTATTCTTCGCGAAGAGGCCCACCACCCCGGCGACCACCCAGGCGACGAGCGCCAGCGTCAGCAGCGACACAACCGTCACCAACAACGTCGTCCCCGGCGGATTCCACCACCGCCTCGCATGCGTCACGCCCCGCTGGAGCAGCCACCGGGTGCGCAGCCGCCAGAAAACGGCCACGAACGGGCGCCGGGCGTGAGCCCCCAGTTCTCGCAGAGGCCCCGCTGCCGGCGGGCCCGTGACGATCCTGACCTTGCGCCGCTGGAGTTCGTACCCCATGACTTCCAGAACTACCAGCCCTCGCCCGACCCCGCGACTCGGCGGCTCACCCCCGCCCGACAGCCGCCGTAGGCTCGAACCGCACCGGCAACCCCACCAACCCCCGCAGCCACGGCGAAGCGCGGCGCCTCAACTGCTCCGCGGGGACGGCCAGGTCGATGTCCGGCAGGCGGTCCAGTACGACCTCGATGCCGGTCCGGGCGATGACCTCGGCGACCTCCTGGGCCGGGAACGGGCAGCGGTGTTCGCCGTGGCCGAAGGAGAAGTGGGCGTTGTTGCCGCCGGTGAGCGCGGCGCCGGGGGTACGGACCCGGGGGTCGGAGTTGGCGCCCTGGAGGCCGAGCAGGACGAGGTCGCCGGCGCGCAGGCGACGGCCGCCGAGGCCGGTGTCGCGGGTGGTCCAGCGGCCGGCCGCGTTCTGGATGGGCGCGTCCTCCCACAGGACCTCGTTCATGGCCTCCGCCACACTGCTGCGTCCCCCGAACAGCGAGGCCGCGAACCGCTCGTCCGTCAGCATCAGCCGCAGCGAGTTGCCGATCCAGTCGGCCGTCGGCTGGTGCCCGGCCGCCAGCATGACCATCACGTCGTGGGTGACCTCCTCGACCGTGAAGCCGTAGGGGTTGGCGAGGACACGGGACACCACGTCGTCGGCGGGGCGGTGGCGGCGCTCGTCCACCAACCGGGCCATCGAAGACGTCAGATGGGCCTCGCCGGCCATCGCCCGCTCGTGCCCGTCGAGAATGTCGTTCATGGCGGCGACCAGCCCCGGACCCTGCTCCTCCGGGAAACCGAAGAGGAACGCCAGCACGCGCACCGGCAGCAGCGCCGCGTACTGCGTCACCAGGTCCGCCCGGCCCGTCTCGCACACCGCGTCGATCAACTCGTCGGCGAACCGCTCGACATGACCGCGCAACGCCAGCGGATCGACGGCCTCCAGCGCGTCCCCGACCATCGTCGCCCGCTCGCGGTGCCGTTCGCCGACCGTGCCCAGGATCGACGGCTGCTCCCGGCTGATCACCGGCAGCAGCGGCCAGTCGGGCGGGATGTTCGCCCACTGGTTCCACAGCTCCGAGTCCCGGCTGAACAGCACCGGGTCGCTGGTCACCTGATGCAGCTCGCGATAGCCGAGCACCAGCCACGCCGGTACGCCCCCGTCCAGCAGCACGGGTACGACATCGCCGTGCTCGCGCCGCAACTCCCGGTAGAGGGTGGCGGGTTCGCCCTGGAAGCGGGCGCCGATGACGGGGATGGGGGCGGGCATCGGGTCGGGCGTCGGGTCGGGCATGGGACCGGGCATGGGACCGGGTGGCTCGATGACCCAGTCGTCCCCGGCCGTCCACCCGGGCCCGTCGTTCTCAGAGGTTGCGGAGTCCAACTAGTACCTGCTCCAGAATGTCTAGGTCGATCAGCGTGGCCCGGCGCGGATGCCGGGCGCTGACGCGGCCCGCGGCCAGGAGGTCGGAGAGCAGGACCTTCGTGATGCTCACCGGCAGCCGCAGCTCGGCGGCGATCTCCACCACCGCCGTCGGCCGCTTGGCGAGCCGCAGGATCGTCGCGTGCTCCGACTGCATCCCCGGCACCGGACCGACCTCGGCGACGACGAGTGTCACCAGGTCGAACGGGGTCCCGGGCGCGGACCGGATGCGCCCTCCCGTGAGGGTGTACAGCCGGTCGGGCGCGTCGTCCCTGCCGGGGCGGCTCATGACGTCGTACGTGGCCGAGCGCTCAGGTGTTCACCGAGTTGTTCGACCAGCTCGCCCATGTTGTGTCCGACCAGCCCGGCGTCCGCTTCCTCGTCCGTGACGACGGCCAGATGCGCGCCCTCGCCCGCCTCCACGATGAACAGCACCCCGCCGTAGAACTCCGCGATCGCCGAGCGCACCCCGCCGCTGCCGTCGCCGAACTCCACCGACGCCCCGTGGGACAGCGACTGGATGCCGGCGGCGATCGCGGCGAGCTGGTCGGCCCGGTCGATCGACAGCTCCGGCGTACGGCACAGTTTCAGCCCGTCCCGGGAGAGCACGAGCGCGTGCCGGGCACCCGGGGTGCGTTCCAGAAGCCCTTCCATGAGCCAGGTGAGCCTGTCGTCGGCGGTGGTGCCGGTGCCGGTCATGGGGTGGGGCCGCCTTCCGGGTGCGGTTGCGGGTACGTGGAGTAGGAGGTGTACGGGCTGTACGGGTCGTAGGCGGGGGCGGGCTGGGTCTCGTCCGGTTCGGCGTGCGGTTCGGAGTGCGGTTCGGAGTGCGGTTCGAGGCGGGATGCGGGCTGCGGTTCCGCTGAAAGGTACGGATCGGGGTGTGGTTCGGGGTGCGGTTCGGGGTGCGGGGCGGGGTGCGGTTCGGGCTTTGGGTCCCGTACGGCTTCCCGCAGCAGCTCTCGTACGGCCTCGGGCAGGGACTCACGGAGGTCCCGCACGGGTTCGAGTACGACGGCGTCGACGACGGGGATGCCGGAGGCGGCGTCGAGGGAGTAGTACGCGGGCTCCTGAACGGCGGGCGGCTCCGGGGCGGGGAGCGGTACCGGCGGTCGTACGTCGACGACCTCCTCGTCCTCGAACGCGGCGACGGCCTCGACCGTCTCGACCGCCTTGATGCCCTCGGTCTCCTCGACGGTGTCCGCTTCCGTCGCCGTCCCCTGGACGAACGCCTGGTCGAGTCCGCCCGTGCCGCGGACCGCGCGGCGGAAGCTGCTGAAGCGGGCGGCCGCCTGGGCGCCGGTGTCGTCCCGGTCGTCGCCGTCGTCTGCCCTCCTGGCGCCGGACCCGGTGTCGGCGTCGGCCTGGGCACGGGTGCGGGCCTCCGCCTCCGCGAGGGAGCGGCCGCGGCGGCGCCGGGGGAGGCCGGGGTACTCGCCGGACCCGGGGTCCCCGGAGTCGCCGTGGTCCCCGGAGCCCGCAGAGCCCCCGGAGCCCGCGGAGCCCGCAAAGCCCCCGGAGCCCGCGGACTCCCAGGTGGACGACGGGGACTCGTGTGTCGGCGTCGGTTCGGGGCGCGGGTCCTGTGGGCCGGGGCCGGGGCCGGGAAGCGAGCCGGAGAGGGCCGCGTACGACAGGCCGTCGGACGTGGGGGCCGCGGGCGTGGGCGCGGCCGGTGCGGGGGTGGCCGGAGGTGCCGTACTGGCCAGGACGTCCTGGGGGATCAGCATCAACACACCCGTGCCGCCGCGGGCGGACGGGCGGAAGGAGACCGTCAGGCCGTACTTGCGGGCCAGGCGGCCGACGACGGCGAGGCCGAGGCGGGTGCCGGTCAGGCTGGTGAGGTCGGAGGCCTCGCCCGACACCGCGCGCTCGGCGCGGCGCAGCTGGACGTCGCTCATGACCAGGCCCGCGTCCTCGACGGAGACGATGACACCGGCCGGTACCTCCTCCACGTACACGTGCACCTCGGCGGTCGGCGGCGAGAAGTTGGCCGCGTTGTCGAGGAGTTCGGCGAGCGCGTGCATCACGCCCTCTGCGGCGTGCCCGGCGACGGCGGAGTCGCTGGAGGAGTGCAGCCGGACCCGGCGGTAGGCGCCGATGCGGCCCATCGCGCCGCGCAGGATCGACTCCATCGGGATGGGGCGCGCCCAGCGGCGGCCCGAGCGGGCGCCCGCGAGGACGGCGACGGAGTCGGCGAGACGGCCGGCCTGCGCGGTGCGGTGGTCGAGATGGAGCAGGTCGGCGAGGACGTCCTCGTCGGCGTGACGTTCCTCCATCGCGCGTAGATCGGCGAGCGTGCCGGTGGCCAGGGCCTGCATCCGGCCGGCCACGTTGGCGGTCACGGCGAGGGCGGCGGTGCGGTCGGACTCGGCGCGGCGGGCGCGTTCGGCGAGGTGCGAGCGGGCCTCGTCCCAGCGGGTCCGCTCGTCGGCCGTGCGGCCGCGCTCGCGCTCGAACTCTTTGGCGAGTCGCGCCCGTTCACGTGCGTACTCCTCCGCGAGCCGGGCCCGTTCGCGCACGAACTCCTCGGTCAGCCGCCCCCGTTCCTGTCCGAAGTCCTCGGCCAGCCGCGCCCGTTCCTGGAGCAGCAGACCGGTGTCACGGGAGACGGCGTTCAACCGGTGGCGCAGCAGCCCCGCCGAGCGGCGGGCGTGGACGGCGAACGCGACGGCGAGGGTGAGCAGAAAGGCGGCGGCGCCCGCGCCGCAGGCCAGGGGCAGCCGTACCGAGCGCGGTGCCAGGGCGACGGCGGTGCCCACCGCGACCGCGCCGAGCAGGGCGGTGACCAGGGGGAGAGGCAGGATGCTGCGGAGGGTCGGTCGTTCGCCTGGGGGACTGGGCGCGGGCGGGGTCATGGATATTGTCCTCGGTCGGTTCCTGATCGAGAAGCGACACTTGGTGCTCAATTGGCCGTCACTATATGGGAGTTAGCGATTGGCTCGGGCACCTTTCCGAGGGTGTCCTCGCAATCCGCACGGCATTCGATGGGCATGTGGTCGGTATGCGGTCGCGTTCCCAGGAGGCGTCCGGGATGCGGGCAGTGACGCCCCGGGCCGGGCTGTATGTGATCGTGCCGCCGACGTTCCGGATGAGCGGAAGCCGGGTTGGCGGCATGCGGCGGGGGCGGGGGCGGGGGCGGGGCGGGGGCGGCAGCGGGGGCAGGGGCTCAGGCTTCGTCGGTCCGGGGGCTCGGCGAGGTGGCCGAGGGGTCCTGCGTCGCGTCGGTCGGCTCAGGTGTGTCTGGTGTCTCTGGTGTCTCCTGTGGGTCCTGTGGGTCCTGTGGGTCCTGTGGGTCCTGCGCGTCCGGTGTGGCCGGGGAGTCCGTCATGAACGCCACCAGGAGCAGTACCACGGCTTCGGCGCCGAGGAGCCAGCAGCCGACCGTGCCGCCGTACAGGACCGTGTAACCGCCGCCGAGCAGCAGGGCGACGGGCAGGGCCAGACGGTTCCAGAGCAGGCCGGAGCGGGACGGGCCGGGTGGGATGCGGCGGGGGTCGGGGGCCTTGAGGGGGTAGACGGCGCCGCTGCCGACGAAGACGGCAGCGGCGGCCACCAGGTGGGCGAGAGCCGCCACCGCCGTCGTGGAGGAGGCCGCGGCGGGAGGGATGGCCAGGCCGGCGCAGACGAGGGCGATGCCGGTGACCGGCTCCGTCCACCAGGACGCGGAGCCGCCCTCCTCGTCGGCCGCACCGGCCTTTCCGCTCTCCCCGTCGCCCGCGCAGACGAGCACGCCCAGGCAGAGGACAGTGAGCTGGGCGAGGTCGATCCAGCCGAGGGCGCGGGCCGGGACGGTCACGGCGACGACCGTGGCCGTCGACGCCGCCGCGGCGACCAGTCGCAGCACCCTTGCCGGGGCGGGCAGCCTGCCGGTCGCGGGGTCGGTGCCGTAACCGGCGAGGAACAGATGGCCGACGAGCGCGACGACCGGGGCCCAGACGGGCACGACGGAGCCGGTGTCGCCGGATGTCGACAGCCATGCCCGTACGACGACCGGGAGCGTCGCCGCCAACACGGCGGCGCATCCCAGCACGCCGATGAACCAGTGACCGCCGTCGTCCGCCGCCGTCCCGTCGTCCGCCTGCTTGTGCGGGACCGACGGCCCCGACCAGGACCGGGGGTCGTGCATGAGGAGCGGTTGGCGGGGGACGGGCGGGGGAGGGGGCTGCGATGGCACCGGCACAGGCACAGGCACCGGCACCGGCGGGGGTGGGGGTGGGGGTGGGGGCGGCGATGGCACAGGCACCGGCGGGGGTGGAGGCGGCGATGGCACCGGCGTGGGAACCGCACCCGTGCCTCCACCCGCGCCCACCGGAACGGCCGATTGGTGCGGTGGCCGCCACCGCACCCCGGCGTAGTCGCTGAGCGCCGCCTCCAGCCCGGGCGGCAGGACGGGCCGCAGGCCGATGTCGGTGAGGACGTACCAGTTGCCGTCGCTCCTCAGCAGCCGGGAGCCGCGCGGGGCGTCGGGGTGCAGGCGTACGTGGATGCCGTAGAGGCCGGTGTCCATGCCCAGGCGGCGGGTGCGGCGGACGGCGACCTCCTCGACGTGGGGCCAGTCGAAGCGGAACTCGCGGCGCTGCCGGTGGCAGGCGACGGCGTACGGGGACACCCACACCCGCACCGTGTGCCGGGGCAGGAGCCAGGTGAGGCCCGACATGAAGGCTCCGACGCCGAGGAAGAGGACGGCGGGGGCCCAGAGGTAGGGCAGGGACTCGACGCCGTCGCGGGCCGCGACCTGGAGTGTCCACAGGCCCGCCGCCGCGGGTGCCGCCTTCAGCGGGGCGAGGGTGACCTGGCGTACGCGCAGCCGGAAGCTCCACCCCGCGTCCGCCGTGGGCGTGACACCGTCCAGCCGGAGCAGCCAGGGGTTGGGCAGGCGGGGCGGGGCACCACGGCGTACGTCTGCCTGCCGGGTGCCGCCGCGCGCGGTGCCCTCGGCGAGGCGTTCCTGGAGCCGGGCGTTGCGGAACTGATAGCTGCCGCCGACCTGGCGCAGGACGCCCTGGCGGCGGGCGTCCTCCAGGAACCGCAGCAGCGACCACGGGGCCTGACCGGTCACGGCCAGGGTGACCTTGGCGAGGGCCCAGCGGCTCCAGGGGCTGATCACCACCAGCATCGTCGTCGTACCGATCCATGCCGTGAGCCCGGCGGCGACACCTTCAACGGGATCGTACGGCCAGAACCTCGCGCCGGTCCCGACGCCGACCAGCGGGCCGACGATGCCGAACGACCGTGCCAGTGCGATGTGTTCGGCACGCATCAGCGCCCGGGGTGTGGTCGTGTCCCGCTCGGTGTCGGCCGGCGCGGCGAACAGCACGGTGAAGACGAACGCGGCGGTGAGGCACCCGAAGCTCAGGGACAGCGCCGCGTCCATGCCGGTGACGCCGTTGTAGTACAGGGTGGCGTGCACCACGGAGATGCCGGGGAGGACGAGGATCAGCAGGACCGCCATCACGGCGCGGAGCGGGGAGGTGGCGTGCAGCGCGGACCGGGCCGCCGCGCCCGGCCGCAGCAGGCTCGCCCGGCGTCGTGGTTCGCCGAAGCGGTAATGCGCGAACCAGGTGCGGAGCATGACCTGAATACCCGTACCGAACACCAGACCGGTGACCAGCCCGGACGTGGCCGCCGTGCGGGCCGGGCCGAAACCGCCGGGGGGCGCGCCGCCGTAGGCGGGGGAGTCGAGGCGCTCGCCGACCAGCCTGGTCAGTTGCTGGTCCATGTCGCCGGTGGACAGGGGCCCGGTGACCGCTTCGCCGAGCGCCCGTGCCACCTCCGAGACCGCGAGCCCCAGCAGGATGATGGCGGGCAGGATCATCAACCGGGGCAGGGATAAGAGGTGCAGCCGCCACCAGGCCAGCTCGGTGGTGTCCTGCCGCTGGAGGTGCCTGGCGAGGACGCCCAGCCTGCGCCGGGCGCTCCGCGGCGACCAGCGGCGCGGCGGATTCTCCCGGTCGAGCGGGGCTATCTCCCCGGAGAACACCGCGGGTACGAACTCGTCGAGCAGCCGCTCCTCGACCGAACTCCGGTCAGGGAAACGGGCGTTGTCCGCCAGCTCGCCCGGATCGGTCCAGCGCCGGGCGTAGACCGTGCGGGCCAGCGACAGCATCAGCGGTGTCGACAGCGCGGCCGCCACCGGCCCGTACGGGTCCTCCCGAACCCGCCGTAAGAGCCCTGACCAGCGCCCCTGCCCCTCCGCGTCGGGTGCCGTACTCAACTCCAGGTGCGTGGCGGCGTCCTCGGCGGTGACCGGCTGCCCCTCGATGACGGCCGTCGAGCGGAGCACCAGCTCCGCCGGGGCGAGCGCGTCGAACTCCGCAGTCCGTGAGGTGAGGATCAGCGGCCGGTCGTACAGCGCAGAGTTGATCGCGACCACCGCCGCGTGACGCCGATGGGCCGGCATCTCGTCCAGCCCGTCGAGCACGGGCAGCAGCGGGGAACCGCTGTCGCGCCACAACTCCCGCGCCGGGTGCCGCCCGTCGATCCGGGGCAGCCCGGGGTGATCCTCCGCGAGCCGCCGGGTGATCCAGACCCCGAACTCCTCGCGGTCGGGGTCCCAGGAGGAGAGGGAGAACAGCACGGGCACGGGCGGGGCACCCCGGTGCGCACCGGCCCCCCTGCCTGCCGCCCCCGCCGCCAGCCGACGGCTGAGCAGTTCGAGCGTCAGCAGTACGGCGAGGGTGGTCTTGCCCGAGCCGGCCTCGCCCAGGATCGCGAGACGGCTGATCGGCAGACCGAGGAACGAGGCGAGCAGACCGTCCAGTTGATCGCCCTGCCCCGCGACCTGTCCGCCCACGTTCCGGGGATGGTCGGCCCGCCGGGACCGGGGCGCCCAGCGCACCGCCAACGGCACCCGGTCGCCACCCACGCCCCAGACCCTTGCCTCACCACGCCACTGCCGGTACACCGCCTCGGCCAGGGCGTCGGCGGCCCGTTCCAGCGGCGCGGCCGCCGGTGGGCGATCTATGTGGATCTCGCCGTAGTTGTCGCGAAACTGGACGACGATGTCTGCGTTCCCGTGGAAGGAGTTGTACACATCGCCGTCGCGCCGGCCCTCGTAGGCCATTGGCTGCCACCTCGAAGAACACGCGAGCACGTGGAGCGCCCCACGCTAGCGCACACCCACCCCAGGCTCCGCCCCAGAGCCCCCGCCTCCGCCTTCGCCCCTGCCTCCGCCTTCGCCTCCGCCTTCGCCTCCGCCTTCGCCTCCGCCCCTGCCTCTGCCTCCGCCTCTGCCTCCGCCCCTGCCTCCGCCTTCGCCTTCGCCTAGACGAATCCGCCGCGGGCGCTGCTGCCGCGGCTAAGGTCGGTCACGTCATGAGTGCCGAGCTCGACCACTCGACCGCACCCGCCCCGTCCGGCGCCGGGTCGCGGCAGCCGTCGAAGCCCGACCCGAGTTCGGCATCGCGGCATCGACCGCGCGGAAGGTGGCAGGGAGGCTCGTGAGCGCCAACAGATGGGTCAGCACGTCGATGCCGTATCTGACGCCGCGTGAGAACGGGCGGGGCGACGCCTGGGGCGCCGACGCGGCGGCTCGGGGGCGCCGGGGCACGCAACGGATCCTGTACGCCGGAGAGGTGCCGGCGTCCGCCGAGGTGGCGGGGCTGCTGGGGCTCGCCGAGGGCGAGTCGGTCGTCGTACGCCGCCGCCTGATCCTCCTCGACGACCAGCCCAACGAACTCACCGACACCTACTACCCGACCGCCGTCGCCCGCGGCACCCGCCTCGCCGGCACCGCCAAGATCCCCGGCGGCGCGGTCACGTTGCTCGCCGAACTCGGGTACGTCGGCGCCCTCGTCCGCGAGGACGTCACGGCCGACGTACCGGATGACGAGGAGCGGGAGGCCCTGCGTACCGCACCGGGTGAGCCGGTCCTGCGCCTGACCCGGCTCACCCTCGACCGTGACGGCCGGCCGATCCAGGTGGACCGCATGGTGATGCCCGCCCGACGCCAACGACTGCGCTACGAGATCGAGATCGGGAGCGGGAGCGGGAGCGGGAACCAGGGCGCGAGCGGGAGCGGGAGCGCGAGCGACAGCCGGTGATCGCGGTGGGCGCCGCCCCGTTGTAGCGGTCCCGTGTGTGAACCGTGAATGGCCTTGATCGGTATTGCCTACTGATCAGTCATGTTTTAGGCATGCGATCAAGGCGTTCCGTTCACAACGAACGCATAAGCGAAAGGCCCGCCTCCGCACCATGAAGCCCCCCACATTCATGTCCACCCTCGCCGTCACCGCCGCCGCGCTCGCCGCCGTGCTGCCGCTGGCCGGGACCGCCGCCGCCACCCCGCAGTGGCCCGGTCACGCCCACCGCACCGTCACCACCGCCGACGGTGACACCTTCCACCTCCGGTTGAAGGCCGGCCCCGCCGTGCTGCCCGCCGGCGGTGGCACGGTCGACGTCAAGGGCGCCGGATACAACCGCGCCCAGGGCGTCTTCCTGGCCTTCTGCGTGATCCCGGAGGGCGTGCGTGTCGGCGACCCCTCGACGTACACCGCCCTCCCCGGCCCCTGCCTCGGCGGTCGCGCCGCCCAGGACGGCTCGTCGCGCCGGATCACCGACACCGGGACCGGCACACCGGGCGTCACCATCCCGTACGAGGACGGCGGCCGCTTCCGTGCGACGCTCAACCTCAAGCCCGAGATCTCCGACGGAGTCGTCTGCGGCGAGACCGTACGCTGCGCGATCGTGACCCGCGCCGACTTCACGGCCACGAACGAGCGGCTGTACGACCAGTACATCCCGGTGCACTTCGCGTCGGCTGGTCTGGCGGGTCAGTACAAGTAGCGCTGGAGACCCAGGGGTGCGGGTGTCGGTGGCGGCGCCCGCACCCCCACCCCCACCCCTACCCCTACCCACCACTCACTCGGCGCGTCGCACCGCCCCCGCCCCCGTCTCGGTCAGGAAGTCGATGAGCGCCTCCGCCAGTCGCTCCGGCTGGTCCTCGGGGACGAGGGTCGACGAGTCTGCGATCTCTATCAGTCGGCCTTTCGGGTACAGCTCCGCCAGCCGGGGGCCGTGCTCACGTGGCATCAAGCGGTCCTCGGTCGCCCAGACGACCAGTACGGGGCCGTCGAAGTCCCGTAGCCGCTCGCTCCACTCCAGCAGGACCTTCCGTCCGGGCGCCGAGGTCGCGAACTTGGCGAAGTCCCTGCGGATGGCCCTGCTCCGGGTCGCGGGACCGAACCAGTCGTCCATGACCTCGTCCGGGATCCCGCGCAGGCTCATCCCGCCGTAGCCGTTGCGGTTGTTCCGGAAGGCGGGGACGCGCATCAGCCGCGTCAGCAGCCGGACGCCGCCGGGGACCCTGCATACCTGGGCCACCGCTTTGGCCGGCCCCGGGGGGAAGTTGTCGAACGCCTCGCAGGCCACCAGCACCAGCCGCCCGACCCGCCGGCCCTGTTCCTCCGTGACCAGGAACTGGCCGCCGCCCCAGTCATTGAGGACGAGGGTCACGTCGTCCAGCCCCAGCCGTTCGATGAACTCGCCCAGCAGCCGCGCGACACCGCGATGGGACAGGTCGGCGTCCGGGTTCATCGGTCTGCGATGACCGCCGAGCGGGAGCGTGGGCAGGACGCAGCGATACCCGTCCAGCAGCGGTACGACCTTGCGCCACTGCGTCTCGTTCATCGGCAGGCCGTGGCCGAACACCAGCACCGGCCCCCCACCACCGGTGTCCTGATAGTCGATCGGTCCCGCCGACAGCTCGATCCCCGGCATCGCACCCCCCAGTTGATGGCCCGTTCGACTCCAAACCTAGCGAGGCCGACGCACCGCGCAACCCCACTCGCCCCGGACGCCCCCCCGCTCCCCTCGGAACGTGCCTCCCTCACCCCGGAACATCCGCCTTCCCCCGCCCCACCTGCGTCCGCACCGCCCCCATGCTCGCCCCGATCACCAGCGCGATCGCCAAGGTCTCCATCGCGGACAGCGCCTGGTCCAGGATCAGGAAACCGGCCGTCGCGGCGAGCGCGGGCTCCAGGCTCATCAGCACCGCGAAGGTGGAGGCGGGCAGCCGGCGCAGGGCCACCAGTTCCAGGGTGTACGGGAGGACGGAGGACAGCATCGCCACGGCCGCGCCCAGTGCCACCGTCGTCGGGTCGAGCAGCCGCGTCCCGGACTCCACCACCCCCAGCGGCAGGAACAGCACCGCCGCCACCGCCATGGCCAGCGCCAGCCCGTCGGCCTGCGGGAACCGCCGCCCCGTACGCGCGCTGAACACGATGTACGCCGCCCACATCGCCCCGGCGGACAGGGCGAAGGCCACGCCCAGCGGGTCCAGCGCGCCGAAGCCGCCCCCGCCGCCACCCCTGCCCTCGCTCCCGCCGCCGCCCCCGAGCAGCAGTTCACCCCCGCCTCCCAGCAGGAAGACACCGCACAGCGCCAGCCCGGCCCAGACCAGGTTCACCGCCCGGCGCGAGGCCAGGACGGACAGGACGAGCGGGCCAAGCACCTCCAGCGTGACCGCCAGGCCCAGCGGGATACGGGCGACCGACTGGTAGAAGAGGCCGTTCATCGCGGCCATGGTGACGCCGAAGACGACCACGGTGCCCCAGTCGGCGCGCGAGTGCCCGCGCAACCGGGGGCGGCACACCACGAGCAGCACCAGCGCCGCCACCACGAGCCGCAGGGTCACCACCCCCAGCGCTCCCCCCGCCCTCGGCATCACGAGCACCGACAGCGCCCCACCGAACTGCACCGAGATGCCACCGACCAGCACCAGACCCACTGGCCCGAGAGCGCCCCCACGGCCACGGCTCGCAGGGGTGGTCGCGGCCGTCGCCGGTGCCGTCGCGGGTACGGACTGGTCAGTGCCGGGGAGTGTCACGGGGGCCGTCCAGGGAGAGCGGTTCGTTCAGTCGGTTGGACTGCGAAGTTCAGAGTAATGGACTCCTCTCTGCTCCCGCCAGTCTGTTTCCCTGCCCCCTCCCGCGTCCCCCTTCCCGCCCCTCCCGCCCGACCCGGGCCTACGGCCGCCAAGGCGGCGGCGGCAGCGGCGGCAGCGGCGGGCAGTGGTAAATCCAACCCCCAAAAATAATGCAAGCACGCTTGCTTGTTTATCCCCCAGGCTGCCATGCTCCCCCCATGGCCGACCCAACCCCCGTGATCAACGCCCTCTCTGCGGAGAGCGACGAACTCGACCGGCTCGTAGCCGAGTTGAGCGCGGAGCAATGGTCGCTGACCACCCCCGCCCCAGGCTGGACCATCGCCCACCAGATCGCCCACCTCGCCTGGACCGACCGCTCCTCCGTGCTGGCAGTGACCGATCAGAACGCCTTCGCTCGCGAGGTCGAGGCCGCGCTGACCTCGCCCGGCGACTTCGTGGACAACGGAGCCGAGGAGGGTGCCGCAAAGCCGACCGCCCGGCTGCTCGCGGAGTGGCGGACCGGCCGGGCCGCCCTGGCCGAGGCACTGCGCGCCGCACCCCCGGACGCCCGCTTCCCCTGGTACGGCCCACCCATGTCCGCCGCCTCCGTGGCCACCGCCCGCCTCATGGAGACCTGGGCCCACGGCCTGGACATCGCCGACACCCTGGGCGTGACCCGCACCCCCACCGACCGCCTCCGGCACATCGCCCGCCTCGGCGTCCGCACCCGCGACTACGCCTTCGGCCTGCACGGCCTGACCCCGCCGTTCGACGAGTTCCGCATCGAACTCCTCAGCCCATCAGGGGAGTTGTGGACCTACGGCCCGGACGACGCCGCACAGCGTGTCACCGGCCCCGCCCTCGACTTCTGCCTCCTGGCCACCCGGCGCGCCCACCGCGCCGACCTCGCCCTCCGGGCCGACGGCCCCGACGCGAACCGGTGGCTGGACATCGCCCAGGCCTTCGCGGGACCGCCGGGCAAGGGCCGCGCCCGGAAGGGCACCGCCCAGTGACCCCCCTCCGCATAGGCAACGCCTCCGGCTTCTACGGCGACCGCTTCGACGCGATGCGCGAGATGCTCACCGGCGGCGGCCCGGCCGGCACCCTCGACGTCCTCACCGGTGACTACCTCGCCGAGCTGACCATGCTCATCCTGGGCCGGGACCGGCTGAAGGACCCCGACGCCGGATACGCCCGTACTTTCCTGCGCCAGCTGGAGGAGTGCCTGGGCCTCGCCCACGACCGGGGCGTACGGATCGTCACCAACGCCGGCGGCCTCAACCCGGCCGGACTCGCCGACGCCGTAAGGGAGTTGGCGGACCGGCTCGGCATCCCCGTCCGCGTCGCCCACGTCGAGGGCGACGACCTCACCGCCCGACACCCGGGCAGCCTCGCCGCCCACGCCTACCTCGGCGGCTTCGGCATCGCGGCCTGTCTGCGGGAGGGCGCGGACGTCGTCGTCACCGGGCGCGTCACCGACGCGGCCCTCGTCACCGGCCCCGCCGCCGCCCACTTCGGGTGGAGACGAACGGACCACGACCGGCTCGCCGGAGCCGTCGTCGCCGGGCACGTGCTGGAGTGCGGCACCCAGGCCACCGGCGGCAACTACGCCCACTTCGCCGACCACGACCCGCGAACACTCCACCACCCCGGCTTCCCCCTCGCCGAACTCCACGAGGACGGCACCGCCGTCATCACCAAACACCCCGGCACCGGCGGCCTCGTCGACCTCGGCACGGTCACGGCACAGCTGCTGTACGAGACGGCCGGCGCCCGCTACGCCGGACCCGACGTCACCGCCCGCCTCGACACCGCCCGCCTCACGCACGAAGGCCCCGACCGCGTACGTATCGAGGGCGTCCGGGGCGAGGCCCCGCCGCCGACCCTCAAGGTCGGCCTCAACCGCCTCGGCGGCTACCGCAACGAGGTCGCCTTCGTCCTCACCGGCCTCGACATCGAGGCGAAGGCCGCCTTGGTCCGCGCCCAGATGACCGAGGTCCTCGCCAAGTCCATGCCGGCCGACGTCCGTTGGGACCTCGCCCGCAACGACCACCCCGACGCCCCCACCGAGGAGACCGCGAGCGCCCTGCTCCGCCTCGTCGTACGGGACCCGGACCAGCGGACCGTCGGCCGCGCCCTCGGCGCCGCCGCCGTCGAACTGGCCCTCGCGAGCTACCCCGGCTTCCACGTCCTGGCACCACCGGGCAACGGATCGCCCTACGGCGTCTTCGAGGACGTGTACGTCGACCAGGACACCGTCGAGCATGTGGCCGTCCTCCACGACGGACGCCGCATCCCCGTGGCCCCGGCCCGCGACACCCTCGTACTGGCGGACGTGCCGGAACCGGCCCTTCCGGAGCCGCCGCCCCTCGGACCGGTGAAGCGCGCCCCCCTCGGCCTCGTCGCCGGTGCCCGCAGCGGCGACAAGGGCGGCAACGCCAACATCGGCGTCTGGGCCCGCACGGACGACGCCTGGCGGTGGCTCGCGCACACCCTCACCACCGACCGCCTCCGCGCACTCCTCCCCGAGACGGCCGACCTGCCCGTCACCCGGCACACGCTGCCGCACCTGCGCGCCCTCAACTTCGTCGTCGAAGGCCTCCTCGGCGAAGGCGTGGCCGCCCAGCACCGCTTCGACCCCCAGGCCAAAGCCCTCGGCGAATGGCTGCGCTCCCGCCACCTGGACATACCGGAGAGCCTCCTGTGACCGTCCTGCCCACCACCCTCGACCCGACGAGCCCCGAGTACGTCACACACCGCGAAGCCATGCTCGCCAAGCTGGACCAGTTGACCGCCGAGCACGCGAAGGCCCTCGCGGGCGGCGGCGAGAAGTACGTCGAGCGGCACCGGGGGCGCGGAAAACTCCTCGCGCGTGAGCGCATCGAGCTGCTCCTCGACCCCGACACGCCCTTCCTGGAACTGTCCCCGCTCGCCGCCTGGGGCAGCGAGTACACGGTCGGCGCCTCCCTCGTCACCGGCATCGGTGTCGTCGCGGGCGTGGAGTGCCTGATCACCGCGAACGACCCGACCGTACGCGGCGGCGCCAGCAACCCCTGGAGCCTGAAGAAGGCCCTCCGCGCCAACGACATCGCCCTCGCCAACCGTCTGCCCTGCATCAGCCTCGTCGAGTCCGGCGGTGCCGATCTCCCCTCTCAGAAGGAGATCTTCATCCCCGGCGGCGCGATCTTCCGCGACCTCACCCGGCTCTCCGCCGCCGGCATCCCGACGATCGCGGTCGTGTTCGGGAACTCGACGGCCGGGGGCGCGTACATCCCCGGTATGTCCGACCACGTGATCATGGTCAAGGGGCGCGCCAAGGTCTTCCTCGGCGGCCCGCCCCTGGTCAAGATGGCGACCGGCGAGGAGAGCGACGACGAGTCCCTCGGCGGCGCCGAGATGCACGCGCGCGTGTCGGGCCTCGCCGACCACTTCGCCGTCGACGAGCGGGACGCGCTCCGCCAGGCCCGCAGGGTCGTCGCCCGCCTCAACCACCGCAAGGCGTACGACGATCCGGCCCCCGCCGCGCCCCCCGAGTACGACGAGGAGGAGCTGCTGGGGATCGTCCCGGGCGATCTGAAAGTGCCCTTCGACCCCCGCGAGGTCATCGCCCGGATCGTCGACGCCTCCGACTTCGACGAGTTCAAGCCCCTCTACGGCACCAGCCTCACCACCGGCTGGGCGACCCTCCACGGATATCCGGTGGGCGTCCTGGCCAACGCGCAGGGCGTCCTGTTCTCCGAGGAGTCCCAGAAGGCCGCCCAGTTCATCCAGTTGGCGAACCAGCGGAACATCCCCCTCCTCTTCCTGCACAACACCACCGGGTACATGGTCGGCAAGGAGTACGAGCAGGGCGGCATCATCAAGCACGGCGCGATGATGATCAACGCGGTCGCCAACAGCCGCGTGCCCCATCTCTCCGTGCTGATGGGCGCGTCGTACGGGGCGGGTCACTACGGCATGTGCGGGCGGGCGTACGACCCCCGCTTCCTCTTCGCCTGGCCCAGCGCCAAGTCGGCCGTGATGGGCCCGCAGCAACTGGCGGGCGTGCTCTCGATCGTCGCCCGCCAGTCGGCGACGGCGAAGGGCCGGCCGTACGACGAGGACGCCGACGCCGCCCTGCGCGCGATGGTGGAGCAGCAGATCGAGTCCGAGTCGCTCCCCATGTTCCTCTCCGGACGGCTGTACGACGACGGGGTCATCGACCCCCGCGACACCCGCACCGTCCTCGGCCTGTGCCTGTCCGCGATCCACACGGCGCCGTACGAGGGCGCACGCGGTGGCTTCGGCGTCTTCCGGATGTGAGGAACCAGATGATTTCGAGACTCCTCGTGGCCAACCGGGGCGAGATCGCCTGCCGGATCTTCCGCACCTGCCGTGAGCTGGGAATCCAAACGGTCGCCGTGCACTCCGACGCCGACGAAAACGCCCTCCACGCGCGCGTGGCCGACGCGACGGTACGACTCCCGGGCGCGGCCCCCGCCGACACGTACCTGCGCGGCGACCTGATCGTGAAGGCGGCCCTCACCGCCGGCGCCGACGCCGTCCACCCCGGCTACGGCTTCCTCTCCGAGAACGCCGACTTCGCCCGTGCCGTCCTCGACGCGGGCCTGGTCTGGATCGGCCCGCCCCCCGAGGCGATCGAGACGATGGCGTCCAAGCCCCGCGCCAAGCACCTGATGGGCTTGAAACCCCTTAAAGCGGTTACCGAGGCGGACCTACCCGTCCTGGTCAAGGCGGCGGCGGGCGGCGGCGGCCGCGGCATGCGCGTCGTACGCCACCTCGCGGACCTGGACCCCGCCCTGACCGCCGCCCGAGCCGAAGCCACGAGCGCCTTCGGCGACGGCGAGGTCTTCGTCGAGCCCTACATCGAGGGCGGCCGCCATGTAGAGGTCCAGATCCTCGCCGACACCCACGGCACCGTCTGGACCCTCGGCACCCGCGACTGCTCCCTCCAACGCCGCCACCAGAAGGTCATCGAGGAGGCACCCGCACCGGGTCTGAATCCCGAACTGACCCACTCCTTGTACGAGATGGCGGTACGGGCGGCGAGAGCCGTCGACTACGTGGGCGCCGGAACGGTCGAGTTCCTGATCGCCGACGACGACCGCGCCCACTTCCTGGAGATGAACACCCGCCTCCAGGTCGAACACCCGGTGACGGAAGCGATCCACGCCATCGACCTGGTCGCCCTCCAGCTCAGCGTCGCCGAAGGCCACGCCCTGGACCCCGACGGCCCCCCGCGCGCGCGTGGCCACGCCATCGAGGCCCGCCTCTACGCCGAGGACCCCGCACAGGACTGGACCCCCCAGACAGGCACCCTCCACCGCCTGACCGCCCCACCCGGCACCCGCCTGGACACCGGCTACACGGACGGCGACGAGATCGGCGTCCACTACGACCCGATGCTCGCCAAACTCATCGCCCACGCCCCCACCCGAGCCGAGGCGATCCGCCGCCTCGCGGGCGCCCTGGACCACACGACGATCCATGGCCCGACGACCAACAGAGACCTCCTCGTCCGCTCACTCCGACACCAGGAGTTCACGTCGGCGGCCATGGACACGGGCTTCTACGACCGCCACCTCGACGCCCTCACGGCCCCGGCCCCCGACCCGTACGCACCCCTGGCCGCCGCCCTCGCCGACGCCCACGGCCGCTCCCGCTTCGGCGGCTGGCGCAACCTGCCGGCCCACCCCCAGAGCAAGCGCTACGCCACGGGGGGCGAGGAGATCGAGGTCACCTACCACCACACCCGCGAGGGCCTGACGGCGGAAGGAGTCCGGGTCGTACGAGCCGCACCCGGCCTCGTCCTCCTCGAAGTGGACGGCGTCCAGCAAAAGTTCGAGGTGGCACGGTACGGCGACCAGATCTACGTCAACACCACCCCCCTCACCGCCCTGCCCCGCTTCCCGGACCCCACGACCCAACAGCTCCCGGGCTCCCTCCTGGCCCCGATGCCCGGCACGGTCGTACGAGTGGCGGAGGGCCTCACGGAAGGGTCCGAGGTAAAGGCGGGCGACCCCCTCCTCTGGCTGGAGGCAATGAAGATGGAACACCGGATCACGGCCCCGGCAACGGGCACCTTGACGACCCTGAACGCAGTACCCGGCCAGCAGGTGGAGCTGGGCATGTTGCTCGCGGTGGTGCAGCCGGGTTAGGGGCGCGGGGAACTGCGCGAGACACCACGACGAAACCGCAGCCGGAAGGAATCCCATGCCACCCACGATCGAATCCGAAGAACAGAAAGCCCTACGAACCGCCGTCTCCACCCTCGGCAAACGCCACGGCCGAGACTTCACCACCCCCGAACTCTGGACCGAGGCAGGGAAACTCGGCTACCTGGGCGTCAATCTCCCCGAGGCCTACGGAGGCGGCGGCGGAGGCGTGAGCGAACTCTCGATCGTCCTCGAAGAACTCGGCGCCGCGGGCTGCCCCCTCCTCATGCTGGTCGTCTCCCCGGCGATCTGCGGCACGATCATCGCCCGCTTCGGCACGGACGCCCAGAAACAACACTGGCTCCCCGCCCTCGCCGACGGCACCCGCATCATGGCCTTCGGAATCACCGAACCCGACGCCGGCTCCAACAGCCACCGCATCACCACGACCGCCCGCAAGGACGAGACGGGCGACTGGATCCTCAACGGCCGCAAGGTCTTCATCTCCGGCGTGGACATCGCCGACGCCACCCTCATAGTCGGTCGCACGGAGGACGCCCGCACCGGCTCCCTGAAGCCCTGCCTCTTCATCGTCCCCCGCGACACCCCCGGCTTCGAGCGCCGCCAGATCGACATGGAACTCAACGCCGCCGAGAAGCAGTTCGAGCTCACCCTCGACGACGTACGCCTCCCCGCCGACGCCCTGGTCGGAGACGAGAACGCCGGCCTCCTCCAGCTCTTCGCCGGCCTCAACCCCGAGCGGATCATGACGGCGGCGTTCGCGATCGGCATGGGCCGGTACGCGATCTCCAAGGCCGTCGAATACGCCCGCGACCGCACGGTCTGGAACAGCCCCATCGGCGCCCACCAGGCCATCGCCCACCCCCTCGCCCAGTCCCACATCGAACTCGAACTGGCCCGCCTGATGATGCAGAAGGCGGCCCACCTCTACGACACGGGCGACGACGCCGGCGCGGGCGAGGCCGCCAACATGGCGAAGTACGCGGCGGGGGAGGCCTGCGTACGGGCCGTCGACCAGGCCGTGCAGACCCTCGGCGGCAACGGCCTCACCAAGGAGTTCGGCCTCGCCTCACTGATCACGGCCGCCCGAGTGTCACGTATCGCCCCGGTGAGCCGGGAGATGATCCTCAACTACGTCTCCCACCAGACCCTGGGCCTGCCGAAGTCGTACTGACCCGCCGCGAACCACAGGAGCGCACGTGACCGACATCGAACCCCTCGTACGTGCCACGCACCACCGGGGCATCACCACCCTCACCCTCGACTCCCCGGCCAACCGCAACGCGCTGTCGGTCCGGCTGGTACGCGAACTGGCCGAAGCCCTGACCCGGTCCGGCGAGGACGACGACGTACGCGCCGTCCTCCTCACCCACACCGGGAACACGTTCTGCGCGGGCGCCGACCTGCGCCACCCTCCCCACCCGGACGAACTCGTCGCACTGCTCAAACAGATCATCGACCTGCGCAAACCCGTCGTCGCCCGCGTCACCGGCCATGTCCGCGCGGGCGGCCTCGGCCTCCTCGGCGCCTGCGACATCGCCGCGGCCGGCCCTGAGGCCACCTTCGCCTTCACCGAGGTACGCATCGGCGTCGCCCCCGCCGTCATCTCCCTCACCCTGCTGCCCCGCACCGACCCGCGCGCCCTCACCCGCTACTACCTCACCGGCGAACAGTTCGGACCCGCCGAGGCCGCCCGCGCCGGCCTGCTGACAGCGGCCGGCGCCGACGTCGACGACGTACTCGAACCCGTCCTCGACGGACTGCGCCGAGCCTCCCCGAAGGCCCTGGCGGAGACGAAACGGCTGCTCACAGCTAAGGTGCTGGAATCCTTCGCCCTGGACGCGGGCGGGCTGAGCGGACTCTCGGCCAGGCTGTTCGCCTCCGACGAGGCCCGCGAGGGGATGACGTCCTTCCGAGAAAGACGGGATCCGCAATGGGTGGTGTGACCGTGGTAGGCGCCTTCGACCGCGCACCGAAGCAGGACCGCAGCCGGGCCACCCGGCAGCGGCTCCTGGAGGCCGCCGTCGCCTGCCTCGCCGAGCACGGCTGGGCGGGCTCCACGGTCGCCGTCGTCGCCGAACGCGCCGGCGTCTCCCGGGGCGCCGCCCAACACCACTTCCGCACCCGCGAGGACCTGTTCACCGCCGCCGTCGAATACGTCGCCGAAGAGCGCTCCACCGCCCTGCGCGCACTCTTCCCCGAAGGCCCCACCGACCGCCGAGCCGTCGTCGCCGCCCTCGTCGACCTCTACACCGGCCCCCTCTTCCGCGCCGCCCTCCACCTCTGGGTCGCCGCCTCCAACGAGGACCAGCTCCGCCCCCGCGTCACCGAGCTGGAGGCACGCGTCGGCCGCGAGACCCACCGCATCGCCGTCGACCTCCTCGGCGCCGACGAGTCCCTCCCCGGCGTCCGCGAAACCGTCCAGGGCATGCTCGACATGGCCCGCGGCCTCGGCCTCGCCAACCTCCTCACCGACGACACCGGTCGCCGCGACAAGGTGGTGGCCCAGTGGGCGGTCCTCCTCGACGACCTGCTGGACCGGGCTACGGGCTGAGCCGCTCCACCCGCCACGACCCGTCCTGCTCCGCCACATACCGCAGCCGGTCGTGCAGCCGGTCGTGCCGCCCCTGCCAGAACTCCACCGTCTGCGGCGCCACCCGGAAACCACCCCAGTTCGGCGGCACCGGCACCTGCTCGCCCTCCGGATAGCGGGCGTTCAACTCCTCGTACGCCGCGTCCAGCTCGGCCCGCGAGAAGACCACCGAGGACTGCGCGCTGGCCCACGCCCCCAACTGCGAGCCATGCGGCCGCAAACGGAAGTACGCCGCCGTCTCGTCCCGCCCGGTCCGCCGCGCCGTACCGCTGACGACCACCTGCCGGGCGATCGCGTGCCAGGGGAACACCAACGAGACATACGGGTTCTCGGCGAGATCGCGGGCCTTGCGGGAGTCGTAGTTCGTGTAGAAGACGAAGCCCTGCTCGTCGTACGCCTTCATCAGGACCGTACGGGAACTGGGGCGCCCCTCGGCGTCCGCGGTCGACACGACCATGGCGTTCGGCTCGAACACCGCACCCTCGGCCGCGGCCTGCCGGAACCAGCGCGCGAACTGCTCCATCGGCCCCTCGGCCAGGTCGCTCTCGTCGAGCCCCTCGGCCCGGTACTGCTTGCGCATATGGGCGGGATCGGGCACCGGATCGTGATCGTTCACATGGTCATCCTGCCGTACGGGCCCTGCCGCGCACAGGCCGATGAGGCAGACAGAATGTGGCACTCAGTGCCGCGCACTCTCCCCAAACGTGGCACTCAGGCGTATCGTGCTGGAACATTCTGATGGGGCCCGCACGAGCCGTCGGCCCCTCAGCCTTCGCATGCACGCCCAGTACCGCCCCTGTCGCACACATCAAGAGGAGCCGCCTGATGTCCGACTTCGTACCCGGACTCGAAGGAGTCGTCGCGTTCGAGACGGAGATCGCCGAACCGGACAAGGAGGGCGGCGCACTCCGGTACCGAGGCGTCGACATCGAGGATCTGGTCGGCCACGTCTCGTTCGGCAACGTCTGGGGCCTGCTCGTCGACGGCGCCTTCCGCCCCGGCCTGCCCCCCGCCGAGCCGTTCCCGATCCCCGTCCACTCCGGTGACATCCGCGTCGACGTCCAGTCCGCGCTCGCCATGCTCGCCCCCGTCTGGGGCCTGAAACCGCTGCTCGACATCGACGAGGAGCAGGCCCGCGCCGACCTAGCCCGCGCCGCCGTCATGGCCCTGTCCTACGTCGCCCAGTCCGCCCGCGGCCAGGGCCTGCCCATGGTCCCGCAGCGCGAGATCGACAAGGCCCAGTCCGTCGTCGAACGCTTCATGATCCGCTGGCGCGGCGAACCCGACCCCAAGCACGTGGCAGCCGTCGACGCCTACTGGACCAGCGCGGCCGAACACGGCATGAACGCGTCCACCTTCACGGCGCGCGTCATCGCGTCCACGGGCGCGGACGTGGCAGCAGCGCTCTCGGGTGCCGTAGGCGCCATGTCAGGCCCCCTGCACGGCGGCGCCCCCTCCCGAGTCCTCGGCATGATCGAGGAGATCGAACGCACGGGCGACGCGGACGCATACGTCAAGCAAGCCCTCGACAAGGGCGAACGCCTGATGGGCTTCGGCCACCGCGTCTACCGCGCCGAGGACCCCCGCGCCCGGGTCCTCCGCCGCACCGCCCGCGACCTCGGCGCCCCCCGCTTCGAGGTGGCCGAGGCCCTCGAAAAGGCGGCCCTGGCGGAACTCCACGCCCGCCGCCCCGACCGCGTCCTCGCCACGAACGTCGAGTTCTGGGCCGCCATCGTCCTCGACTTCGCCGAGGTCCCGGCACACATGTTCACCTCGATGTTCACCTGCGCCCGCACGGCCGGCTGGTCGGCACACATCCTGGAACAGAAGCGCACCGGCCGCCTGGTCCGCCCCTCCGCCCGCTACATCGGCCCCGGCCCGCGCAACCCCCGCGAGATCGAGGGCTACGGCGACATCGCGCGCTAGCGCCTCCCGGCGGCCGTCACGCGGGGCTGAGCAGCCCCGCGTGATGCCGCTCGGCAACGAGCGGATGCGCCCGCAGCTTGCCCTTCAGCTCATTGAACCCGTACTCCGCGAACAGCGGATTCGCCGGATCGTCGGTGACACCGGGCGCGCCGGACGCATACGGAAACACCAGCGGCTCGACCCGCGCATCGAGCCGGGGGTTGTAGAAGAACGGCACGGAGAACCGCTCGACGGCGTGCGGCGGAGACACCACCCGATGATTGGTGGCAACCAAATACCCATTGGTGGCCACTTCCAGCAGCTCACCAAGATTGACGACGAACGCCCCAGGGATGGGCGGCACGTCATGGAACACCCCGTCCTCCCGCTCGACCTGAAGCCCACCGACCTGGTCCTGCAGCAGGAGAGTCAAGAACCCATAGTCCTTATGGGCCCCCACGCCCTGATCGGCCCCGCTCCCCGCGCTCCCCGGATACCGCACAAGCTTCAGATGCGGATGCGCCCGCTCCCCGAAGATCGGATCGTAGAAGTCGGCCCGCGCCCCGATGGACACAAGCAACTCCCGCAGCAGCCGCTCGGCGACACCGCTGAGCCGATCGACCCACGCAAGGGCAACGCTCCGCAGCTCAGGCAGGGCCTCGGGCCACTGATTGGGCCCTTCGAGCCACCAGTACGAAGGCTCATCGGCCCCCGGCACCCGAGCAGCCCGCTCGGCCCCGATGTCCAACTGGTCCCGCCAGTCCTGCCGCCCCCCGGTCCGCTCGTCCCCGGTGCGTGTGTACCCCCGGAAATGCGGCGAGTTGACGTTGTCGATGGCGAGCCGCTCATGCTCGGGCAGAGCGAAGAACTCCCGCATGACACGGTTGAGCCTCTGGATCTCCCCCTCACTCACCCCATGCCCGACGAGCTGAAAGAACCCCACGTCATGGGCGGCACTGTGAAGCTGCGCCCGCAACAGGGCCCGCGCCTCGGGCCCGCGCTCGGCGGCGGAGAGATCGATGATCGGAAGCTGCGTGCTGATCGTCATGAGATGCGTCCGGAGAAGGTGAAGGAAAGGGAGGGCCGGGGTCAGACGGAGCGCTGACAGCCCATGCTCGTGACGCGCACGTAGTCCACGTGCCGACGTCGGACGAGTATCGGAAGCATGATCACAAGGATACTGCGTTCCCGAGATTCCGAAAGTGCCTCGCATCACAGACTGAGGATTCCTAGGGGAAACCCTGTCACAGGCCCCAGGAAACGCAGACGACCCGCAGGCTCTGGTCCCCTCGTCTGAACGACGAGGGAGCCGGCCGGACGTACCGGCGAGCCCGCGGGTCGGGTGACTGCTTGAGATTGGGCCGGCTGCGCACGCAGATCGCACGCGGGTCCGGCACCGCACTGAGTGTGGTGACGGGCGCTAGCCCGCAGCCACCTCCGACGTCCGGTGTGCATACATGCTCCGAACCACCTCCCTTCCTCGGTGCCACCTACCTTAAGAACCGGTACCAGGGGTGCTCAAGCGATTTTCCGAGGGAATTACTCGGTGATGTCTGTCCATGCGCCCGCACGCTTACCGAAAGGCACGGTGGCCCGCCGTGGGGCGATGCCCGTGAAACATTGCTGGAGCGCGACTACGCCGGGTCGGGCCGGGCCGATTGCCGGCCCGACCGAGGCGCAGGACCTTCAGGGCCCCTGCTCAGGCCTGTGAGTCGGTGCGCACCACGGCGAACAGGGCCCGTTCCCGCCTCCCGTCCGACGCCCCCCACGTGCCGGAGACATGCCCAGCCACGTCCTCCGGGAGGGTGAGGGACCCGTCCGGTACGGGGCGCAGTACTCGGTGCAGCCGCAGTGAGCCGCCGCTCGCGAGGGTCACGTCGGTGGCGTCCATGTCCTCCGTGACCGTCACGCCCGCCGCCGTGAGCCCCTCGCCCGTGTACGAGCGCGTGACCTCCCGGTCGAGTTCGTCGCTGATGCTCTGGGCCTGGGCCTGGGCGCGGCCCTCGAACAGGGCGAGGAACTGGGTGAGCAGTACGGGGTCGTGGACGCCGTCGTAGGCCCAGCGCTTGCCGAGGACGCCGTGTTCCATCGTGCCGACGAGGGCGTGGTCGGCGTCGTCGAGGGGGGCGCCGCGGTAGGTGAGGGGGACCAGGTAGTGGACCGGTTCGGGGGCGGAGGCGTCCGTGGTCACCATGAACTCGATGCCGACCTCGCCCTCGGGGTCGTCGAGGCGGAAGCCGCCGACGCGGGTGAGCCGGGGCGCGCCGGTGCCGGGGCGGTACCAGGGGCGGGTGGGCAGCCAGTCGGTGAGGAGTTCGAGCTTGGTGGGCTTGAGGGTGGTGTTGTGGATGATCGCCATACCGGGATTCTCGTCCGCCCGGTCGAGCGGAGCGAGCCCTTGTCTCTCGCCGGTGGCTCCGGCCCGTCCGACTATTCGCCGTTTCCCGTCGACCTCTCCAGCGCCTCCAGGTCCAGCGCGGCGGCGATCCGTACGGCCACGTCCTCCGCGTACACGGCGTCCGAGCGTTCGAACTGGGTGCGTCCGGCGCCCCGTAGGAAGGTGACGACGCCGAGGGTGCGGCCCCGGCTGCGGAGTACGGCGCACAGGGCGTGGACCGCGTCCGGCGGCCACTGGCGGCCCGTGGCCCACTCGCGGCCGGCCTCCGGGGTGGCGGCGCCGGCGCTGGCGCGCACGGAGCCCGCCCGTTCGACGCACTGGAGCGCGGGGTGCCCGTGGCCGTAGCGGACGGGGAGGCCCGCGTGGCCGGAGAGCTGGCTGGGGCCGGGGGCGCCGGAGGGGGTGGCGGCGGCGCGTACGAGCCGTACCGGTCCCTCGCCGTCGGCCATCGAACCGCCCGCCACCCGGTCGATGAGGGCGTGGTCGGAGAAGCCGGCGAGGGCGAAGTCGAGGTGGACGGTGGCGGCCTCCGCCGGGTCCTCGCACTCGGCGGCGGCACGCGCGGCACGGTGCAGTTGGTTGACCCGGAAGCGCAGCTGGGCGGCCTCCTGCTCGCTCTGCCTGGCCTCGGTGACGTCCTGGAAGAGCCAGCCGACGCCCAGCGGTACGGGTTCCTCGGCGAGCGGCGAGGCGAGCCGCAGGAAGCCGCTGCGCCAGCAGCGCCGCTTCTCGCCGTCGGGGGTGCGCACGCCGACCCAGATCTCGGCGGGTGCGGGCGGGGCGCCTTCGGCGAGTACGTGGGTGAGGGCGCTCTCCAGTTCCTCGACGCCCTGGGTGAGGAGTTCGCCGAGCGGGCGCCCGAGGACGGCTGTACGGCCGATGCCGAGGGAGCGGGCGGCGTGCGCGTTGACGACGGCGGCCCGCAGGTCGGCGTCGACGAGGACGACACCCCACGACGCGTCCTCGAACAGCGCCTCACTGAGGGCGATGGACCGTTCGAGATCGATCTGCGCGTGCACCTCGCTGAAGGCGCAGTACAGCCCGGCGGGCTTGCCCTCGGGTCCCCGTACGGCGGCGGACTGGGTCCGTACGAGCACCCGCCCCCCGTCCTTGGTGACCAGGGCGAATTCGTGGACCTGTCGTCCGGGCGCGTGCATGGCGGCCATCAGCCGCCCCTCGACCTCCTCGGCGTCGGCGGTTCGCACGGCCCAGCCGGCGAAGCCTCTGCGCCCGACGGCCTCCTCGGTGCTCCAGCCGAGGATCCGCTCGGCCTCGCGGTTCCAGTGGGTGACGACGCCGTCCGCGTCGAAGGCGCAGAGCGCCGCGTCCATTCCGTCGAGCAGCGCGGCGAGCAGATCGGAGCCGCCGAACTCCTCCGGAGCCGGGCTCTGCTCCTGGTCCTGGCCCTGGCTCTTGCCCTGAGCTGGGCTGTCCCGCCCGGGCTCGGGTTCGGGCCCGTCCGGTCCCAGCTCGTCTGTGGTCCCACTACGCCGGGAAGCACTCACCTGAACCCCCTGCAGGCTGCGTTGCGTCCGCACGTACGGCGCGCCGGTTCGCTTCGGTTCGCTGGTTCTCGTCGGTTCGTCGTTCGCTCTCTTGTAATCATTCAACTCGAACGTGACCCAGCCCACATCTGGTTCCCGCAAGATTGGACGAAATCGTTGCACCGGGGGTGCCGGGAGGCGGGTCAGCGCAGGTAGAAGATTCGGTCTCCGTACTCGCGCATGATCCGCTCGTTCCAGTCGTGGCCTTCGTCCACGTTCCCCGAGCGCAGCAGCGGAGGCTCGACGCCCCGGTCCGCGAGGGATCCGGCGGCCGTGGCCATGACCGCCTGGAGGATGGCGGAGGTGACGACGGTGGAGGCGGGGGCGAAGGGGGCGGGGATGCCGTCGAGGGTGAGTTCCGCGTCGCCGACGGCGATCTTCGAGTCGAGGACGAGGTCGCAGTGGTCCTTGAGGAAGGTGCCGGAGGAGTGCCGGGACTCGGTCTCGGTGGTGTATGCGACGGAGGTGAGTCCGATGACCTTCACGCCCGTCGCCCGTGCCTTCATGGCCATCTCGACGGGAAGGGGGTTGCGCCCGGAGAGGGAGATGATCACGAGCAGGTCGCCGGAGCGCAGCGGGCTGGTGTCGAGCACCGCGCTCGCGAGGCCGTCGATCCGTTCCAGGGCGGAGCCGAGCGTGGCGGGCGCCTCGACGCCGACGGCGCCCGGTACGGCGAGGAGGTTCATCAGTGCGAGGCCGCCGGCCCGGTAGACGAGGTCCTGTGCGGGTAGGGAGGAGTGCCCGGCCCCGTACGCGAACAGTCGCCCGCCGGCGACGACGGTGTCGGCGACCAGTTCCCCGGCCGCCGCGAGCGCATCACCGTCCTCGTCCCGCACTCGCCGCAGCAGCCCGATCGCCGCGTCGAGAAACCGCCCGCCCAGCGCCGCCTTACCGTCACCCATTCGCGAAACCCCTCTCCATCGCCGACACTCCACAGCGCGGCTCACGTTAGTGGTCTGGACCAGTGGGGTGTCAATACGGCAACGGGCGGGCTGGGCCGAGCCCCGTAAGAGGTGCGGGGAACCGCGCGGGCGACGTACGACGATCCCGCACCCGTCGAACCGACCGCTCCCCCGGGCCTTCAGGCGCGGCGGGGTGCGAAACCCCCTCGGACGGCCCCCTCGGACGGCCCCCTCGGCGGTAGCCGAAACCCTTTGGTTTCACCGCCGCGGCACGGTTGTCAGTGGGATGCGCAAGAATTGGGTTCAGGGCCAGCGCAAGCCGGTGGGCCCAAATCGAAGCCTCCGGCTGAATCTCATCGAGGGGCATGTATGTCCGGACTGATCGACACGACGGAGATGTATCTCCGCACCATCCTCGAGCTGGAGGAGGAAGGCGTGGTCCCCATGCGCGCCCGGATCGCCGAGCGGCTCGACCAGAGCGGCCCGACGGTCAGCCAGACGGTCGCGCGCATGGAGCGCGACGGCCTGGTGTCGGTCGCCCCGGACCGCCACCTGGAGCTCACCGACGAGGGCCGCCGTCTCGCCACGCGGGTGATGCGCAAGCACCGCCTCGCGGAGTGCCTGCTGGTCGACGTGATCGGTCTGGAGTGGGAGCAGGTGCACGCGGAGGCGTGTCGCTGGGAGCACGTGATGAGCGAGGCCGTCGAGCGCCGCGTGCTCGAACTGCTCCGCCACCCCACCGAGTCGCCGTACGGCAACCCGATCCCGGGCCTCGAGGAGCTGGGCGAGAAGGACGGCGCGGACCCGTTCCTGGACGAGGGCATGGTGTCGCTGGCCGACCTGGACCCGGGCACGGACGGCAAGACCGTCGTCGTACGCCGTATCGGCGAGCCCATCCAGACGGACGCGCAGCTGATGTACACGCTTCGGCGGGCGGGCGTGCAGCCCGGCTCCGTGGTGAGCGTGACGGAGGCGGCGGGCGGGGTGCTCGTCGGCAGCGGCGGCGAGGCCGCGGAGCTGGGCACGGACGTGGCCTCCCACGTGTTCGTGGCCAAGCGCTGACGGCGACCGCCCCGGACCTGACCAAGGCCGATCCGGAGCTGCCCGACGCCGCCTCAACTCCTGGGCGGCGTGGGGCAGTTGTGGCGTGTCCGTGATGTCACCGAATCCAAGATTCAGTGTGCCGAATCGCAGCGCTCGGGCCGTTCGCGTGCGAGGCTTGCGCGTGAGGCATATGACCTGAGGGGCTCTTGGCCGCCCGAGACAGCGTTCTCGCGGTGACCGGGGAGGGGGCGGGGCGGATGTGCCGTATACGTGAGGAGGGCCCCGGCGCCGTATGGCGCCGGGGCCTGTCCTCCCCTGTGCTGACCCGGAGCCCCGAGCTCCCAGGGTCATTCCCCTCGGACCGTTTTCCCCGAGCGGTCCGCCTCCCGTTGAAGATCTCCCCTCGGTGGCGGCGGGCAATCCCTGAGGTGGGTCACTCGAACGAGGGGTGTTGTCGCCAACAACGGTATCTTCGAACGTAATTTCGATACCGTGGGCGGCGTGGGCGGGAGAACAGCCCGATGAACTGCCCGCCACGAGCCCACCGGCGCGTGAGCCGCGCACGACCGCGCGGGCCGCGCCTGGACGGCGTACGTTCCGCGTACGTAACGTGCCGGGCGAGACGCACGCTGTAACAACAGGCGCTCACCGTCCCGAGCGGCGCGCGCGACAGCAACAACAGCAGGAGCAAGCGGCAGTAGCCAGTACGACAGCGGTAGAGGACGAGTGGACCGGCCGGCTCGCGGCGGGAGCGAGAGCGACGACGGCGAGACGGCGGTGAGCGGTCCGTGCGGGAGTCTGGGGGGTGCCAATGATGCGGCGCATCGACGTGAGCGGTGCGGGCGGCGTGAGTCTCGCTGCCTGGGAGTTCGGCGACCCGCCCAAGAACGGGAACACGACCGAGGACGCGACGGGGGGCGGGAGCGGGGACGCCACCGGCGAGAGCGCGTCGAGGCCCGGGGTGCTGTTATTGCACGGCCTGATGGGCCGCGCCTCGCACTGGGCCCCCACCGCCCGCTGGCTCGCGGAGCGGCACCGCGCCGTCGCCCTCGACCAGCGTGGCCATGGCCGGAGCGAGAAGCCGCCGCAGGCCGCGTACACCCGTGAGGCCTACGTCGAGGACGCCGAGGCGGCCGTCGAACAGCTCGGTCTCGCCCCCGTCGTCCTCATCGGCCACGCCATGGGCGCGCTGACCGCGTGGCAGCTCGCCGCGAAACGGCCCGACCTGGTGCGCGGCCTGATCATCTGCGACATGCGGGCCTCGGCGCTGGGCGCCGCCTCGCAGCGCGAGTGGGAGAACTGGTTCAAGGCGTGGCCGCTGCCGTTCGACACGCTCGCCGACGTCCGCAAGTGGTTCGGCGAGGACGACCCCTGGGTGGAGCGCCCCAACCCCTCACGCGGTGAGTTCTACGCCGAGGTGATGCACGAGGGCCCGGACGGCTGGCGGCCCGTCTTCGACCCCGAGCAGATGCTGAAGACCCGCGAGACATGGGTGTACGACGCGCACTGGGAGGAGCTGACCCAGGTCCGGTGCCCGGCCCTCGTCGTCCGCGGCCTCGACGGCGAACTGGGCCGCGCCGAGTCCCAGGAGATGGTCCGCGTCCTGCCCCACGGCCAGTACGCCGAGGTCGCCGACGCCGGCCACCTCGTCCACTACGACCAGCCGAACGCGTGGCGCGCCGCGATAGAGCCGTTCCTCGACACCTTCACGGACTGACGGCGCCCGTGCGGTTGCCCGCGCGCCCGAGGGCGACGGCCTGCCGCTGCTCGCCGCCCTGAAGTCAACGGCCCCGCGAACCCGAAAGAGACCGGGGCGCAGCCCGGTCTCTTTCAGGGGCGCGGGGAACTGGCGTGACAAGCCACATCCGACCCGCAGTCGCGCAACGACCGAAGCACTCCACCCGGAGCGTTATCGGCGCCCGTCCCTGCCGCACGCGTAGGCAAGCGGCGAGATCAACTCTTCGGCGTCCGGCAGCCACCGGTTCGCCGGTGTGGGGCGCCGGGCCCACTGCACGGCACCGCGGGACCCGTACCGCGTCGGCGGGGCCGCCACGTACTCGCCCTCGCCCTGCGCCTTGAGGTCCAGCGCCAGCGGGGACCAGCCCAACTTCCGTACCAGATCAGGGACCTTGGCCGAGGCGCCGGGCAGCACGAAGAACTGCATGCGGCGGTCCGGCGTCCAGGTCACCGGCCCGAGTGTCAACTCCATGCGCTCCATCCGGGCCAGGGCCAGGAGGCCGGCGGTCTCGGGAACGTCGATCGCGTCGAACGTGTGCCCGGTCGGGAGCAGGATCGACGCGGTCGGCTGTGCGGCCCAGAGGCGGCGCGCGACGGTCGCGCTACCGGTCGCCTGGGTCGCCCAGTCCTCGCGCGCCGGGTGCGCGCCGGGGACGGCGCACGCCGGGTTGCCGCAGGAGCAGTGCTGTACCCCGTCGACGGCTTCCAGCCAGGTGCCGGGGAACACGTCCCAGTGGCGCTCTTCGGCGTATCGAACGGCAGTGTCCAGCAGCGATTCGCCACGCTGCTTCGGAATTTGGGCAGCTTCAGGGCCCGCGATGGTCTCTTCCACGATGAACACAACTCTAGCGGTCATCAGGGGTTACGGAAGTCACATGCGCGGGGGAGGAGCATCTCTTCGGGACCCGGGGCGCATGGGTGCACGGGCGGGGGCGCTCGAGAGGAACCGAGGAGTGTGCCGGGTAGTCACGTGTGGGGGACAGCATGCGTGTTTACCCCGGCAATCCTGGCATGTCTCGCATCTTCGGTATGTCTGCGGGGCATTGATCTTCGAGGCCGGATCTTTTCGGTACGCCGACCGCGTACCCGACGGGGTCCGGCTGCTCTGAGGACACGTCAACTAGGTGCTCGGGCAGGCACCGCAGGCACAGGGGGTACGCCATGGCCGCCAGGCCTCTCGTCGCGCGGCAACCGAACGAACGGCTGCAGGCGCTCATCCAGGAAGCGGGCTGCTCCAACGCGGGGCTGGCTCGTCGGGTCAACATGTGCGGCGCGGAGCACGGCCTCGATCTGCGCTACGACAAGACGTCCGTGGCGCGTTGGCTGCGCGGACAGCAGCCGCGGGGCCGGGCGCCCGCGATCATCGCCGAGGCCCTGGGGCGCAAGCTGGGCCGTACGGTCACGATCGACGAGATCGGCATGGCCAACGGAAAGAACCTCGCGTCGGGCGTCGGCCTGCAGTTCTCGCCGACCGTCCTCGGTGCCATCGAGCAGGTGTGCGAGCTGTGGCGCAGTGACGTGGGGAGGCGGGACTTCCTCTCCGGGTCGTCCGTCGCCGCCTCCGCGCTCGTCGAGCCCAGCCGCGACTGGCTGATCTCCTCGCCCGACTCCCAGGTGGCGCGCTCGGCGGGACCGCGGGTCGGGCTGTCCGACGTGGCGGCCGTACGCGCGATGACCCAGGCGCTCGTCGACCTCGACCACCAGTACGGCAGCGGGCATGTGCGCCCGGTCGTCGTGCACTACCTGAACAGCGTCGTCTCCGGGCTGCTGGCCGGCTCGTACCGGGAGGCGGTGGGGCGCGAACTGTTCGCGGCTGTCGCCCGGTTGACGGAACTCTCCGGGTACATGGCCGTCGACACCGGTCAACCCGGCCTCGCCCAGCGGTACTACATCCAGGCGCTGCGGCTCGCACAGGCCGCGGGCGACCGTGGTTACGGCGGGTACGTGCTCGCCGCGTCCATGAGTCATCTGGCGGCGCAGCTCGGGAACCCCCGGGAGATCGCGCAGTTGGCGCGCGCGGCGCAGGAAGGGGCGCGGGGGCGGGTGACTCCGCGCGCGGAGTCGATGTTCCACGCGGCCGAGGCGCGCGGGCACGCGCTGATGGGTGACGCGCGGTCGGCGCAGATCGCGTCCGGGCGGGCCGTGGCGGCGTTGGAGGCGGCGGATCCGGCGGCCGGGGACGACCCGACGTGGATCAGGCACTTCGACGAGGCCTATCTGGCCGACGAGTTGGCGCACTGCCACCGGGATCTCGGACAGGCGGAGGCGGCCGCGCGGCGGGCCGAGGAGTCGCTGGCCAGGCATCCGGAGTCGCGGGCGCGGCGGCGGGCGATCGGATATGTGCTGCTCGCCACCGCACAGGTGCAGCAGCGGGAGGTCGAGCAGGCCTGTCATACGGGGCTGAAGGCGGTGGAGTTGCTGGGGACGCTTCGGTCCAACCGGGGGGCCGAGTACTTGGAGGACTTCCAGCAGAGGCTTGAGCCGTTTCGGGAGGAGGCGGTGGTCAGGGAGTTCGGGGCGCGGATGGAGTTGCAGGCGGCGTAGGCGCTCCGCTGCGGGCGCGAGGGAGGCGCCGTTCCACCGGGGTTCATCTGCGGCTGCGGGTTGTTTGTGGCCGGTCGCGCCCGCGCGGCGGAGCCGCATGTCAAGACAGCCCCGCGCCTCTACGGGCGTGGGGCGCCCGTCCTGCTTGGCGCCGCGCAACCGGGACCCGGTAGCGTGAACCGACGATTCCGAAAGTCCCCCATTCGTAGGAGTCCCGGTGACGCAGAGTGGACAGGGCGAGGAGCCCTCGGCGCGGCCCGCGCGCGAAGGCATCGTGCTGCCCTCCGACGGTGGCGCGCCCCTGCTGCCGGGTGATCTGCCGCCGGCTCCGGTTCCGGTCCAGCCGCAGTCGCCGGTCCAGCGCTGGGAGCAGCAGCAGTCGTGGGGGCCCGAGCCGTCCGCGCTCCCGGCCCAGCCGCCCGCGGCACCCGCCGACGCCTGGAACAGCGCGCCCATGCCGGGGTGGGGCGACCAGGGACACCAGGGTCAGCAGAGTCACCAAGGTCAGCAGGGGCACCAGGGGCACCAGGGGCACCAGGGCTACGACGGGTATCAGGGGGCCCCGATGCCGCCCGACGCCGCCTACGGTGGCGTCGGCGGATACGGCCAGGCGTCGGCGCCGCCGCCGCCCGTCGCCGGTGAGGTGACGTTGCCGCCCGCCGCCGTGCCGAGCGCGCCGCTGCCTCCGGTGGCGGACGAGGCGGCCACCCAGTACATACCGCCGGTGCCGTCGATGGACGAGGGGGCGACGCAGTTCATCCCGCCCGTGATGACCGGCGCCCCCATGGCCGAGGCCGCCACGCAGTTCCTGCCGCCGGTGGGGCCGGGGGCGCTGCCGCCCGAGGCGGCCTCGGACGCGACGACGTACCTGGGGCGGGTGCCGGGCGGAAGCGGTCCGCTGCCGCCCACCGCCGGTGCCGTGCATCCCGACGCCCAGGCCACGCAGTACATACCGCCGGTGCCGGCGGGGTCCGCGCAGCCGTCGTTCGGGGCGCCGCAGGCCCGGCAGGAGCCGGACGTGTTCGACAGCCTCTTCCGGAGCGAGCCGGGGGCCGCAGGCCCGGCCGGGGCCACACGGCAGATGCCGCGGGTCCAGCCGGGGCCGACCGTGAACACCGCCCCGCAGGGGCCGCCCTCGGGCGGGCGGGCCGCCGCGCGGCACGAGAGCGGGGGCGGCGGCGGCCGTCGTACGCGGTCGCGGGTGCCGGTCATCGCGGCTGTCGGGATCGGTATCGCCGTGCTCGGCATCGGTGCGGGCGCGCTGATGAGCGGTGGGTCGAAGGACGACCGGAAGAGCGAGGACGCGCCGGTGTCGGCGACCGGGCCCGCGCCCGAGAAGTCGGCGTCGGAGGCCGTCGACCCGGCGAAGGAGCAGGCCGTCGCGCTGGACAAGCTGCTCGCGGACAGTGGCGACAGCCGGGCCGCGGTGGTCAAAGCGGTCGCGAACATCAAGGCGTGCAACGAACTGGGCCAGGCGGCCACCGATCTGCGGGACGCGGCCGGGCAGCGGGGCGAGCTGGTGACCAAGCTGGGCGGGCTGTCCGTCGACAAGCTGCCGGACCACGCGGCCCTGACCACTGCCCTCACCAACGCCTGGAAGGCGTCCGCCTCCGCCGACAACCACTACGCGGCCTGGGCCGACCAGGTCGCCGGCAAGAAGGGCTGCCGCAAGGGCCAGGCCCGCACCACTGGGCAGACCCTCGCCGGCAACAAGGCCAGCACCACCGCGAGCGCCCAGAAGGCGAAGGCCGCCCAGCTGTGGAACGCCATCGCCGCGAAGTACGGCCTCACAGAGCGCCAGGCGGGCCAGCTGTAGGGCGCGTCGGCGCAGGTCAGTAGGCTTCCACGAGGGTCTTCTCCACGTTCACGAAGCCCTTGCGCGCCGCGACCAGCCGGCCCTTGCGGACGACCTGGAAGGTGACCTCCGGGTTGACCAGGCGGGGCAGGTCGGCGGCGGCGAACTGGTCGTCCAGACGCCAGCTCAGCGTGGGGGTCAGCCCGCCGGTGTCGATCTTGAAGCCGTCGTCGAGGACGCGGCGGATCGAGGTGGTCGTCACCTCGCCGTCGCCGATCTTCTCGATCACGGCCGTGAGTACGGAGTACGCGATCCAGGTGGTCTGCACCCCGGGGTCCGCCGGGTCGATCCGGTTGTCGCCGAAGGCGTGATCCTTGATCACCTTTTTCATGGGGTCCCAGCTCTTGTCGTTCGTCACCGGGTACCAGCCGGTGACGTACGCCCCCTCGTACGGGCTCGACCTGCCGCCGGTCTCGTCGATCAGCGACTGGTCGACGCTGCCGAGCACGGACCCCGTGCGCACCGCGCGGTAGCCGGCGCGGTCGCGGCGGAAGGAGTCCATGAAGGTGGAGGTGCGGTCGCCGAGGGCGGGCACCACACAGCCCGTGGCCGCCGGGTCGGAGGTGACCCGCGTCAGGGCCTGCCGGGTCTGGCCGCCGTACTCGGTGGCGTCCTCGGCGGCCAGCTGGTCCGCGGCCGTGGCGTGGCCGCCCGAGCGCAGCCCCGAGTTCAGCAGCAGGGGCAGCTGGTCGCCGGCGATCGAGTCGGGGCGTACGAGGCTGATGGGCCCGCACTGCTTGGAGAGCTGCTCGCCGAGGCCGGCCATGAGCGCGGCCTGGCCGCCGTTGACGGGGTAGGAGGCGGCGCTGGAGAACTCGTCGCTGGTGACGCCGTAGCCGCCGATGTACGGGATGCCCGAGGACTCCAGGGGGCCGAGGAACGAGCGGCTGTGCTGGCTGTAGGAGCCGACGACGGCGACGACGTCGTTCTCGGCCGCGCGCCGGGCGCACTTCGTGGCGGCGACGGTGTCGTTGTGGTCGTTGCAGGTGATGACCTTCAGCTTGCGGCCGTTGATGCCGCCCTGGGAGTTGATCCAGCGCGCGTACGCCTTGGCCATGGCCGGCATGCCGGGCTTGTTGGTCGCGGCGGTCTTCTCCGGGGCCCAGGTCATGACGGTGACGGGGTCATCCCCGGAACCCCCCGTGGTACCAGGGATGACCCCGCACCCGGCGGCGAGCGAGGCGCATGCCGCCAGCGCGGTGGCTCGGGCGAATCCCCGGGCGAGGCCGTGGGAAAGGGCGGTCCGTGGTGCCTGGAAGCCGGTCATGACCCCGCACGATTCCGCCACATCGCCAACCCGCGTGTGACGGATGGGCAACAGGAGGTGACCGGGAGGTGAATTGCGGGGAGCTACGATCGCGTTTTTCGAGAGAAATCGAGAGGAAAGTACGATCGATGACCGTGCAAGGTGCGGAGAACTCTTCCCGTCGCGGGCGTCGCTCATCCACCATGGGCGGCATGCCACTGAACGACATGCCGTGGTGGCGCTGGCGCAGCAATGTGCGCTCCGCGCTGCACATGCTCTCCGACCCGGTGTTCCAGCGAGACGTCTGGCTGGCCGGCGGCGAGGGGTACGGGGACGTCACCGACGCCGTGTACCGCCTCGTCGAGGACACCTGGCTCGACAACTGGTCCGCCGAGAAGTACGTGGGCACGATCTTCCGTGACGCGCAGGAGGCGGCCCTGGTCGACACCGCCGTGCTGCGTGTGCTGCGGATCATGCACCAGGTCGGGCCGGACGCGCCAGTGTCCGCGTACGTGGACCACCCCGCCTGGCCCGAGGCGGTCCGGGCGGCCCGGGAGGCCCATATGCGGCTCTCGGCGGCCGACGGTGAGGAGCCGGACACACCGCCGAGGACGCTCGAGGTGCTGCGGATCATGACGCGGTCCGCGTAGCGGACGCCCTGGGGAGGGTGCCTGTGGACGTGAGACCCTGTCCTGCATGACTGAGCAGTCCACTGGAGCCGCGGTGCCCGCCGAGCAGTACGTCCTGACCCTCGCCTGCCCGGACAAACAGGGCATCGTGCACGCCGTGTCGAGCTACTTGTTCATGACCGGCTGCAACATCGAGGACAGTCAGCAGTTCGGCGACCACGACACGGGCCTGTTCTTCATGCGTGTCCACTTCTCGGCCGAGGCGCCGGTGACGGTGGACAAGCTGCGGGCGAGCTTCGCGGCGATCGGTGACTCCTTCCACATGGAGTGGCAGATCAACCGGGCCGACGAGAAGATGCGCATCGTCCTGCTGGTCAGCAAGTTCGGCCACTGCCTGAACGACCTGCTGTTCCGGGCGCGGATCGGGGCGCTGCCGGTGGAGATCGCGGCGGTGGTGTCCAACCACACGGACTTCGCCGAGCTGGTGGGGTCGTACGACATTCCCTTCCACCACATTCCGGTGACGCGGGACACGAAGGCGGACGCGGAGGCGCGGCTGCTGGAGATCGTGCGCGAGGAGGATGTCGAGCTGGTGGTGCTGGCGCGCTATATGCAGGTCCTCTCCGACGACCTCTGCAAGCAGCTCAGCGGCCGGATCATCAACATCCACCACTCCTTCCTGCCGAGCTTCAAGGGCGCGAAGCCCTACCACCAGGCGCATACGCGGGGTGTGAAGCTGATCGGTGCGACGGCGCACTATGTGACGGCGGATCTCGACGAGGGCCCGATCATCGAGCAGGAGGTCGAGCGGGTGGGCCACGGGGTGACCCCCGAGGAGCTCGTCGCGATCGGCCGCGACGTGGAGTGCCAGGCGCTGGCGCGGGCGGTCAAGTGGCACGCCGAGCGCCGGATCCTGATGAACGGTCGCCGGACGGTCGTCTTCGCTTAGCCGCGGGCAGTCGTGCCGCTGGGGCGGCACGGGTGAGCCCAATGGCTCGGGGGTGCGTGTGGTGTCGCGGCTGCGGGTGCGGCTGCGTTGTGGTTGCTCGCGCGGTTCCCGGCGCCTCTGAAAGATCCGGGGCGCGGGTCGGTTCAGCTACATCCGGCTCAGCGACGCCGCCGCGAACAACACGTCCTTGATCGCCTGGCGGTCGCCTCCCTGGCCTGCGGCCGCCTCCTCCGGGGGGACGTGGCCCGCGGCCAGGCGGCAGAATTCGACGCCGTCCAGGGCCACGTGGGCCACCTCGTGCTCGGCGGAGCCCGCGGCCGCGGGGGAGTCGAGGGGGATGAACCACTCGCCGCCGCCGGAGCCCTCGATCTCCAGCCGCAGGCTGCGCCCGGGTGCCCCGGCCGGCACCAGATGGCGGCCCTCCGCGGGCGGCGGCGCGAACCCGCCCCGGCGGCGCTCGGCCAGCGCGCCGGGCAGCATCCGTGCCGCCAGGTCGATCATGCCGTGCAGATGCCGTGCCGAGGGCGCCTCGTAGGGGTAGTCCACCGCCTCCGCGATGTCCTCCGCATGGATCCAGCATTCGAACGCCCGGTCGAGCATCGCGTCCCGCAGCGGCAGCGTGAAACCGCCGTACGGGACGGCCAGGCGCCCCGAGCCGTCGGAGTCGCCGTCCGTGAACGACGTCGTACGGACGATCGTGTGGCTCTGCTCCCGCCAGGGCACCCGGATCGCCCGGGTCGGCGGATAGTGCGACGCCTTCCAGTACGCCTCCGTGCGCGCTTCGGGCGTCGTCGCCTCGGGCGCCTCGTCGAGCGGGCCGATCGGGTCGTCCAGGCCGAGCGCGACCGCCACGATCCCGTCGACCGTCAGCAGGTGGGCGATGACCCCGGCGACGGTCGTACGCCGGCTCACCGGGCCCTCGCCCTCGAACCACCGCAGCCGCACCGGAGCGTGCCACTCCGCGTCGCCGATGTCCTGGAGCAACGCGTCCAGCCGGGCGGTCTCCGCGTCGTACGGGGCCGCCCAGCGCGGTACGGGGATACGGGCGGGGCGGCGGCCCAAACAGTTCTCCAGGACCTGGGTGCGCAGGGACGGGTCGAGGTCGAGGCTCTCGGGCGGGTGCAGCAGGCCCACGGCCTCGCGCAGCCGCCGGGCCTCGTCGGCGCAGGAGCCGCACGAACCGAGGTGGTCCTCGACGGCCAGTGCCTCCTCCGGCGAGCAGGCCGCCAGGGCCCAGGCGCCGAGCAGAGCCTTGAGCACCCGGTGCTCCAGCACGAGCGGCACGAGTGCCACCGGCGGCGGATCGGGGAGGGGGCCGAGGGGGCCCGGTTCGGGCAACGGCAGCCCGGTGTCCTCGACGGAGGCCCGTGGCAGCGGGATGCGGGGCGGTCCTCCGCCGGCCTCGGAGCCGCCCCCGTCCCCGCCCGTGCCTCCGCCTCCCGCACCTCCTGCGCCGCCTCCCGCCGAACCACGGTCGCCGCCGCCATCGCCGTCGTCGCCATCACCGGCGTCGCCTCGTACGTCGTCGGAGCCCGAAGCCCGGCCCGAGTCGCTCGGGTCCCTGTCCCGCTCGAAGCCGTCCCGGGGCGCCGGTACGCCCGTGCCGTGCCCGTACGGCTCCCGGTCCTCCCCGTCGTCGTACGCCTCGAAGCGGTCCGCGCCCCCGTTCACACGGCACCGCCGTGTTCGGGCGGGGCGCCGGAGGAGCCCGTGTCGTGGGCGGTGGAGAGGAGTTGGAGGCCGAGGCGGAGCCGGCGGCGGGCCTCGTCCGCCGTGACGCCGAGGTCGGTGGCGGTCTGGCGGTAGTCGCGGCGCTCGAAGTACGCCAGTTCCAGGGCGGCGCGCAGGGGCGCCGGCATCGCCTGGACTATGTAGTCGGCGCGGGCGGCGACCGAGGCGCGGTGGACCTTGCGCTCCAGGTCCTCGCTGGTGCCGGTGCCGCCCCGGGCGAGCGCGGCGGTCTCGGTGGCGCGCAGGCGCTGCACGGCCAGGCGGTGGGTCAGCGCGGCGACCCAGGAACGCAGGGGGCCCTGCTTGGGGTCGTACGCCTCGGGGTTCTCCCAGATCCGGAGGAACACCTCGCGGGTGAGGGAGTCGGCGGCGGGTTCGTCACCGAGGACGCGGTGGGCGAGGCCGCGCACGAGCGTCGCGAACCGGTCGTACAGCTCGCCGAGGGCGGCCGCCTCGCCGTGGGCCAGTCGTTGCTGCATCCTGCGGTCCCAGCGAGGCGGTGCGTCCTTCGTCGGCATACGGCTCCCTCACCCCCTGGTCGTACTGCGCCGTTCCTGGTGTCGGCCCGTGTGTGTCGTGTGTGTCCAGCCTGAGTGCACTGCCTTCTCGAATGTAGTCGGCACCGCCGACCGCGCACGCCCCTTTGTGGCATTGTGCGCCCCTCACAAGTCCAAAGGTGGTAGGGCACTTCACCCCTTGGGGCACTCTCTCGTGGTCGCCTGCCCTGCATGAAGGCGACCACACCTGGCCCGTATTCGCTCTCTTGATGATCAGTATGTGAGCACGCGTGACCGTAGTCGATTGAAATCGCACCGAAAAGGCCCGTGAAATGGCTCGCTTGGCACGGTCCCTCGCTCGCCGGCGGGTGTTTCATGGAACGAGGGCGGGGCAGCCGCGCAGCAGGAAGTGGTGCAGTAGCTTCCGGTTCGGCGACTGAGAGGCATCGCGGTGGCGTTCGAAGTGACCGACGACGAGCAGGGTGACTGGGCCGTGCTGCGGGTGTCGGGGGAGATGGATCTGGTCACCTCACCGGTGCTCCGTCAGCGGGTGCACAGAGCGGTGGCCGACGGCCGGCGAAGTCTCGTTCTCGACCTCTCGGCGGTCGTCTTCTGCGACTCCAGCGGAGTGGGGGTGCTCATCGCCACCCGTAGGCTCATGCGCTCCTGCCGGGGCCGGCTGCGGCTGATCCTGCCGCCGGACGTGCGGCCGGGCGGCGGCCCGTCCGACGGCGCGCACGTCAACCGCGTCCTCGCAGCCCTCGGCGTCCGCCGCCTCTTCGACGTCCACCCGGACGTCACCTCGGCGGTGGCGGAGGACGATTCCCTCTCCGCGTGACACCCCGGAAGCCACACTGTTGTTTCAGGATTCCCGCAGTCTTGGTACAAGCGCCGCTTTCCCGCCCGCCGAGGGCCCCCGACGTCGTACGCTCCGACGCAGACGTACCGCCAGGTATGTCAGACGCAACTGACGGACGAGACGCATCTCTCTTCACGTAAGGCGGGCCTGAAAGACATGGTCAGCAGCGAGTACGAGCACAGGATCGCCGCCCGGTTCGCCACCTTCGACCAGGACGGCAACGGCTATATCGACCGCGAGGACTTCAGCGCGGCGACCAAGGCGGTGCTCGCCGAGTTCGGCACCACCGCCCGGTGCGACAAGGGCCAGGCCCTGTACATCGGTGCGGAGGCCTTCTGGCAGGGCATGGCCGGGATAGCGGACCGGGACGGCGACCAGCGCATCACCCGGGACGAGTTCGTGAACGGCGCGGTCAAACGGCTGCGCGACAACCCCGACCGTTTCGCCGAGATCGCCCGCCCCTTCCTGCACGCGGCCCTCGCCGTCGCGGACACCGACGGGGACGGCTCGGCCACCGTGGACGAGGTCGCCCGCGTCATCAAGGCCCTCGGCGCCCCCGAGCACATCGCCTCCTCGGCCGCGGCCGCCCTCGACGCCGACGCCGACGGCAAGGTGAACGAGACGGAGGTCGTGACGGCGTTCGCGCGCTATTTCACGGTTCCCGAGTAGCCGCTCCCGCGGCAGCTCATGAATAGCGTTCCCTCAGCTTGTACTTGAGCACCTTCCGCAGGGTGTCGTTGCGCGGAAGGGCGTCCACCACCTCCAGCCGCTCCGGCAGCTTGTGGACGGACAGCCCTTCAGCGCGCAGATGGTCGGTGACCTGCTTCAGCGTCAGGGGGCCGGCCCCCGGCGGCTGCTCGACCACCGCGCACACCAGCTCCCCGCGCTCGGCGTTCGGCAGCCCGATGACGGCCACGTCGCCCACCGCCGGATGCGCGGCCAGCAGGTCCTCGATCTCCTTCGCCGAGATGTTCTCCCCCTTGCGGATGATCACGTCCTTCAGCCGCCCGGTGAGCACGAGGTGCCCGCTGTCCGTCACCCGCCCCAGGTCACCGGTGCGCAGGAACCCGTCCTCGTCGAAGGCCGCAGCGGTCTGCGCCGGGTCCAGATACCCCTGGCAGACGGCCTCACCGCGCAACCGCACCTCCCCGCCCTCCGCGATCCGTATCTCCATCCCCGACGGCGGCCGCCCCTCGGTCGTCGCCAGTTGCTCCGCCGTGTCGCCCGGCGACCCCATGGTGATCATCGGCACCTCGGTCATGCCGTACCCGTGGGTGAGCTGGACGCCCATCTCGCGTACGACCGCGTGGTAGACCTCCGGCGGCTTCGGTGCCCCGCCGCCCGCGAGGAGCCGTAGCGAGGGCACGACCGGGGACCCCGGCTGTCTGCGCTGCTCGGCGAGGAACATCGAGTAGAACGCCGTCGACCCGCCCGCCACCGTCACCCCGTGCCTGCGGTAGCCGTCCAGCGCGGCCGGCAGCGCGAAGTGCTCGAACAGCACGGCCGGGAAGCCGTACAGCAGGAGCATCACCATGTAGTCGGGGCCGCCTATGTGGGCGTAAGGGAAGGCGATCGAGCCGACGTCGGACGCCGTGAGCCGTAGCGCGTGGGCGAGGCAGGAGCCGCCCGCGATCAGCGAACGGTCCGTGTGGAGGACGCCCTTGGGGTCGGAGGTGGTGCCCGAGGTCCAGTAGATCCAGCGGACGGTCGTGCCGTCGGCGGGTGGTGGGGGCAGTATGCCCGCGTCCCCTTCGGGCAGGCGGTCGTACGCCTCGAAGACGCCCTTGGCGCCGAGCCGACGTGCCATCTCCGTGTGGTCGAAGTCCCGCCAGGTCCCGGGTACGGCGAAGAACTCGGCCTTGGACTCGCGCAGCGCGAAGCCGACCTCGCGGTCGCGGTAGAAGGGGATGACCGGTGACTGCACGGCGCCGAGGCGGGCCAGGGCGAAGGACAGCACGGCCGTCTCGATCCGGGTGGGCAGCTGCCAGGCGACGACCGTGCCGGGGCGGACGCCCAGGTCGTGGAGGCCGGCCGCGACGCGTTCGGCACGCGCGCGCAGTTCCCCGAAGGTCAGGGAGCGGTCGTCCTGGAGGAGGACCGGGCGATCGGGGGTGAGGTCGGCGCGGCGGGCGAGCAGGTCCCACAACGTCGGCGCGGAACTCAGGGAGTTCGGGGTCTCGTTCACGGCCACCCCTCCTTGGCTGACGACTCGTCAGATGCGATGCTATCTGACGGACCATCAGATCGATACCGTCCGGCGGAGGGGACCCATGACGACCGAACTGCCCCGCATCATCAGCGTCGACGACCATGTGATTGAGCCCGCGCATCTCTTCGAGACCTGGCTGCCCGAGAAGTACCGCGAGCGCGGGCCGCAGGCCCTCACCGCCGGGATCGGGGAGCTCGCGTACGTCGCCGGGAAGTACCAGATCACGATGGATCCGGAGGGGCAGCCGACCGACTGGTGGATCTACGAGGACCTGAAGTTCCCGTACAAGCGGAACATCGCCGCCGTCGGTTTCGACCGGGACGAGATGACGCTGGAGGGGATCACCCGGGAGGAGATGCGGCGCGGCTGCTGGGACCCCAAGGCGCGGCTCGCGGACATGGACCTCAACCACGTCGAGGCCTCCCTCTGCTTCCCCTCCTTCCCGCGCTTCTGCGGGCAGACCTTCGCCGAGGCGCACGACAAGGAGGTCGCGCTGGCCTGTGTGCGCGCCTACAACGACTGGATGGTCGAGGAGTGGTGCGGCGACAGCGGCGGCAGGCTCATCCCGCTGTGCCTGATCCCGCTGTGGGACATCGACCTCGCGGTGGCGGAGATCCGCCGGAACGCGGCCCGGGGCGTGCGCGCGGTCACCTTCTCCGAGATCCCGACCCATCTGGGGCTGCCGTCCATCCACTCCGGTTACTGGGACCCCTTCTTCGGGGTGTGCGAGGAGACCGGGACGGTGATCAACATGCACATCGGGTCCAGCTCCCAGATGCCCGCCGCCTCACCGGACGCGCCCCCCGCCGTCCAGGCCTCCCTCTCCTTCAACAACGCGATGGCGTCGATGATGGACTTCCTCTTCAGCGGGGTCCTGGTGCGCCACCCGCGCCTCAAGCTGGCGTACAGCGAGGGCCAGATGGGCTGGATCCCGTACGCCCTCGAACGCGCCGACGACGTCTGGGAGGAGCACCGCGCCTGGGGCGGCGTCCGCGATCTGATCCCCGAGCCGCCGTCCACGTACTACTACCGGCAGATGTACTGCTGCTTCTTCCGGGACAAGCACGGGGTCGCGTCCCTGGACGTGGTCGGCCGGGACAACGCCACCTTCGAGACCGACTATCCGCACGTCGACTCGACCTTCCCGCACACCAAGGAGGTCGCCCTCGACCATGTGAAGGGCCTCGACGACGAGACGGTCTACAAGCTGATGCGCGGCAACGCGATCCGCATGCTCGACCTGGACTTCGACAAGTAATGGACCTCGCCCACACCCCGGAGGAGGACGAGTTCCGGGCGCGGCTGCGGGAGTGGCTGGCGAAGGCGCTGCCCTCGCTGCCGCCGAAGCCGTCGCCCGACGACTGGCCCGGACGGCGCGCGTACGACCTCGGCTGGCAGCGGATGCTGTACGACGCCGGGTACGCCGACGTCCACTGGGACGCCTCGCCGACCACCCGGTTGATCTTCCTGGAGGAGACGGAGAAGGCGGGCGCGCCCTATGTCGGCGCGAACTTCGTGGGCCTGCTGCACGCCGGGCCCACGATCGCCGCCGAGGGCACGGCCGGGCAGCGGGCCCGGTGGCTGCCGCCGATCCTGCGCGGCGACGAGGTCTGGTGTCAGGGGTTCAGCGAGCCGGACGCCGGGTCGGACCTGGCCTCACTTCGCACGCGTGCCCGTAAGGACGGTGACCACTATGTGGTGAGCGGTTCCAAGATCTGGACCTCCCACGCCGAAGTCGCCGACTGGTGCGAGTTGTTGGTCCGCACGGACGGGGACGCCCCCAGGCATCGCGGGATCACCTGGCTGGCCATGCCCATGGACGCGCCCGGCGTGACCGTACGGCCCCTGCGGACCCTCGCCGGTTCCACCGAGTTCGCCGAGGTCTTCCTCGACGAGGTGCGGGTCCCGGTGGCCAACCGGGTCGGGGAGGAGAACGACGGCTGGCGCGTGACCATGGTGACCCTGTCGTTCGAGCGCGGTACGGCGTTCGTGGGGGAAGTGGTGGCCTGTCGGCGCGTGTTGGGCGAGGTCGCGCGGGAGGCGCGGGCGAACGGGCGTTGGGACGACCCGGCCGTACGCCGTCGGCTCGGGCGGCTGAACGCCGAGTTCCGTGCGCTGTGGCGGCTGACGCAGTGGAACGTCAGCGAGGCGGAAGCCAGTGGTGGAATGCCCGGTGTCGGGGGTTCGGTTTTCAAACTGAGGTACTCGCGCGCGCGTCAGGAGCTGTACGACGCCGCCGCCGAGGTCCTGGGCGCGGCCTCGCTCGACCTCGACCGCCGCTGGGTCCTCGACCGGCTGTCCTCCCTCTCGTACACCATCGCGGCCGGGACCTCCGAGATCCAGCGGAACATCGTGGCCGAGCGGATCCTGGGCCTGCCGAAAGGGCGGTGATCTCTTCGATGCGTTTCCAACCGACGGAGGACCAGCTGGCGTTGCGGGCCGGGGTGCGCGGGCTGTTGGAGCGGCGCTTCGGGCGGGACGCGCTGCGGGCGGCAGTGGACTCGGGAGGGCTCGACCGCAGGCTGTGGCGGGAGCTGGGCGAGGCCGGGTTCTTCGCGTTGCGCCTGCCGGAGGCGGAGGGCGGGGTCGGACTCGGGCTGCCGGAGGCCGTGTTGGCGTTCGAGGAGGCGGGCCGTGCCCTGCTGCCGGGACCCCTCGTGGCCACGCATCTCGCGGCCGGCACCGTACCGGGGGCCGCCACCGGGGAGACCGTGGTGACCGCCGTGCACGGCGGGCTGGTGACGTGGCTGGACGGGGCGGACGTCGTACGGGGGGACGCGGCCGGGGCCGTACCGCTCAGGTCGGTGGATCCTCTGACGCCGCTGCACCGGGCGGCGGTCGCGGGTGCGCCGGACCCGTTGTTCATGCTGCTGACGGCGGCCGAGCAGCTGGGGACGGCCGGGCGGGCCGGTGAGCTGGCGGTGCGATACGCGCGGACCCGGGAGCAGTTCGGGCGGCCGATCGGGGCGTTCCAGGCGGTGCAGCGGCTGTGTGCCGAGTCGTTGGTGCGGGTGGAGGTGGCGCGGGCCGCGGTGTACGCGGCGGCCGTGACCGCCGACCCGGTGGACATGGCGGCGGCCCGGCTGCTCGCCGACGAGGCGGCGGTGCGCGGGGCTCGTGACTGCCTCCAGGTGCACGGCGGCATGGGGTTCACGTGGGAGGCCGACGTACACCTGTGTCTGAAGCGTGCGTGGGTACGGGCCCAATGTGGTGGATCGGTGACGGAGAGTGAGGAGCTGTTGGCGGGTGATCTATTGGGGGAGCCGGCCTGAATGCCGCTGAACAGGAGCTTCGATGGGGCGGGCGGGTCGTTGCCGGGTGAATGTCACGGAACGTGGCATACCGGAATTACCGAGCGTTGATACCGGGTTGTGTCCTAGGTGTGACTTGTCACGGCCTGGAGTCGTGAGTGCGCTCCGGTACCTTCTGGGGGATGCGAGCGGATTCGGTGTCGAGCCCGTCCGGTGTCGCCCCCGTGGCGGCCCCCGGTTTGGCGATGCGCGCTGCTCGCACGATGGGTCGGAGTGGTGATCCGGCCTGTTCGACTCCCCGCAATGAGCGTCGCACAGTATGCCGCATGCGTACTCCTTCGCGCTGGAATATGCCCGAAGCGCTTGTTGGGGTGACTGTACGTCAACCATGCTGTCTTGTAAGGGGATCACGTTCCGTGATTCCGGTGCCGACGACGGTGGAGTCGGCCAGGCAGAAGACGACCACGATCGCGGCCCTCGCACGGTGCGAGGCGATGTGTCCGCCGGTTCGGATGGTGTGAGCGGTGCAGGTGCTTCAAGTGCAGCTGGAGATCCGGCCCGACCCCACAGAGGTGGGTGGCGCCCGGAGATGGGCCCGTTCACGGCTCTCCGGGTCGGGGATAGGGCCCGATGAACCCCTCGTCGAGACATTGATCCTGCTCGTCTCCGAGCTGGTCACCAACGCCGTGGTCCACACCGGCCGCCCCGCGGTCCTGCGACTGCTGCTGTCCGGTGGCCGTGACGGCTCCGTCAGCACGGTCCGGCTGGAGGTCGTCGACGCGAGTACGTGTCCGCCGGCCCCGCGCTGCGCCGAGGGCGACGAGACGGGCGGCCGCGGTCTGGCGCTCGTCGAGGGCCTCGCCGACCGCTGGGGCTGGAGCCCCGAGGGCGTCGGTAAGCGCATCTGGTGCGAGCTGGACCGGTGTGCGCCGGGGGCGTCGGGTGCGGGGGCTGTGGCGGCGCCCGGGATGTATCCGGCGAGTGCCGGGGTGCCCACGGGTGTGGGGATCGCGGTGGTGGCGCGCGAGGGGTTCGCGTTCGGGGCGGTGTAGGGCGGCTGGGGTCCCTCGGGCTCGGGGCCCGGGGCTCGGGTTTGCGTTGTCGGCCGTACTGCGCGTCGTGGGCTGGGCTTGCGTCGTGGGCTGGGCTTCGCGTTGACGGCGTGCCGTCTGCCGTCTGCCGTCTGCCGTCTGCCGCGCGCACCGCGCACCGCGCACCGCGTACTGCGTACGGCGTGCGGCGTGCGGGGTCGCTCTGCTTGTGTGCGGTTCGCGACGCGCGCGCCTGCGCGCTGGTGCACGAGCCTGAACATCGCTCTGGGCGGGGCTGATCCGGTGCGCCCGGATGTGCTTCCGTACGCGCCGTCATAAAACCGACCCATGGGGGCAAATCCCCGAAGTGGTGTTGACGGGTCGTGTCCGTTTGATCACGCTTGTGTTCAACGATTCGCTGCGAGGGGACGCCGAGGGCTTCGGTGACGGAAGTCCTCGGCGAGTGTGGGTCGTGTTCCGGCGTCGGCTCCCGACAGGGCCCAGGGAGCCAGGGGTGGGAACGCCGGAGCCGGATGGCGGCGCGCACGCGTGGGGGAGGCGCGCCGCCAGCCGACTCGCACGGGGCGGGGGTCCGGGTCCCTACAGGATGGCCACCGGTGCCACGGGTGTTCCCGTGCCGCCGACGAACGGCTCGGGCATCGCCGACAGCAGGAAGTCGTAGCCGCCGGTTTCTCCACAGGCTGTGGACAACTCTTCGAGATTCCAGTTCTGGCCCTGTGGCATCCCCATCTCGACCAGGTCCAGGGCGTGCACAGGCAGCCACAGGTCCTCGATCTCCGGCGGGAAGATCTCGAACGTCATCGTGTCGTTGGCGACGGCGGCCACATCGCGCGCGTGGAACCACTCCGGCGTACGCAGCGACAGCCCCGGCGACGGGAACGCGTACGCGTGCTTGTCCCCCGCGAGGAGGGCCTGGACCTGCCCCGTGCGGACGAGCACGATGTCGCCCGCGCGAACGCGGGTGCCCGCCAACTCCTCCGCCGCGTCCAGGTCTTCGGGGCTGATCGCATGGCCGCCGGGCAGCCGGTCGCCGGCGCCGAGGCCCAGGGCGCGGGGGATGTCGAGGAGGACGCCGCGCGAGACGATGTGCCGTGCCTTGTCGATCCCGGCGAAGGTGGCACCGCCGTGCGGGGTGATCGTGTCCGCCGGGCGGCCGTTGTAGATGCGGCCCGAGTGCGAGACATGGGTGAGGGCGTCCCAGTGGGTGGCCGCCTGGAGCCCCATGGTCACGGCGTCGTCGCTGCACGCGACCGTGCCCGGGCCGAAGAGCTCCTGGTTGATCTGCACCATGACATGGAGCGGGTTGACCCGGCCCGGAAGCATCCCCGTCTGCACGCCGTCGTGTTGGAGGGGGAGGGCGAGCGGGACGCGCCGGCCGCTTCGGACGGTCGCGGCGGCCTCGCGTACGACCTCGTCGGTGATCAGGTTGAGGGTGCCGATCTCGTCGTCCGCGCCCCAGCGGCCCCAGTTGTTGACGCGCTTGGCTATGTCGCGGAACTCCGGATGAAGGGTGGGTAGTGACATCGGCCCTCCCGGGGCTTGTGGGACTGCGTCTGACGGGTCGTAGAATCCGAGTTGGGAAATCTAACGGTCCGTCAGAAACTGCGGTGAGGGGAAGGGGTCGTCGGTGGCGAACTTCTTGGCAGGCAAGGTCGTGGCCGTCACGGGAGCGGGACGCGGGATCGGCCGGGCGGTGGCTCTCGCGGCGGCGGCGGAGGGGGCGCGGGTCGTCGTCAGCGACTACGGGGTGTCCGTGGACGGCGTTTCGCCCACGAGTGAAGTCGCCGAGGCCGTGGTCAAGGAGATCGAGGCGGCCGGGGGTGAGGCCGTCGCCGTCGCCGACGACGTGTCGACGATGGCGGGCGGGCAGCGGGTCGTGGACGTGGCGCTGGCGTCGTACGGGCGTATCGACGGGGTGGTGTGCGTCGCCGGGATCCTGCGGGAGCGGATGCTGTTCAACATGTCCGAGGAGGAGTGGGACCCGGTGGTCGCCACGCATCTCAAGGGCACGTTCACGGTGTTCCGGGCTGCGTCGGCGGTCATGCGTCGGCAGAGGGCCGGCACCTTGATCGGTTTTACGAGCGGGAACCATCAGGGGTCTGTTTCGCAGGCGAACTACAGCGCGGCGAAGGGTGGGGTCATTTCGCTGGTGCGGAGCGCCGCGCTGGGCCTGCACAAGTACGGGGTGACCGCGAACGCGGTGGCGCCGGTCGCCCGTACGCGGATGTCGGCGGGAGTGCCGATGGAGCTGACGGAGATCGGTGAGCCGGAGGACGTGGCTGCGGTGGTCGTGTATCTGCTGTCGTCTCGGGCCTCCGAGGAGGGGATCACCGGGCAGGTGTACACGATCGCGGGCCAGAAGCTTGCGGTTTGGGCGCAGCCGCGGGAGCTGCGGGCCGCGTATGCCGAGGGCGGTTGGACACCGGAGCGGGTCGCGGAGATCTTGCCGGGGTCGGTGGGGGTGGATCCGATGCCGATGCTTGAGCGGGTGGAGGCGATGGGGAGGGCTGCGGCGGCTGGGGAGCGGCCGAACGCGGGCGCCTGACAGCTCGGGGGTGCGGGGTGCGGGGTGCGGGGTGTGGGGTGTGGGGCGGGTGTGGGTGCGTTGTGGCTGGTCGCGCAGTTCCCCGCGCCCCTGAAAGATCCGGACTGCGCGACTCCGGTTGTTCGGCATCCGTAGCGGTTCACCGTGGAGGTGGCATGGACTTCGGGTTCAGCGAAGAGGACGAGGCGTTTCGGGGCGAGGCCAGGGCTTGGCTGGAGGCGGCCCGTGGCGGCGGTGTCTCGGATCGGCGCGCCTGGGAGCGCAGGCTCGGTGCCGCCGGGTGGATCGGGCTGGGTTGGGATGAAGGCGGGTACGGCAACCGCACCGCCACGCTCATTCAGCAGGTGCTGTGGGCCGAGGAGTACGCCCGGGCCGGTGTACCCGCCCGGTCGGGGCACATCGGGGAGAAGCTGTTGGCGCCGACCCTCATCGCGCACGGCAGCGAGGAGCAGAAGCGGCGCTTCCTGCCCGCTGTCGCGCGGGGCGAGGAGCTGTGGTGCCAGGGGTACAGCGAGCCGGGGGCCGGTTCCGATCTCGCCGGGGTGAGTACCAGGGCCGAGCGCGCGGGCGACGGGACGTACCGCGTCACCGGTCAGAAGATCTGGACCTCCCTCGCCCATGAGGCCGACTGGTGCTTCGTGCTGGCCCGTACGGAGGAGGGCTCGCGGCGGCACCACGGGCTGTCGTTCCTGCTCGTACCGATGGATCAGCCGGGGCGCGTCGAGGTGCGGCCGATCCGGCAGATGACCGGGACGAGCGAGTTCAACGAGGTGTTCTTCGACGGGGCACGCGCGCGCGTGGAGCACGTCGTGGGGGGTGAGGGGAACGGGTGGCGGGTCGCCATGAGCCTGCTCGGGTTCGAGCGGGGGGTGTCCACCCTTGCCCAACAGATCGGTTTCGAGCAGGAGTTGGGGCTCGTCGTACGAGCGGCCGTGGACAGTGGTGCCGTGGCGGACCCCGTCGTACGGGAGCGGCTCGTGCGGCAGTGGGCCGAGCTGCGGGTGATGCGGTGGAACGCGCTGCGGACGCTGGGGGGTTCGGGGGAGCCGGGCGCGCCCAGTGTGGCCAAGCTGCTGTGGGGGCGGTGGCACCGGCGGCTCGGGGAGCTGGCCATGGAGGTGCGGGGCGCGCGGGCGGCCGTGGGGCCGGAGGACTGGTCGGCCGGCGCGCCGTACGTGCTCGATCCGTTGCAGCAGCTGTTCCTGTTCAGCCGGGCCGACACCATCTACGGCGGTTCGGACGAGGTGCAGCGCACGATCATCGCCGAGCGGGTGCTCGGTCTGCCCAGGGAGCCCAAGGGGGTCGTTTGATGCGCGGCGTGGTGTTCGACGGGAAGCGGGTCGAGGTCGTGGGCGACCTGGAGGTGCGGGAGCCAGGGCCCGGTGAGGTGCTGGTCGCGGTGGCTGCGGCCGGGCTCTGTCACAGCGATCTGTCAGTGGTGGACGGGACCATTCCCTTTCCTGTGCCGGTGGTGCTCGGGCATGAGGGCGCGGGGGTCGTCGAGGCGGTGGGTGCGGGGGTCGCCCATGTCCGGGTCGGTGACCATGTGGCCCTGTCCACGCTCGCCAGCTGCGGTGCGTGCGCCGACTGCGGCCGGGGGCGGCCGACCATGTGCCGTCGGGCGATCGGGCGGCCGGGGCAGCCGTTCTCCCAAGAGGGGCGTCCCGTCTTCCAGTTCGCCTGCAACTCCGCGTTCGCGGAACGGACCGTGGTGCGGGCGGTGCAGGCGGTACGTGTCCCGGAGGACATCCCGATGGCGTCCGCCGCGCTCATCGGGTGCGGGGTGCTGACCGGGGTCGGCGCCGTGCTCAACCGGGCGAAGGTGGATCACGGGGACAGTGTGCTCGTGATCGGTACGGGTGGGATCGGGCTCAATGTTCTGCAGGGCGCTCGGATCGCGGGTGCGTCGCGGATCGTCGCCGTCGACGCCAATCCGGCGAAGGAGGCGGTGGCGCGGCAGTTCGGGGCGACCGACTTCCTGACGTCGACCGAGGGGGTGCGGGATCTGCTGCCGACCGGGGTGGACCACGCGTTCGAGTGCGTCGGGCGCGTGGAGCTCGTCCGGCAGGCGATCGACCTGCTGGACCGGCACGGCCAGGCGATCCTGCTCGGGGTGCCACCGGCCGGGGCCGAGGCGTCGTTCGCCGTCGCGTCCATGTACCTGGACAAGTCGATCCTGGGTTGCCGTTACGGCTCGTCACGGCCGCAACGGGACATCGCGCTGTACGCCGAGCTGTACCGGGACGGGCGGCTGCTCCTCGACGAGCTGGTGACGCAGACGTATCCGGTGGAGGAGTTCGAGCGGGCGGCGGCGGACGCGGAGGCGGGGAAGGTGGCTCGGGGGGTGTTGACTTTCTGAGGTCGGGAGCCGATCCGAAGTTGTCCGCAGGGCTGGATATTCGCTGACGCGTTGTCGGTGCCACCGCCTACCGTCATCGCATGACCTACCGAGACGTCGCCTCCAAACAGGTCCTGATCTGGGCCTGCACAGCCGTCGCCTCCCGTATGCCGGTCGCCATGGCGCCATTGGCCCTGGTCTTCCTGGTACGGGAGCGGCCCGGCGGCTACACGCTGGGAGCGGCGCTCGCGGCGGCCTATGTGATCGGCGAGATCATCTGTGCCCCGGTGCTCGGGATGCGGTTGGACCCGGCGCACGGCCGCCGCCATCTGGCCGCCGGGCTCGTGGGCGGGACCGTGGGGTTCGTGGGACTCGGCGTGCTGGCCGACGCGCACCCCGTCGTGCTGGCGGCGTTCGCGTTCCTGGCCGGTGCGGCCCCGGCGGCGGTCGCCGGTGGTCAGCGGGCGATGCTGACCTCGCTCGTCCCGGAGCGGGCCGTGGCGCAGGCGCTGTCCGCCGAGTCGATGCTGATGTCCGGGGTGTGGGCGGTCTCCCCGGTCGCGGTCGCCGGTCTCGCCCTCGGTGTCGCGCCGCGCGTGCCGCTGCTCCTCGCGGCCGTCCTGATGGCGGCGTCGGTCGCGGGCATGTGGCTGCTGCCCGCCGGCTGGGACAAGGGGGAGCAGGACGGGCAGACGGACCGGTCGAAGCTCCGTGTCCTGATACGCGCCTGGCCGGTGTACGTCACGGGCGCGGCCAGCCTCACCCTGCTCGGCCTGACCGAGCTCACCCTGCCCGCCCTTCTCGAACAGCGTGGCATCGCCGTCGGCTGGTCCGGCCCGATGCTGGCGGGCCTGGCGGTCGGGGCGGGGCTGGGGGCGTTCGTGTACGGCCTCAAGCCCTGGCCGGGGCGGCTCCGCGCGCGCAGTGTGGTGCTGATGTGCGGCATGTCGGTCTTCGTGACCCTCGCCGCGCTGATACCCGGCGCGGCCGGAATCGCGGTCGCCCTCGTCCTCGCGGGCACACTGCAGTCGGGCGCGCTGATCACCCGCAACCTGTCCCTGCGCGAGGCCGTGCCGCCGGGCGCGGTCGCCGCCGGGTACTCCGTGATGTACGCGGCGGCGGGCGCGGGTTACGCGGCTACGGGTTCCCTCGCCGGAGGTCTTCTCCAGGTGGTGGCGCCGTCCACGGCCGTTCTGGCCGGCGTGCTGGTGACGCTGCTGCTGACGGGGCTCGGCTGGTGGGGGGAGGTTCGTCGTGACGGCTCAAGGGCGGGTGTGGGGCTGTGCGTTGGTCTCGGCACCGCCGACGATCTGGGTACGGCTGTCGATCCCGGAACGGCTATGGATCCTGGTGCCGCCGGTGGTCTCGGTACTGCTGTCGATCCCGGTGCCGCCGGTGGTCTGGGTACGGCTGGCGACTTCGGTGCCGCCGGTGAGATCGGGGCGGCTGTCGACCTCGGTGCCGGCCGCGGCCCCGGCCCGGAAGGTGCGCCGATAGCTGGTCGGTGTGACTCCGAGCGCTGCCTGTAGGTGCTGTCGCATCGACTGGGCCGTGCCGAAGCCCGCGTCGTGGGCGATCTGGTCCATGGAGAGGTCGGTGGACTCCAGGAGGTGACGGGCACGTTCGACGCGTTGCCGGGTGAGCCACTGGCCGGGGCTGATGCCGGCCTCCTCGCGGAAGCGGCGGGTGAAGGTGCGCACCGACATGGACTCCTGCTCGGCCATGTCGCGGAGCTGGATCGGTTCGTGCAGGCGGCCCAGCGCCCAGGCGCGCGCGGCGGTGGTGGTCGCTGTCTGCGGCTCGGGAAGGGGACGCTGGATGTACTGGGCCTGGCCCCCGTCACGGTGCGGCGGTACGACCGTGCGCCGGGCCACGTCGTTGGCGACCGCCGTGCCGTGGTCGCGCCGTACGAGATGCAGGCACAGGTCGATCCCGGACGCCACGCCGGCGGAGGTCAGGACGTCCCCGTCGTCGACGAAGAGGACGTCCGCGTTGACCTTGATCTTGGGGAAGAGGCGTTGGAAGTGCTCGGCGTGGTACCAGTGCGTGGTCGCCGGGCGGCCGTCCAGATAGCCGGCGGCGGCCAGGAGGTAGCCGCCGGTGCAGATGGAGACGAGGCGGGTGCCGGGGCGGATGTGGGCGAGGGCGGCGGTCAGTTCCGGGGTGAGGACCCCCTCCTCGTACACGGGTCCCAGCTCGTACGAGGCCGGGACGACGACCGTGTCGGCGGTGGCGAGGGCCTCCGGGCCGTTCGGGACGAGGATCGCGAAGTCGGCGTCCGTCTCCACCGGGCCCGGCGGCCGGATCGAGCAGGTGACGATGTCGTACAGCGGCTGTCCCCCCGTGTCCCGGGCCTTGCCGAAGATGCGCTGCGGGATGCCCAGCTCGAAGGGGAGCAGGCCGTCGAGGGCGAGGACGACGACGCGGTGGCGGGCGGAGGGGGCGGCCTGCCGGGCCGCGGCATCCGTGGGCAGGGCCCGATCCTAGCGAAGGCTGTCTTTTCGGCCACTCGCGCGTCGGTGGTGATGGCTTGAAGCTGATGGCATGAAGCAGGCAGCCGCATCGCACACCGGGCCCACGGATCAGGAGTCGACCGCTCAGGAGCCAACCGCTCAGGAGTCGACCGCTCAGGAGCCCACGGACCACCGCGCATCCCGGTCTCTTTCCGGGGTCCACCGGGCCTGGTTCGTCGCCGCTGTCACCTTCGTGACGATCACCGGCGCGGCGGCCTTCCGGTCGTTGCCGGGGCTGCTCATCGACCCGCTGCACCAGGAGTTCGACTGGTCGCGCGGCACGATCTCCGCGGCGGTCTCGATCAACCTCGCGCTGTACGGCCTGACGGCACCCTTCGCCGCCGCGCTCATGGACCGCTTCGGCATCCGGCGCGTGGTCGCGTTCGCCCTGGTGGTGATCGCGCTCGGCTCGGGTACGACGGTGTGGATGACCGCGGCCTGGCAGTTGATGCTCTGCTGGGGCCTGTTGGTGGGCCTCGGCTCCGGTTCGATGGCGCTGGCCTTCGCGGCGACGGTCACCAACCGCTGGTTCACCGAGCGGCGCGGCCTGGTGTCGGGCATCCTGACCGCCGCCTCGGCGTCCGGGCAGCTGATCTTCCTGCCGTTGCTGTCCTGGCTGGTCGACGAGTACCGCTGGCGCCCGGCCGCCGTCACGGTCGCCCTCGCGGCCCTGACCGTCGTCCCCTTCGTCTGGTTGCTGCTGCGCGACCACCCGGCGGATGTGGGCCTGAAGCCGTACGGGGCGAAGGAGTTCGTGCCGAAGCCGGCGCCGGTGACGGGGGCGGCCCGCCGTGCGCTGAAGGTGCTGTTCTCGGCGGTGCGCACGGGCCCCTTCTGGCTGCTGGCCGGCACCTTCGCGATCTGCGGCGCCTCCACGAACGGCCTCGTCCAGACCCACTTCGTGCCCGCCGCCCACGACCACGGCATGCCCATCACGGCCGCCGCCTCGCTCCTCGCGGTCATCGGCGTCTTCGACGTCCTCGGCACGATCGCCTCCGGCTGGGTCACCGACCGTTTCGAGCCACGCCGACTGCTGGCGGTGTACTACGCGTTCAGAGGCATCTCGCTGCTCTTCCTCCCCATCCTGCTCGCCCCCTCGGTGCACCTCCCGATGGTCTTCTTCATCGTCTTCTACGGCCTCGACTGGGTCGCCACGGTCCCGCCGACCATGGCCCTGTGCCGTGCGCACTACGGCGACGACAGCGCCATCGTCTTCGGCTGGGTCCTCGCCTCGCACCAGCTGGGCGCCGCCCTCGTGGCCTTCCTCGCCGGCGCCGCCCGCGACACGTTCGGCTCGTACGACGTCGTCTGGTACGCCTCCGGGGCACTGTGCGCGGTGGCGACACTGATGGCACTGGTGATCCGGCGGCCACGTGTCAGGGGGGTGCGGCCGGCGGCAGCGGGGCACTAGTCGTCGTTTCTCATGGCTCTGGTGGGGGCTCGGTGGCTGTCGGAAAGCAGCTCGTCCAGCAGCGTGTCGAAGAGGTCCTCCGCGAAGGGCTCCCGAGAGCGCAGTAGCTCCTCGATCGCGGGCTGCTGCGCTGCCGCGCTGCTGTCGATTCGGCCGGCCCGTTGTGGAGTCGCCCCAGAGGGTTGCCGCGAGGAGGAGCGGCGGCGTGCTGTTGTGGGGGCTCGGAGGAGGAGCGGCGGCGTGCCGTTGCGGGCGCGTGGTGGAGGAGAGGCGGCGTGCCGTTGCGGGGGCTCAGCCGAGTCGGCCTCTGTGGAACAGCAGGGGCGAGCCGTCGGGGTTCTCGCTGCCCAGCGCGTTCACCCGGCCGACCACGATGAGGTGGTCGCCGCCCGTGTGCACCGCCTGGATCGTGCAGTCGATCCAGGCCAGGGTGCCCGCGAGGCGGGGGGAACCGGAGACGGGTGTCGCGTCGTAGGCGACGCCGCCGAACTTGTCCGCCCCGCTCACCGCGAAGCCCCGGCACAGCTCGGCCTGGTCGGCGCTCAGCACGTTCACGCAGAACACGCCCGCCCGGGCGATGCGCGGCCAGGTCGTCGACGTACGGCCGACCATGAACACGACGAGGGGCGGGTCGAGGGAGAGGGAGGAGAAGGACTGGCAGGCGAAGCCGGCGGGGCCCGTCGCGCCGGTTCCGTTCTCGCCGTCGTCCTCGGCCGCCGGGGCGGTGATCACGGTCACGCCCGTCGCGAAGTCGCCCAGGACGCGGCGGAACTCGGCCGGGGCGACGGGGGCGCGTTCGTCTTCGCGTACACAGCGCAACTCGGGGCGCGGCAAGGCATCCACCGGCGCCGTACCCGTACCGGCCGACCTCAGAAAACGGACGGCCGCCGCTGCCATTCCCGCGTGTCCCATCACATCACCCAGTGAACCTGACGGTGCATCAGAAGTGAAGGGCCGCGCGGGCCCGGTCACCTGGGGATCGTCGTGTTCTGTTCGTGACAGGCCCTAACGGCCCTCGAACCTCGGTGTGCGCCGCTCCGCGAAGCTCGCCACGCCCTCCCGCGCGTCCGCCGTCGTCATGTTGATCTCCTGGGCGGCGGCCTCGGCGGTGAAGGCGGTGGTGCGGTCGGTGTCGAGGGAGGCGTTCACGAGCTGTTTGGTGAGGGCGAGGGTGCGGGTGGGGCCCGCGGCGAGGCGTTCGGCCCATGCGCGGGCGGTCTTCTCCAGGTCCTCGGCGGGGAGCACGCGGTTGACCAGGCCGAGCCGTTCCGCGTCGGGGGCCGTGAGCGCGTCGCCGAAGAACATCAGTTCCTTCGCCCGCTGGGGGCCGATCAGGCGGGGCAGGAGATAGGCGCCGCCGCCGTCGGGGACGAGGCCGCGACGTACGAACACCTCGATGAAGCGGGCCTGTTCGGTCGCGAGGACCAGGTCGCAGGCGAAGGCGAGGTGCGCGCCGATGCCGGCCGCGGTGCCGTTCACCGCCGCGATCACCGGTTTCTCGCAGTCCAGTACGGCCGCGATCAGGCGCTGGGCGCCGAGGCGGATGACGCGCGACACGTCGCCGGGGATCCGTTCGCCGACGGCTGCCGACGCCCCGCGAAGGTCCGCGCCCGCGCAGAAGCCGCGGCCCGTCGCGGTGATCACGACCGCGCGCACGGCGGGGTCTGCGGAGGCTTCGGAAAGCAGGTGAATCAGACGTTCTCGCTGGTCAGTGGTGATGGCGTTCATCGCCTCCGGCCGGTTGAGGGTGATCCACGAGATCGCGTTGTCAGTGGCGTGCAGTATCAATGAGTCACGGGATTTTTCGGGAGGTTCAAGGGGGGAGTCGGACATGTTGGTTGCCCTTTTCTTACGGGGAGTGAGGGAAGTCCTACGGCGCTGGTGGGTGCCCTCAGCGGCATATCGCCAGCGCGTCCAGGGCCACGGCCCCCTGCCCCCTCGGCAGCACCATCAGCGGATTGATGTCCAACTCGGCGATGTCGTCCCCCAGTTCGAGCGCCATGCGCTGCACGCGGAGCACGACCTCCACCAGGGCGTCCACGTCGGCCGGGGGAGCCCCGCGGACCCCGTCCAGCAGGGCCCGCCCGCGCAGTTCGGTGAGCATGGCGCGGGCCTGGTCCTCGCCGAAGGGCGGCACAAGCACGGCGGAGTCGCGCAGGACCTCGACGAGGACCCCGCCGAGGCCGACCGTGACCGTCGGGCCGAAGAGGTCGTCGTGCGTGACGCCCACGACCATCTCCACACCCCGCTCGACCATCTGGCAGACGAGCACGCCGTCGAGGGAGACGTCCTCGTAGCGGGCGATGTCGGTCAGCTCGCGATAGGCGTCGCGGATCTGGCTGGCGGAGGTCAGGCCGACCTTCACCAGGCCGAGCTCCGTCTTGTGGGCGATCCGAGCGCCGGACGCCTTCATCACCACGGGGTAGCCGACGAGGCTCGCCGCGCGTACGGCCGCCGCCGCGCTGGTCACCAACTGCTCGCGCGGCACCCGTATCCCGTAGGCGCGCAGCAGCTGCTTGGCCGCGTGCTCGCTCAGCTGCTGACCGGGCCGCATCAGTGCCTTCGCCTTGCGGAAGGAGGGGGAGGGGGTGCGCGGTGCCTCGTCGAAGGGGGAGCGGTAGGCGGTGGTGAAGCGGGTGTGGTCGAGGTGGGCGCGCACGGCCGTGATGCAGTTGGCGAAGGTGCGGAAGGTCGCCACGCGGGACGAGCCGAGCAGGGTCTCGCGGTACGCGGCCTCGGTGCCCACCGGCGACCCCCACACCACGCACACCAGCTTGTCCGTCCGCTCCGCCGCGTCCACCAGGTCCTGGGCGAGCTTGTCGCTCATCGGCGGGAAGGGCCCGGTGATGGGGCAGATCAGCACCCCGACCTCCGGGTCGTCGAGGATCGCGTCGAGGATGCGGGGACCGCGCCAGTCGCCCACGGGGTGGCCCCCGTTGTCGACGGGGTTGGCCACGCTCAGATAGTCCGGGATCCACTGGTGCAGCTCGGCCTGCTTGGCCTCCGAGAGCGTGGGCAGGGGCAGCCCGGCCTCCGTGGCCAGGTCGGCGAAGTGCGCGCCCGTGCCGCCCGAGATCGAATAGACGACGACGCCTTCGGCCCTCGGTTGAGCCGAAGCCGGAGTGCGGGGGCGGCGTGAGCGCGCCAACAGGGTGGCCGTGTCCTGGAGTTCGTCGAGCCCGTCGACGCGGATCACCCCGTACTGCCGCATCGCCGCGTCGACCACCGCGTCCGCGCCGGTCAGCTTGCCGGTGTGGGAGGCGGCGGTGCGGGCGCCGGTCTCGGTGCGGCCGACCTTGACGGCGACGACGGGGACGCCGCGCCGGGCGGCCCGGTCGGCGGCGAGGAGGAACGCGCGGCCGTCCTTGAGGCCCTCGACATAGGCGGCGATGGCGCCGACCTCGGGGCGTTCGGCGAAGTAGGAGATGAAGTCGGCGGTCTCCAGGTCGGCCTCGTTGCCGGTGGGGGCCCAGTGGGAGAGGCGGATGCCGAGTTCCTGGAGGGAGAAGACGGGGCGGCCCTGGTGGCCGGACTGGGTGATCAGCGCGATCGCCGGTCCGTCGAGATCGTCGCGGAAGCGTTCGAAGGCGTTGAGGTTGGTGTTCGGGCCGAGCAGCCGCAACCCGCCGGAGCCGGCCACGGCGGCGGCGAGCCGCTCCTGCGCGGCCGCGCCCGCCTCCCCCGTCTCCGCGAAACCGGAGGCGAAGGCGACGGCGAACTTCACCTTGGCCTCGGCCAGTTCGCCCACCAGAGGAAGGGGATCGGAGACGAGCAGTACGGCCAGGTCGACCTGTTCGGGCAGGTCGGCGACGGAAGGGGAGCAGGGGATGCCGAAGACGGACTGACGAGTGGGGTGCACCGGATGCAGCCGGGCGCCGACCCGTTCGGCCCAGGCGAGCAACTGGCGGGTGATGCCCGTGTTCGGCCGCCCGTCGGTGTCCGAGGCGCCGATCACGGCCACGGACTCGGGCCGGAAAAACCGGTCGAGGTCGGGGACGGCGGCGTACAGCGGGCGCCCGCTGACGTCCAGGTCGCCGTCCTCAGCGGGCCTGCCGTGCACGACCTGTGCCGGATGCTCGCCGCAGGCGATGGCCCGGGCCCGGCGGGAGTCGGTGGTGAGGGTGCCGTGGGTTGATCCAAGCATCGGTCCGCCCGCTCCTGTGTGACAGCCAATTCACTGACGAGGCACGGCTACGCGATCCGTAGCTGACACAGCGTCAGATTTCAGACTACTGAACTGACGCAATGTCAGGAATGGGTCGTGCGGGCAAAGTTACGGAGCGGTACGGGTCGGTACGAGGTGGCGCTAAGGCGGTACGAGGGGTGTACCCGCGCCGGACGACGGTCAGTCGTTTACGCCCGCCACGGCTACAACTTTCGCACCACCTTGATCGTCGAACTGCTGAACCACAGGACAAGAACCAGGGGGAACACATGAGACGACTCGCAGTCGCCGCCACGGCGGTCGCGGCCGCGGCCGGGCTGTTGGCGGCGGGATTCGCCACGCCCGCGCTCGCCGCCGACGAACCGCAGACCGACCAGCTGTGGATCGGCGTGCCGTACGAGCAGAGCCTGCCGATCGGGGCGGACGGCGAGCAGGGCCAGAGCCGTACGCTCGACATCGGCCTCTACCACGACAACGACAACTTCACCGTGACCGACGGCAAGGTCACCGTGGACGTCTCCGGGCTGGCCGGGATCGCGGACGTGACCTGGCCGGAGAACTGCGCGCCGAGCGGTACGACGGCGGTGTGCGACGTGCCCGAGGTGCCGGTGATCGGGCCCGACTACGACGAGCAGATCCAGCTCACGGTCCGGGCCGCCGAGGGCGCGGAGGCCGGGGCGCAGGGCCGGATCACCTACGGGGCGACGGCGACCGGCGGCCCGGAGGGCACGCTCACCGCGCCCGCGGACAGCTTCGACAGCACGCTCAGGATCGCCGGCGGCCCCGACCTCGCGCTCGCCGACGTCGACCCGATCGAGCACGCGCGGCCCGGCGGCACACAGACGATCCCCTTCGCCCTCACCAACAAGGGCGTCGAGACGGCCCATGGCTTCAAGGTGAGGTTCATGGGGTCGTACGGGCTGGAGTACCTGACCAGGTACGACGCGTGCACGTACACGACGACGGGCGGCACGGAGTACGCGCCGTTCAGGAACGCGACCTGTGTCTTCGACCAGGAGCTGGCACCCGGTGAGTCCTTCGAGCTGCCCGAGCCGCTGCGGGTGGCGCTCGCCGGGTACGCGATGAAGGAGCGGCTGGACATCAGCGTCGAGCCGGGCGGCGGCGTCGCCGACATCGAGGACGGGGACAACTACCTGGCCCTGCAGATAGGCGCCGACAACACCGCCGACTTCTCGGCCCGGGGCGCGGCGGTCACGGGGGCGGCGGGCGAGACGGTCACGGCCCCGGTCACGTTCAAGAACAACGGCCCGGCCTGGCTGGGCAACCTCGGCTCCGGCGACCCGGTGGCCAACGTCCGCTTCGTGGTCCCGTCGGGCACGACGGTCACCACCGCCCCCGAGGACTGCGAGCCGCGCACCCTCTCCGGCGGCTCCTACCCGAACCGCACGGGCGCCCCGCGCTACGACTGCGCCATGCCGTACTGGGTCCTTGAGGACACGGAACGGACGTTCGCCTTCAAGCTCCGGATAGACACGGTGACCGCCGGGGCGACCGGCGAGATCAGCATCCACCCGGAGTTCGGGCAGTTCACGTTCGACCCGGACAAGAGCAACAACACGGCGGTGCTGACCGTGAACTAGCCGTAGGGGCTCGGTGTCCAGCGCGCGGGGAACCAGCCGTAGGGGCTCGGTGTCCAGCGCGCGGGGAACCAGTCGTAGCGGCTCGGCGCTCAGCGCGCGGCGATCAGCCATAGGGGCTCGGGGTTCAGCGCGCGGTGCGGCCCTCCACGGTGACCGCGTCGCGCGTGGCGACCCCGCCCGCGCGGGCGACGGCCTTGGCGATCTTCTCGGCGTCGAGGGCGAGTTCGCGGAACATGCCGGAGATGGGGTTGGTGAAGCCGGTGAAGTAGAGGCCGGGCGCGTTCTTGGGGGAGCGCGGGCCGTGGACGACGGGCTTGCCGCGCCCGTCGAGGACGTCGAGGTGCCCGACGAGCCCCTCCAGGGCGCGCCGGTAGCCGGTGGCGGCGATCACCGCGTCGACCTCGACGCGGCCGCCGTCGGCGAGCGCGACCTTGCCGTCCTCGAAGCCCTCGACCGCGCCGACGATCTCGACCCGCCCCTTCTTCACGGCGTCGATGAGGCCGACGTCCTGCACGGGGACGGCGCCCTCCTTGACGCGGGAGTAGAGCCCGGTGGCGGGCCGGGGCAGGCCGTGCGCCGACAGGTCGGGCACGCTGAGCTTCGCCATCGGCTTGGCGAGCCGGTCCACGAGGGCGACCGGGAGCCGCCGTACGAGGACGCCGGTGTACTGGGCGGCCCACCCGGCGGTGGACCGGCGCACGATGTGCGGAGCGGTCCGCACGGACAGCCGTACGCTCCCCGCGCCCCCCTCCACCAGATCGACGGCGATCTCGGCGCCGGTGTTGCCGACGCCGACGACGAGGACGTCGCGGCCGGTGTAGGGCTCGGGGTTGCGGTAGGCGGAGGCGTGCACGAGTTCGCCCGAGTACGAGTCCCGGCCGGGCCACTCGGGGAGGTGCGGGGTGTGGTTGTACCCGGTGGCGACAACGACCGCGCCGGCGGCCAGTTCGCGACCGCCGGTGGCGTGCAGCAGCCAGCTGTTGCCGTCCTCCGCCCGCTCGACGCGCGACACCTCGACACCGGTGACGATCTCCAGCTCATGGTGCTCGGCGTACTTCTCCAGATACCGGACCACGTTGTCCCGGGACACCCACCGCCCGAAGCGGCGCGGCATGGGCAGGCCGGGCAGGGCCGACAGCCGCCGGGTCGTGTGCAGATGGAGCCGGTCGTAGTGCCCCCGCCACGACGCCCCGACCTTGTCCGACTTCTCCAGCACGACCGCCCGCACACCCTGCGCCCGCAGCGCGTGCGCCGCGGCGAGGCCGCCGGGGCCGCCGCCGATGACGTAGACGGGGCGGTCGGCGGGGGCCGGGGCCGGGGACGCGGTGGGGTCGGTCAAGTCGGTCATATGGCTGAGGGTAATCACCAGCTCACTTGATGGGTCTCGGTCAAGACCGGAATTGGTTGCGGATTGATCACGGCTGTAGGAGGTGTGGGTGGGGCTCGTGGCGTAGGGCGGTCGGAATGTGGCGAGGCTGTGGCGCGCTTCGGGGGGCCGGGGGTCCTGCGGGGATACGCCGGAGTGCTGCGTGGGTGCTGCTGGGCTACGCCGGAGTGCTCCGTGGGTGCTGCGGGCGTGCTTGCTGGAGCTGACGCCACTCTTGCGCCCGCACCCCCCATCCGCTGAACTGACGTACCGTCAGAAACCGCGCGGATGCGGAAGGACGCACCCCATGGACACGATCTGGCTCACCGGTGGCGAATGGCTGGCCGTTCTCCGTATCGGGCTCGGGGTCTGGTGGCTGGAGAGTTGGCGGCACAAGGACAAGAAGGCCTGGTTCGAGGGGAGCGGGATCGCCTGGGCGGCCGATGTGGCGGCAAAGCATCGGTGGGAGGTGGTGCGGAGCGGGTTCGCGGTGGTCGTGAAGCCTCGGCCGAAGGTCATGGCGTACGTCGTGTTGTACGCGGAGCTGGCTCTCGGGCTCGGGCTCATCCTCGGGTTTCTCACCCCCGTCGCCCTCGTCGGGGGGCTGCTGCTCAACCTCGTCTATCTCGTGCTGATGATCCACGACTGGGCCGAGCAGGGGCAGAACTCGATGATGGCGCTCATCTCGGTCGTGGGGTTGTTCGGGATGGCCTGGCAGGACTGGTCGGTCGACAACCTCCTCGGGTTGTTCCGGTGAGCGCGCGGTTCGATCTTCCCGATGTCGATGCCTTCACCCGTACCTACTGGGACGCGGCGGCCGAGGGCGTGCTGTTGCTGCGGCGGTGTGCTGCCTGTGGGCGGCCTCACCACTATCCCCGGGAGTTCTGCCCGTACTGCTGGAGCGAGGACGTGGCCTGGGAGCGGGCCTGCGGGCGCGCCACGCTCTACACCTGGTCCGTCGTCCACCGCAACGACCTGCCGCCCTTCGGGCAGCGCACGCCGTACGTCGCCGCCGTCGTGGATCTCGACGAGGGGCCCCGGATGATGACCGAGGTCGTGGAGTGCGATGTGCCGCCGGGCGCGAAGGCAGGGGTGGGGCTGCGGGTGGGGATGGGGCTCGAGATGGTGTTCGAGGACGTGGAGGGGTTCGTCGTGCCGAAATTCAAGCCCTGTGAGTGACGTGTACGGGTTTCAATGACCCGGTGAATGAGACGGATGAGCGAGCACCCGAAGCGCCTGAAGCACCCGAAGCGACTGAAGTGCCCGGCCCACCTGAAGCACCTGAAGCGCCCGGCCCACCTGAAGCGCCCGGAGTTTCCGGAACCCTCGAAGGCCCCCAGGCGGCCTTCGAAGCCCCCCGCACAGAGAACCCCTCCCGCCCCGAGCCCCACGGCCTCGGCCTGCGTTTCTGCTCCTGGGACGCCGAGTCCGACGCCGATGTCGACGCGTGGTTCCGGGGGCGTACCGATCCGGAGTTCAGGCGGTGGAACACGCCCATCTCCCTGGAGGAGACGGTCGAGGACGCCCGGGAGTCGTTGCGGGAGCGGGCGCGCTGGGACGCGGACGGGAAGTCCTGCGCCTTCCGGATCGTCGACGCGGAGACCGGGGCCACGCTCGGGCAGATCGGGCTGAACGGCATCGATACGTTCATGCGTCGGGCCGTCGTCGGGTACTGGGTGCTGCCCGAAGCCCGTGGTCGGGGGGTTCAAGAGCGTTCTGGTGAGTGGGAGTGAGTGTGGGTGGTCTGTGCCGGGTCGCGTGTCTGGGCCGTGGGGGCGGGTTTCAGCGGGGTACTGACGTTCTTGCATCGAATGGGTGACCTGCACGGGTGGCGCTCGTTGTTCATGGCGACGGGTTCTTCGGGTGGGTTCGGGCAGGGGGTGACAGGGGTGGGTGAGCTGCGGAGTATCGCGGCGTCGTTCGTCACTCCCGGTCCGTCTGGTGTGGCCGTCCGGGCCCGCCTCGGGCCCCTGACGCCCGGGGATGAGAAGGTGCTGCGTCTGGTGGGTGCGCATCTGGGGTCGCTGGCGGCGAAGGACCTCAAGGCGCGCTGCCGGGACGGTCTTTCGCATTCCGGTCAGGCGTGGGCGGTGCGTAAGCGGGAGCTGACGCCGTTGTCGTCGTCGCGGTGGGCGGGGTCGATCACCAAGGCCACGCACGACCAGTGGGCGCTGGCCCGCCGCTGCCAGTCGGCGCACCTGCAGAACCTGGAAGCCGGCATCCGCACCATCGAGCACCGGCTGTCCCTGCCGGTCGGGCACAAAGGGACCAAGCACGACCCGGGCGGTTACCGGTCCCGACGGGAGTGGCATGCGAAGTCGCGGCGGCTGCGGGTACTGGAAGACCAGCTGGCTGCCGTGCGGGCCGACCGCGAGGCCGGCATCGTCCGTGTCGTGCGTGGCGGCAAACGGCTGGCCCGCGCCCGGCACCACCTGGAGGCAGCCGGGCTGACGGAGTCCGGATGGCGTGGGCGGTGGGAGGCGGAGCGCTGGTTCTGCCAGGCGGACGGTGAGTCCGGCAAGCGCTACGGCAACGAGACGATCCGTGTCACCCCCGACGGCGAGGTGAGCCTCAAACTCCCCGCACCGCTCGCTCATCTGGCCAACGCCCCGCACGGCCGCTATGTCCTGGCCTGCCGGGTCGCGTTCGCGCACCGGGGTGAGGAGTGGGCCGACCGCGTCGCGGCCGACCGGGCGATCGCCTACCGTATCCACCTCGATACGAGCCGGGACCGCTGGTATGTGACCGCGTCCTGGCAGCTCCCGCCCACCCCGACCCTGCCCATCGAGGCCGCGCTCGCCCACGGGGTGATCGGCGTCGACATGAACGCCGACCACCTCGCCGCCTGGCACCTCGACCCCCACGGCAACCCCACCGGCAGCCCGCGCCGCTTCTCCTACGACCTCACCGGCACCGCCGAACACCGCGACGCCCAGGTCCGCCACGCCCTCACCCGCCTCCTGCACTGGGCGAACACGCGCGGCGTGCGCGCGATCGCGGTGGAGGACCTGGACTTCGCCGCCGAGAAGACCCGGGAGAAGCACGGCCGCAGGAAACGCTTCCGGCAGCTGATCTCCGGCATGCCCACCGGCAAACTCCGCGCCCGCCTGTCCTCGATGACCGACGCCACGGGGATCGCGGTCATCGCCGTCGACCCCGCCTACACCAGCCGCTGGGGAGCCCACCACTGGCACAAACCCCTCACCAGCACGACACGTAAGACCACTCGCCATGAGGCTGCCGCCGTGGCGATCGGAAGGCGCGCCCAGGGACACCCGATCCGGCGACGGACGACACCGCCCCCACCACACCGGAGTGATGCGGTGGGGCATCGGACCGTCCAGGCCGATCGGCGTGTTCCCGGGCGTGAGGAAACCCGCCCCCGCATCCCCGGACCACGGACACGATCCGTAGGCGCTGGGCGCGGAGTGAACGCGGGCAACCAGAACGCCCAACACCGTCCGGGGCGTTCGACTGAGCATGGGTTCTGGCAACAGGACTCACTCCCGCTCAGTCTCTAGGAACGGTCGCCACCCGGTCCCTCGAGGTTCTCACCCGCTGGGCCTTCACCGAACTCGGCCTCCACCGGCTGGAGCTGGACCACGCCGTCGGGCATGACGCGTCCTGTCGGGTCGCCGAGCGATGTGGGTACGCGTACGAGGGGACCATGCGTGGGGCGATGTTCGAGGCCGAGCGGCATGACGCGTTCCGGGACGCTCATTTCCATGCGCGGCTCGTCACCGACCCCGAGCCGAGTGGGATTTCCTGAGGAGGAGAACTGAGACCCCGTGAACAAACTGATCATTTCCGGTGTTTGGCGTCCTTCGTGCCTGCCAGACGCCGTGACATCAGCATGATCATGGACCACTTGACCATGGCTTCGTGGTGTTCGGGTAACCGTACGCAGTCGCGTACGCAGCGGCGGCGCTGGAAGATCCACGACAGCGTGCGTTCCACCACCCACCTGCGGGGCAGTACCACGAAGCCCTTGACGTCGTCGTTGCGCTTGACGATTTCGATCGTGAGCTGGAGCTTCTTCTTCGCCCAGGTAACGAGCTTCCCGGCGTAACCGCCGTCGGCCCAGACCAGAATGATCGATTCGAAAAGGTCACGCAGGTGTGCCAGTGCGGGGCGGGCTCCGTCGCGGTCCTGCACGCTGGCGCTGGTGACCATGACGATCAGGAGCAGGCCGATCGTGTCCACGATCACGTGGCGCTTGCGGCCCGCCACCTTCTTGCCGGCGTCGTACCCGCGGCTGTCGGCGCCGACGGTCTCGGCGGCGCGTACCGACTGCGAGTCGATGATCGCGGCGGTCGGGTCGGTGTCCCGGCCCTCGGACCGGCGGACCTCGTCGCGCAGGTCATTGTGGATGGCGTCGACGCTTCCGTCCTGCCACCACCGGGTGAAGATGGTGTGCACCGTGCGCCAGTGCGGGAAGTCGCCCGGCAGGCTGCGCCACTTGTTGCCGTTGTCCGCGACGTAGAAGATCGCGTCCACGATCAGCCAGCGGCAGTACGCCTCCGGCCGCCCGCCGTTGCCGTCCAGCCATGCCGGCCACGGCAGTACAGCTGCGATGACCTGCCATTCCCTGTCCGTGGTGTCCGAGGTGTAGCGGCGGGAGCGGGCCGGATGACGGCGGCCGTGGCCGAACCGGCAGGCCAGACACGGGCAGTCGGCTTGCCCATCCGGGGAGACAGCGGGGGCGGCAGGGGCGTACAACGGCATGACAGGACCTCTTGGCGCGACTGGGCTTCGACACCGCAGTTGCTACCAAGAGGTCCTGGCCGTGCACGTCACTTCTTCGATTCCCGCCCGCCCACGACGATCAGTTTGTTCACGGGCTCTCATGAACGATCGAGGCTAGGCACAGCTTGGCGGTTCGTCCTTGGTGGGAATGAATTGCATCGTGGGCATTCCGGCAGCGTCAAAGTTGGCGGTGTCCGGCCCGATGAGGGTCATGTAGCCAGCGAGTTTCTGACTGTCCTGTGAGGGAGGCTCCCCCTTGACCTGCTCAGGGCCGGGGATCACGGAGTCAAGGACCCACCAACGGCCGCCGAACCGCACAGATTTGATCCCGCAGTGCGTATAGATGTCGTATGGGTACGGCTTGTGCTGCTTGGGTTCTGCCGGTCCCTCCTGCCACTTGTCCTTCGCAACGGTGCGGGCGGGCAGGGTGGGACCATCACCGTTGTCCCCCGGGTCGTCGGACGAGGACGAGCAGCCAGCGAGCAACAGTCCGGCGCTCAGGAGCAGGACGGCGGTTTGGTGCGATGGTTTCATATGCCTCAGACGTTGCGGGTACCTTTTCCGTTCGACCCCGGCCTGTCTTAACGGCTGTGGCCCAATGCGGGTGATCCACCCGTTACCTTCGCCCATGGTCATCCTCCTGCAGTTGAGTGCTTGTCTTGTGCGGGTCTTCTGACAGTGCTCCAACCTGGCAGGTCTCGTCGCCCTCAGCCCTCATCGTGTGCACAGCCGGTGGCGCCCGGAACACAAGATCCAGTGCGGGCCACGAGGAGACGATCTGCTCGACAGGCCACACTAGGGCCGTCGCCTGCCCCGCAGCGGCAGGGTTAGCCCGCTCCTGAAAACTGTGCTGAACAGCTACTCGAGGCGGGTCCGGAGGCAGACGGCGAACCCGCCTCAGCGGCCTGACAAGCAGGGCTTGGCCGCGCCTACCGTGCTCGGTCGGCCTCCGAGAGAAGCTCCTTGACTGCGGCCGCGTTCTTGCCGTGGGCCTCTTCCGCGAGTGGCCCTTGCGAGGTGCTCATCTTGGCAATGGCTCCACCGAGCTCACCAGTTCCCACAGTGTCGTTGTCGTACGGCATAGCGTTCAGGGTGGTATTCCAAGCACCGTCCTCCTTCACCAGAAGGGCGATGTACTTGTGCCCTTCCTCGTAGCGGGGCTGGCCCTTCCAGGCGAACTCTCGCTCGCCGTTCTTGTCCCACCACCAGCCCGGGAGCTCTACCTCAAAGCTCTGCGGCGCCGGTTCGGCTTCGGGATTGGACCAGAGGACCTGGGTGACCTTCATCGTCGCCGTGCGAGAGATGTGTCCCTCGCCGTTGTCTTTCTCGCTGTCCGGAATAGCCTCCCGCTGCTCGCTACCGGGCACGACCTCGATCACGGCAGCATGGTGCCCATGGGCCACCCAGTCGGAGGCTGTACGGGTCGGGTACGCCTCGGACATGTGAGCATCTACCACCAGAGGCCTTTTGTCCTCCTCATTCCCCATGGCGATGGTTCCCGTGGCCACTCCAGCCGATACTGCGATGGCCGAAGCAACGAGAGTGACCAGGCGCCCCCGACGGGATGTAGGCAGCCATCGAGTGTTGGTGTCAGACGACTTGCTCTTCCTGCGGATCATGAACGATGGTGTCCCCTCCCCTGAGACCGGAGGCTCAACGATGAGACGGCCTCCAGTAGATATGACTCTCCGCAGTGTGGTGAGAGTCACGGCTTCACGTATATGTCGTTGATTTCGCCAACATTGTGAGAACCAAGGTCCGTCCAGGACGGGGTGTCATATTCGTCCCCCTCGGTACGCATACAGCCCAAGTCTGAATCCTTCTGGCTCTGCCTCGGGTATGCCTCATGGCCATGGGTGAGACCAACGGCATGGCCGGTCTCGTGGCACACCACTGCCTTCCATGGGTCCGAATTGCTGTTGTCAAAGGACACGTAGTGCTGGTCGCACTCGTAATCGCTGGTGGCGTCGTTACACCAAGCGATCCCCAGTATTCCTGCGGGCAGACTCGGGTCGTTGTAGTCGAAGATGATGTCGGTCTCGGACGAACCGTCGTACTCGATCTCGTTGCCGGTGTGTTCGTGGACTTCGAGGTCGGTAGGGCCGTATTCCTCCCGGAGGGAGGCACGCACGTCGGCGTCGCCGGTGTCTGTCATTCCCGGCTCGATAGCGAAGGTCAGGTAGCCGTTGTCAGTACGGCAGTATTCGTCCCAGGCATCTCCATCGGAGCAGTCCCAGTCCGCATTCTCCGTCTTGAACATGTTGTCGAACGAAGCAGCCTGCGCCGTGAACACCGTGCCTGTGAATAGCGACCCCACCATAGCCGCGACTGTGAACATCTTCTTTGCACTTCGTGTGACGCGTACGTACACAGAGCCCCCTCCTCGACGCCAGGTCACGTAACAAGGGTCTGACCTGGGCGGATCGTGACCATATCTATAGGGATGGCCCATTGAGCAGATTCCGCTTGTGAAGATTTTCTGGGCGACGGAACGAGCCATGCCGTGCCCCGCATATGGCCCAGGACCACTACCGGTCGAAGATCTCCAGGCCGCCGAGGAAGGCCACGTCCGGCAGGGAGGTGTCGGTCAGGGAGTAGATGAGTTGGGGTACCAGTGTCTGACCCAACGTGGCTCGCCGAGGTGCAGGTGGTGCATAGAAACTACACCGCCTCGAAGCTGATATCCCAGGTCGGCCCAACACGATGAGCGGGAAGACCAGCGGCAGCACGACAACCTGCACCAGGTTGAGGAAGACGTCACCGAGGATCTTCATCTGCTCGCCCGCGGCCGGGGCGAGGGATCCGATGAGTGCGCCGAGGCCCACGGCGATGATCGACTGCACGCCGATCGGCATCTACAGGCAGCGCCTGAGCAGTCCTGAGCTGCGCTTTGAGGTTGAGCTTGGACCGGTTGTCCGGGCCGGTGAAGCAGTCACGGGGTGCCTCCGACAGCTGGGCATGAGTGAGGGTTACTGACCTTTGTGGCGTGATGTCGTTGAGGGCTGACGATGTGTGATCGTCGCGGTATGCCTGTTGTGTGAGTGATGGACCAGCGGGAGCAGGAGCAGGAGCGGAAGCAGGAGCAGGAGCAGGAGCGGGAGCGGGGCCAGGACCAGAAGGCGCAGGACCCGCAGGACGCGTACCTCACCCCCGACGACCCCGACGGTTACTTCGGTGAAGCCATCGCCGCCCGTTACGACGACTCCTCCGCCGAGATGTTCCAGCCGGACGCCGTCGAACCGGCTGTCGACCTTCTGGCCGAGCTCGCCGGTGAGCACGGCCGCGCCCTCGAACTCGCCATCGGCACCGGCCGCCTCGCCCTCCCCCTCGCCCGCCGGGGCATCCCCGTGCACGGCATCGACATCTCGCAGGCCATGGTGCGGCGGCTGCGCGCCAAGCCGGGCGGCGACGGCATCGGCGTGACCATCGGCGACATCGCCACCACCCGCGTGGACGGCGACTACACCCTCGCGTACCTCGTCTTCAACACGATCAACAACCTCACCACCCAGGACGCCCAGGTCGACTGCTTCCGCAACGCCGCCGCGCACCTCGTACCGGGCGGGCGCTTCGTCATCGAGGTCGGTGTGCCCCAACTGCGCAGGCTGCCTCCGGGGCAGAACGCGGTCCCCTTCCACGTGGGGCCGACGCGGCTGGGGTTCACCACGTACGACGTGGCCACGCAGGGGATGCGGTCGCACCATGTCCGGGTCGTCGACGAGAGCACGGGGCGTACAGAGCTGTGGTCGCTCCCCTTCCGGTACGTCTGGCCGGCCGAGCTGGACCTCATGGCCCGGCTCGCCGGAATGCGACTGCGCCACCGCTGGGCCGACTGGAACCGCGAGCCGTTCACGAACGAGAGCACCAAGCACGTGTCCGTGTGGGAGAAGGAGTAGGGGAAGAGAGCCCAGGTGAACAGGCCTGACAACGGCCTCCCGAGCCCGGCACAGGCACCCCACAGCTCCACTTCAGCATCGCTTCAGCTCCACCCCCGAGCTTGGGCCCATGCATGGACACGGACACGACCACACGCACCCCCACTCCCACGCTCACCCCCACCCTCACGACCACGGCCACGACCACGGCCACCGCCCCCGCACCCCCGAGCACGAGCGCACCCGCCGCTGGTTCATGAACAAGGCCCTGCTGACCGGCGGTGTCGCCGCGATGGCCACCATGACCGCCGCCTGCTCCTCGGGCTCGTCCTCGACCTCGTCCTCCGCGAGCGCGTCCTCCTCCTCCGCCCCGAACGGCATGCCCTCCGGAGGCCCCGGCGCAGGCGGCGGAGGCGGCATGGGCCCGGGCGCCTCCGCGGTCAAGTACGCGGACTTCGTCGGCGTCACCACCGACGGCAAGGTCGCGGGCGACCTCTACTCCATCCACTCCACAGACGTCTCCACCGACAAGGTCGTCCAGAAGGCCCAGGCCTTTCTCGACGGCCTGACCACCAAGGAACGCAAGGCCTCCGTCTTCGACATCGAGGACGACGAGTGGCTGGCCTGGAGCAACGTCGACGGCTACGAACGCCAGGGCGCCCGCATGGGCGACCTCACCGACAAGCAGCGCGACCTCGGCTACGCCCTCCTCGGCGCCGCCCTGTCCGCCGACGGGCTCACCCAGTCCCGCAACATCATGAAGCTCAACGCGTTCCTCGGCGACTACAGCGGCGGCGGCAGGGACACCCTCACCGAGGGCGCCTACTTCTTCACCTTCATGGGCACGCCCTCGACGACCAAGCCGTGGGGCTTCCAGTACGAGGGCCACCACCTGGCCATCAACTACTTCGTCCTCGGCGACCAGGTCGTCATGACCCCCACCTTCATGGGCTCCGAGCCGACCTCCGCCACGTACAACGGCGAGAAGATCACCCTCTTCAAGAAGGAGACGAAGGCCGGGCTCACGGTCCTCCGTTCCCTCACCGATGCCCAGCGCAAGAAGGTGATCTCGTCCGAGTCCAAGGCGGGCGACAACCTCAAGGCCGGTGCCGGCCAGGACAACCTGCAGCTCGCCCACCAGGGCCTCGCCGCCGCCGACTGGACCGACACCCAGCGCGACAAGCTCCTCGACCTCGTCCGCACCTACGTCGGCAACATGGCCGACGGCCACGCCGAGGTGAAGATGAAGGAGGTCGAGGACCACCTCGACGCCACGTACTTCTACTGGATCGGCGAGACGGACGACGACTCCGCGTTCTACTACCGCGTGCACAGCCCGGTCGTCCTCATCGAGTACGACGCCCAGTCCCCCCTCGCCTACGGGAACAAGGACGGCAACAGCGGCGGCGGGGCGGGCGGGCCCGGCGGCACCCCCACCCAGCAGCACATCCACACCATCATCCGCACCCCGAACGGCGGCGACTACGGCATCGACCTCCTCAAGCTCCACCTGGAGACCGACCACTGAGGCACCCGGCGACGAGGGCTACGGCCAGAGCAGCTCGCGAACCCAGTCCCCGCCGCCGCGGCGGTAGCTGACTCGCACATGCCGTCGCCGGGCATCCCCCTGGAAGAACTCCACCTCCTCCGGCTCCAGCACATACGCCGTCCAGGACGGCACGGGCACGTCCGGCTCCCGCTCGGCCCGGGCCCACGCCGCCTCCGACGCCCGCTCCAACTCCTCGTACGAGGACAGGACCTCGCTCTGGTGCCCCACGAGCGCGGCGGCCAGCGCCCCCGTCGACCGGGCGTGCAGATCGGCGTGCGCCACCTCGGCGGGCGCGACCGTGACCCGGCCGCGCACCCGCACCTGGCGGCCGAGCGAGGTCCAGTAGAAGCAGAGGGCGGCGTACGGCTGTGCCGCCAGCTGGCGCCCCTTCCGGCTCCCGGCGTGGGTGGCGAAGTGCCAGCCGCGCGTGTCGGCGTCGTGCAGCATCACGACACGCACGTCCGGCCGCCCCTCCTCGTCCACCGTGGCCAGCGACATCGTGTGCGGCTCGACCTGCCCGGCCGCCACGGCGTCCACGAACCAGCGGGTGAACAGGGACAGCGGCTCGGCGGTGGCGTCGGCCACCGGGTCGAAGGAGGAGAGCGCGGTGACCTCGGGGTCCCAGACCCGGAGGGATCGCAGCGACTTGAGGAACTCGGAGGTGGCGTCGGCACTCATACCCTGATTGTCACGCGGGACCGTGGCCGAATCCGTAACCACCCTCCCCGCCGAATCCGCCAGATCCCGGCGGCACGCACGGGTCGTGGTCGTCGACCCGGAGGCCCCGGATATGGTCGATCCGAACATCTGACCATCGGAGCCGGCGTGCAGAAGACAGACGACCTGGCCGAGCCGCCGGTCGCGGAGGCGGGGAGAGCCGACGACGAGGCCATGTCGGAGGGCGGCGGCTGGCCCCGCCACTGGCCCCTCCTCCTGCTCGGCGCGGCCGTCGTGCCCGGGTTCGTGCTCTTCGCCGCCGGGCGGTGGATGGATGCCCCGGCCGTGCAGGCCTGGCGGACGGTGTGTCTGGCGATCAGCGTGCAGGCGTTGCCGTTTCTGCTGCTCGGGACGGCTCTCTCGGGTGCGATCAACGCTTTCGTGCCCGCCAGTGTGTTCAGCAAGGTCCTGCCGAAGCGGCCCGCGCTCGCCGTGCCCGTCGCCGGGGTCGCGGGCGTCGTGCTGCCGGGGTGCGAGTGCGCGTCCGTGCCGGTGGCGAACAGTCTGATCGGGCGGGGGGTCACCCCGGCCGCCGCGTTCGCGTTCCTGCTGTCGGCGCCCGCCGTGAACCCGGTCGTGCTGACCGCCACCGCCATCGCCTTTCCCGGCAGCCCCGAGATGGTCGTGGCCCGGCTGGTCGCCTCGCTCGTCGTCGCCGCCGTGATGGGCTGGCTGTGGCTCTGGCTGGGGAAGGAGAAGTGGCTCAGGCCGACGGTCAGGCACACGGGACACCAGCCGGGGCGGAGCCGCTGGGAGGAGTTCCGGCTCGGCTTCCAGCACGACTTCCTGCACGCGGGGGGCTTCCTGGTCGTCGGAGCCATGGCCGCCGCGACCTTCAACGTGGCCGTCCCCCGTTCCGTCCTGGAGACCTTCTCCGGCTCGCCCTGGCTGTCCGTACTGTTCCTGGCCGCGCTCGCCGTACTGCTCTCCGTGTGCAGCGAGGCGGACGCGTTCGTGGCCGCCTCGCTCACCGGGTTCTCGCCGACCGCGCGGCTGGCGTTCATGGTGATCGGGCCCATGGTCGACCTGAAGCTGATCGCCCTCCAGACGGGCACGTTCGGCCGGGCCTTCGCGGTCCGTTTCTCCGCCGCCACGGCCGTCGTGGCGATCATCTGCAGCGTGCTCGTGGGAGGGGTCCTTCTGTGAAACGTCCGGTCCAGGCCGTCCTGCTCCTCCTCAGCGGTCTCGGCGTACTCCACGCGTCCCTCTTCACCGACCTGTGCCTGCGGTACGTGAAGGAGGGGATGCGGCCGCTGCTCGTGGTGTCGGGGGTGTTGTTGGTCCTGCTGGGGCTGGCCGAGGCGTGGTCACTGAGGAGGAGGACGGCGACGACCGAAGCCCCCGACGATCACGGGGACGGCCACGCTCACGACCACTCCGCCACCCCCCGCATCTCCTGGCTGCTGCTCCTCCCCGCCCTCAGCCTGCTCTTCTTCGCCCCGCCCGCCCTCGGCGCGTACACCGCCGCCCGGGAGGCCCCCAAGGCGGTCGTGGCGCAGGACGACTTCGAACCGCTGCCCAAAACCACGAAACCGCTGCCCATGACCCTCACCGACTTCACCAGCCGGGTGCAGCAGGACAAGAAGCGGGCCATCAAGGGGCGCAGCGTCCAGCTGAGCGGCTATGTCACGCCCCGCAAGGACGGCGACGGCTGGGAGCTGACCCGGACGATCTTCTCCTGCTGCGCGGCCGACGCCCAGTTCGTCAAGGTACGGATGTACGGGGCGTCGGCCCCGGCCGCCGACACCTGGGTCTCCGTCACCGGCACCTGGCACCCCGGCGGCACCCTCGGCACCGGCTCGGCCCCGGCCGCCCTGGACGCCCGTACCGTCAAGAAGATCGCCAAGCCGGTGAACGCGTACAAGGACGAACTGCCCTGGACCCCGTCCCGCTGAGACGCCGATCAGGCTTTCGTCCCGGATCGTTCCTCCGTTCGGCCCATCCCCGGGTCGCCGAGGTTCTCGCGCGAACCTAGCGTTTTCCGCTGGGGCCGCCCGGCGGCGGCGTACGCCGCTGAAGGCCGGACCTTCGGTCAGGAGGAGCGCGATGAACGGGGTCCCGCAAAGGGGTGGCGACCGAGAACCTGCCCCGACGCACGAAGAGATCCAGGCCAGGATCGGAAAGCGCCTGGACGACGTTGCCAAGATCCTGGCCGGCGCCCTCGTCGCCGTTGCCGGAGTCATGACCCTGCTCGGCCTCAGCAGCGACATCGTGTTCGTTGCCCTCAACAACGAGTCGTGGCCCATCTATGTGGCCTCGCTCTGCGCCATCCTCGCCATCGTGTGCAGCATCGTGGCTCTGCTCGTCCACCCCACACGGCTGGGCAACCTGTGGGAGACCGTGGTGCTCATTCTCGGCGTGATCTTCTACATGGTGGCTCTGAGCGTCGCGGTCATCGGCGCGGCCAAGGCCGCTGGGGGAAACGGGCGGCCGACCATCACCGACATCAAAGTCGACGGCCCTCGGTCCAACATGAGACTGAGTTTCGATGTTCATGCTGACGGCGTCGAGAGGGGGGCCGGCATCGAGGTGTACGTAACCCGGGTAGGGGCCGACCTGTCCGAGCCTGTCGATGACTCGATCGACGACTACTCCAGTGAACTCAGACCCAACGACAAGGGCGTGGTCGAACAGCGGGTGCGTATGCCGATTTCCCTTCCACCACAGGCCGGAGGCATCAGCATCATGGCCCTCAACGCCGGCGACGGAACCCAGGACGAGTGTGGCTCGCACTCACAGCGCGGGCCGACGTGCGCCAGGTTCCGGATTCCCTGAGATTCGGCGCGCTGAGCGCGAGAACTCCGAGGGCGCCGGACGGCGAGCGCCGGGCGGGGGCGCGGTAGTCGCCGTCAGCGGCCCAGCACCACCGTCCCCGACGAGCAGAACCAGCCGCCCGTGCCGGAGGCGACCGCCAGCCGGGGCAGGTCGCCGTCGCGGGCCCGCACCTGGCGGCCGGTGGCCTCGCCGCGCAGCTGTCGTACGGCCTCGACGAGGAGGAACAGGCCGCGCATACCGGGGTGCTGGGCGGACAGCCCGCCCCCGTCGGTGTTCACCGGCAGCTCGCCGGACAGGGTCAGTCGCCCCTTCTCCGCGTTCGTCCCCACGAACGCCCCGCCCTCCCCTTTCCCGCAGAACCCCAGGTCCTCCAGCGTCACCAGGGTCATATACGTGAAGGCGTCGTAGATCTCGGCGAAGTCGATCTCCTCCGGTCGTACCCCGGCCCGCTCGAAGGCGAGGCGGCCGCTCACCGCCGCCGGGGAGACCGTGAAGTCGGGCCACTCGGACATGGAGGTGTGGGAGACGTGCTCGCCGGTGCCGAGGATCCACACCGGGGCCGTACGGCAGTCCCGTACGTACTCCTCGGCCGCCAGCAGTACCGCCGCGCCGCCGTCGGAGCGGATACAGCAGTGCAGCTTGGTGAAGGGGTCGGCGATCGGCGGGGAGGAGAGGACGTCGTCGACGGTGAGCGGCGTCCGGAACATCGCCTCGGGGTTCGCCGCCGCGTTCGCCCGTGCCTGTACGGCGACCGAGGCCAGCTGTTCGAGCGTGGTGCCGTACTCGTGCATGTGGCGGCGCGCGGCCATGGCGTACTTGGCGATCAGCGTGTGGCCGTACGGGACCTCGAACTGGAGGGGGCCGCGCGCGCCGAAGGAGAGGTTGCCGGTGCGGCGGCCGGATTTTATGTCCGAGCGGGCCGTGGAGCCGTAGACGAGGAGTACGGCGTTCGCGTGTCCGGCGGCGATCGCGTCCGCCGCGTGGGCCGCCATCACCTCCCAGGTGGAGCCGCCGACGGAGGTCGAGTCGACCCAGTTCGGGCGTAGACCGAGATATTCGGCCACCTCGGCGGGTGCGAGCGTGCCGAGGCCGGCCGAGGCCAGGCCGTCGATGAGGCTCCGGTCCAGGCCGGCGTCGGCGAGGGCGCGGCGGGCGGCCTGGGCGTGGAGGGCGTAGGGGGTCGCCGGTCCGGTGGAGTCCTCCACGCGTCCGCAGTCGGAGAGGGAGACGCCGACGATCGCGACCTTGCGGCGGTGGTTCGGCGTCGCAGCAGCAGCCATGTATCTGACGGTACATCAGATACCGCGTGTCGGGACTGGTGTCGGGGCTGGGCATGTGTGCGGCGCGGGCCTAATATGACGGACCGTCAGATCTCAGGGAGGGGGTCGGTCCGTGGACGCTCGCCTGTCCGCCGAGCAGGAGGAAATCCGGCGCACTGTACGGGAGTTGCTGATCAAGCGGTGCGGCCCGGAGGAGGTGCGGGCGGCCGTCGCGACGGCGGACGGCTACGACCGTGGGTTGTGGACCGTCCTCGCCGAACAGCTCGGCCTGCCCGGGCTCGCGCTCCCCGAGGCGTACGGCGGTGTCGGCTGCTCGATGACCGAACTGGCGCTGGTGGGAGAGGAACTGGGGCGGGCGCTGGCGCCCGTGCCGCTGCTGTCCACCGCTGTGCTGGTGGCGCCGCTGGTGCTCGCGCTCGGTGACGAGCGGCAGCGGCGGGAGTTGTTGCCCCGTATCGCCTCCGGCGAGGTGACGGCCGCGCTCGCCGTGCCGGGGACGGGCCTGGGGGCCGTGCTCGGGCTCACCGGTGACAACCGGGGGGCGTGGGCGGGTGGCGGGCGCGCCGGGGGCGTACAGGCTCGGCGGGTCGGTGGAGACGGGTGGCGGCTGTACGGGGAGGTCGGGCAGGTACTCGGCGGGCACAGCGCGGAGGTGCTGCTCGTGGCCGCGCACGCCGGGGGGTACGCGCGGTCGCGGACACTGTTGTTCGTCGTACGGGCGTCTTCTGCTTCTGCTTCTATGGCGTCGGCGGCGGGGCTTGTGCGGGTGCGGCAGACCGCGTTGGACGAGACGCGGCCGATGGCTCGGCTGGAACTTCGGGACGTGGAGGCGGAGTTGCTGGGGGAGGACCGTGGCGGCGGTGTTCTCTCCGCTCTCGCCGGCGTCGGGGACGGGGCCGCCGCCGTGCTCGCCGCCGAGGCCGTGGGGGCGGCGGACCGGGTGCTGGAGCGGACCGTGGCGTACGTACGGCAGCGGGAGCAGTTCGGGCGGCCGATCGGGTCGTTCCAGGCGGTGAAGCATCGGCTGGCGGATGTGTATGTGGGGGTGCGGGCGGCCCGGTCGGCGGCGTACTACGCGGCCTGGGCGACCGTACGTGGTGTGCGGGGGGAGCGAGTGGGGGCGCTCGCTCTCGCGCAGGCGCTGGAGGCGTTGCGGCTCGCCGCCGCCGAGGGGATCCAGTTGCACGGCGGGATCGGGTTCACCTGGGAACACGAGGCACAGCTGTACTTCAAGCGGGCGGCGCAGGACGAGTTGCTGTTCGGGCCGGCGCATCGGTTGCGGGGGTGTACGGCGGAGGCGGCGGGGGTCTTCGGGGCGGAGTTCGACGGCGAGGAGGTGCGGCACTGATGGCCGTGAAGGACATGGGTGTGCGGTTGGTGCAGAAGGTGTCCTCGACACCGTTGTTCGCGCGGGTCGCGCCGCATGTGATTCCCGCGCTGGACCGGGCCGTGCACCGGTTGACGCGGGGGCGGGTGCTGCTCAGCGCCCAACTGCTGCCGGGGGTCGTGCTGACGGCGACCGGGGCGAAGAGCGGGGTGCCGCGTCGGACGCCGCTGGCCTGTATGCCCGAGGAGGACGGCGGGAGTTGGCTGCTCATAGGCTCCAACTTCGGCCGGTCCGGCCATCCCGCCTGGAGCGCCAACCTGCTGGCCCATCCCGACGCCGAGGTCAGCTGGAAGGGGGAGGACATCCCGGTCAGGGCCCGGCTGCTGGAGGGGGAGGAACGGAGCGCCGCGTGGCGGGAGTTGCTGGCGTTCTGGCCGCCGTACGCCACCTACCAGGCGCGGGTGGAGCGGGAGATCCGGGTGTTCCGGATCGTACGGCGGTGACGGGTGGTCCCACCGCTCCGGTGAACGCAGCCGGCGGCACCCCGGGGGAAGGGGCGCCGCCTGCGGGACAGGACGTGCGTCGATCGCCTTGCCGGCAGGAGCTACTTCGTCGGCTTCTTGCCCGTGATGCCCAGGTGGACCAACAGGGCCAGGTTGGGCTTGAGTTCGGCCTGTTTCACGCCCCAGGTCTGGAAGCCCTTCTGGTGCGAGGAGACCGAGGCGAGCATGGCGACGAGGGAGCCGGCCAGGGCCGCCGGGGTCACGTCCTTGTCGACCTTGCCCCTGTTCTGGAGTTCGGTGACCGTCTCCGTCAGGGAGTTGGTGACCGAGTTCAGGATCTTCATGCGGATCTTGTAGAAGCGTTTGTCGCCCTCGGCCGCGCCCAGGTCGACGACGCGGAGGATCGCGTCGTTCTTCCGCCAGAACTCCAGGAAGCCGTCGACGAGTTCCTGAGCCGTCTGCCAGCCCGCCTTGCCGACCCAGGAGCGGCCTTCGAGGAGCTGGGTCAACGTGGCGCCCTCGGTGGCCATTTGCTCGGCGATCTCCAGGACGGCGCCTTCCACGTCCGGGAAGTACTGGTAGAAGGTCGCGGGTGAAGTGCCCGCCTTCCGGGCGACATCAATGACTTTGACGTCCCGGTAGGGGGAGGAGCTGAGCATCTCGCTGAGGCAGTCAAGCAGCTTCTGCCGGGTCGCCTGCCCACGTCGGCCGGCCACGCGGCCGTCGACGGTACGCACTTGTCCTGTCATGCCGTCAGCTTACCGAGGGGCGATCGGAGCGCGATTCGGCCGACTGCAAATGGGGAGTACGGGCTTCACCAAGGGGTTCGCCGGGGAGGACACGGCGCCGTGTCCTATTTCTTTCGCTGTGGGTGCGTGGGTGCGTGGGTGCGTGGGTGCGTGGGTGCGTGGGGAACCATGCGAGCGACCCCACACGACCCGCACCCGCCAATGCACCCCACCCGCCGGCGCTCTCCCGCGTGACCGAGCCGGACGCGTCCGGCGCGCGCCCCGCGCTGGGCGCCCGTAGCTTGGGCCTATGGCCCATGAGACGGGAGTCGCGTACGCCGAAGGCACCCCCTGCTGGATCGACGTGCAGTTGCCCGACGTCGAGGCGGGCAAGCGTTTCTACGGTGCGCTCTTCGGGTGGACCTTCGAGGTCGCGCCCGGCGACGGCGCCCGGGAGCTGTGGGCGCTGCACCACGACACCCCCGTCGCCGCCCTCGCCCCCAAGCCCGACGGCCGCCTCCCCACCGTCTGGACGCTGTACTTCGCGACCCCGGACGCCACCACCCTCTCCGCCCGCATCCACGCGGCCGGCGGCCGGATCGTCATCCCTCCCACCCCGCTCGCCGACCTCGGCGTCACCGCCCTCGCCACCGACCCGGAGGGCGCCGTCTTCCGGCTCTGGCAGCCCGGCACCCACCCCGGCTTCGGCCGCCGCCACGAACCCGGCACCTTCGCCTGGGCCGAGCTGTACGCCCGCGACACCCGGGCCGCCAACTCCTTCTACGCGCACCTCTTCCACGAGGCCCTCTTCGGCCCGGACGCCCGCCCCGACTTCGGCCGGGCCGCGCTCACGGAGGTGTTTCCCGCCGAGATGCCGCCGCATTTCCTCGTTCATTTCCAGACCGTCGACTGCGAGGCCGCCCTCGGGACCGTCAGCCGGCTCGGCGGACGCGTCCAGGTGCCGCCGTTCGACACCTCGTACGGGCATGTGGCGGTCGTCACGGACAACCAGGGGGCTTCCTTCGCGCTTCTTCAGCCGCGGGACGTGGCTGAAACCCGGGAGGAGTGGGAGGGTGAAGGTGCCGGGAGTGGTTCCGAGGGGGTCTGACCATCGCTGACCAGGGATGACGCCGGCCGACGCGTGGTCCGTCGGCGGCCGGGAGCAGGGGTCGTGCGCCGGTGGTACACGCGCCGCCGTGGTGTCCCACCATCCGGGCGCCCGCTTCCCACGGGGCGGACGACGTGGTTTTGTCCTGAGACACCCCGATCCGCCCCCGGGTTCGCAACCTGCCCCCGGTACAGGAAGAATCGGGGTGCGTGCCGCCATGGCGGTTCGGTGGTGAGACGCTGCACGGGGTCGCGTACAAAACGTGGACGACGCGGTCCGGTACGGGGAGGTGGCAGGGCAAGTGGTGGATCAGCTGACGCAGCACGATCCGCGGCGGATCGGGCCGTTCGAGGTGCTGGGACGGCTGGGTGCCGGCGGCATGGGGCTGGTCTATCTGGCGCGCTCGGCGTCGGGTCGACGCGTGGCGATCAAGACGGTCAGGACGGAACTGGCGGAGGACCAGCTCTTCCGGGTCCGTTTCACCCGCGAGGTCGAGGCGGCCCGCGCGGTGTCCGGCTTCTACACGGCCGCGGTGGTCGACGCCGACCCGCGCGCCGCCGTGCCGTGGCTGGCGACCGCGTACGTCCCCGCGCCCTCGCTCGAGGAGATAGTGAATGACTGCGGGCCGCTGCCGGTCCAGGCCGTTCGCTGGTTCGCCGCGGGTGTCGCCGAGGCGCTCCAGTCCATTCACGGGGCCGGGCTCGTCCACCGCGACCTGAAGCCGTCGAACGTGCTGGTGGTCGAGGACGGCCCTCGGGTCATCGACTTCGGTATCGCATCCGGTGTGTCGAACACACGTCTGACGATGACGAACGTCGCCGTCGGTACGCCCGCGTACATGTCGCCCGAGCAGGCGAAGGACTCGCGGAGTGTGACGGGCGCGAGTGACGTCTTCTCGCTCGGGTCGATGCTCGTGTTCGCGGCGACCGGGCACGCGCCGTTCCACGGTGCCAATCCCGTGGAGACCGTCTTCATGCTGCTGCGGGAAGGCCCGGATCTCAGCGGGCTCCCGGACGACCTGCGGCCCCTCAGCGAGTCCTGTATGCAGATGGACCCGACGGCCCGGCCGGGTCCCGCCGACCTCCAGGCGCAGCTCGCGCCGCATCTCTTCGGCTCCGGGTCCGACGACAGCGGTACGGCGTCCGCGTGGCTGCCCGAGAAAGCCGTGGGCCTGATCGAGACCCGTCGGGGTGGGCGCCCGGCCCCGAAGCAGCAGACCTCCGGCGGCGGTGGCCGGCCCACCGCCCCGGCTCCCGTTCCGCCGCCCCCGCCCTCGTACGACCCCGCGCCCGTGTCCATCGGCGCGCCCGACACGGGCCCCGTGCGGCTCGCCGGAGCCCAGGTGCCCATCGGCCCCGGGCCGCGTGTCGCCGACGCCCGCGCGGCCGCGGTGAAGGCGCCCCCTCCCGAGGCGGGCCTCGCCGCGTCCTGGTCCCGGCCGCGCGCGGGGGTGAACGGCGCCGACCCCGCGACCGCCCACCCCGTACCCGCCCCCGAGCCGGCCGCGTCCGGCTGGCGGCCCTGGCGTTTCCGCATGTCGAACGATGTGTGGGGCACGCCTTCCGTCGCGGGCGACCTCGTCTACGTCACGTCCTTCGAGGTGCACGCCCTGGACGTGGCGACCGGCCGACGCCGCTTCAAGACCCGGGACGTCGCCTGGTCGATGGCGGTCGCGGACGGCCGTATCCACGCCTCCGACGGCCCGACCCTCTTCGCGCTCGACGCGCGGGAGGGGGCGGACCTCTGGCGGCTGTCGACCGACGCCTGGGTCTACTCGCTGAAGGCCGACCGGGGGACCGTGGTCACCGCGACCCGGGGCGGCGGCGTACAGGGCTGGGAGGCGTCCAACGGGCAGAAGCTCTGGGAGACCACCGGAGCCCAGGCCGACTTCGAGTCCCCCGAGGCCGGGCCGGTCGTCCACGACGGCACGGTGTACATCTGGAAGGACGCCCGGCTGCGCGCGCTGGAGGCCCGGACGGGCGAAGAGCGCTGGTCGTACCCCATCGGCGACGCGGCCTCCTGCGGTGGAGTGCCGGTCCGGCTGACGCCCGCCTCGGACGGGTACGTGTACGTCGCCGCCGGTAGCCGTGTCCTCGCCATCGATGTGGCGAGCGGGCATGTGCGCTGGCACTTCGAGGCGCCGGCGGTGTTCCTGTCGGCGCCGACGTTCGCGCCGGGGCCGGCGGTCACGGGTGGCGGCGTGTATCTCGCCGACTACCTCGGGACGGTGTACGCCCTCGACGCGTCGGACGGCCGTGACCGGTGGCGGATCGCGACGGAGTCGCGGGCCTCCCTGGAGCCGGTGCTGGTGGCGGCCGGGCATGTGCATGTGGGGAGCGGCAAGGGGCTGTACACGCTCGACGCGGTGACCGGGACGCCGAAGTGGCGGTTCCAGGCGGGTGGGGACATCGTGGGGGCGCCTGCGGTGGCCGAGGGGCGGATCCACTTCGGGTCCACGGACCATCTGCTGTACACCCTCAAGGCCGATGACGGCCGGCTGAGGTGGAAGCTCGCCACGGGCGGGGAGATCACCGGCTCCCCCGTCGTCCAGGACGGTGTCGTGTACGCCTGCAGCAAGGACCGCTGCGTGTACGCGCTGGACGCGGAGAAGGGGACGGGGACGGCGCGTACGACGTAGGCGCCGGGCCACGGTGCGGTGCACGCACGAGAAGCACTCGAGCCGTGGTGCTCACCCGCGTCCAGCGGATGAGCACCACGGCTCGAGTGCTTGAGGAGGCGGCCGGAGGGCGGTCAGGAGGCTTCCTGGCCGGAGCCCGACGCGGGTGCGGTGAGGTCCGCCGCGTCCGGGAGTTCCTCGACGTCCACCCCACGGACCTGGGCCAACTCGTGTTTGAGGGCGGCGAGTTCGGTGCCGCCGGCCATGTGGTTGGTGAGTTCTTCGAGGCTGACCTGGTCGCGGGACGCGGAGAGTTCGAGGGTGCCCAGGCGCAGGACGCTGAAGTGGTCGCCGACCATGTAGGCGTGGTGGGGGTTGTGGGTGATGAAGATGACGCCGAGGCCGCGGTCGCGGGCGGCGGCGATGTACTTCAGCACGACACCCGACTGCTTGACGCCGAGGGCGGCCGTCGGCTCGTCGAGGATCAGGACCCTCGCGCCGAAGTAGACGGCGCGGGCGATGGCGACGCACTGGCGCTGGCCGCCGGAGAGGGTGCCGATGGGCTGGTCGAGGTCGTCCAGGACGATGCCCATGTTCCGCAGTTCGGTGTCCGCGGTCTTCTTCATCCTGTCGATGTCGAGGCGGCGGACGGGCCAGGGGCCGCGGGTGAACTCGGAGCCGAGGAAGAAGTTCCGCCAGACCGGCATGAGGGGCACGGTGGCCAGATCCTGGTAGACGGTGGCGATACCGGCGTCCAGGGCCTCGCGAGGGGTGGAGAAGCGCACCGGCTCGCCGTCGACGAGGACTTCGCCCTCGGTGTGCTGGTGCAGGCCGGAGATGATTTTGATGAGGGTGGACTTGCCGGCGCCGTTGTCGCCCAGCACGCAGGTGACGCGGCCGGGGTGGACGCTGAGGTTCACGCCGTGCAGGGCGCGGACGTTGCCGTAGGCCTTGCCCGTGTCCCGCAGTTCGACGACGGCGCCGTCGTCCTTCGGCGGCGGGCCGTCGAGGGTGACGGCTGTGTTCGTGGCTGTCATGGGATGGTTCACCTCCGGGTCGCCTGGCTGCGGACCCACAGATTGACGAGGGCGGCGATCAGGAGCATCACGCCGAGGAAGGCCTTGAACCAGTCGGGGTTCCAGTTCGCGTAGACGATGCCCTGGGAGACCATGCCGAAGATGAAGGCACCGATCACCGGGCCGATCGCCGAGCCGTAGCCGCCGGTCAGCAGGCAGCCGCCGATGACCGCGGCGATGATGTACAGGAACTCGTTGCCGACTCCCTCACCGGACTGCACCGTGTTGAACGAGAACAGCAGGTGCATACCGATGAACCAGGCCCCGGCCCCGACGCCCATGAACAGGGCGATCTTCGTGAAGTTCACGGGCACCCCGACGGCCCGCGCGCTGTCCCTGTTGCCGCCGACCGCGAAGATCCAGTTGCCGAACTTCGTCCGCAGCAGCAGCCACGTGGCGATGCCGGCGAAGGCGAGCCAGTAGAAGACAGTGATCTTGAAGTTGACGTCGCCGATGGAGATCTCGGAGGCGAAGACGGCCTTGGCCTGGTCGAAGCCGTCCATGTCGGCGATCGAGTCGCTCGCCACGTTGCCGGTGAAGATCTTCGTGATGGCGAGATTGGAGCCCTGGAGGATCAGGAAGGAGCCCAGGGTGACCAGGAAGCTCGGCAGGCCGGTCTTGATGAGCAGCCAGCCGTTGAAGGCGCCGACGGCGAGGGACACGATCAGCGCGACGATCACGCCGGTCCACACGTTCACCGACAGCTGGAAACTCAGGATCGCGGCGGTCAGTGCCGAGGTGGTGACCGCGACACCGGCGGACAGGTCGAACTCGCCGCCGATCATCAGCAGGGCCACCGGCAGGGCCATGATGCCCATCACCGAGGCCTGGTAGAGCACGGTCGCCAGCGAGCCGGCCTCCCGGAAGGAAGGCGCGACGGAGAAGAAGAACAGATAGACGCCGATGGCGGCGATCAGTGCGCCGACCTCGGGGCGGGCCAGCAGCCGGTGCCCCAGGGAACGCTGTGTGGTGCGGCCGTCCTTCTGCGCGGCGGCCGGCGGAGCCGGCGGCGAGGAGTTCGCCGCCGGTGCCGTTGCTTGGGTCATGGTCAGATCACCGGGTGCCCTTCGCGGCGAACTCGGCCACGGTGTCGGCGTTGTCCTTGGTGATGAAGGCGGGGCCGGTGAGGACGGGCGCGGTGCCGCCGCCGCTGAAGTTGCCGTTGTTCTTGTAGAGCCACAGGCCGTCGACGGCGAGATAGCCCTGGAGGTAGGGCTGCTGGTCGACGGCGAACTCGATGGTGCCGTCCTGGACGGCCTTCACCAGGTCCTTGTTGAGGTCGAACGTGGCGATCTTGGCCTTGCTGCTCGCGTCGGACACGGACTGCACGGCCGTGAGCGCGAAGGGGGCGCCGAGGGTCACCACCTCGTCGATGGAGGAGTCCTGCTTGAGCTTGGCGGTGATCGTCGACTTCACGGACGGCATGTCGGTGCCGTTGACGTAGAGGATGTCGGTCTTGCCCTTGAAGCCCTTCTTCAGGCCGGCGCAGCGGGCTTCCAGGGCGACGTGTCCCTGTTCCTGGATGACGCAGAGGGCGTGCTTGGCGTCGAGGTCGTTGAGGCGTTCGCCGAAGGCCCGGCCGGCGATGTTCTCGTCCTGGCCGAAGTACTCCAGCATGCCGAGGTCCTTCCAGTCGTCCAGACCGGCGTTGAACCCGACGACGGGGATGCCCGCCGCGGTGGCCTTGGCCACGGCGTCCTTCATGGCGTCGGGCTTGGCGGCGGTGAGGGCGATGCCGTCGACCTTCTGGTCGATCGCGTTCTGCACGAGGTTGGCCTGGTTGCCGGCGCTGGGGTCGCTGGAGTAGACGAGCTTGATGTTGTCCTTGGCGGCGGCGGCTTCGGCGCCCTTGCGGATGAGGTCCCAGAAGGTGTCGCCGGGGGCGGCGTGGGTGATCATCGCGACCGTCATACGGGGGGTGTCGGCCTTGCCGGCGGAGGCGCCGGAGCCGCCCTCCTCGGACTTCTTCCCGCCGGAGCTGCTGGAGCAGCCGGTGGCGAGCAGGGCCCCGGTGATGGCGACGGCGGCCAGAGTGGCGGCTCGGTGGTTTCTGTGCATGTCCCTTGCACCTCGCTGTGCTGATCAGGATGGCTGGTTTCGGGCGGTGTGGAACGGCTTCGGTGGGTGCGGGCCGTGTCCGCGGCCGAATGTGTGGCGGACGCGGGCTGAGGGCGCGGGATGTCCCGCGACGGTAACCGGAACCGACGGGGGCGGCGACCGCGATCAGGGGATGCGCCTCGGGCCGTGAGGCCGGCGGGCGGAACGCGAGTGCCTGTCCGGCGGCGGAGCGTTGTGCGCGGCGGTCTTGGTGCGGACCGTCTGGTTACCTCACTAGAGCGCTTAATTAGCGCGCTCTAGTGGCTCGTAACTATGGATCCGGCCACCAGTGATGTCAATAACCTTGTCAGGATGTATCGACAAATTCGGGAAGGTGGAGTGGGGGGCGTCGGGCATCGTGGGGGACGCCGGGCATGGTGAGGGACGCCGGGCATGCTGGGGGACGCCGGGCAGGGTGAGGGACCCGGCTTCGCCCCTGACCGGGATCGGCCTTCTGGAGCTTCGCTCAGGAAGCGAGTTCCTTGGTGATGCGGTCGAGCATGAAGGCCGAGGACTCGTGGGCCCGTTCCTCCCAGGCGAAGACGCAGGCCGTGGCGACGCCGTCGAAGTTCAGTTCGCGCAGGGTGCCGAAGAAGGCGGTCCAGTCGACCTCGCCCTGGTCGATGTCCAGGTGCTGGTGGATGCGGGCGGCGGTGCCGGGTGGGTTGAGGATGTAGCGCAGGCCGCTGGAGCCCTTGTGGTTGAAGGAGTCGGCGATGTGTACGTGTTTCAGCTTGTCGCCGGCGTAGCGCATCATCGCGGCGATGTCCGCGCCGACCTCCGTGGGGCCGGAGAGGTGGAAGGAGTGCGGGGCGCAGTAGAGGTAGTTCACCCAGGGCTTGTCGATGGCGCGGACCAGGTCGACGGCGGGGGTGTTCTCCTCGCAGAAGTCGTCCGGGTGGGCCTCCAGGTTCAGGGCGATGCCCTCGCGTTCGAAGAGGGGCAGCAGCTCCTCCAGCGAGCGCCAGAACGAGGCCTCGCTCTCGGCGGCGCGTTCGGGGCGGCCGTTGAACTCGGAGTTCATCAGTGTGCATTCGAGGTCGGCGGTGATCTCGATCATGCGTTTCCAGTAGCGGACGGCTGCCTGGCGTTCCGTCTCGTCCGGTGAGGACCACTTGTAGAGAGGGAGCACCGAGGAGAGCTGAACGCCGTGCGTACGCAGGGAGTTCTTCAGCCCGGCGATGCGTTCGTCGTCCGCGCGTGGGTGCAGGAAGAAGGGCATGAAGTCGTCGCGGGGCGACAACTCGATGTACTGGTAGCCCAGTTCGGCGACCGTGCGCACCATGTCGTCGATGGGCAGGTGGCGGAACATGTAGGGGTCGAGGGCGATTTTCACGCGGCACCTCCGTAGAAGGCGGGGCGGGGCTTGAGGTCGGTGGTGACGACACGGCCCGATTCCAGGGCTTCGACGGTGGCGCTGGTGATGACGGTGGCGGCGTAGCCGTCCCAGGCGGAGGGGCCGGTGGGTTCGGCGCCGGCGGCGATGCCCGCGATCCACTCGCGGAACTCGGTGTCGAAGGCGTCCGCGAAGCGGCCCACCCAGTCGGTGAGCACCTCCGTGCTGTGCTGACCGGTGGTGCGCAGACCGACCGAGGCAGGGTCGGGGAGGCGGACGAGGCCTTCCTCGCCGACGGCTTCGCACTGGATGTCGTAGCCGTACTGGCAGTTGACGAAGACCTCCAGGTCGATGCGGACGCCCTTGGCGGTCTCGAAGAGCATGATCTGCGGGTCCTTGAGGTGGGCGAACCGCTTGCTGGTGGCGCGCGGTGTCACCACCTGAGTGGAGACGATCTCGTCGTCGAGCAGCCAGCGCAGGACGTCCACCTCGTGCACCGCCGTGTCCAGGGCGGCCATGGCCGAGGTGTACGACTCGGGGACGGTCGGGTTGCGGTGGGCGCAGTGCACGATCAGTGGCTCGCCGATGCGGCCGGAGTCGATGACCTGCTTCATCTGGCGGTAGCCGGCGTCGTAGCGGCGCATGAAGCCGACCTGGACCAGACGGCGGCCGTGCGCCTGTTCCGCCTCGATGATCCTCAGACAGTCCTCGGCGGTGGTGGCCAGCGGCTTCTCGCAGAACACCGGCTTTCCGGCGGCTATCGCGTTGAGCACGTGCTCGGCGTGGGTGGGGCCCCAGGAGGTCACGAGGACGGCGTCGACGTCTGGAGAGGCGATCAGGGTCGCGCCGTCGGGCAGTACCCGGGCACCGACCGGTGCCGCTGCCTCCTCGGCGCGGGCGGCGTCGATGTCGGTCACTACGGTGACACTGGCGCCGGTGACGGTCTCGGTGAGGCGGCGGATGTGTTCCTTGCCGATCCAGCCGGCGCCGATGACACCTACACGTACGGTCATGGTCGAGTCCTAATCGAGGGAGGAGGGCAGGAGAGGTGTTGCCGGACGCCGGGTACCCGTCAACCCGCTCTCGGCCAGGTGCTCCCGGGTACGTATGGCGATGGGCAGCGGTACCTCGGGCGCGCACGGGTACAGGTCCTGCTCGACGATCACGAACAACTCGGCGTCGAGCTTGCTCAGTTCGGCGACCACGTCGGCGGGGCTGGGCACCCCGGCGGGCGGCGTCACGCACACCCCGCGCTTGACGGCCTCGCCGAAGGAGAGGTTCTCGTCGGCGACCTGGGCGAGGATCTCGGGGTCCATCTGCTTGATGTGGACGTAGCCGACGCGTTCGCCGAAGCGGCGGATCAGGTCGAGGTTGTCGCCGCCGCCGTAGGCCACGTGCCCGGTGTCCAGGCACAGGTTGGTCCAGCGGGAGTCGGACTCGTTGAGCAGCCGCTCGATCTCGGGCTGGGTCTGGATGTGGCTGTCGGCGTGCGGGTGGATGACGAGCCGTACGTCGTACTCGTCGAGCAGCAGCCTGCCGAGCCGGTCGGCGGCCTTGCCGAAGCCCGCCCACTGCTCGGCGGTCAGCTCCGGTGACTCGGTGAAGGCGCCGGTCTTCTCGTCCCGGTACATCGGCGGGATGAGGACCAGGTGGTGGGCGCCTGCGGCCGCTGTCAGTGTGGCGACCTGCCGTACGTGGGCGAGCATCTCGTCCCACGCCTCCGGCCGGTGCAGCGCGCCGAACGCGGTGCCGCCGGAGACCTGGAGCCCACGGGTGTCGAGTTCCTCCTTCAGCTGCCGCGGGTCGGTGGGGAGGTAACCGTACGGGCCAAGCTCCAGCCACTTGTAGCCCGCCGCGGCCAGCTCGTCGAGGAAGCGGGTGGGCGAGACCTGGTGCTCGTCCTCCGGGAACCACACACCCCAGGAGTCGGGCGCGGAGCCGAGGCACAGGTTGCCCACGGCGGTGCGGAGGGATGGCGTCGTTGCCATGGCGTATGTCCTTCGAATGATCGGGCAGTGGGGGAATGCCGCTCGGATCAGTTGGAGGTCGGGAAGTCGAACCCGGCCTTGACCTGCTGTGCGGGCTGCGGCCAGCGTGTGGTGACGACCTTGGGCCGGGTGTAGAAGCGGATGCCTTCGGGGCCGTGGATGGGGGAGTCGCCGATGAGGGAGTCCTTCCAGCCGCCGAAGGAGTAGTACGACATCGGCACGGGCACGGGGACGTTGACGCCGATCATGCCGACCTTGACGCCCCGCTGGAACCGGCGGGCTGCTTCGCCGGAGGCGGTGAACAGGGCGGTGCCGTTGCCGTACGGGTTGGCGTTGATCAGGTCGATCGCTTCGTCGAGGGTGTCTACGCGGACGACGGCGAGGACGGGGCCGAACAGTTCTTCCTTGTAGGTGTCCATGTCGGTGGTGACGTGGTCGAGGAGGGAGGGGCCGGTGAAGAAGCCGTCCTCGTGGCCGTCGATCTTGAGCCCGCGTCCGTCGACGACGACGGTGGCGCCCTGGGTGGCGGCGCCGCCGACCGCGTTCTCGACGCGTTCCTGGGCGGCCTTGGTGACCAGGGGGCCCATTTCGGTGCCGGGTGCGTCGCCGGGGCCGACCTTGACTTCGCGGGCCTTGCGCTCCAGCACCTCGACCAGGGTGTCGGCGGCGTCGCCGACGGCGACGGCGACGGAGACGGCCATGCAGCGTTCGCCGGCGGAGCCGTAGGCGCCGGCGGTGATGTGGTTGGCGGCGAATTCGAGGTCGGCGTCGGGCAGGACGACGGCGTGGTTCTTGGCGCCGCCGAGGGCCTGGACGCGCTTGCCGTGGGTGGTGGCCTGCTGGTGGACGTAGCGGGCGATGGGGGTGGAGCCGACGAAGGAGACGGCCTCGATGCGCGGGTGGGTGAGGATCGCGTCGACGGCGTCCTTGCCGCCGTGGACGACGTTGAAGACGCCGTCGGGCAGGCCGGCCTTCTGGTAGAGGTCGGCGACGAAGTTGGCGGCTGAGGGGTCGCGTTCGCTGGGCTTGAGGATGAAGGTGTTGCCGGTGGCGATGGCGATGGGGTGCATCCACAGGGGCACCATGGCGGGGAAGTTGAAGGGGGTGATGCCGGCGACGACGCCGAGGGGCTGGCGGAAGTTGTGCACGTCCACGCCGCGTGAGACCTGGTCGGAGAAGGAGCCCTTCAGTACGTCGCCGAGGCCGCAGGCGTACTCGACGACCTCCCGGCCGCGGGTGATCTCGCCGCGTGCGTCGTCGACGGTCTTGCCGTGCTCGGCCGAGATGATCCGCCCGAGTTCCTCCTCGTGCTCGACGAGGAGCTGGCGGAAGGCGAACATCACCTGGGTGCGCTGGGAGAGGGACGACTCCGACCAGGTCTCGAAGGCCTTGGCGGCGGCCGCGACCGCCGTGTCCACGGCTTCGGCTCCGCCGAGGACGACTCGGGCCTGTTCCTTGCCGGTCGCGGGGTTGAACACCGGGGCGGTGTCCGGACCGGGCGCCGGTGAACCGTTGATCCAGTGCTGGATGGTTGTCACGTGAGGGTGTCCTTACAGGTAGTGCCGCTGGTCGGTCTTGTGGGCGGCATAGGTCTCGTAGGCGGTGCGGGTGCTGTCGAGGGCGGAGGTCTCGCTGACGGGCACGTCCCACCAGCCGTGGCCGGGCGGGTTCGGGCCGTACAGGTCGGTCTCGACATGCACGACGGTGGTCCAGGCGGCGGCCTTGGCCTTTTCCATCGCGGTGCGGAACTCCTCGACGGTGGTGGCGTGCAGGACGTCGGCGCCGAGCGAGGAGGCGTTGGCGGCGAGGTCGACGGGCAGGATGCCGCCGTCGAGGAGACCGGAATCGTCCTTGCGGAAGCGGTATTTGGTGCCGAAGCGCTGTGAACCCAGGGACTCCGACAGGGCGCCGATGGAGGCGAAGCCGTGGTTCTGGACGAGGACGATGATGACCTTCAGGCCCTCGGAGACCATGGTGACGATCTCCTGGGCCATCATCAGATAGGAGCCGTCGCCGACCAGGACGACGACCTCGCGGGAGGGGTCGGCCATCTTGGCGCCGACGCCGGCGGCGACCTCGTAGCCCATGCAGGAGTAGGCGTACTCGACGTGGTAGGCCTTCGGGTCCCTCGCCCGCCACAGCTGTTGCAGGTCGCCGGGCATGGAGCCTGCCGCGTTGATGACCACGTCACGGTCGCCGAGCACGTCGTTGAGGGCGCCCAGGATCTGGGTCTGGGCGGGGAGGTCGCCGGTGCTGCGGTCGGGCGCGAAGCACTCCTCCTCGATCTCCCGCATGCGGGCGATCAGTTCACGGGTGCGGCGGCGGTAGGCGGGGTCGACCTCCCAGTCCGTCAGCGCCCCGGCGAGGGCCTGGATACCGAGGCGGGCGTCGGCCACCACGGGCTCCGCCGAGTGCTTCACCGCGTCGAGACGGGCCACGTTGAGGTTGACGAAGGTGACGTCGGGGTTGGCGAAGACGGTGTGGCTGGCGGTGGTGAAATCCGAGTACCGGGTGCCGATGCCCAGGACCACATCGGCCTCGCGAGCCAGCTCGTTCGCCGCGTACGACCCGGTCGAGCCGATGCCGCCGACGGCGTAGGGGTGGTCCCAGGGGACGGCGCCCTTGCCGGCGTGGGTGTCGGCTACGGGGATGCCGGTGGCTTCGGCGAAGGCCCGCAGCTGGGTCTCGGCACCGGAGTACACGACTCCGCCACCGGCCACGATGAGGGGCTTGCGGGCGCCGCGCAGCAGCCGTGCGGCCCGTTCGACGGCGGCCTGCTCCGGTACCGGGCGGCCCACATGCCACACCCGGCGCCGGAAGAAGGAGACCGGCCAGTCGTACGCCTCGGCCTGTACGTCCTGGGGGAGGGCGAGGGTGACGGCACCGGTCTCGACCGGGTCGGTCAGCACCCGCATCGCGGCCAGCGCGGCCGGGATGAGCTGCTCGGGACGCTGGATGCGGTCGAAGTACTTCGACACGGCACGGAAAGCGTCGTTGACGGTGACGTCCCCGCCGCGGGTGTCCTCCAGCTGCTGGAGGACGGGGTCGGCGGCACGCGTGGCGAACATGTCGCTGGGCAGCAGGAGCACGGGCAGCCGGTTGGTGGTGGCGAGCGCCGCACCCGTGATCATGTTCGTGGAGCCGGGGCCGGTGGAGGCGGTGCAGGCGAAGGCGGCCAGCCGGTCGCGCATCTTGGCGTAGGCCACCGACGCGTGGACCATGCCCTGCTCGTTGCGGGCCAGGTAGTAAGGCAGGTCGGCCTCGCCCGTCGTGGCGGCCTGCAGCAACGCCTGGCCGATGCCGGCGACGTTGCCGTGGCCGAAGATGCCCCACACACCGGGGATCAGCCGCTGTTCCTGGCCGTCGCGCTCGCTGTACTGGTTGGCCAGGAAGCGCACGAGGGCCTGGGCGGTGGTGAGTCGGATGGTGTTCATTGCTCGGTGGGCCCTTCGAAGGGAAGCCGGTCGTCGACGTCCTGCGCGGCCCAGGTGTCACGGACCCAGCCGTGGGCGGGGTCGTCGCAGATCAGCCAGGCGCGGTCCTGCCCGGGACCGGCCATGACGTTGAGGTAGTACAGGTCGTAGCCGGGCGCGGCGATCGACGGGCCGTGCCAGCCGTGCGGGATGAGGACGGTGTCACCGGTACGGATCTCGGCGAGGACATCGATCGGCCGCTCGGGGGTGCCGTAGACGCGTTGGTAGCCGAAGCCGTTCCCGTCGCCGGAGACCTCGAAGTAGTAGATCTCCTCCAGCTCCGACTCGACCGGGTTGCCCGCCTCGTCCGTGCGTACCTCGTCGTGCTTGTGCGGCGGGTACGAGGACCAGTTGCCACCGGGTGTGAGGACCTCGCACACCAGCAGCTGCTCGGCGTCGAACGTGCCCGGCAGGCAGTAGTTGTTGACCTGACGTGAGCAGGCCCCGGCACCGCGCAGCTCGACGGGCACGCCTGCTTTGGGACCGTACCGGGCGGAGAGTGAGCTCAGCCCGGTACGGGCTGCGGGCAGCGCGAACCGTCCTCCGGTCGCGCTGCTGATCAGGGCCTCCGACTCGCGGGGGAGGTAGGCGAAGTCGGTGGCGGAGGCGAACACGCCTGTCCGGCCGGCGAGTTCGAAGGACTTGCCGTCCGTGGTGACGGTGCAGGAGCCCGTCAGCGGCAGGACCAGGAACTCGGAATCCCCGGTGGACAGGGCGTGCGCCTCACCCGGCCTCAGGGTCAGGATCCTGAGGCCGGAGTATCCCCAGCCCGCCGACTCGGGCGTGACCAGGACGTCGTACGGCCCTTCGGCCGACGTCCCCTTCGGCAGGTGGTACTTGCTCGTGCCGCTCACAGCAGGCTCACCGCCCGGTCCACGGCACCGGCGACATCGCCGCTCGCGGGGTAGAGCAGGGAGCGGCCCACGACCAGACCCTGCGCGGTGGGCTGCTTGAGCGCCTTGCCCCAGGAGGCGAAGGCGGCGTCGGCGTCCTTGACCTCGCCGCCCAGCAGCAGCGCGGGCAGCGTGGAAGAGGCGAGCACGCGCTCCATGTCCGCCACGACCGGCAGCTTCAGCCAGGTGTAGGCGGTACGCCGGCCCAGCCCCGAGGCGATGGTGATCGACTTGACGACGGCGTCCGTCGACAGATCGTTGCGGATCTTCCCGTCCTGCCAGGTGGAAATGAACGGCTCCACCATGGCCATCAGGTGACGGTCGTTCAGTTCATCGACCGCGTGCGCGGTGTTCTCCAGGATGGAGGGGGTGGCGGGGTCGTCGAGGGCGATCCGGGTGAGCATCTTGCCGCCGTCGAAGCCCATCGCGGCGATCGTCTCGGCGTCGTAGCCGGTGAACCGGTCGTCGATCTCGAACACCGAACCCGCGAGCCCGGCCCGGTTCATCGACCCGAACACGGACTTGCCGTCCAGGACCCCGAGCAGCAGCAGGTCCTCCAGGATGTCGGCGGTGGCCAGCACCCCCGTCACACCCGGCCGCTCCAGCGCGACGCACAGCCGGTCCAGCAGCCGGGCGCGGTCGGCCATGGCGGTCGGGTCGCCGCCCACGCCGTTGGCGCCGCGCGCGGGATGGTCGGCGGCGATGATCATCGCCTTGCCGTGCTCACCGGTCAGCGAGGTGGCCTTGATACGGCGTGCGGCGGCCGCCGCGATGGCACCGGGATCGTTGACCCGGGCGTCCACGATCCGGCTCACGTTGTCGGACAGCACGTCCTCACGCCTTTCGTTCGGTGGAGGTGGAGGTGGAGGTGGAAGTGGAGGCGAGGGACGCCTCGCGGAGCTTGGCCTCGACCTCGGCCCCGGTCGGCATGGCGTCGGAGCAGGACAGACGGCCGGCGACGATCGCGCCGGCGGCGTTGGCGAAGGACACCGTGCGACGCGTGTCCCAGCCGGAGAGCAGCCCGTGGCACAGCGCGCCGCCGAAGGCGTCACCCGCGCCGAGACCGTTGACGACGTCCACCGGAACCGGCGGAATCTCGGCCGTCGAACCGTCCCGGTCCATGGCGAGCACGCCCTTGGGGCCCTGCTTCACCACGGCCAGCTCGACCCCGGCGGCGATCAGCGACTTCGCGGCGGCGTACGGCTCCCGCTCACCGGTCGCCACCTCGCACTCGTCGAGGTTCCCGACGGCCACGGTCGTATGACGCAGAGCCTCGGCGTAGTACGCCCGCGCCCCGGACGGGTCCGCCCAGAACATCGGCCGCCAGTCCAGGTCGAAGACCGTCGTGCCCGCCTTGGCCCGGTGCGCCAGGGCGGCCAGCGTCGCCGAGCGGCTCGGCTCCTCACACAGCCCGGTGCCGGTGAACCAGAAGATCCGCGCGTCCCGCACCGCTCCCAGGTCCAGCTCCTCGGGACGGATGTCCAGGTCAGGAGCCTTCGGCAGCCGGTAGAAGTACAGCGGGAAGTCGTCCGGCGGGAAGATCTCGCAGAACGTCACCGGCGTCGGCGCGATACCCGACGTACCGACGAAGCCACTGTCTACCCCGTAGCCCTCCAGGGCCGTGCGGACGAACTCCCCGAACGGGTCCCGGCCCGTCTTGGTGATCACCGAGGCGGAACGGCCGTACCGGGCGGCGGCCACGGCCACGTTGGTCGGGGAGCCACCGAGGTACTTGCCGAACGAAGTGACCTCAGCCAGCCCCACGCCCGTCTGGAGCGGATACACATCCACCCCCACACGGCCCATGGTCAGCACATCGAACGGCATTGGGGGATTCCCTTCGCTCCGGGGACACCGGGCACTTCATCGGAGGATGACTTTTCCTGGCGCGCGCTACTAGCGCGCGCTAGATGAGTACGATGAGCCCTGTCCAAATGTCATGTCAATAGCTTGTGCCGGGAGATTTGTGACAGGCGTGGGGTTCGGCGCGCCGAAGGGTGGGTGCGCTGGTGGATGCGTCGGCCGCGTCCTGCGTGGCGCCGACGAGATCGGCTACCGGCCCGACAACGCCGCCCGGCTCCCGAGGTCGAACGGCTCGGGTACGACGTCCTGCTCTCCGCTGCCACGGATGCCGGTGGTGGCTAAGGTGTGGGCATGCGCATGCAAACACGGGGGCGTGGACTGAAGTTCGCGTCGGTCATAGCGGTGGTCGTGCTCGCCCTGACGGGGTTCTCGTCCGGCAAGGGGCATGGCGGTACGAGCAGTAGCGGCAGCAGTGGTGGTAGCGGTGACGGGAGTGGTGGGGGCGGGTGCAGCTCCTCCTCTCAGGATCATGATTCGTCCTCCTCGTCGTCTGGGGGCACCACCTCCGGGCTGGGCAAGAGCGACGACGATGACGACGACTCGTACGACGGCAACGACTCCTACGACGACAGCGACTCCTACGGCGAACCCACCGCCGACGCCCTACAGGACGCCCACGTCAAGCTGATCAGCTGTGCCACCGTCAAGGCCCCGTACGCGACCGTCGAGGTGCGGAACCCCAACGCCGTCGACGCCTCCTTCGACGTCGCCGTCTTGTTCGAGGAGGCGGGCGGTACGAAGTCCATGGGCAAGGTCGACAGCATCGAGGTGCCCGCGAAGGACAAGGTGACCGCGAAGATCGAGGTCGACGACCTGCGTCGGCTGAAGCTGATCGACCACTGCGAGGTCGAGGAGAACGCCCCGCAGAGCTGAGCTGAGCCGAGCCGAGCCGAGCCGAGCCGAGTCGAGCCGGGTCGATGGAGTTCGTGGCTTGCGCGAACGCTGTTAGGGTGTCGTGCACCTGCCAGTCTCCGCCGCAGTGTTTGCGGTCGTGATGTGAACTCGGCACTCTTCAACGGGGGTTGAACACACGTGAAGTCTCGCCATGTCCGGGCCGTCGCCGTCTTCGGGATCGCCGTCGTCGCCCTCACCGGAGCCCGCGGCTCCCACGGCGGCAGCTGTGGCTCCTCCTCGTCCAGCTCGTCCAGCTCCTCCAGTTCGAGCAGCAGCGGCGGCGGCTCCGACGTCGGCAAGGACGACACCGGCTCCGGCTCCGGGTCGGACGGCGGCACCACCACTACCACCACCACCACCACCGGCACGACCGGCTCCTCCAGCGGCTCGTCCAGCTCCAAGCGCGCCGCCAAGGACCTGAAGATCGAGTCCTGCGAGTACGGGTCGAGCGGCCTCGTCGCCCACGTCCGCGCCACCAACAGCAGCGCGACCACGACGTACAGCTACGTCTTCGAGGTCGACTTCAAGGACGCCGACGGCAAGGAGTTCTACACCGCCGAGAACAGCGGCATCGCGTCCGTCGCCCCCGGTGCCTCCGACACCGTCGACATCGGCGCGCCCGAGAACCCGGCCGGCGACGACGGCTTCACGACGCAGAGCGGCAGCTGCAAGTTGGACAACATCAACCTCATGCCCATGGACTAGGGGCTGATCCGCCGGACAGGCCCTAACGCGTCCGGAACCCCGGCCTCCTGCCCGTGAACAGCTCCGCCTGGCGTTCGTCCGGCAGGTTGCCCAGCGACACCAGGTGCGGCGCGTACGCGAGGGCGTGCGTGCGTGCCGCCTCCTGGGCCGCCCAGCAGGCGCGGACCGTGCCCTGGACGGCCTCCGGCGGGCACGCGGCGATCACCTCGGCGCAGCGTACGGCGGCGGGCACCGCCTCTCCGGGGGCCGTCACCTCCGACACCAGCCCCACCTCGTACGCCCGCCCCGCCGACATCCGCTCGGCGGTGCCCATCAGCGCCATCCGTGTCGCCTCTCCGGACGGCATCCGCTGGGCCATCAGCACCGACTCGAAGGCGCTGACCATCCCGTAGGTGGTGTGCGGGTCGAAGAACGTGGCGGAGGAGTCGGCGACGACGAACTCCGACTCGCCCAGCAGGTAGAAGGCTCCGCCGCACGCCATGCCGTTCACGGCGGCGATCACCGGCTTCCACAGGTCGTTCGACTTCGGGCCGATCCTCAGGAGGGGGTCGTCGATCGCGTACGGGGAGTTCGGCTGGGGGACGTGCGCGTCGCGGTCCAGTCCCGTGCAGAACGCCCGCCCGCCGGCGCCCGTCAGCACGACCGCCCGTACGGTGTCGTCGAACCTCAACTCCCGCCACAGAGAGGACAGTTGCCCCGCCGTCTCCACGTCTATCGCGTTCAGTTTCGACGGGCGGTCCAGCGTGATCACCGCGACGCCCGTGTCCTTGTCCGTCACCGTGCGCAGGCTCATGGGCGCTCCAGCACCCACTGCGGCAGACCCTCGGGCGTGAACACCGCCCGCACCCTCGCCCCGATCCGGATCCGCTCGGGCGGGACCGAGTCCAGGCGGGCGCCCGCCTCGCTCACCAGGTTGCCGACCAGCCGTATGCGCGGTGCCTCGGCCAGTTCGACGAGGATCACGTTGTACGGGGCCTGCTCGGCGTAGTCGGGCAGGAGGGGCGGGTGCGGGACGACGTACGACCACACCCGGCCCCGGCCGCTCAGCTCGCGCCATTCGCTGCCGAAGGACTGGCAGTGCGGGCAGCAGGGGCGGGGCGGGAAGCGGAGTTCGCCGCAGTCGGCGCACGCCTGGACGCGCAGTTCGCCTCGGGCGGCGTACTCCCAGAAGGGGGCGCCGTCGTCGTCCGCGACAGGGGTCAGCATCCTTGCTCAACTCCTCAGTTCCGCAGCAGCAGGGCCGATGTCGGTACGCCTTCGCCTGCCGTGACCAGGCATGTCGCCGCTCCCGGCACCTGCGCCGTACTCGTCCCCCGCAGCTGCCGCACGCCCTCGGTGATCAGGTTGAAGCCGTGCACGTACGCCTCGCTGAGGCCGCCCCCGGAGGTGTTGAGGGGCAGGCGGCCACCGATCTCCAGGGCGCCGCCCTCCGTGAACGAGCCGCCCTCGCCACGGCCGCAGAAGCCGTAGCCCTCCAGGGAGAGCGGGATGAGGGGGGTGAACGCGTCGTAGATCTGGGCGACGTCGATGTCGTCGGGGGTCACGTCCGCGTGCTTCCAGAGGTGGCGGGCGGCGGTCCAGGCGGGGCCCGTCAGCGGGTCGTCGTTCCAGTAGTTGACCATGCCGTGGTGCTGGGCGGGCAGGCCCTGGGCGGCGGAGTGGACGTAGACGGGCGGTCGGCGGCAGTCCCGGGCGCGTTCCGCCGACACCAGGACGCAGGCCAGCGCGCCGTCCGTCTCCAGGCAGTTGTCGAAGAGGCAGAGGGGCTCGCTGATCCAGCGCGACGTCATGTACATCTCGCGGGTCAGCGGGCGGTCGTACATGATCGCCGCCGGGTTCTGGTTGGCGCGGTTGCGGCAGGCGAGGGCGACGTTGAAGAGGTGGTCGCGGGTGGCGCCGTACTCGTGGAGATAGCGGCGGGTGAGCATGGCTATCTCGTCGGCGGGGCGGAGCAGGCCGAAGGGGCGGGTCCACTGCGCGGGGGTGGGGAGTTGTGCCGTGGTGTTCTTCCACGGGCGGGGGCCCGAGCCGCGTTTGCGGGACCGCCAGGCGACGCCGACCGTGGCCTGGCCGGAGGCGATCGCGGCGGCGAGATGCGCGACCGTGGCGCAGGAACCGCCGCCGCCGTAGCCGACCTTGCTGAAGAAGGTGAGGTCGCCGAGGCCGAGCGCCTTGGCGACCTCGACCTCGTCGGTCTCCTCCATCGTGTACGAGGCCAGCGCGTCGACCTCGCCCGGCGCGATCCCGGCGTCGTCCAGCGCGGCGAGGATCGCCCGGCACGCCAACGCCCGCTCCGATTGCGGGAGTCGCTTGGCGAAGGGGGTCTGCCCGATGCCGACGATCGCGGTCGCGTCCTTGAGCACGGCCATGGGGCACACCTCCGCACGGTGGGGGGCTTGCGGGCTGCTGACAGTCCGTCAGGGTACAGCTAATCTGACGGGTAGTCAGCTACTGGTTCTCGGTACGGAGGGCTGCTGTGCGCGGTGACTTCGATGTGCGCGGTGACGTGGCGTGGGGGACCGTCCCCGGGCTGGTCCGCTCGGCGGCCGAGCGGTACGCCGACGTCGAGGCGGTGGTGGACGGCCGTACGCGGGTGTCGTACGCGGAGCTGGGCGCCCGCGTGGAGCGGGCGGCGGCGGCCTGTGTGGCGAACGGCGTCCGGGTGGGCGACCGGGTCGGCGTCTGGGCGCCGAACTCGCTGGAGTGGATCGTCTCGGCGCTGGGCGCGGTGACGGCCGGGGCGGTGCTGGTGCCGCTCAACACCCGCTTCAAGGGCGCCGAGGCGGCGGACGTACTGGCGCGCAGCCGGGCGCGGCTGCTCTTCGTCACCGGCACGTTCCTGGGGACGTCGTACGTGGCGTCGCTGCGGCGGGCGGCGGGGGCGGACGGCGGACGCCTGCGCCATCCGGCGGCGGGCGGCCCGGTCGCGACGGGTCCGCTGCCCGGGCTGCCGCACCTGGAGCAGGTGGTCGTGCTCTCCGACGACGCCCCCGCCGACTTCCGCACCTGGAAGGACTTCCTGGCGAGCGGCGACGGGGTGGCGGCGGGGGAGGTGCGGGCACGCTCGGCCGCGCTGACCGGCGACTCCCCCTCGGACATCATCTTCACCTCGGGGACCACCGGCCGCCCCAAGGGCGCGGTGATCACCCACGCGCAGACACTCCGCGCGTACGAGGTGTGGAGCGACCTGGCGGGCCTCAGGCAGGGCGACCGCTACCTCGTCGTCAACCCCTTCTTCCACACCTTCGGCTACAAGGCGGGCGTGATCGCCTGTCTGATGCGCGGGGCGACGATCATCCCGCAGCCGGTGTTCAACGTGGCGACGGCCCTGGCGAACGTGGCCGCGGAGCGGATCTCGGTACTCCCCGGCCCGCCCACGCTCCACCAGTCGCTCCTGGACCACCCGGCGCGCGACGACTACGACCTCTCCACCCTGCGCCTGGTGGTGACGGGCGCGGCGGTCGTCCCCCTCCAGCTGGTGGAGCGCCTGCGGGCGGAGCTGCGGGTGGCCACCGTCCTGACGGCGTACGGCCTGTCCGAGGCCAGCGGCATCGTCACGATGTGCCGGCGCGGCGACGAACCGTCGGTGATCGCGTCGACGTCCGGACGCGCGATCCCCGGTACGGAGGTCGAGGTGGTGAGCCCCTCGGGCACGCCGCTGCCCGCCGGAGTGCAGGGGGAGGTGTGGGTCCATGGCTTCAACGTCATGCCCGGCTACTTCGAGGACCCCGACGCGACCGCGCGGACGGTGACGGAGGACGGCTGGCTGCGCACGGGCGACGTCGGCGTACTGGACGCCGACGGCAACCTCCGCATCACCGACCGCATCAAGGACCTCTTCATCGTCGGCGGCTTCAACGCCTACCCCGCCGAGATCGAGCAACTCATCGGCCTCCACCCCGAGGTCGCGGACGTCGCGGTCATCGGCGTCCCGGACGCCCGCCTCGGCGAGGTCGGCAAGGCGTACGTCGTACGCCGCCCCGACGCGACCCTGACCGCCGACGACCTGATCGCCTGGGCCCGACGGGAGATGGCGAACTACAAGGTGCCGAGGGCGGTGGAGTTCGTGGGGGAGCTGCCGCGGAACGCGAGCGGGAAGGTGGTGAAGGGGGAACTGCGGCGGGGCGTCAGCCCGGCGGGGCGGTGACCTGAGAAGTGAGCGACTCCCGGGCGGTGGTGTGCAGATCGCGGATCTCGTCCATGGCTCCACGCCAGGCCGGATGGTCGTGGTCGACGGTCCGCGCCGTGTACTCCGCCGCGCGCAGTCGGGCGGCGGAGCAGGGAATCCTCGCGATCTCGATCGCCACAGCCCACGTTTCGAGGAACTGGGTGATGGGGCCGAGGCTGCGGGCGCGTGCCGCGAGCGTGATGGCCTCGTCCTTCTGCCGCTCCATCTCGGCCAGCCGGTGCGGAGCCACCTGAGCCAGAGCCATGCGCAGGGCGGCGGGTGTCCGCTCGGGCCGTGGGGTGAGAGGCTCACCCGGCTCGATGTGCTCTGCGATCATCCTGACCCTTCTGCGGCATTCCCGGGACACACCTCGGCCGCGGTGGCTCCCCCTCCGTGCCACCGCGGCCGACCCCCGTCCGGGATGTGGTCTGTCGACCTACTTGTTGTCCAGGCCCAGGGCGGGCGGGGCGGGCATCGGGCGGTCCGCCATCGTGGTGATCTCGTCCGGGTCCGGCGCCGGCGGGGCGGGCATCGGGCGGTCCGCCATGGTGACCATCTCCGGGTCCGGCGCCGGCGGTGTGGGCATCGGGCGGTCCGCCATGGTGATGGGCTTCTCCGCGGACGTGTCGTGCGCCGGCGGTGCCCCCGTGGTGTTCTTCTGCTCGCTCATCGTTCGACTCTTTCGCTCATGGGGACGAGTGAGGAAACGCCCGTCCAGTGGCTCCCCCGAGGCTGCTGGACGGGCGTCCGGAGCCGCACCCTAACCGGTCGGGCCCCTGGTCACCCCGCCTGCCCCCCGACGCGACGGTGTGACACGTACGAGAGTGCAGGTTCGAGATAAACGAATGCTGAACGTGTCGCTCATGCCGCCTGAGCGGGGCTCAGCAGCGCGCGTACCGCGTCCGCCTCCGGGGCGTCGCTCTGCTCGTAGAGGCTGAGCGCCTCCTGCCAGCAGGCCCTGGCCCGGTCCACCTGCCCCATGGCCAGCAGCGAACGCCCTAGCAGCGTCAGCACGTTGCCCCGCATCCGGTCGCCGCCGATGCAGCCCAGCGCGAGGGCCTGTTCGGCGTGCCGGGCGGCGTACGCGGGGCGGCGGGCCGCCAGGTGCACCTCGGCCATACGGAAGTTGGTCGTGCCCTCCCAGAGCCGTTGCCGGTGCTCGCTGAGGATACCCAGGGCCTCGGTGAACTGTACGAGCGCCTCGTCGTGCCGCCCGGCCCGGGTCAGGGTGATGCCCACGGCGTAGTGGCTGTTGCCGAGCCGCAGTGTCCGGCCGATGTCGATGTGCAGCGCGAGGCCCCGCTGGGCGAACTCGACGGCCTCCTCGACGTTGCCCATGCCCAGGTGCGCCCGGGAGAGGTTGCCCAGGCAGGTCGCCTCGAAGGGCCGGTTGCCGACGGCCCGCAGCCGCTCGATGGCCAGCTCGAAGAAGGGCTTGCTCTCCGTGTACAGGCCCTGGTGCAGACAGATGAGCCCCCGTTCGTTGGCGGCCCAGCTGACGGCGGTGTCGTCCCGTGCGGCGGAGGCGAGTTCCAGGGCGATCCGCGCCTGCTCCTCCGCCTGCTGGATGCGTCCGTTGTCCAGCAGGACGTTGGTGAGAGTCGTTCGGGCCCGGCCCTCCGCGCGGGTGTCCCCGGCCTCCCGTGTCGCGTCGCACATGGCGCGCGCGGTCGTCTCGTACTGGTGGGAGTTGGCGCCCGACTCGGTGAGGTCGTTCGCGGCCCACAGCAGGTCCACCGCGCCCCGGAGGCGCCCCGTGCCCGCGGCCTGCTGGACGCAGGCGAGCAGCGGGGCCGCCTCCGTGTACAGCCAGTCCAGCGCCGCCGCGCCCTCCGTGAACCGGAGCCCTTTGTACTCCGTCGGCTCCAGGTGGTTCACGAGGCGGTCGCCGGGGCGTTCGATCGCGTAGACGCCGGCCGCCGTGGCCAGATAGAAGTCCAGCAGCCGCGACATCGCCGACTCCCGCTCGCTCGGCGGCTGTTCGTCACGTTCGGCGCAGGCACGCGCGTAGAGGCGGACGAGGTCGTGGAAGCGGTAGCGGCCGGGGGCGGCGGATTCGAGGAGCGAGGTGTCGACGAGGGATTCGAGGATGTCCTCGGTGTCGTCGAGGGTGAGGTCCAGTACGGCGGCCGCGGCTGCCAGGGAGATGTCCGGGCCGTCGGCCAGGCCGAGGAGGCGGAACGCGCGGGCCTGCGAGGGCTCCAGCTGGCCGTAGCCCAGTTCGAAGGTCGCCTTCACGGCCAGGTCCCCGGCCTGCAACTCGTCCAGCCGCCGCCGCTCGTCGGCGAGCTTCGCGGCCAGCACCGACACCGTCCAGGTACGACGGGAGGCGAGCCGGGAGGCCGCGATCCGGATCGCCAGCGGCAGGAAACCGCAGGCCGCGACCACGTCGAGGGCGGCCTTGCGCTCGGAGGCGACGCGCTCCCGGCCGACGATCTTCGTGAACAGCTGGATGGCCTCGTCCGGCGACATCACGTCCAGGTCGACCAGATGCGCCCCCGCCAGGTCCACCATCCGCACCCGGGCCGTCACCAGCGCCGCGCAGCCCGCCGTGCCGGGCAGCAGGGGCCGTACCTGGGCCGCGTCCCGCGCGTTGTCCAGCAGCACCAGCACCCGGCGCCCGTCGAGCACCGAGCGGTACAGTGCCGCCCGCTCCTCCAGCGAGTCCGGGATCTTGGAGTCGGGGGTGCCGAGCGCCCGCAGGAACGCGCCGAGGACCGTCTCCGGCTCGGCGGCCCGCGCGCCCGCGCCCTGGAGGTCGACGTACAGCTGCCCGTCGGGGAAGGCCGCCCGCGCCTGATGCGCCACGTGCACGGCGAGGGTCGTCTTGCCGACCCCGCCTATGCCCGCCAGCGCCGATACGGCCATGACCTGGCCCTCGGCCCCGGACGCCGCCGCCAGCACCTCGCTCAGCTCGGCGACGAAGGCGGACCGGCCGGTGAAGTCCGGCACGGTGGCGGGAAGTTGGGCGGGCCGGACCGGTCCGGCGGCCGGTTCGGGGGTGAGGGGCGCGGAGGGCTCGGCGAGGCCCGGGTCGGCCTGGAGGATCCGCTGCTGGAGATCGCTCAGGCCCGGCCTCGGGTCGACCCCCAGCTCGTCGGCGAGGAGGCGGCGGGTGTCGGCGTACACGGCGAGGGCCTCGGCCTGCCGCCCACTGCGGTACAGCGCGAGCATCAGCAGCTCGCGCAGGCGCTCCCGGAGCGGGTGCGCGGCCGTGAGAGCCGTCAGCTCCGACACCGCCTCCGCGTGGCAGCCCTGCTCCAGGTCCATGTCCAGCCGCGTCTCGACGAGTTGCAGCCGCCACTCGTCGAGCCGGGCCCGCTGCGTCTCCGCGTACGGCCCCGGAACGCTCGCCAGCACCTCCCCGTCCCACAGCCCCAGCGCCTTGTTCAGCAGCTGGCGGGCATGGCAAAGATCCCCGGAACTCTTGGCCTTCTCGGCGTCCGCCGCGAGCTCCTGCGCCACGGCGAGATCCAGCGCGCCCCCCGGCAGCGCCCGGATCGCGTAACCGCCGGACTCGCTCACCAGCACATCGGCGGAGAGCACCTTGCGCAGCCGCGAGGCGTACGTCCGTACGGCGGCCAGCGCCTGCGAGGGCGGATCGTCGCCCCACAGCGCGTCGATCAGCTCGCTCGCGGTCGCCGTACGGCCCTCGCGGAGCAACAGCGCGGCCAGCAGGGCGCGTTGCTGCGGCGACCCGGTGGACAGGGGCTCGGCGCCACGCCAGGCGCGCACCGGACCGAGCACGCTGAAGCGGAGCATGGCGGCACCGGCACCGGCCCCGGCGTCCGGAACCCGAGCGTCCGCGGGACTCCGCTGTTCCGGCACGCGCTGCTCACCCTCCTCCGGCACTCGCGGTCCACCCCCCATCGTCGCCCCCAAGCCTCCCCGTCAGCTGAACCAGTTTGCCTTGTTCATGGCAGATACGTCAGCCGTGCGAGACGGCGATCACACGTTGTCGCAGTGACATCACGCGCCATCACGACGTCCACACAGACTCTCTCCGTCGTACTCCTCATCTTCGCAACAGACCCTGTGACCGACGGGTCCGGACTGGTAGCTGACGGGTCGTCAGATGAGCGCTACCGTGACGGACATGGAGACCATGGAGACCCAGGAGAGCCCCGCACCCTTCCCGAAGATCATCTCCGTCGACGACCACACGGTTGAGCCCCCGAACGTCTGGCAGGACCGGCTCCCGAAGAAGTACCGGGACATCGGCCCCCGGATAGTCCGCGCACCGCTGAAGGAGATGACCTTCCTCGGCGGCCGCTTCAAGCCCGTCATGGGCAGCCCCGGCGACGACGGCCCGATCGGCGACTGGTGGGTCTACGAGGACCTGCACCGCCCGCTCACCCGCCTCGACACCGCCGTCGGATACAGCAGGGACGAGATCAAGCTGGAGGTCATCACCTACGAGCAGATGCGCCCCGGCTCCTACGACGTGCCCGCCCGGCTCGCCGACATGGACGTCAACCACGTCCAGTCCGCCCTCTGCTTCCCGACCTTCCCACGCTTCTGCGGCCAGACGTTCACCGAGGCCGACGACCACGAGCTGGGTCTGCTGGGCGTACGGGCGTACAACGACTGGATGGTGGAGGAGTGGTGCGGCCCGGCCGCGCGCGGGCGGCTGATCCCGCTCACCCTCATCCCCCTCTGGGACGCCGAACTCGCCGCCGCCGAGGTCCGCCGCAACGCGGCGCGCGGAGTACGGGCGGTCGCCTTCTCCGAGATCCCCCCGCACCTGGGCCTGCCGTCCGTCCACACGGACGACTGGGACCCGTTCCTCGCGGCCTGCGACGAGACCGGCACGGTCGTCGCGATGCACATCGGCTCGTCGAGCCGCATGCCGTCGACCTCGGCCGACGCGCCGCCCGCCGTCGGCTCGACCATCACCTTCGCCAACTGCTGCTTCTCGATGGTCGACTGGCTGATGAGCGGCAAGTTCGAACGCTTCCCCAACCTCAAGGTGATGTACGCGGAGGGCCAGATCGGCTGGATCCCCTACATCCTGGAACGCGCCGACGTGGTCTGGGAGGAGAACCGCGGCTGGGGCGGCGTCGCGGACAAGGTCCACCGCCCACCGTCGGAACTGTTCGCCGACCACGTCTACGGCTGCTTCTTCGACGACGCGTTCGGGCTCCGCAACCTGGACGCCATAGGGGTGGGGAACGTGTTGTACGAGACCGACTATCCCCACTCCGACTCGACCTGGCCCGAGTCACGGCAGGTGGGGGAGGCGCAGATGGGGCACCTGGACGCGGACGTGGTGGACCGGATCGTACGGCGCAACGCGATCGGGTTGCTGGGGTTGACGGAGGAGGGACTGTGGGAGCCGTCCGCGCGGTGAGCTTCCCTTAGGGGGCCTTCGGCAGTTTCTCGGGGGCGGCCCCGTCGAACGCGGTCACGACGGGGCCGGCCGCGGCGACCAGCACCGTACGGCCGTAGACCCAGACGCGGCGCCCGTACTCCTCCTGGTCGCCGTTGTTCTCGTCGGCCAGGCGCTCCGTGCTCCACAGGAGGGTGCCGGTGCGCCGGTCGACGGCCAGGGTGCGCCCGCTCGACGTGGCGGACAGCAGCAGGTTGCCCTTGACGGTGAAGGCCGAGAGTCCGTCCTGCCCGAGCCGTACGGTCCACAGTCGCTTCCCGTCGGTGAGCCGGTATGCCGCGGCCTCGCCGTTCTCGCGGACCACGTACACGGCGCCCTGGCCGACGGTGACCATGGCCGTGTCCGGTTCGGTCAGCTCAAACCCCTTCAACCTGTGGCCCGAGCCGTCGACGGCGATGTAGCGCATCGTGGTGCCGTCGCTGGAGAAGAGGTCCTGGGAGAGGACGACGGTCGTACCGCTCCCGCCCACAGGAGTGAGGACCGCGCTGCCGTTCGTCTCGTGGGACCACCGCACGCCGCCGTTCGAGGTGAGCGCGTACAGCTTCGGCCGGGCGGTCTCGGCGCCGCACGCGGCGTACAAGTGGCCGCCGACCGCGGCCGGTTCGCAGGTGGCCGCCGCGCTGTCCGCTGCGGCCCGCGGGGGGCGGAACGTCCAGCGTTCGTCGCCGTCGCGGACGTCGAACGCGCGCAGGCCGTCGCGGCCGTCGAGGTCGGCGAGCAGGACGCCGTCGCCGACCGCCGTGGTCCCCGCGTAGCCGGTGACGGACCAGACCACGCGGCCGGTGGCCGCCGCCACACCCCTGATCTTTCCGGGGTCGTTCTCGGCGGAGGGGTTCTGACGCTGTTCCAGCACCATGCCGCCGCCGACACCCAGCAGGCCGTACCAGTCCTCCTCCTCGGCCTGTCCGTGCGCCCAGGCGACGGAGCCGTCCGATATCCGGATGCGCACGAGCCGAGTGTCGTCCGAATCGCAGAACAGGGAGGCCCCCGAGCGCTGGCAGGCAGGCGTGCCCGAGGACGCGTTCCAGGACGCCGGGAGTACGCCGGTGCGCCACGGCCCCTGCCACCCCTCGGGGAGCTTTCCGCCCAGCTCCGCCGCGGCACGGCCGCCGCCGCCCCCGTGCCGGGCCTCGACGACCGCCCACGTCCCGCCACCCGAGAGCAGCGCCAGGACGACGGCGAGCGCGACCCTCGTCCTCGTCCTGTTCGGGTTCCGGGGTCCTGTGAGCAGGGTCCGGAGCGTGGTGTGTGGGCCGTCCGGCTGGGTGGGGGCGTGCTGTGTGGGGGCGTAGGGGCGGCTGGTCTCGTCGGCGGCTGCCGGGTCGATGGGGCCGGAGCCGGGCCCGCCGAGCCTCTCGCCCGGCATTGTGTCGTCGCCCGGCATTGTGTCGTCGTCCGGCACCGCGTCGTCGTCGGGCAGCGCTCGCAGCCCGGCGAGCAGGGTCTCGACCGAAGGCCGTTCCTTCGGCTCCTTGCCCAGGCAACGGCTCACCACCTCGCGCAGCGCCGCGGGTACGCCGGTCAGGTCCGGCATGTCGTGCACCACGCGGTACGCGGTCATGTACGGGCTCTCGGCGGTGAACGGCTCCCGCCCGGTGGCCGCGAACACCAGGACCGACGCCAGCGAGAAGACGTCCGACGCCGGTCCCACGTCCTTCGGAGTGCTGAACTGCTCGGGCGACATGAACGGCGGTGTGCCCATCACCCGGCCGGTCGTGGTGAGTGCCTGGTGGTCGGAGGCCCGGGAGATCCCGAAGTCGATCACCCGGGGCCCGTCGTCCGAGAGCACGATGTTGGCGGGCTTGAGGTCGCGGTGGACCACCCCGGCCCGGTGGATGTCGCGCAGCGCGTCACCGAGACCGATCGCGAGCCGCCGCAGCTCGGCTCCGCGCAGGGGGCCCTGACGCCGCACCCGGTCGCCGAGCGTGTCACCGGCGACGAACGCGGTCGCCATCCACGGCCGGGGCGCGTCCGGATCCGCGTCCACGACGGCCGCCGTGAACACCCCGCTGACCCGGCGCGCGGCCTCGACCTCCCGCCGGAACCGCACCCGGAACTCGGGGTCCGCCGCGAACCGCTCGTGCACGAGCTTCAGGGCGACCCGCCGTCCCGACGACGACCGTGCCGCGTAGACGACACCCATCCCGCCGGAGCCGAGCCGGTCGAGCAGGGTGTAGTCGCCGATGACGGATGGATCCTCGGCGGCCAAGTTCACCGCACACCCCTCCGAATGCCAGTTCGTCGACCGAAGACTGAAGATTAGCCGGAGCGCGGCTCCGGGGGCGTAAGTCTTGTCAGCCGTTCCCATCGAGGCGAACATGTGACGATCCGTCAGATACGACGGGGCCGCCCTGTCGCACCACCCGTCACAGGTGAGGGAGTCGTCGTCGTGGAGTACGGCATCCAGTTGCCCGTCCAGTCCCAGAGCACCCTCTACGTCGAAGCCTGGGAGGCCGACGCCGGACCGGACGACCTCGTCGAGGTGGCCAGGGCCGCCGACCGCTCCGGCTTCGCGTACATCGCGACCTGCGACCACGTGGCCATCCCGCGCCGGCTCGCCGCCGCGATGGGTACCACCTGGTACGACCCGGTCGCCACGCTGGCCTTCCTGGCCGCGGCCACCGAGCGCGTACGGCTGCTCAGCCATGTCGCGGTCGTGGGCCTGCGCCATCCCCTGCTGACCGCCAAGCAGTACGCGACCCTCGACCACCTCTCCGGCGGACGGCTGATCCTCGGCGTGGGCGCCGGGCACGTACCGGAGGAGTTCGAGGCGCTCGGCGTCGACTTCGAGCGGCGCGGGGCCGTGCTGGACGAGTGCGTGGACGCGCTGCGGGCCGCCCTGGGGCCGGACGAATTCCCTTCCCACCACGGGAAGTCGTACGACTTCGAGGGGCTGGGCCAGCGACCGAGGCCCGCCCAGCCGCGGGTGCCCCTGTGGGTCGGCGGCTCCTCCCCGGCCGCCGTACGCCGGGCCGCCGTACGCGGTGACGGCTGGCTGCCACAGGGCGACCCGCGCGACCGGCTGCCGGGCCAGATCGCCCGGGTACGGGGACTGCGAGCGGAGGCGGGCGCCACCGGCCCGTTCACCGTGGGCGCGATCACCGAGCCGCTGTACGTCGGCGAGCCGGGCTGGGACGTCGGCCGCCGGACGCTTACGGGCCCCCCGGAGATCCTCGCCGAGTCGCTGCGGGCGTACCGCGCGATGGGCGTGGACCAGATTCAGGTCCGCTTCCGCAGCCGGAGCCGGACCGAACTCACGGACCAGATGGGGGAGTTCGGGACGGCGGTGGGCCCGTTGCTGTAGGGGGCGGCCGAGCAGGTCGCGTTTGCCTACAGCCCGAAGAGCCGCGCCCCGTTCTCGTAGCAGACCCCGCGCAACCACGCCTCGCCCAGGCCGAGCCGTTCAAGGGCTTCGAGCTGATGGACGTACGGATAGGGGATGTTGGGGAAGTCGGAGCCGAGCAGGATCCGGTCGCCCAGGTCCGCGAGCCGGCCGAGTTCGGACGCCGGGAAGGGGGCGATGCGCTCGCTGAAATCCGTGAACGTCATGGTCGTGTCCAGCCGCACCTCGTCGTACCGCTCGGCCAGATCAAGGAAGTCGGTGTACTCCGGCATCCCCATGTGCGCCACGATCAGGGGCAGGCGCGGATGCCGGGCGAGGATCCGCCGCACCGGCTCCGGCCCGGTGTGTTTGCCGGGCGCGGGACCCGAGCCGCAGTGCATGACCACGGGGACGCCCGCCTCGGCCAGCAGCCCCCACACGGGATCGAGCAGTTCGTCGGTCGGGTCGTACGCCCCCACCTGCACATGGGACTTGAAGACCCGCGCCCCCGCCTCGACCGCCGTGCGCACGTACTCCGCCACGCCCTCCTCGGGGTAGAGGGTGGCCGTGTGCAGACAGTCGGGCGTGCGTGCCGCGAAGCCGGCGGCCCATTCGTTCAGCCAAGGCGCCATCCCGGCCTTGTGGGGATAGAGCATCGAGGTGAAGGCGCGCACCCCGAACTGCCTCAGAATCGCGACCCGTTCGGCTTCCTCGTGCCGATAGGTGATGTCCCACGCGAAGCCGGTCAGGGGGCCGACCGCGTCGAAGTACTCCCAGACCTTGCGCAGGACCCGCTCCGGCATGAAGTGCGTGTGTACGTCGACGAGCCCGGGCACCCCGATCCGCCGCCGGAACCTCTCGACGGCCTCGACCTCGCCCACAGCGCCGACTTCACCCAAGGGACCGCTTCCTCTCGACGCCGACGCGCGCACGACTGCCCTCACTGTCACGCAGACGCGCTGCCGGAAACAAGCGCTTGATCCTCCGGATCCGGCGAGTGTGCAAAATCCCCGTCAAAACTGATCGTCGCATGAGACCCTCTTCCTCGAACAGTTATCCGTTTTATGCGCTCAGGCTGTGCCGGGGCGACGGGGAGGAGACAGCGTGAAGTCTCGGAGAACGTGGATGCGGGCGGCGGCGACGGGCGCGTGCGTGGTCGGTCTGGTCGTCGGTATGCAGGGCCAGGCCTGGGCGGGACAGGTGAAGATCTCCGCTGTGAACGGCGCCGGGACCGGAACCTTCAACTCGGACCCGGACGGCTCGATCCCCGGTGACTCCATCCGCGCCTGCGACACCAAGTCGGACGACTGGGCCATCGAGGTCGCCCTCGACTACAACGGCGACCTGGTCATGGACCGTGTCGTCGACACCCGCGGCCACCTGGCCGGCTACTGCACCCCCTGGAAGGGCGGCAACCTCACCGAGGGCCGGACCGTCCGCATGTACGTCACGCCGGTGTCGGGCTCCAGCTACGGCCCCCCGCGGTACATCGACGTCACCGCCTGACACTCCGTCGCGGCCTGACACTCACACGGCCCTGCTTTCCCGTGCCGGGGGCAGGGCCGTGTTCGTCGTCAACCTCGGCCACCGCCGATCACCTCAGTGACCACGTCGGATTCTCCCCGCGCTGGGCCTGCCGCACTCGCTCGACGACCATCTTCGTGAAGTCCATCAGTTGGCCGGGCACCTCGCCGCCCTCGGCCCAGGTGTACTCGATCTTCGCGATGACGGCCCCTTGCCGGACGTTGATGCCGCTACCGGACCAGCCCCCGGACGACTCCAGTTCGAAGCCGTCGATCTGGTCGCCCGGAGGGTTCTCGCCCACCTCGTCCGGCGTTCCCTCGCCTTTGAACAAGGCGGCCGCGGTGGCCTGTTCGTCGAAGGAGATCAGTTTGACGACCACTTCCTGGTCGTTCATGTTCGTGTAGCCGCCCAAGCCCACCGCGATCGCCTTGGCGCACCAGTCGTCGGGCCACTGGTGGGACTGGCAGACGGACGGGTCGGTCATGTCCCAGGCCTTCACCGTGCGTTGGCTGGTGATGTCCGTCGGCGTGTTGACGCCCCTGGGGAGCGCAGCCTCCAGGAGTTCCGGATACAGGATCGCCGCCTGGGGATCCGGTTTCGTGGCGGTCGGCGTGCGCGAGGATTCTCCGTCCGCGGTGGCCGCCGGTCCGGTCGTGTCCTCCGCGCCGCACCCCGCTGTCAGCCCGCACGCCACGACGATTCCGAGCAGGCCGGCCACGCCCCTCGAACGTATTTCTCGACGGCCCCACACGATCGTTCGCACCCCCGTGTCGTAGTGATCATGAGGGGTCGATGATAGTCACCGAGCCCTGGGGGCAGGGGAGTTGGGCGCCGGCTGCCACCCCTGCCGATCGCCACCGAACGCGTTCACGTCATCACCGCAGGTCAGAGGCAGCCTGTCAGACAGCCAGACACTTCCTCCTTGAAACTTCGAACAACTTACGCCCGAGTCACGTATGTACAGACGTCATGGCTTCGGCGGAAGGACACGCGAAGTGCGCTCCCCACAGCACATCCGCACCTCCCAGTACGTCCGTACCTCCCCACACGTCGGCACCACCCGCTCCCTTCCGGTTGCCCGGGCGGCGCATCACGCCCCCACCCCCGCCCCCGTCCCGCTGCCCGACCGCAAGCTCTCCGTCGCGCTCGCCTGTGCCGAGGACTGCTGGCCGCACGACGACTGGCCGGAGCCTGACGATCCGTACGTCGGGCACGTGCTGCGGGTGTCGCCGCCCTACCGGGCCCTGGTGGACGGAGGGATGGATGTCGTCGTGCTGCGCTGCGAGGACCCGGCCGTCGCCTATCCGGGGCTGCTGAAGGTTATGGGAGGCATGGAGGGCAAGGGGGCCACCAGCACTCCGGTGATCGTGATCAGCCCCCGGCGGGACAGCGACACTGTCGTCGAGGTGTTCCGGGGCGGGGCCGGCTATCTGGTCGACGGCGACTACTGCACCTGCATGCTCTCCTCGGCCGTCGTCGCCGCCACGGTCGGCCACACCTATCTCTCGCCGACCGCCTGCGCCGCCCTGCGCGAGGCCGCCCAGCGGATGCCGGACATGAGCGGGGGCGGCTCGGAGGAGACCGAGCGGCTGCGTTCGCTGCTCTCGCCTCGGGAGCGCCAGATCATGGAGCTGCTCTCGACGGGCCTCGGCGCCCAGGAGATCGGGCTGCGCCTCCGGCTCACCGAGAAGACCGTCCGCAACAACCTCAGCAACATCTACGCCAAGCTGGGCGCCCGCGGCAGTACGGAGGCGGTGCTCAGATGGCTGGGGGCGACCCCCGCCGTCCGCGTATGACTGCTGCCCCATCCATGGCACTTCGCGAGTGAGAACGAGCCCCCGTGTCCAGCACGGGGGCTCGGACTGCCGTCACCCGCTGTCGTTGCCGTGTTTTCCGCGGTTGTTCTCGGAATTACTGCACGGTGATGTCCGAAAGCGAGACCTCGACGTCGGACACATTCTCGCCGCCCTCCTCGAACCCGGGCTCGGCGCGGACGCTGTTCTGGTTATTGAGAATGCCGTTGGCCTGTGGCGTACCGCACTTCACATTGCGCAGCCAGAGACGGCCGTCCGGGGTGCCGTTCTGCAGAAGCTGCGGGTAGAAGACGTGCGATGTGGCGGCCCCCTCACTGGGGGAGAAGAACACCTTCTGGCCGTCCTGCTCTTCCTTGTAGGTGGCCCGCAGGAACCCGCTCACGTCGGTGCGCTTGTGGGACCACATGAAGAAGGCGATGTGGTCGGCCTTCACCGTGTCGCTCCTGGAGAAGGAGAACGACGAGGTGGTGTCGTCGCGCTTGATGTTGAATTCCTGCGTGGCGAACTTGACGCCGATCTCGAAGATCGAGCTCGCCAGCTTCGTGCTGCCGTCCGTGTTGAAGCCCTCCTCCAGCTGAACGACACGTGTCACGGACGCGGTGCCGCTGAAGGACTTTGTCGCCGGGGTGCTGATTCCGCAGTTGTCGGTCACGGTGGTGACCCGCTCGTTGGGGCCGAAGCTGTTGGCCTTGTGCTGAACGGGGACGAACTCGCAGTTCTCCAGCTTGTCGGAGTCCGTACGGCAGTCCGTGGCCACCTCGTTGGGGGTCGCGGCACCCGCGCTGTACATCAGGGGGACGGCCAGCCCGAGGGCGGCGACCGGCGCCAGCGCGAGGGTGATGCGCTTCTTCTTGCTGCGGTGGTTGCCGCTGCGCCCGGTGCGTGTCATCTGTGTCTCCTGCAAGGGGGGTGAAAAGGGGAAAATGCTGGTGGGGGGAGGGCCCCGTGGGGAGGGGAGGATCCCCGGGGGTCCGGTGGGGGGAGAAGCGTGTGGGGTGGGGGTGAGGTTCGGTGGTCGGTCAGCAGTCCTCGAGTACGGCCTTGGAGGTGCCGTCCACGAGGCCGGGCGTGCCCGCGGCTCCCGGGCGGATGACCGGGCCCTCGACGACCTCCGGTGCCACGAAGTTCTTCTCGGGGAGGGGTTCACGGCGAAGCTGCCGGGGTCGGCGTCGAGATGCACCCGCCATTCGCCGGTCATGCGCTGCATCTTCGGCGTGAAGGTCACGTGCAGGACCTTTCCGACGGGGACCTCGCGCTGTTCCGACTCGGTGGCGGTGGCCGTCTTGATGGTCATGTCCAGCGTGCCCTTGTGCTTCACCCAGCCGCCGCTCAGGGCTCCGAAGAGACCGCCGAGGGCGCCCTGCTGGGTCGCGGTGTACTTGCCCTGACCCTGGCCCACCGCCTTCGAGAACTCGGTGGTCACCTTGGAGGGTTCGGTGGCGTTCGGCTCGCAGTTCGGGAAGTCGACGGTGACCTTCTCCGTGGGGCCGTCGAAGACCTCGAAGTTCGTCTCGACGAAATCACAGGTGTCGGACTCGAAACCGTCTCCGAGGCCACCCCCGAAATCCCTCGTCGACTGCTGCTTGCCGTTGAGCTTGGCAGTCCTTTCGCACATCCTCATGATCCGGTCGACCGTCGGCTCATCGGCGGCATTGGCCGACGGCAGCAGGACGGTGACAGTGGCCCCGATTGTCGCGAGTGAAGCACCGATCGCCAAGTATCGGACCTTCTTGTTCTTGAAGCGCCTCTTGGCTGCCATGATCTGTTTCTCCTTGGGGGTGGCTTTACCTTCTGATGGAGGATTATTGGGGCCCGTACGGGCTGTCGACAGAGTCAAATATCCCTACTCGCAGGTCACTTGAGATCACATATGCAAGCAACCGCACCACATCTGACGTTCCGTCAGCTCTGGCGGTACGCTGACCTCGGCCAACGCCACCGCGAAGGGAGTCCACATGGGCAAGCTCGACGGACGTGTCGTCCTCGTCACAGGCGCCGCGCGCGGCCAGGGGGAGCAGGAGGCCCGGCTGTTCAGGGCGGAAGGCGCCGAGGTCGTGGTGGCCGATGTCCTCGACGACCTGGGCGAGGGGCTGGCCAAGGAGATCGGCGCGCTCTATGTCCACCTCGACGTGAGCCGCGAGGCCGACTGGGCGGCCGCGGTGGCCGCCGTCAAGGAAGCCCACGGCCGCCTCGACGGCCTCGTCAACAACGCGGGCATTCTGCGCCTGAACGCCCTTCTCGACACCTCGCTCGACGAGTTCATGCAGGTCGTACAGGTCAACCAGGTCGGCGTATTCCTCGGCATCAGGACCGTCGCCCCCGAGATCGAGGCGGCCGGCGGCGGGACCATCGTCAACACCGCCTCGTACACGGGGATCACGGGCATGGCGTACGTCGGCGCGTACGCCGCGACCAAGCACGCGATAGTCGGCCTCACCCGGGTGGCCGCGCTGGAGTTGGCGGCGAAAGGTATCCGGGTCAACGCGGTCTGCCCCGGCGCGGTCGACACCGCGATGACCGACCCCGGCGAGGGCGCGTCCCCGGAGTCCGTCGCCCGCCTCTACCGCAAGCGCGTCCCGCTCGGCCGGATCGGCAGGCCCGAGGAGGTGGCCCGACTCGCCCTCTTCCTGTCCTGCGAGGACTCGTCGTACATCACCGGGCAGCCGTTCGTGATCGACGGGGGATGGCTGGCGGGGGTCAGTCTGATCTGACGGATCGTCAGCTGAAGAGGGCTCGGCTATTGACGCTCCACGGGGCCGGTGGAACAGTCGGCCGTATCGAGATCTGACGCACAGTCAGAAATGGCCGTGGGGACCTGACCATGGGACGGTGAACCTCCTTGGAATTCGGGCTCTTTGTACAGGGATACGTGGGCAAGCGGGCCGAGACCGATCCGCTCGCGGAGCACAAGGCGCTGATGGAGGAGACCGAGTACGTCATCCAGGCCGACAAGTCCGGCTTCAAGTACGCCTGGGCGTCCGAGCACCACTTCCTGGAGGAGTACTCGCACCTCTCGGCGAACGACGTCTTCCTCGGGTATCTGGCGCACGCGACCGAGCGGATCCATCTGGGGTCGGGGATCTTCAACCCGCTCGCCCAGGTCAACCACCCCGTGAAGGTCGCCGAGAAGGTCGCCATGCTCGACCATCTCACCGGCAACCGCTTCGAGTTCGGCAGCGGGCGCGGCGCCGGCTCGCACGAGATCCTCGGGTTCATCCCTGGTGTGACCGACATGAACTACACCAAGGAGATCTGGGAGGAGACCATCGCCGAGTTCCCCAAGATGTGGCTCCAGGACGAGTACGCCGGCTTCCAGGGCAAGCACTGGTCACTGCCGCCGAGGAAGATCCTGCCGAAGCCGTACGGGAAGTCGCACCCGGCGATGTGGTACGCGGCCGGATCGCCGCCCTCGTACGCCATGGCCGCGCGGAAGGGCCTCGGCGTCCTCGGCTTCAGCGTGCAGAAGGTCTCCGACATGGAGTGGGTGCTGGAGCAGTACAAGACGGCGATCGTCGACGCCGAGCCCATCGGGGCCTTCGTCAACGACAACGTGATGGTGACGACGACCGCGATCTGTGCGCCGACGCACGACGAGGCGATCCGGATCGCGGTCGAGGGCGGGCTGCACTACCTGCCGTCGCTGGTCTTCCGCTACCACGACACCTTCCCGCGGCCCGAGGGATTCCCCGTCTGGCCGGAGACGCTGCCCGAGTACAACGCCGAGTTCATCGAGCTTCTCATCGAGGAGGAGCTGTTGATCTGCGGGGATCCGGACGAGGTGCTCATGCAGTGCAAGCGGTGGGAGCAGGCCGGGGCGGATCAGTTGTCCTTCGGATTGCCGGTGGGGGTGCCGAAGGAGGAGACCCTGCAGACGATTCGGCTGGTCGGGGAGCATGTGATTCCGAAGATCGATACGGATCCCGTGCACAGGACCACGCGGTTCCGCTCCGCGGGGAGCGCCGTTTGAGTCTGCGGGCCGGTGGGGGGCTGGTCGCGCCCACGCGGCGGTAGCCGCAGATCGACACAGCCCCGCGCCCCTGAAAAGAGCCCCCTCTTACCAGGCGCCCCAGGAGGTGCGATTCGTGCTCGACCACGTCATCAAGGGTGCGACCGTCGTCGACGGGACCGGCGCCCCCGCCCGCATCGCCGACGTAGGCCTGCGTGACGGTCGTATCGCCGTCATCGGTGACGACGTCACCGAGGCCGGCCGTACGTCCGAAGACGCGCGCGGTCTCGTCCTCGCCCCCGGCTTCGTCGACCCCCACACCCACTACGACGCCCAGCTCTTCTGGGACCCGTACGCCACGCCGTCCCTGAACCACGGGGTGACGACCGTCGCCGGGGGGAACTGCGGGTTCACCCTCGCCCCGCTCAATCCCGACCGACCCGAGGACGCCGACTACACCCGCCGCATGATGTCCAAGGTCGAGGGGATGTCGCTGGTCGCCTTGGAGGAGGGGGCGCCCTGGAACTGGAACGGTTTCGGGGAGTATCTGGACGCCCTGGAGGGGCGGATCGCCGTCAACGCCGGGTTCATGGTGGGGCATTGCGCGCTCCGGCGGTACGTGATGGGGCCGGACGCGATCGGGGGGCAGCCCAGCGGGGAGCAGATGGCAGCCATGCTGCGGCTGTTCCACGAGGCGATGGACGCCGGGGCCTGGGGGCTGTCCACCACCCAGTCCTCCACCCACTCCGACGGCGACGGCAAGCCCGTCGCGTCCCGGCACGCGCTGCCCGCCGAACTGCTCGCGCTCTCCCGGGCGGTCGGCGAGCACGAGGGCACACAGATCGAGGCGATCGTCGCGGGCTGTCTGGACCAGTTCAGCGACGCGGAGATCGACCTCTTCGCGGAGATGAGCGCGGCGGCCGGACGCCCGCTCAACTGGAACGTCCTGACCGTCGACGCGGCCGTACCCGAACGCGTACCGAGGCAGCTGTACGCCAGCGAGCGGGCGCGCAAGGCGGGCGGCCGGGTCGTGGCGCTCACCATGCCGATCCTCACCCCCATGAACATGTCCCTCGGCACCTTCTGCGCCCTGAACCTCATCCCCGGCTGGGGCCCGGTCCTGGGACTGCCCGTGCCGGAGCGGATCGAGCGGCTGCGGGACCCGTCCGTGCGCGCCGAGATGCTGCGGCGGGCGCACAGCAAGGAGGCGGGCGTCTTCCGGCGGCTGGTCAACTTCGGTCGGTACGTCATCGGCGACACCTACAGCGAGGCGAACGAGGGCCTGACCGGGCGGGTGGTGCGGGAGATCGCGGAGGAGCGGGGGCAGGAGCCGTTCGAGTGCCTGGTCGAGATCTGCGCGGCCGACAACCTCCGTACGGTCCTGTGGCCCATGCCGACCGACAACGACCCGGCGAGCTGGGCCCTGCGCGCCGAGACCTGGCAGCACGAGGACGTGATGCTGGGAGGCTCGGACGCGGGCGCCCATCTGGACCGCATGTGCGGGGCCCCGTACACCACGCGCTTCCTCGGGGACTGTCTGCGCGGCCGGAAGCTGGTGGGCCTGGAGCAGGCGGTACGGATGCTGACCGACGACCCGGCCCGGCTGTTCGGGCTGCGGGAGCGGGGGCGGGTGCGCGAGGGCTGGCACGCCGACCTCGTCCTCTTCGACCCCGAACGCATCGACGCCGGCAAGGCCACCCTCGTCCACGACCTGCCCGGCGACAGCCCCCGCCTCGACTCCAGGGCGATCGGCGTACGGGCGGTGTGGGTGAACGGCGTCGAGGCGATCCGCGACGACGTGGTGACCGGGGCGGTGCCGGGGAAGGTGCTGCGCTCCGGACGGGACACGGAGACGGTGAGTACCCGGTGACCCGTCAAGTGCCCGCGCTTGTGCCCGAGCCCGTACGGCTGTTCATCGGCGGCTCGTGGGTCGAGCCCGACGGTGGGCACTACGAGGTGGTCGACCCGGCGACCGAGGGCGTCGTCGGGTGGGCGCCGGAGGCCTCGCGGGGTCAGGTGTACGCGGCCGCCGCCGCGGCGCGGGAGGCGTTCGGCGGGTGGTCGCGGACGCGGCCGGAGGAGCGGGCGGCGGTGCTGGCGAAGGCCGCCGAGCTGATCCGGCGCGACCTCGTCCCGCACGCCGAACTGGCCCGGGCGGAGTCCGGCGCGACGACGGGAACGGCGCGCGGGATGCAGGTCGGGGTGGCCGCCGCCCGCTTCCAGCGGTACGCCCGCGTGGAGCCGGTGGAGGAGCCCATCGCGCCCCAGATCAACGAGGCGGGCCCGTTCGGAGCCTCCGCCGTCATGGGCGCCCTGGCCGTACGCCAGCCCGTCGGCGTCGTCACCTGCATCACCTCGTACAACAACCCCTGGGCGAACCCGGCCGGCAAGATCGCCCCCGCCCTGGCCATGGGCAACACGGTGGTGGTGAAACCGGCCCCGCAGGACCCCCTGTCGGTGTACCGCATGGCCGAGGCGCTCCAGGCGGCCGGCGTGCCGCCGGGTGTGGTGAACGTGGTGAGCGGCTCGGCCCCCGAGGTGGGCGAGGCGGCGGTGGATTCGCCGGACGTGGACATGGTGAGCTTCACCGGCTCGACGGCGGTCGGGCAGCGTATCGCCGAGGTCTGCGGGCGCTCGATGAAGCGCCAGCTGATGGAACTCGGCGGCAAGGGCGCGGCCGTCGTCTTCGACGACGCGGACGTGGACTCGGCGGTGTCCGGCATCGGCACGACGTTCTCCTTCTACAGCGGCCAGATCTGCACGGCCCCGACCCGGGTGCTCGCGCAGCGGGGCGTGTACGACCGTGTGGTGTACCAACTGGCCGCATACGCCCGCCGGTTGCCGGTCGGCGACCCCCGCGATTCCGGCACGGTGGTCGGCCCGGTGATCTCCGCCGCTCATCGGAACCGCGTGGAGTCGTACGTCGAACTGGGCCGCAAGGAGGGCGCGAGGGTGGTGACGGGCGGCGAACGCCCGCCGTTCGACACCGGCTTCTACGTGGCCCCCGCCCTCCTCGCCGACTGCACCCCCGACATGCGGGTGGTCCGGGAGGAGATCTTCGGCCCGGTGGTCGTGGTCCTCCCCTTCGAGGACGAGGAGGAGGCGGTACGGCTGGCCAACGACAGCGACTACGGCCTCATCGACTACGTCTGGTCCGCCGACGTGGCCCGCGCCTTCCGGGTGGCCCGGCGACTACGGGCCGGCGGGGTCGGCGTGAACACGGTCGGCCGCAACATGGAGGCCCCCTTCGGCGGCTTCAAGAAGAGCGGGGTGGGCAGGGACGTGGGGTCCTACGCGCTGCACGCGTACAGCGAGATGCAGGCGATCGTCTGGCGGGGGTGAGAGGGGCCGCGGTCGTACGGCGTCCGGGCGGTGGATCCGTGGATCCGTGGATCGGTGATCGGTGATCGGTGGATCAAAATCCGTGGTGATCGGCTCGCCGAGCCTGGAGAGTGTCACGCGTCGCCCTTCTCGACGGCGGGCGGCGCCGACACCGCCGGACGAGAGGAACCACATGCGGAACACGGGGGACTTCATCGCGGACGCCCATGCGCTCGGCCCCGGACCGTGGACGATGACGCCCGTCACCCGGGGCGCGCTCGGCCAGATCTGGAAGCTGTCCCAGGAGGGGGCGGCCGGTTCCTCGTGGGCGGTGAAGGAGCTTCTCTTCGGCTGTGACGAGCGTCAGGTCGAGCGGGAGTCCGCGCTGCGTGACGCCGCCGAGAAGCTCGGGATCTCCGCGCCCCGGCTCCTGCCGAACCGCTCCGGCACGCACGTCACGCACCTCCCCGACGCGTTCGGCGGGTCGTACGTGAAGCTGTACGACTGGGTCGACGGGACGGAGGCGGACCCCGCCGACCCGTCGACGGCGAGCTGGTGCGGCCGGACCCTGGCCATCCTGCACCGGGCGGGGGAGGGCGAAGGTGCGACCCCGGACGCCTGGTACGAGAAGTGCCCACAGGAGTCCGACTGGGCGGAGCTGTACGAGCGGGTACGGCGGGCCGGCGTGCCCTGGGCGGACGAACTGGGCCGGTTCGTCGCCGGCCCGGCGGTGGAACTGGCCGCGCACGTGACACCGTCCGCCCCCGGCGACGTGGTGACGTCCCACCTCGACATGCGCCCGCAGAACGTACTCGTCGGCCCCACCGGCACCCCCGTCCTCCTCGACTGGGACAACGCGGGCCCCATCTCGGCGGAGCGCGAACTCGCCCGAGCCGTGTACGTCTGGTCGGGCGGGAACCACTTCGACGCCGACACGGCCCGGCGGCTGGTGCGCGCGTACCGGGACGCCGACGGCCCCGGGGCCGTCAAGAGCCTGGACGCCTTCTCGATGCTCTTCGCGACCGACCTGAACTTCGTCCGCGTACAGGCCGAGTGCGCGATCGACCCGACGGTGACGGCCGCGCAGCGCCGTTTCGCGAGCGACAAGGTCGTCGACACGCTGAGCACCCTGCCGGACCTGACGGCCGTATCCCGGCTGGCGGAAGTGGTCGCGGAGGAGTGGTGACGCCGTGGCGCGGCGACCCCATGCTCTCGACCACCCTGGAGGCGAGCGCCGACGAGAACGGTCGACCTGAACGGAGCGAACCGGTATGAGTCGTCCCCTTCTCTACGTCGACGTGGACGGACCCCTGAACCCGTACGCGGCGAAACCCGAGCGGCGGCCCCCGGGCTACACCACCCACCGCTGGAAGCCGAAGGCATGGCTGGCCCGACAGTCGGACGAGCCATGGCGGCGGGTGAAGCCGCTACGGGTCTGGCTCAACCCGGACCACGGGCGGCGGCTGCGGGAACTGGGCGAGCTCTACGACCTGGTGTGGGCGACGACGTGGGTCGACGAGGCGAACACGTTCATCTCGCCGGTACTGGGGCTGCCGGAGTTGCCGGTGGTGCGCTGGCCGGCCACGCGCGACGCCCGCGAGCCGGGCCCGGACGACACGTTCTGGAAGACAGGCCCGCTCGTCGCGCACGCGGCGGGCCGCCCCTTCGCCTGGGTGGACGACGAACTGGGCGCCCCCGACCGTGTGTTCGTGGCGGCCCGGCACGAGGCACCGGCACTGCTGCACCGGGTGGACCCGCGTCTAGGCCTGCGCGACCCCGACTTCGAGGCGCTGGAGGCGTTCGCCCGTGCCTTGCCGAGGCAGAAGTGAACCACGAGCGATCACAGGCGTGATCAGGACGTGCCGAAGTCGACGTCCTTGGTCTCGACGGTCCCGGCTGTGCGCCCCGGCGCCGTCTGGTAGGTCCAGTACAGGTTCGTGTGGGCGATGACCTGGGCCGGCGGCGGGGCTCCCCACGCGGTCCGGTCACCCGCGGTGTGGGCGTCACTGACCAGGGTCGCGTCGTATCCCCTGACGAGCGCGCCGTGAAGCGTCGAGCGGATGCACGCGTCGCTCTCGGCGCCGGCCACGAGGAGCCGACCGACTTCGAGGCCCGACAGCACGGTTTCGAGGGTGGTGTCCTCGAAGGAGTCGCCGTAGCTCTTGTGGACGAGCGGTTCGGTGTCGCCCGGAGTCAGCTCGGGGACGATCCGCCAGTCGTCGCTCTCCTTCACCAATTCCTCGTCGGAGTGCTGTACCCAGACGACGGGGACCTGTTCCCGCCGCGCCTTTTCGACCAGGGCCGCCACGTTCGCAACGACGGCGTCGCGCTCATGGGCCTCGGCGACGACGCCCTTCTGTACATCGACGACGAGAAGCGCGGTGTTCGGCCGGTTTTCGAGAGTGGTCAGGATCTCCCCCTACGCACACGGAGTTGCTGTCCCCACGCACGGTAGCCCCACCCCCTGACAACAGCCGGAACGAACGTCCCGCACAGCGCTAGCGTTGGGTCCCATGATCGTATGGCTCAACGGCACCCACGGCGCGGGCAAGACGACGACCAGTCCACTCGTGCAGCAGCTGATCCCGGATTCACGGGTGTTCGACGCCGAGAAGGTCGGCGAGACACTCATGGACATCACGCCGGGGCTGCCCGTGACGGACAACTTCCAGCACTGGCCGCCGTGGCGACCGCTCGTCGTCGAGACCGCCCGCCGCGTACTCGACTACACCGGCGGCACCCTGGTGATTCCCATGACCGTGCTGGTCGAGCAGTACTGGCGCGAGATCAGCACGGGCCTCGCCCACCATGCCATTCCGGTACGGCACTTCGTCCTCCACGCCGACCAGGACACCCTCCGCGGGCGCATCGCGGGGGACACCGTTCTTGGTCCCAACTCCCCGTTCCGTCTCAAATACCTTGAGCCCTACGCGGAGGCGGCCCGCACGTGGCTGCACGCCGAGGCCGAGGTCGTCGACACCACGCACCTCACGCCCGCCCAGGCGGCCCTGCGGATCGCAGAGGCCGTCAAGAGCTGACGTGGCTTGAGAGAGGGGTGCCAACTGCCGAGTTCGCCTACCTTCAGTGAGCACAGGAGTTCGTCTTTGTGGCGAGGCGGCCGGGCCCCCGCTGAGCGCCCCCGCTGAGCGCCCCCGCTGAGCGCCGCCGCTCAGCGCACGTCCACGTAGTCGCCCTTCGCGGTCGCCGTCGACGTCGTCGAGTTGCCGGGGAAGTACCAGCGCCAGTAGCCGTCCGACGTCGCCTTCGTCCTTGTCTTCAGGGTGCCGTTCGTACCGGTGGTCACCGTCTTGATCGTCGTGTACGTCGTCGTGCCCGCCTTGCGGAACTGGAGTTGTGCCTTGCGGCCCGCGTACCCCGCGTTCTTGTGGGTCTCCCAGTTGGCGCGGATCAGTTTGCCCGTCACCGTGAGGGTGGTGTTCCTGGTCACCGGCTCGGGGGTGGCGTTCGCCGTCAGCTTGGCCAGGCGTCGGACCGTGAAGGTGTCGGCCGTGCTCGTGGTCATCCAGTTGCCGTCGTTTGCGTCCACCGTGGCCTTGACGTACCAGGGGTCGTCGGCCGGGTCGTTGCCGTAGAAGCCGCTCGTGACCACCGTCCAGGAGCCGGTGCAGGTCGAGGTCGTGGCGCCGGCGGCGGTGCAGGTGAGGCCGCGGTCCGACCTGCTGTGGACGTAGGACGGCAAGCTCACGATGATGTCCATCCCCTTGATGCCGGAGGCATGATGGGCCGTGACGCTCACCTTGAAGGTCTTGGGCGCGGTGGGGCCCAGCGCCAACTCCGCCCCGCCGTTGACCACGACGTCCGTGATCGTCGGCTCGGCCCCGGCGGCCTCCGCGGCCGGTGCCGCCAGGGAGGAAAGGGCCAGGGCGCCGGTCAGTGCGGCGGTCAGCGAATGGATGCGTATACGTGTGCGCATGCGTGTTGCCCCCAATTCGGTTGTCTACGCGCTCACTCTCCCAGGCGTGCGCCCCCGCGATGATCAGTGAAATTACGCAACCTGGCGCGCATTCCGTGCCCGTCGTGCGCCGGCCGTCTGCTGTTCGACCTGTTTGGGTCTTTCGGGTCGGTTCGGTGGGCGGGCACGGTTTTCCGTATGGAACGCGTGGAGCACATGGTCGATGTCGACGGTGGCGAGGTCTGGGCCGAGGAGATCGGGGCGGGTGGGGGAGTGGCCGGGGGAGAGGTGCCGCTCGTGCTGTTGCACGCGGCTGTCGGGGACTCCCGGCTCTGGGATCCCGTGCTGCCGGGGCTCGACGGGCGGTATCGGGTGATCCGGTACGACGCCCGGGGGTACGGGCGGTCGCCGAAGCCCGGTGCGACGTATACGCAGGTGGGGGATCTGCGGGCGGTGCTCGAACACTTCGGGGTACGGCGGGCCGTCGTCGTGGGGACGAGCGCCGGCGGGGCCACGGCGATCAGCTTCGCGCTGGAGGAGCCGGAGCGGGTGGCCGCGCTCGGGCTGCTCGTGCCGGGGGTCAGGGGTGGTGAGGGCCTGGAGTCGCCCGAGTTGCTGGAGGAGATCGGGAGGCTGGCCATGGCGCAGGACATGGACGGGCTCGTCCAGCTGTCCCTGCGGGTGTGGGGGGCGGCCGGTGTGGCGCCGGATGCCTTGGCCGCCGAGGCCCTGCGCTCCGCGATTCCCGCCTGGTTCACGACGTACGGTCACGACATCCCGGACCCGCCGGTCTTCGAGCGGCTCGGTGAGCTGGGTATGCCGTGCACGCTGCTGCTGGGGGAGAAGGATCAGCCGGAGGTCGTGCGCTTCAACGAGGCCGTGGCCGACCGCATCCCCGGCTGCCGGCTCGTACGCCACCCGGGCTGCGACCACTTCCCGACCCTGCGCGCGCCGGACGACATCGCGCGGCTGATCGTGGAGTTGTACGCCGAGGCGGGGTGATCCCCAGGGGCCCCTCCGGCGTCTCAGCTCGTCAGCTCGTCAGGTCCACCCGTACCGTCAGTAGCCCCGCCCGCTCGCCCAGCAGCCGTACCGCCGTGCTGTTCATCCTCGGCAGTGCGCGCAGGCGGGCGATGGGGTCGTCGTCGGGGAGCACCTGTGCCGTTCCCTCGTGCCAGCGGCCCCGGATGCGGACGCGGACCCTCGGGTCGGCCTTGAGGTTCCGTATGTACTGGGACTTCTCGCCGTACTCCGAGACCAGCCAGAAGGTGTCGCCGACGCGGCGGCCGCCCAACGGGGTGCGGCGTGGGAGGCCGGACTTGCGGCCCGTGGTCTCCAGGACGGTCTGGAGCGGGAGGCGGCGCGTGAGCGGGTTGGCGACCCGGCGCTGGAAGGCCGTGATCGCTCGCTGCTTGAGGCTGAGGTCCGTGGGGCGCGGCATCGGCCTGGACTCCTTGGTGGGAGGGGTTGTCTCCGGCGTGGTCCGGCGTACGTACCAGGGATACAGGATCGGAATGCGTCGGCGGGCGCCGGGGTGCTCAGGCCGCCGTAACCGGCTATAGCGGTTACGGCGGCCTGCGCACCCCGCACCCCACGCCCACGGCCGCTACGACCGCTACGCCTTGCGCCCCAGCCCCCCGTGCTGCCCGATCGGCTTCGGCTCGCCCTTCCCCGGGCCCGTCCCGTCCGGTCGCCACAGCGGTACCGACACCACGCCCGGCTCCACCAGCTCCAGGCCGTCGAAGAAGCCGGTGATCTTGTCGACGGGGCGCAGGAAGTACGGGACGGCGCCGGTCTCGTTGTAGCCGTCCTGGGCGCGTTCGTATTCGGGGTCGGTGCCCCGGGAGCCGTCGTTGATGGAGAGGTAGCTGCCGGAGGGGAGGCCCGCGAGGAGGCGGCTGACGATGTCGCGGGCCTCGTCGTAGTCGCCGACGTGGCCCAGGATGCCGCTGAGGATCAGGGCGGTGGGGCGGGTCAGGTCCAGGGTCTGGGCCGCCGCCTCCAGGATGCGCTCGGGCTCGTACAGGCTGGCGTCGACGTACGCGGTCGCGCCCTCCGGCGAGGAGTAGAGCAGCGCGCGGGCGTGGGCGAGGACCAGGGGGTCGTTGTCGACGTAGACGATCCTGGCCTCCGGGGCGCTGCGCTGGGCGACCTGGTGGGTGTTGTCCTCGGTGGGCAGGCCGGTGCCGACGTCCAGGAACTGGCGGACACCGGCCTCCTCGACCAGATGGCGGATGCTGCGGCGCAGGAACGCGCGGCTGCTGCGGGCGATGGTCACGATGCCGGGGAAGGCGGTGGCGTACGCGTCGCCGGCCGCCTCGTCCACGGGGTAGTTGTCCTTGCCGCCCAGCCAGTAGTTCCAGATGCGGGCGGAGGCGGGCACCGAGGTGTCCACCTTCACCCGTCCGGCCCCTGCCGGGGTGCCTTCGGGGGTGGTCGCGTGGTCGGTCATGGGCGCCGTCTCCTCCGCCGAGCGTGTTCTTGGTCGCGCGGCGCCACATTCGCACCCGCGTGCGTGCGCGTGCCGCATCGCACAATTTACGCTTCAACGACCCTGTCTCGTACGGCGGTTCCCCCCGCTGGCGCGCCGGGGGCCCGGACGGCTCATCGCCGCCCGAGGAAAATCGGGTTCGTGAACGCCGCCATCGGGCCCGGGTGGCCGGGGACGACGGGCGGATGGCGGAGCTCGGCCCGTACGTACGCCGCGTACGAGGCCGTCGTACGCCACTGGGCCGAGCCGGTGCCCGACTCCGGGAGCGGGGCCGAGGTGAACAGGACACCCTGGTCGGTGATGATGCGAAGGGTGCAGCCGGGGGCGCCCGTGGCCTCCAGGCGGACCGTGACCTGGGCGTCCGGCGCCACCGTCAGGCGCTCGCCGATGCCCGCGTGCTCGCCGCGCGGCCCGGACGCCGTGAATGACACCGACACGTCTTTCGCTTCGGCGACGTACGACCTGCCCGCCCTCAGCCCGGCCTGGATGGCCTCCCTGGTCAGGTCGTCGGCCAGCACGACCGTCTGTGGGCGGCCGACCGGGTCGGGGTCGCGGTGGGCGTCGCTGTTGCCCATCGCCGGGATCCAGTCACGCCCCTGCCGTACCGAGGCGACGAGCATCCCGTCCCAGCCGGCCAGCGCCATCTCGTCCTCCGGCGAGTACGCGCCGTTCCACACCTCGACGGCGTCGGCCTCGCCGAAGCCGAACTTCCAGTTGCAGCCGACGCAGGTCGCGTGCGGATGGGCCGGGACGACCAGGCCCCCGGCACGGCGGATCTCCCGCGCGAACCTGCCGAAGCGGTTGTCCCGGGCCCGGTAGCGCCAGTCGACGAACGTGCCCGGGTCCGTGCCGAGGGCGACGACATGACCGTTCCTCGTCGTCACCTCCTCGCCCAGCAGGATCAGGAGGTCGTCGCCTGCCTCACCTGCCCAATGGGCGTGTGCGGAGGGGGTGTTGTGATCCGAGCTGTTGATGAAGTCGAGTCCGGCGGCCCGCGCGAGCGCCGCGATCTCGGCGGGGGTGCGGCGGCCGTCCGAGTACCAGGAGTGGAGGTGGCAGTCGCCGCGGTACCAGTCCCGGCCCCGGCCCCCGGCCCGCTCCGGCGGGTACACGGTCCGCACGGGCGTGCCCGGACTGCCGTGGGTGAGGGTGATCGTGATCTCGTACGGCAGCCCGTCCGGCGCCACCGTGTACGGGCCCAGCGCGATGTGCCAGGTGCCGGGGCGGACCGGGCCGGGGAGATAGCCGGGTGTCGCGTCGTCCGCGCGGATGAAGAACTCCGTGCGCGCGCCACCCGACCAGCCCCGGAAGCCCTTGCCGCCGAGCTCGGTGCCGCGCTCGTCGAAGACGCCGATGTCGAGGGCGTTGCCCGTCGTGCCCGCCGGGACGGTCGGTTTCCCGTAGGTGTACGAGACCCGCAACTCCCTTACACCGGGCGGGACTTCGACCGGTACGTACACGAAGTCGGGGGAGCCGGCGGGGAGGGTCCCCCGGATCGTGCGCTTCTGCCGGTCGCCGTCCCTGTCCCCGTCCCCGTCCCCGGCCTCGGCCCCGGCGCCGCTCGTCGCGAAGGTCATGCCTCCCAACGTAGGCGCGGCGGTCGCGGCCGTCACTGACCGAGCGGATGCCGTTACGACGTGCACACGTCCTTCAGCTTGTCGGCCGCCGCGTCGATCCTGCTGGAGTCGGGGCTGGTGTCGCCGTCGAGGATGGACTGGTTGTAGTCCTTGACGGCCTCGGAGAGGTCGTCGACCGCCTTGTCGACGTCGTTGTCGTCCCCGCCCGTCTCGTCGTCGATCTTGTCGAGGTTCTTCTCGATCGTGTCGATGGACTCGTCCGTCTTCGTGGGGTCCTCCACCGCGTCCCAGCCGGCCCTGTGGATGTCCCGGAGGCTGTCGGAGATCTTGTCGGCGTTCGACACGCAGTCGAGGGTGTCGCCGAACTCGCAGCCGGTGAGCAGCCCGACGGAGAGCGCGAGCGCGGCGGCCGACGTGGCGATGGCGGCCGTACGGCGGCGGGGGCGGCGGGGGCGGGGGCGGCGGGGGCGGTCGGTGGCCATGGGGGGTCCCTTCGGGGGCTGGAGAGGGCTCGATCGGTGCTGATCTCTGAGGACCACGATTCCGTCGGCCGCCCGCCGCCACGAGGGACCGTCCTCCCGGATGCGTGGTGTAGCCCGCTACACCAGGCGGAGATGTGACATTGATGCCGACCGGTCGGTATCGACAAGCGTTCCGCACCCCGGTAGAGATGGACACATGCGCATCTCCGTGACGATCTTCCTCACCGACGAGACGATCGCCCCCACCCGGCTCGCCCGTGAGCTGGAGCAGCGGGGCTTCGCCGGGCTCTATCTCCCCGAGCACACGCACATCCCCGTCGAGCGGACCAGCCCGTACCCGGCGGGCGGCGACCTGCCGCCCGAGTACGGTCGCACGCTCGACCCGTTCGTGGCGCTCGGCCAGGCCGCCGCCGTCACCGAGACGCTCGGCCTCGGCACGGGCATCACGCTCGTCGCCCAGCACGACCCGATCGACCTGGCCAAGCAGATCGCGACCGTCGACCACCTCTCCGGCGGCCGCCTCACCCTCGGCCTCGGCTACGGCTGGAACGTCGAGGAGGCCGACGACCACGGCGTCCGCTGGCGTACGCGGCGCGAGCTGGTCCGGGACCGGATGGCGTTGATGCGGGCGCTGTGGGCGGAGGAGCCGACGGCGTACGAGGGCGAGTTCGGGAGCGTACGGGCGTCGTACGCGTATCCGAAGCCCGTGCAGAAGCCGCGTGGGCCGGTCGTCGGGCCGCGCACGCTGATCGGTGGGTCGGCGGGGCCGAAGCTGTTCGCGCACATCAGTGAGTTCGCGGACGGGTGGCTGCCGATCGGGGGGCGGGGGTTGACGGAGGCGCTGCCGGTGTTGCGGGGGGCTTGGGCGGATGCGGGGCGCGATCCCGCGGCGTTGCAGGTCGTGCCGTATGCCGTTCAGCCGAGTGTGGGCAAGTTGGCGCACTACGCGGAGTTGGGGGTCGAGGAGGTCGTGGTGCAGTTGCCTCCGGTGGGTGAGGGGGAGGCGTTGGGGTTGTTGGATCAGTTGGGTGTGTTCGTGTCGTAGGCGCCTTCACCTTCTCGGAGGGGTGGTGCCAGTTCCACCGTGTAACGACCTCTCCTTCGGGGGACACGGGCGTCCCCCTCACCTCTGACCAGGTCGAACGTATGCTCAAGAAATGACGAACTCCGCGACCTCCGGAACCGGACCCACCGAGCGCCCCCAGGGCACCGGCCCGACCGTGAACTCCATGCGTCGCGCCCTCAAACGCGCCCGTGACGGGGTCGCCCTCGACGTCGGTGAGGCGGCCGTGCTGCTTCAGGCGCGCGGCGCCGATCTGGAGGACCTCGCCGCGTCGGCCGCGCGGGTGCGCGACGTCGGTCTCGCGGACGCCGGTCGGCCCGGCGTCATCACCTACTCCAAGAGCGTCTTCATCCCCCTCACCCGGCTCTGCCGCGACAAGTGCCACTACTGCACCTTCGTCACCGTCCCCGGCAAGCTGCGGCGAGCCGGCCACGGGATGTTCATGTCGCCCGACGAGGTGCTCGACGTGGCCCGTCGCGGCGCCGCCCTCGGCTGCAAGGAAGCCCTCATCACCCTCGGCGACAAGCCGGAGGAGCGGTGGCCGGAGGCCCGCGAGTGGCTCGACGCGCACGGGTACGACGACACCATCGCGTACGTCCGTGCCATCTCCATCCGCATCCTGGAGGAGACGGGGCTGCTGCCCCACCTCAACCCCGGCGTCATGTCCTGGACCGACTTCCAGCGGCTCAAGCCCGTCGCGCCGAGCATGGGCATGATGCTGGAGACGACGGCGACGCGGTTGTGGTCCGAGCCCGGGGGACCGCACCACGGCTCGCCGGACAAGGAGCCCGCCGTACGGCTGAGGGTCCTGGAGGACGCCGGGCGTTCGTCCGTCCCCTTCACCTCGGGGATTCTGATCGGCATCGGGGAGACGTTCGAGGAGCGTGCCGAGTCGCTGTTCGCCCTGCGCCGCGTCTCCCGCGCGTACCACGGCATCCAGGAACTGATCATCCAGAACTTCCGCGCCAAGCCGGACACCGCGATGCGCGGCATGCCGGACGCGGAGCTGGACGAACTGGTGGCGACCGTGGCCGTGGCCCGCCATGTGATGGGGCCGTCCGCCTGCCTCCAGGCCCCGCCGAACCTCGTCGACAGCGAGTACGAGCGGCTCATCGGCGCGGGCATCGACGACTGGGGCGGGGTCTCGCCCCTGACGATCGACCATGTGAACCCCGAGCGCCCCTGGCCGCAGATCGAGGAGCTGACCGAGCGGTCGCGGGCCGCCGGGTTCGAGCTGCGCGAACGGCTGTGCGTGTACCCGGAGTTCGTCAACCGGGGCGAGCCCTGGCTCGACCCCCGTCTGCTGCCGCACGTACGGGCGCTGGCCGACCCGGAGACGGGGCTGGCCCGCCCGCAGGCCCTGCCCGAGGGCCTGCCCTGGCAGGAACCGGAGGAGGTCTTCGAGGCCACCGGCCGTACGGATCTGCACCGGACCATCGACACCGACGGCCGTACGTCCGACCGCCGGGACGACTTCGACGTGGTGTACGGCGACTGGGGCGCCCTGCGCGAGGCGGCGGCGCCCGGCATGGCGCCGGAGCGCATCGACACGGACGTACGGGACGCGCTGCGCACGGCGGCCGACGATCCGACCAAGCTGTCCGACTCCGAAGCCCTCGCCCTGCTGCACGCGGACGGCCCGGCGCTGGACGCGCTCACCCGGATCGCGGACGACGTGCGCAAGGCGGCCGTCGGCGACGACGTCACGTACATCGTCACCCGGAACATCAACTTCACCAACGTCTGCTACACCGGCTGCCGTTTCTGCGCCTTCGCGCAGCGCCGCACCGACGCGGACGCCTACACGCTGTCGTTGGAGCAGGTCGCGGACCGGGCGCAGCAGGCGTGGGACGTGGGCGCGGTCGAGGTCTGCATGCAGGGAGGCATCCACCCCGACCTGCCCGGCACGGCGTACTTCGACATCGCGAAGGCGGTGAAGGAGCGCGTCCCCGGTATGCACGTCCACGCCTTCTCCCCGATGGAGATCGTGAACGGCGCGACGCGCACCGGCATGTCCATCCGCGAGTGGCTGACGGCGGCGAAGGAGGCGGGCCTCGACACCATCCCCGGCACGGCCGCCGAGATCCTCGACGACGAGGTCCGCTGGGTCCTGACGAAGGGCAAGCTGCCGACGGCCACCTGGATCGAGGTCGTCACGACGGCGCACGAGGTCGGCATCCGGTCGTCCTCGACGATGATGTACGGGCATGTGGACCAGCCTCGCCACTGGCTGGGGCACCTGCGCACCCTGGCCCGCATCCAGCAGCAGACGGGCGGCTTCACGGAGTTCGTGACGCTCCCCTTCGTCCACACGAACGCGCCGGTCTACCTGGCGGGCATCTCCCGCCCCGGCCCCACCCTGCGCGACAACCGCGCGGTGACGGCGATGGCCCGTCTCCTCCTCCACCCCTGGATCCCCAACATCCAGACCAGCTGGGTGAAGCTCGGCACGGAGGGCGCGGCGGAGATGCTCCGCTCCGGCGCGAACGACCTGGGCGGCACGCTGATGGAGGAGACGATCTCGCGGATGGCGGGTTCCTCGTACGGCTCCTACAAGTCGGTGAAGGACCTGATCGCGGTCGCGGAGGTGGCGGGCCGCCCGGCGCGTCCGCGGACGACGCTGTACGGCGAGGTGACGGAGGAACGGCAGCGGGCGGCGGCGGTGTCGGACGGGCATCTGCCGGAGCTGCTGCCGGTGTTGGACTGAGGTGTTCGGCGCCCGGCGGCGGACGTCGCCGGGCGCAGTCGTCCGCGTAAAGGGTCGGTCAAGTCCTTATCCCGTCCTGACGCCAGCGGAACGTGTTACTCCGCTGTGCCATCCCTCTGTGCGAAGCGGGGACGAGCGTACGGCCGTCCCGCTCGTACCGGGATGGACAGACGGTTCACCCGGCACTCCGGCTTGGGGGAACCTTGCGCAGACGAGTGAGCAAAGCGTGCGCGGCCACAGCCGCGACGACCGCGGCGGTGGTTCTGACCGGCGGACTGAACAGCCCGGCACTGGCGACGCCGGAGGGGCCGGCAGTGGCGCCGGCAGCCGCGAAGAGTGGGGAAGCCACTGGCACGGACCGGGTCACCCTCATCACCGGTGACCGGGTCGTGATGGACGCGAAGGGCCGGGTCACCGGACTGGAGCGGGCCGAGGGGCGTGAGCGGATTCCCGTGCAGATGCGGGAGATCGACGGCCACACCCTGGTCCTGCCGGTGGACGCGGCCCGGATGGTCGCCGGCGGCAGGCTCGACCGGCGGCTGTTCGACGTCACGGAGCTCAACGAGGCGGCCAACCGCAGGAACCAGCGCGACGGCGTCAAGGTCATCGTCGGCTACAAGGGCACGGCACGCACTGCGAAGGCCGATGTCCGGGACGCGGGAGACCTCCGCCGGACCTACAAGAACCTGAACCTCGACTCCGTCCAGGCACCCGCCGAGGACACACCGGAGCTGTGGGACGCCCTCACCAACGGCGAGAAGGTGGCCTCCGGCATCTCCCACGTCTGGCTCGACGGCGTCCGCAAGGCCGCCCTCGACAAGTCCGTGCCGCAGATCGGCGCGCCCGAGGTCTGGGCGAAGGGCTACGACGGCAAGGGCATCAAGGTCGCCGTCCTGGACACGGGCATCGACACCACCCACCCGGACCTCAAGGGCCAGGTGATCGCCTCCAAGAACTTCACCCAGGCCCGCACCACCGGTGACAAGGTCGGCCACGGCACGCACGTCGCCTCCATCGTGGCGGGCACCGGCGCCAAGTACAAGGGCGTCGCGCCCGGGGCGAAGATCCTCAACGGCAAGGTCCTCAACGACGAGGGCGAGGGCGACGACTCCGGCATCATCGCGGGCATGGAGTGGGCCGCCGCGCAGGGCGCCGACATCGTCAACCTCAGCCTGGGCGGCGGCGACAGCCCCGAGATCGACCCGATGGAGGCCCTGGTCAACCAGCTGTCCGAGGAGAAGGGCATCCTCTTCGCGATCGCCGCGGGCAACGAGGGCGAGGGCGGCGTCAAGACCATCGGCTCCCCGGGCAGCGCGGCGGCCGCGCTCACCGTCGGCGCCGTCGACGGCGCCGACAAGCTCGCGAAGTTCTCCAGCCGGGGCCCGACCGTGGACGGCCGGATGAAGCCGGACGTGAGCGCGCCCGGCGTGGCCATCACCGCGGCCTCGGCCAAGGGCAACCTCATCGCCAAGGAGGTCGGCGAGAAGCCGGCCGGGTACATGTCGATCTCGGGTACGTCGATGGCGACCCCGCACGTCGCCGGTGCCGCCGCCCTGCTGAAGCAGGCCCACCCGGACTGGAAGTCCGGTGAGCTGAAGGCCGCGCTCATGGGCTCGGCCACGGCCGGCAAGTACGCCCCGCTGCAGGGCGGCACGGGCCGTATCCAGGTCGACCGGGCGCTCGGCCGGACCGTGGTCGCCGAGCCGACCTCGGTGGGCTTCCCCGTCCAACTGTGGCCGCACACCGACGACACCCCGGTCAGCAGGAAGCTGACGTACCGCAACAACGGTACGAAGGACGTGACGCTGACCCTGTCGGCCGCGGGCTTCGACCCGAAGGGCAAGGCGGCCCCGGCGGGCTTCTTCACCCTCGGCGCGAAGACGGTCACCGTCCCGGCCGGCGGCACGGCGTCCGTCGACGTCACCGTGAACACCAAGCTGGGCACGCTCGACGGCGGTTACTCCGCGAGCGTGACCGCCGCGGGCGACGGCCAGGCCGTACGCAGTGCGGTGGGCGTCGAGCGGGAGAGCGAGGCGTACGACGTCACCATCAAGCACGTCGACCGCCCCGGGCGGGACCTGAAGCACTTCGCCAGCCTGTGGTCGACGGACTGGGACTCCGCCAACTTCATGAACGACGAGCCCACCACCGACGACACCGTCACCTTCCGCGTCCCCAAGGGCACGTACTTCCTGGACTCGCTCAGCGCGAAGGACTTCGACACGACCCCGGGCGGTGTCGACTGGCTGACGCAGCCCCTGCTGAAGATCGACAAGAACACGACGATCACCCTCGACCTGAGCAGGACCCGGCAGGCCGACATCACCGTGCCCGACGCCGACGCCAAGCCGCTGACCGCGATGCTGACGTACCGGTACATGCCGTTGCGGAACAACCTGACCAACACCGTGGTCATGCCCTCCTTCTCCGACATACGCGTCGCGCACGTCGGAGCGGCGATGCCCGACCCGTACCTGGTCCAGACCTGGTCCGGGCAGTGGACCAAGGGCGCCGACGCGGAGTACGACATCGTCGGCAAGCGTGAGGTGAAGCAGGTCTTCGCGCCCGTCCACCACTACAGGGCGAGCGAACTCGCCACCGTGAAGGCCGGCCTGGGCGCCTCGGCTCCCGGCAGGACCGGCGCGCTCGACATGAACGTCGCCGTGGGCTTCGACCACGGCCTGCACACCCCGGTCCAGCAGCAGCTGCCCGCCACCCGCACGCTGTATCTGTCGACCGCGTACGACGCCTCGTGGTTCTTCACCTTCGCCCAGTTCGCGGACAAGCTGGACGACGAAGGTCACCCGATCCCCGAGGTGACCATCGACTCCACCGAATTCCACGAGTTCTCCGCGGGCAAGATCTATCGGCAGACGTTCAATGCGGGCGTGTTCGCACCGCGGGCGACCCGCGGCGGGTTCGGCGTCTTCCGTGACACCCAGGGCATCTACGGCATGATCCCGCTCCTCGTCGACGGCGACGGGCAGCGGGCCGAGTCCGACCTCACCTCGGCGACGACCACGCTGTACCGCAACGGCAAGAAGGTCGGCTCGGTCGCCGAGCCGCCCACCTTCGGCAAGACGTTCAAGGTCCCGGCCGGCAACGCCGAGTACAGGCTCACCACCACGGCCAGGCGGAGCTCCGAGCTCCACGCCGTCTCCACGCGGATCGACGCGAGCTGGACGTTCCACTCCAAGAAGACGACCTCCGGCGTGCCGACCGAGCTGCCCACCTCCACAGTCCGCTTCAAGGCACCGCTCGACCTGGACAGCCGCCTGGCGGCCGGCAGGACCGTCACCTACCCGGTCGCCGTCGAGGGCGCCGCCAAGGGCAAGAACCTCAAGTCGCTGACGGTGTACGTGTCCTACGACCACGGCAAGACCTGGAAGAAGACCACGGTCAAGAAGGGCAAGATCACGGTCAAGAGCCCGGCGAAGGACAAGTCGGTCTCGCTGCGCGCCAAGATCACCGACAAGAAGGGCAACAAGTCGGCGATCTCGGTGTACGACGCGTACGTCGGTAGGTGAGCCCGGAGCTAACCGGTTTAACCGGTTAGCGGCGGATGAGCTGGTGGTCGGGGAACTACCCGGCCGCCGGCTCAGTCGTAGGCAGCTGTGTCACCACCAGCACGACCCCGCTCAGCAGGAACACTCTCAGCGCCGCGTCGAGCCCGTTCCAGTTCTTCGACTGCCACATCACGAACCACTCGCCGCCGATCGCGATGAAACCGGCGCCGAAGAGCAGCATGACCATCAGCAGGCCGAGGGTGCCGCAGCGGCGGGCCGTGCGGAAGACGCGGTGGCGCAGGGACGCGGCCCACAGATAGGTGGCGGCGATCAGGACGAGGGCGGCGACCGTCTCCCAGACGATGACGGCGACGTAGACCGTGTCCTGAAGCCCCTTGGACTCGATGGACCGCCACATCAGGTCCTCGTCCTTGAACGTGGTGTCCATGGCGAGCACATGCTGGACGAACGCGCGGTTGGTGTCGAAGTCGGTGATGTTGCTGAAGGCGACGAGCGCCATGTAGAGGGCGACCGTGCCGACGAGCAGCGTGGCGGCGAGCGGTATGAGGGACGAACGGGGTGACTGGTTTACGGCCATGGATCAACTATCCCCACACGAGCCCCCGCAACCCCAGGTGTTTTTCGGCGAGTTGGCGAGTGGCCGTGGGTCAGACTGGGGAGGCGTCGCAGGGCGGCCAGTCGCACGGCGGGTCGAGGGAGTGGAGGGCGGGGATGGGGCGGGCACAGCCGTCGGGGCGGTCGGTACCGTCGGTGCAGGAGCTGATCCGGCGGCGGAGACGGCAGGGCTTCGTCGGCCGGGACGCCGAACGGGCCGCGTTCCGCGCCAACTTCGACCTTCCGATCGAGGACGAACGGCACCGCTGTGTGTTCCACGTCCACGGCACCGCGGGCGTCGGCAAGACCTTCCTCGTACGGGAGTGGGAGCAGCTCGCCCGGGAACGCGAGGCGCTCACCGCGTACGTCGACGAGGCCGCGGGCAGCGTGCCCGAGGCGCTGGCGGCGATCTGTGCGCAACTCGCCCGGCAGGGACGGCGGTTCAAGGAGCTGGAGCGGCTGCTGGCCACACACCGGGAGCGGGTGCACGAGGCCGAGCTGGCCGCCGTCACGGCCGCGGCGCCGACGGATCCGGGCGCCGCCGGGGAGCCCTCGGCGGGAAGCGTCGCGGTGTCGCGGGCCGCGCTCGCCGTGGCGGGCGGGCTGGTGCCGGGCGCCGGCGCCTTCACCGGAGCCGTCGACCCGACCCAAATCGCCCGGGGCGCCGACCAGTTGCGGGCCGGGCTCACCGCGCGCTTCCGCAACCAGGAGGACGCACAGCTCGTACTGCACCCCGAACGGGTCCTCACCCCCGTACTCCTGGAGGAGCTGGAGCGGGCCGCCGCCGAGGTCCCCTGGCTGGTCCTCTTCTTCGACACCTACGAACGCACCGGGCCCTTCCTCGACGCCTGGCTGCACGAGGTGATGGCCGGCGACCGCCACGGGCCCGTGCCGGGCAACGTCGTGGTCGTCACCGCCGGGCAGCAGCCCCTCGACACCGCACGCTGGAGCGACCTCGCCTGGCTCGTCGCGGACGTACCGCTCGCCCCCTTCACGGAGGCGGAGTCCCGGGGCCTGCTCGCGGGCAAGGGGGTCCTCGCCGAGCCGGTGGTCGCGGAGGTGCTGCGGCTCACCGGCGGCCTGCCGGTGCTCGTCTCGACCCTGGCCGAGGCGCGCCCCGCCGACCCCGACGACGTGGGCGACCCGAGCGCCACCGCCGTCGACCGCTTCCTCAAGTGGGAGCGCGATCCCGTACGCCAGGACGTGGCCCTCGCCTGCGCCCTGCCCCGGCGGCTGGACGCGGAGGTGTTCCGGGCCGCAGTCGCCTGCGCGGAGGACGAGGCCGACGAACTGTTCGCCTGGCTGCGCGGTCTGCCGTTCGTCAGCGACCGCGGCGACCGCGTGCTCTACCACGACGTCGTCCGCACCCCGATGGTCCGCCTCCAGCGACTGCGCTCACCCCGGCGGTGGGCGGAGCGGCAGCGGAGGCTGGCGGAGGCGTTCGGGGCGTGGCGGGGCGAGGCCGAGGGGGAGTCGGCCACGGCGGCCCGGCGGGGCGCGACCGGCGCGGACACCGATGCCCGCACGGCCCCCGACGCAGGCGCCGCTGCCTATGCCGTCACCGGCGCCCGTACAGCCCCTGACGCAGGCACCTCCGCTGACGCCGGCACCCATACCCGGACGGGACCGGAACTCCCGCCGGACCCCCGCGAGTTGTGGGCCGAGGACCGCTGGCGCGAGCTACGGCTCGCCGAGTCGTACCACGCGCTCTGCGCCGACGGCCGAGCCGCGCTGCCCGAGGTGCTGCGGGACTTCGTCGACGCCTGCGACCTGGGTGACGCGACCGCCCTGAGGTGGGCGCGGGCCCTCGCGGACGCCGGGCGGGACGGCGGTGCGGAACCCGTGGCGCGGTGGGGCCACGACCTGCTGGCTGCGCTCGCCGAGGGCGGCGTCGTCCCCGCGCTCGGCCTGCTGCTGAACCGCGCCGGGTTCGACGACACCGCACAGGCCCTCGCCCGGGTGGTACGCGGCAACACGCTGCGCGGCGCGGGCGCGTACGAGGGGGCCCTCGGGGAGTACGACCGTGCCCTCGCCCTGGACACCGCGCCGGGCGAAAGCCCGAGTACGCGCGACAGGACCGGACTCACCCGGCACACCCTGGTCCGCGCCCACCGCGGCCGGGCCCTCACCCGAGCCGACCTCGGCGACTACGAGACCGCCGTCGCCGACCTGGACCGGGCCCTCGAACTGGCCCCCGCGCACGCCCGCAACCTCGCCACCCGAGGTGAGTACCACCGCATCCTGCGCGACCACGACCGGGCGCTCGACGACCTCGACAAGGCGATCCGGCTCGACCCGGCACGGGAGTTCGCCTGGGCCTCCCGGGGCGCCACCCGCCTCGCCCTGGGCGACGCCGTCGGCGCGCTCACCGACCTGGACCACGCGCTGGAGCTGCAACGGGACTACGGCTGGGCGCTGGTGCGCCGGGCCCGTGCGCAGCGGGCCCTCGGGCAGCCCGCCCGGCAGCTGGCCGACCTGCACCACGCGGTCGCCCTGCAACCGGACTCGGCCTGGTTCCGCTGTGAGCGGGGCGACGCGCTGCGGGCCGCCGGCCGGCACGCGGAGGCCCTGGACGACTACGACCGCGCTATCGGACTCGACGAGGCGTACGCGTCGGCGTACGCGAGCCGGGCCGCCTCCCGCAGCGAGCTGGGCCGCCACGACGAGGCCCTCGCGGACCTGGACCGCGCGCTGGCACTCCGCCCCCAGTACGTGTGGGCGCTGCGCCGCCGTGCCCAGGTCCACCTCCAACTCGGCCTGAACGAGCGGGCGTTGGCGGACGTCGAGCAGGCCCGGGAACTGGGGGACGGGGACGTCTGGGCCCAGGAGATCCGCGCCCGGGTCGCGGAGGCGGCCCGGACGCGGCACGAGTAGCGGGCGGGGCTACTTCGCGAAGCCCGACCCGAACATCGCCTCCTTCTCCGGCCCCCACACCGTCTTCGGCCCGAAGGAGGTGATGCTGGTCGTGGTCAGCCCGGCCTTGGAGCCCCGGAAGACCCAGACCGCGCCGGAGTCCTTGTACGTGCCGTCCTCGGTCGGGGCCGAGACGGCGAGGTCGGCGCGGTTGTTGGAGTTCACGTCGAGCAGGGAGACCTCGCGGCCGAACTGGTCGCCGGCCTCGGAGGCACCGGGCACCCCGGCGTCGGACTGGTCGACGGCCTGCGCGCCGGTGCCGGTCAGACCGGCCCTGCCGCCCTTGAGCAGAACGACCGAGCCCGCGTCGCGGACGGAGCCGATGTCCTCGCCGGGCACGCCGACCGCGATGTCGGGGTAGCCGTCGCCGGTCACGTCACCGGCGGCCAGGGAGTAGCCGAACTGGTCGCCGTAGTCGGAGTCGTCGCCGCCCCGCCACCCGGCCTCGCCGACGCCGGGGACGCCCTTGGTGTCCTGCGTGATCGTCGCGGTACGGGTGGTCGGGCCCGACGCGCCGCCGTAGACGACACGGACGGTGCCCGCCTCGTACATCGACATCTCTGAGACGGAGCCGACGTCGGAGGCCACGTAGTCGCCGTAGCCGTCCATGTTCACGTCGGCGATCACACCGCCGTCCGTGTAGTGCCCGGTGGTCTTGTACGTCTTGCTGAGACCGGTCGAGGTCCCCTTCCACCAGCGGGCCTTGTACGCGCGCTCCTCGTGGCCGTGCGTGGTGACGAGGTCGTCCTTGCCGTCGCCGTTCATGTCGCCGGCGACGAGGTCGTAGACGTCGTCCCTGTCCTCGGGCAGGGTGGTGGTCGAGGCGGGCGCCCCGGCGCGGGTGAACGGGCCGAGGAAGACCTTGACGGTCCCGTTGGTCCTGGCGGCGAAGTCGCCCTCGCCGTCGCCGTTGAAGTCGCCGTCGACCAGGCCGCTGAGGTGGCCGGAGAGCGCGGTCGCCTCGTGCAGGCCGCCCGAGGTGCCCCACACGATCGCCGAGTTGTTGTTCCCCGCGGACACCACGAGGTCGGTGTAGCCGTCGCCGTCGAGATCGCGGGCGGCCGTGGAACTGCCGAAGTACGTCTCCGAGGCCTCGCCGGGCACCCAGGTCAGGTCCTGCGAGATGTTCTCCGGGTGCTCCAGGTCCATGCCCGTCGGGGAGCCGTACACGATCGAGACGTAGCCCGCGTGCGCGACGCCCTGGAGGGACCCGAACGGCGCCTGGATCGCGAGGTCGGCGTAACCGTCGCCGTTGAAGTCGACGATCGGCGGCTTGGGGGCGGCCGAGGCCGGGGCGGCCAGGGCCAGGGGCGCGGCCAGCAGCGCGGCGGCGACGGCGGTACAGCCCGCGACCTTGGTACGACGGCTCATGCGAAGGGGCACGGATACTCCAGGAGTCGGACTCGCAGCATGGTTTGTTCACATCCGATCCCTCTGACCACCAAAGCCTCCGAACGGTTGTGTTTAAAGGGCTGACAGTGCTCACCGAGACCCCTGAATGGACCGTTCCTGTTCGATTACAGTGCTGGACTGTCGGGCCGTACGGGCGTACGGATGTACTTACGTACTGACGTACGGGGGTCGGGGCCATGAGGAGGCCGGGGTGGGTGCGACAGCCGGGGCCGTCTGGGGCAGAGTCGAGCAGCAGGACTTCCGCAGCCGGGTGCGCGGGACGCTGCTGGGCGCGGCCGTCGGCGACGCGCTGGGCTCGCCCGTCGACGCGCTCTCGCTGCCCGAGATCGGCGAGGCGTACGGCCCCGACGGCCTGACCGACCTGGCCCCCGCGTACGGCAGACGCGGCGCCGTGACGGACCTCACCCAGCTCACCCTCTTCACGGTCGACGGCCTGATCCGCGCCCAGGTCCGCCGCGACATCGGCGTCTGGCACCCGCCGACGGATCTGCACCGGGCGTATCTGCGCTGGGCGGCCACCCAGCGCGACTGGGGCCCCGACGAGCGCCGCAAGGACGACGGCTGGCTCGCCCGTGAGGAGTGGCTCTACGCGCGGCGCGACCCGTCCAGCGCCTGCCTGCTCGGCTTCGCCGACGACACGATGGGCACACTGGACGCCCCCAAGAACCCCGGCGAGTTCGGCGCGGAGGCGGCGGCCCGCTCGGCCCCCTTCGGCCTGCTGGTCGGCTGGGAACCCCAGTTGGTCTTCCAACTGGCGGTGGAGTGCGCGGCCCAGACCCACGGCCACCCGGTGGCGTACCTGGCGGCGGGCGCGTACGCGGTGATCGTGCACGCCCTGGCCCGGGGCGAGAGCCTGGACGCGGCGGTGCAGAAAACCCTGGTCCTCCTCGCGGCCCGCCCCGGCCACCCCCCGGTGGCCGAGGCGCTCCAGCAGTCCCTCACCGCCGTACGCACGGGCCCCCCGTCCGCGGCCCTGGTCCAGGAGCTGGCCGGGGCGGGCACGGCGGAGGGCCTGCTGGCGGTGGCGGTCTACTGCACCCTGGTCGGCGAGGACGTACGCCAAGGTCTGTGTCTGGCGGTCAACCACAGCGGCCACTCGGGCGCGGCGGGAGCCCTGACGGGCGGTCTGCTGGGCGCCCTCCACGGCGAGACGGCACTCCCCCCGGGCTGGCTGGCGGAGCTGGAGGGCCGTCCCACGCTACTGGTCCTGGCGGACGACTTCGCCCTGGAGATGACCCAGGGCCCGGCGCTGCACGGGCCGGGCGGGGCGGTGCCGGGGTGGCTGACGCGGTATCCGCGGGGCTGAGGGCGGGCCGTGACGTGAGGGAGGCCCGCGCGTCGGGGTGACGCACGGGCCGGACGGTCGGACGGCAGACGGTCAGAGATACACGCGGGACGAACAGGTGTCCGCGCCCAGGTCGTCCTCACATACCCGGAACGAGGCCAGGGTGCCTATGGTCGCGTACCCGCATCCGGCCGACGAGCCGTTCCCGTCCCAGACGGTCCCGTGGACGGAGCCGCTGCCCCAGTACTCGGCGTAGACGCCGTTGCCGTCCTGCTCCCTGTCGCAGGCGTAGAGCGTGGTGCCCGAGTTGTAGGCGTAGTCGGAGCCCTCGTAGACGGTGGCGGCGAAGGCGGGCGTGGCGGCGAGCATCAGTGGCCCCACCGCCATCGCGGTCAGCACACCCAGTCGCTTCGCGTTTCGCTTCACCATGAACAGCATGCTCATGACAAATCTCCCCTGTGTTGGTCCAGTCGACGCGACTGGAAAGCGGCGCCAGTCTGGCTGCTGCGATTTGTGAAGGCTAGGTGGAGATTTGGGCAAGGCGAAGTGTGGCTGGGCCGCAGCGGCCATGTAAGAGCGCGGTAGCGCGCTGCCGTCGCCCACGGCTCACCGGCCGCCGGAGCGCGATAACGTGCCGATCATGGCGGACTGGCACATACGACAGGCATCGGCGACGGACATGGAAGCGGTGGCCGAACTACGCGCCGTGGTCATGCGCCCCGACCTGGAACGCCTGGGCCGCTACGACCCCCACCGTGTCCGCCAACGCCTGCGCGACGGCTTCGACCCCGCCCACACCTGGATCATCGAGACGAACACCACCTTCGCCGGCTGCGTAGCCCTCCGCCCGTCCGCCGAGGCCCACTGGCTGGAGCACTTCTACCTGGCGCAAGACGTACAGGGCACGGGGATCGGCACCGGGGTGCTGCGCGAACTGCTGGAGAGGACCGACGAGGACGGCGTCCTGGTCCGGCTGAACGTATTGCAGGGGAGCCCGGCTCGACGGCTGTACGAGCGCCTTGGGTTCACGGTCGAATCGGAGGACCCGGTGGATGTGTTCATGGTGCGGAAGCCGCCCGGCGGTCTCCACTTCCGCCTCGCCGACGAAACCGACCTCCCCACGCTCGTCCGTCTGCGCGACGACGCCGCCCGCTGGATGCTCGCCCGGGGCGTCACCAACCAGTGGCGGCCCGGCCAGCTGGGCGAGGACCACTTCCGCCGGACCATGGCGAGTGGCGAGGTCTGGCTCGCCGAGTCCGACGGCCGCGTGACCGGGGCCTGGGAACTGTGGTGGGAGGACGAGGACGCCTGGGGACCGCAGCCGCCGGTGGCCGGCTATGTGCACCGCCTGATGGTGGACCGTGGCAACGCCCGGCCGGGGACGGGGCGTTCGCTGCTGCGTGCCGCGGAGCGCCGCGTCGCCGAGGCGGGGCGGACGTTCGTACGCCTGGACTGCCTGGCGGACAACGCGCGCCTGAACGCCTACTACCTGGACGCCGGTTACCGGGTCGTCGGCCACAAGGCGGGCAAGCCGCAGCCCGGCGGTGCGCCGAAGTCGTTCACGCTCCTGGAGAAGGCCTGCGCGTAGTAAAGAGGAAGGGGTGAGAGGGCGAACGCCCTACTGTGGCCCCGTGACGACCCAGATGATCATTCTCAACGGCGGTTCCAGCTCGGGCAAGTCGGGGATCGTGCGGTGTCTGCAGGCCGTACTGCCCGACCCGTGGCTGGTGTTCGGAGTCGACTCACTCATCGACGCGATGCCCGCGAGGATGCAGACGTCGGAGTCGGACGGGGGCATCGAGTTCGCGGCGGACGGCGGGGTGACCGTCGGCGCGGACTTCCGGGCGCTGGAGCAGGCCTGGGCGAAGGGCGTCGTGGCGATGGCCCGAGCCGGCGCGAGAATCATCATCGACGACGTCTTCCTGGGCGGAGCCGCCGCCCAACAGCGCTGGCAGAAGCTCCTGGACCCCGGCCTGAACGTCCTGTGGGCCGGCGTGCGATGCGAGAGCGAGGTAGCGGCGGGCCGGGAGATCGCACGGGGAGACCGGGTCCGGGGGATGGCCGCGTCCCAGGCGGACGCGGTGCACGAAGGGGTCGTGTACGACGTGGAGGTGGACACGACGCACACGGAGTCCTTGGCGTGCGCGCGGGTGATCGCGGCCCACGTGAACTGACGGACCGTGTCAGGCGAGGCCTCTTGCCGGGACGCGTACGCACACCGTGGTTACACACGACCGACCGGCATGCTCGCCGAGATGCGTCATGGGGGGCCATCAACCATCCGGGGAGGGCATGTGGTGGGCACGGCCGCGTACGAGGTCTGGCACGGCGGCTCGCTCGTCGGGCTCCTCCTCGACATCACCACCGACCAGCCCTGGTTCCGCTGCCGCTTCGAGCCCCGCGCCGGATGGGACCGGCTCGGCCCGCTGTTCGCCGCCCAGGAGGAAGCCCGCAGACTGCACTTCCCCGAGGAGCTGATCGGGGCCGTCGCCGCCGTCCGGGACCTCGGCGTGGAGCTACGGCCCGTGGACGGCGCCGAAGGCGACGGTGAAACCATCCTGCCTTGGATGATCTACATCTCCGAGGGACGGGCCAGCTTTCGGTACTGACCACCAGCTTGTCCCCGCCGGGCCCGGCTCACATCTCGTCGCGGTGCGTCAGGTGGCCGTCGGCCAGTTCCCGGTAGCGCTGGTGCGGGGCCAGACGCCAGGTCTCGTCGGCGCTGATCGCCCGCGTGATCCATTCGCGGAGTTGGGGGAGGGCCTGCGCCCGTAGGACGTCACGGGTCGCGGCCCGTTCGGCGTGCGGGCATGAAGAGCAGCATCGCACCCGAGGCACGCCCACCGGTCTCAGCGCCCCGGCGCCCGCCCCGCCAATTCCTTCAGCGGCGCCCCCGACAACCGGCACACCCTCCACTCGTCCAGGAACTCCACCCCGAGCGACTTGTAGAACTCCACCGCCGGCTCGTTCCAGTCCAGGACCCACCACTCGAACCGCTCGTAGCCCTCCCGCTCGCACAGCGCGGCGAGGGTGGCGAGCAGGGCCTTGCCGTGGCCGCCGCCCCGGGCCCCCGGCCGAACGTACAGGTCCTCCAGGTGCATGCCGCGCGTGCCCGTCCAGGTCGAGAAGCGCGGGTACCACAGGGCGTAGCCCACGGTCTCGGCGGTGTCGTCGTCCTCGGCGATCAGGGCGAACGCGGCCGGGTGCGTGTCGTCGAACAGCGCCTGGCGGAGTTGTTCCTCCGTCGCCCTGGCCTGCTCGACCGCCCGCTCGTACTCGGCCAGTTCGCGGATCATCGCGCGGATCTCTGTGACGTCGTTCGCAACCGCAGCCCGGATCATGTGGGAGATCCTGCCAGGTTCCCATGCCTGGGCCGACTCCCGGTGGCCCATGGTCCCCACCGGGAGTCGGCCCTTCGAACCCTCGACCGGAGAACCCTCAGACCCCGGTCGGGCTCGACGCCTGCTCCCCCTGACCCGGCACGGCTGCCGCAGCGCCGTCCCCGTCCCCGTCCGTGTTGATCTTCTCGATGATCGCCAGCCGCTCCGGAGTGTCCTCCGGCTTCAGGAAGCCGATCAGGATGTACAGAACCAGGGAGACCGCCAGCGGTATCGACACCTGGTACTGGAGCGGTACGCCGCCCTCCATGCTCCAGTGGATCGGGTAGTTGACCAGCCAGAAGGCGAACAGTCCGCAGGCCCAGCTGGTGAGCGCCGCCGTCGGGCCGGAGCGGCGGAACGGGCGGAGCAGGCCGAGCATCATCGGGATCGCCATCGGACCCATCAGGCCGGCGACCCACTTGATGACGACCGTGATGATGTCCTTGAACGCGGGGGAGTTGACCTGTGTGGCCGCCGCCATCGACAGGCCGAGGAAGACGACGGTCGCGATCCGGGCGACCCGCAGCCCCTGCCCCTCGTTCCACGTCCGCGCCCTGCGCCAGATCACCGGCGCGCAGTCACGTGTGAAGACGGCCGCGATGGCGTTCGCGTCGGAGGAGCACATGGCCATCGTGTGGGAGAAGAAGCCGACGATCACCAGGCCCAGCAGGCCGTGCGGCAGCAGCTGTTCGGTCATCAGCGCGTACGTGTCGGAGCCGTCGCCCTTCTCCGAGGTCACCAGCAGCGGCGACATCCACATCGGGAAGAACAGCACCAGGGGCCAGACGAGCCACAGCACCGCCGACAGCCGTGCCGAGCGCTCGGCCTCGCGCGGGCTCGCCGTGGCCATATAGCGCTGGGCCTGGTTGAGCATGCCGCCGTTGTACTCGAAGAGCTTGATGAAGAGGAAGGCGAGCAGGAAGACCGTCCCGTAGGGGCCGACCAGCGGTTCGGTGTGGCCCTTCAGCTCCGGGCGGTCCCAGACGCCGAAGAAGCCGCCGTAGTCGCCCAGTTCGCCGACCACCGCCACGAACATCGCGACGCCCGCGAGGAGTTGGATGACGAACTGGCCCAACTCGGTGAGCGCGTCCGCCCAGAGGCCGCCGATCGTGCAGTAGATCGCCGTGATGCCGCCGGTGATGAGGATGCCCTGGTTCAGCGATATGCCCGTGAAGACGGACAGCAGCGTCGCGATCGCCGCCCACTTCGCGCCCACGTCCACGATCTTCAGCAGCATGCCGGACCAGGCCAGCGCCTGCTGGGTCTGCAGGTTGTAGCGGTTCTTCAGGTACTCGAGAGGGGACGCCACATGCAGGCGGGAGCGCAGGCGGTTGATGCGCGGCGCGAAGAGCTTGGAGCCGATGGCGATACCGAGGGCGATGGGGAAGGACCAGGTGACGAAGGAGGTCACACCGTAGGTGTAGGCGATGCCCGCGTACCCGGTGAACATCACCGCGCTGTAGCCCGACATGTGGTGCGAGATGCCGGACAGCCACCACGGCATCTTGCCGCCGGCGGTGAAGAAGTCGCTGACGTTGTCCACCCGCTTGTGCGACCAGACGCCGATCACGACCATCACACCGAAGTAGCCGATCAGTACGGCCCAGTCGAGACTGTTCATGGGCCCCCTTCCAGGGTCCGCCGCCAGAGTCAGGCATGTGAACTCTGAGTTCGGTGGTGCGTGCACGGCAAGCGAGTGGAAGGTCAAGAGGGAGTAAAAAAGTTCCGAGCGGTGACCTAGGTTTATGTATATGAACATCAGAATGGCCGAAAAAGGGGCCCGCCGCATGAGGCGACGGGCCAGGTCGGCGGGCCGGTTCAGCGCATCAGCTCGCCCGCGTTCACCAGCAGCGACTGGCCGGTGATCGCCCTCGCCCGGTCCGAGGCAAGGAACACCACCGCGTCCGCGACATCCCCGTCCGTGGCCAGTTCGGGCAGCGCCATGCGCTCGGTGAGGCGCGCCAGCACCTCGGCCTCCGGTACGCCCTCGGTGAGCGCGGTGAAGCGGACGTACGCCTCCACCGGCGGCCCCCACATCCAGCCCGGCAGCACGGTGTTGACCCGTATCCGGTACGGGCCCAGCTCACGCGCCAGCGAGTACATCGCGCTCGTCAGCGCCCCCTTCGACGCCGCGTACGCCGCCTGCCGCACCTGTGAGGGCGCGGCCACCGCCGACTGTGTGCCGATGGCGACCACCGACCCGCCGCCCCCCTCCTTCAGCGCCGGCAGACACGCGCGGGTCATCCGCAGCGTGCCCAGCAGGTTCACGTCCAGGACCGACTGCCAGGTCGCGAAGTCCGCGTCCTCCAGGCCGCCGAAGTAGCTGTCCCAGGCGGCCACATGCACCACGGCGTCGATCGCCCCGAACCGCTGCCGCGCCAGCGTCGCCAGCGCCTCGCACTGCGCCTCGTCGGTGATGTCGGTCGCCCGGTACGCCGTACGCGTCCCGCCCGGGTCCACATCGGCCGCGGCCTTGGCGAGGTTCGCCTCCGTGCGCGCCCCGAGCACGGCGTTCCCGCCGTCCCGTACGACCGCCTCCGCGACCCGCCCGCCGAGCCCGGCGCCGACCCCCGACACGACGACCGTCTTTCCCGAGAGCAGTGACATCGATGGCCTCCCTGGCTCTGGCGCAATATCTGACGGGGCGTCAGAGTATGGGCGAGCCGCCCAGGAAGGGGAAGGGAATGAGCGAGGAGACCCGCAGCGACAGCGACACGTACGCCGAACTGGCCGCCGTCGGCCCGTACGGCGTACGTCCCGGCCACGCCCTGATCACGATGGTCGAGCCGCATCCCGGCCACGAGTACGCGTACAACCGCTGGTACGAGGACGACCACTACTACGCGGGCGCGATGGCCATGCCCTGGATGTACGCCGGCCGCCGCTGGGTGGCCACGCGCGACCTCCAACTCCTGCGTACGCCCGAGAAGTCGGCCATCGCCCAGCCGGTCACCGCCGGCTGCTACCTCTCCACGTACTGGATCACCGACGGCCGCTACGACGACCACATGAGGTGGACCGTCGCCATCAACAAGCGGCTGAATCGCGACGCACGGGTCTACCAGGACCGTACGCACGTGTTCACGGCCTTCCAGGACCGCGAGGTGACCGTGTACCGCGACGGGGCCGCCGGGCCCCGTGACTTCCACGCCCTCGACCATCCGTACGCGGGCTTGGTGCTGGAGGTCGTGGACACCGAAGGGCCGGAGCAGCGGGAGGAGCTGCTGGAGTGGCTGAGGGGGCGCCATCTGCCCAAGCGGCTCGCCGGTTCACCGGCGGCCATGGTCACGGTGTTCCGGCCGACGCCGCTGCCCCTCGACCGGATGTCGTACGTGAAGCAGGTCGAGGGCGTCGACACCCGGCTCACCCTGCTGTGGTTCCTGGAGACCGACCCGCGCGAGTGCTGGGAGGCATGGTTCGCGGGTCTGGGGGAGGAGCTGGCCGCCGCGTCCCTGGGCGGCTCCGCCGCGGGCGGCCTGGGGAGGCTGGAGTTGCTGGCGCCCTTCATCCCCACGGTGCCGGGGACGGACAGGTATGTGGACCGGCTGCGCTGACCGCGTCGCACCCCGCGCCGCCTGAACAGAGGCCGAGCCCCCTCGGCCGGGACGGCGGGCCAGTCGAGAGGGCTCTGTCGGTGGTGCTTGTGAGGTTGTCGATTGTGGAGCTCTCCGTTGCGGAGCCCTCCGTTGTGGAGCTGTCCGTTGTGGACTTGAGGGTGTCGCGCCTTACGCCTTGATCGATGCCACGAAGACGTTCCACGCGTCGGCGGGGAAGGCCAGGGCCGGTCCCTCGGGGACCTTGGAGTCGCGGACGCCGAGGGTGGCGGGGACGGGTGACTTGACCTCGACGCATTCACCGTTCCCGATGGAGTACGAAGATTTGACCCACCTGTCCGTGGTGCCTTGCTGAATTGCCATTTTTGCTCCGGGCGGTTCGTCGCTGAACTGTCGCCGCGCCGTGAACTCCGTCGGGAACCCACGGTTCGGTTTTCGCCAAGACCGTTACTTCCTGGCGTGATCGACGCTACTCGCCAACCTCGGCTGTCGAAGCGACTGTTCACCCGTGCGGGTGGCATATTCAGGAAGAGTCTTCCCTTGAAGTGTGTGAATGGTGTATCTTCCGCCGCCCCCTTGCTCAGGAGTCACTCAGCGGGCGTATTCCTTGGCGGCGTCCAGGATGAACCGGAGGGTCTGGTCCGCGTTCAGGGCCTGCGCCCGCAAGTGCTCGTACATCACGCTGTAGTTCTGGACGTCGTGGGGCTTCTCCAGGTACAGGTCGCTGGTGACGCCCTCGATGTACACGACGCTCGAGTCCGCCGTGTCGGGGAATTCGAGGATGGAGTACTGGCCGTTGAGGCCGGGGTGCGCCCCCACTCCGAACGGCAGGATCTGCATGGTCACATGGGGCAGTTGTGACATCTCGACGAGGTGTTCCAGTTGCTCGCGCATGAGGGAGCGGCTGCCGACGACGCGGCGCAGGGCGGCTTCGTCCAGCACCGTCCACAGGCGCAGCGGATTCTCCTCGGCGGAGACACGATCCTGCCGCCGCATGCGCACTTGGACCCGTTTCTCGATCTCCGTCGTCGATGTCTCCGGCAGGGCGCCCGTGATGACGGCCTCGGCGTAGGCGCGGGTCTGGAGCAGTCCCGGAATGACCTGCGGCGCGAACACCCGAAGGCTCGCCGCGTCGGTCTCCAGGCCGATGTAGACGCTGTACGGGACGTCGCCGAAGGCGTGCCACCAGCCTTGCTGGCGCGAGTCCTTGGCCATCTGCATCAGTGAGTCGACGATGCGCTGGTCCTCGACCTCGTAGACACCGCACAGGTCGCGCACGTCGCGCTGGCTGATGCTGCGGCGGCCGTTCTCCAGGCGGCTGATCTTCGACTGGGAGACGAGCAGGCGGTCGGCGACCTGTTCGGCCGTCATGCCCTTGTCCTCGCGGAGTTTGCGCAACTCCTGGCCCAACCGGCGGCGCCGGACGGTGGGATTGACATTGGACGCCACGGGACGTGCACCTCCGGCTGCGGGCCTCTGGTTTGCTTATCTGCTGTCGAGCAGATTGCCACCAAGGTGCTTACTACCGCTGGAAAACGGCGGATATGCGCTGGGTACGCGCCTGTTGCGCCGGTGTTTTTCCGCCGTGGAGGGATCTCGGCGGGATCCCTGCCGGATATCTGCCGAATCCCTGCCGTATCTGCCGGATCTCTGCCCGTCTCGGCGAGGTCCCTGCCGGGGTGGGCCGGAAATGCGGTCGCGCGGGGCGGCGAGGGCATAGGCCTCACCGCCCCGCGCGAGCCGGCGGCTCCCGAACCGGTCCTTGTGTCCCTTGGCGTGGCTCGGTACTGACGGTGCGTGTGGAGCAATGGATCAGTGGAGCGACGGCGCGGTGGATCGGCGCCGCGGTGGCTCAGTGCGCCACGACGCGTGCCATGGAGCCGCGGCGTGGCTGCATCGGAACTCCGCGCGAGGGTTCCGGTGCGGGTGGCCTGGCGCCGGGGGCGGCCTGGCGGCCGGCCGGTGCCGGGCTGCGGCGTGGCTGTGCGGCCACGCCGTTCTGCACGTCCATGACGGCGTGGGCCACCAGGCCGCCCATGGGGTCGTGCCGGATCAGGTCCCGCAGCCGGGAGCGGGACGAGCGTCCCTCGTTCCCCGGGTACAGGTGTTTGCCGAGGCCCACGGCGTGGGCCAGGGCGGCGAGCGCGGCCGTCCGCGGGTCCGGCGGTACGCCGGTGCGGATCGCTGAATCCAGCCGGGACCTGATCTCCCGGCTGATGGCCGTGTCCGTCGCCTGATAGCGCGTCGTCGGCAGCACCCCGCACATCTGGCCCGCGACGGCATGCACCATGCCGCAGCGCTCCAGGTGTGACAGGTAGGTCTGGCGCAGCCCCAGTCGGGGCCCGCCGATCCAGTGCACCGCGCGCACCGGAGCGCCGCGTCGGCGCAGCAATTCCAAAGCGTGGTCCAGTGTTGGATCTCCAGTCGGCCGTGGGGCTACCACGGCGATACGATCCCCGTCTGGGGCTATCCGTCCGGCCAGCGCCAGCTCCACTAGCTGTGCTCCGGCCAGACCGAGGTCGAGCGACTGCGGCTGTGCGGTGGTACCCGTGGTCGGGTCCAACGCCAGCAACAGAAGCTCCTCCGGAAGTGTTCTGCGGCTCCTGCCCATCCATGCCTCCCCGCGTGGATGAAAGACAGGGTGACCCCTCTCACATTGGTCTGTCGAGGGTGCGTGACCGGAATGTAGTGGAACCGGTAGCTATGTCGTTCTCGTCTACCGCAGGGGTTAAGCCCGCACACAGGACACTGGTACATGGTTCGGACAGCGGCACGGTTGCGCCGTGGCGGTGTCCGGGCGACGGGGGCATACGGTTTCACGGTTCGGTAGGGCGCGTGCCCGAGGGCGGGCGGCGCGCGGGAGGAGGCATCGGTGGCGGGCACGTCCCCCGACAGGTCGAAGCGGTACGAGTCGTCGACGGGGTCGACGTCGGGGAACCGGGGGGCGGTTCCGGACGCGGCCGAGTCCTCCGGTGCGGCTTCGGCTTCCGGTTCGGCGTCTGTGGATCCTCGGCTGGCGGTGGCGCGGGATTCGGCGCCGAAGGCGGATCAGTCGACGGCGGTGTTCTCCCGGCGGGCCTTGCTGGGGGATGCGGCTGCCGAGGCTGCCGAGGAGGCTCCGCGAGGGGCGAGCTCGGGCGGGAACGGTTCAGGGTCGGACGTCGGCGTCGTGGATGAGGCCGAGACCGGTCTCGAGCCCGGCCTCGAGCCCGGGCTGGGTGCTGACGGCGAGCCTGAGGCCGCTGTGGACACCGACGCGGCCGGTGACGGCGAGACGGAGCCCGGGGGCGAGGCGGCGGAAGGTGTCGCCGGCCGGCGCCTGCCGGGCGCCGCTCACTCTGGGACGGATGCCGCCCCCGCGGCACGAGTCTCCGCAGCTGCGGCAGAGGCTGACGCCGAGTCGGAGGTCGACGAGGGCGTGGGCGCCAAGGGCGAGGTAGGCTCCGGCTCCGCCGACCGCTCGGGTGCCGAGTCCGCTCCGGAGAACGACGAGCCCGGGAGCGGCGACACCGACACCGCCCCGGAGTCGGAGGCGGGCTCCGCCGCGGAACCCGGTGTGTCGCGTGCCGCCGATGACGCGCCGGAAGCCGACGGGGCACGGGCAGCCGAGGCTGTCGCGACCTCGGACGTGGACTCCGCCCCGGCAGCCGATGCCGATGCCGCTCCCGAGCCCGGCGAGACTGCCGAGGCCTCTCGCGGAGCGGTAGCGGCGTCGAGGGGTGGCGGTTCCGGCTCCGAGCCCGGTTCCGGCCCCGAGCCCGGTTCCGCTCGCGAAGCCGGCGAGGTGTCGCGTGTCGCCGACTCCCGCCCGGACGCCGACGAGGCGGATGCCGCCGGTGGGAGCGCCGGCTCCGCCCGGGACGTCGACGAGTCGGGCGGAGCCCGTGACCACGCCGGCTCCGAGGCGGCAGCCGGTGAGCCGACGGGCGTCGACGACGGGGACGCCCCGGCCGGGCCACCCGCAGTCGCCGACGAAAGCCGCCCGGGTGGGAAGGAAGCTGCTGACGACGGCGGAGCCGAGGAGCCTGCCGTGGATCAGCCGACCGCCGTTTTCAAGGCGCCCCGGCCGCCCGCCGTCGACCAGCCCACCACCATGCTCAAGCTGGGCGACGCCAAGCCGCCCGCCCAGAAGGCCGACGACGGGCCGTCCGCCTCGAAGGCCGACGCCGAGCCGTCCGCCCCGAAGGATGACGACGGGCCGTCCGCCTCGAAGGCCGACGCCGAGCCGTCCGACCCGGCGGGCGACGCCAAGCCGCCCGCCGTCGACCAGCCCACCACCATGCTCAAGCTGGGCGACGCCAAGCCGCCCGCCCCGAAGGCCGACGCCAAGCCGTCCACCCCGAAGGCCGACGACGGGCCGTCCGCCCCCAAGGCCGACGCCGAGCGGGCCAGTAAGTTCGTCGCGCTCAAGCCGCTGGATGAGCCCCCGGCCCGCTCCACGCCCTCCTGGGCGGCGGCCGGAGCCCCCGACGCGCCCGCGCCCAAGGGAGGCGTCGGGATCAGCCCGGCCGAAGCCACCCGTGCCATCCCCCAGGTCGGCCCGGAGCGGACCACGCAGCAGCCGCTGCCGCCCAAGCCGCCGCTGGACCTGCTCGCCGAGCTGACGAACACTCCGCCGCCCCGCCAGACCCCGGTCCGCACGATCATCCGCAGGGTCAAGATCTGGACCCCGCTGGTCGCGCTCCTGGTGATCGTCTTTGCAGTCGTACAGGCTGTACGCCCGCTCCCGGCGCCCACGCTCGCGCTGACCGCCGACGAGTCCTACGCCTTCAAGGGCGAGAAGGTGTCCCTGCCGTGGCCGGGCGAGGGGCAGGGTGCGATGGATGTGAACGGCATCGGCACGATGGACACCTTCGGCGAGCAGAAGCCCGTCGCCATCGGCTCGGTCGCCAAGGCCATGACGGCGTACGTCATTCTCAAGGACCACCCGATGAAGTCCGGCGAGAAGGGCGCGACGATCGAGGTCGACGCGAAGGGCGAGACCGAGGGCGGTTACGACAAGGACGGCGAGTCCACGCTCAACACCGTCAAGGAGGGCGACAAGCTCTCCCAGTACGACGCGATCGCGGCCATCATGATTCCGTCCGCGAACAACATCGCACGGCTCCTGGCCCGCTGGGACAGCAACGGCTCCGAGGAGGCGTTCGTCAAGAAGATGAACGCCGCCGCCAAGGAGCTCGGCATGACCAACACGAAGTACACCGACCCGTCCGGGCTGAAGGAGACGACGGTCTCCACGGCCGCGGACCAGGTCAAGCTGGGCAATGAGCTGGTGAAGATCCAGGCACTGGTGGACATCACCAAGCTGCCCGAGTGGAAAGACCCCTCCGGCCAGAAGTGGCGCAACTACAACACGCTCGTCCCGTTCGACGGCGCCATCGGCATCAAGACGGGCTCCACCACGGCCGCCGGCGGCAATCTGCTCTTCGCGGCGAACAAGGAGGTCGGCGGCGAGACGGTCACCGTCGTCGGCGCGGTCCTCGGCCAGCACACGCCGCCGATCATCGACACGGTCAACGCGGTCAGCAAGACGGCCATGCTCGCCGCCCAGGACGCGCTGATCGCCAGCACGATCCTGAAGAAGGGCGATGTCGTCGGATACGTCGACGACGGGCTCGGCGGCCGTACGCCGGTCGTCGTCACCAAGGACGTGTCCGCGATCGGCTGGGCGGGTGAGACCGTCGAGCTGAAGCTGGACGCGGTCAAGACGATCCCGCACGCGGCGAAGGCCGGCACGAAGGTCGGCTCGCTGGCGGTCGGTGACGGGTCGGGCGACGGGGTCGAGGTGCCGGTCGCGCTGAAGAGCGCGCTCACCGAGCCGGGGTTCCCGGCGAAGGTCACCCGGGTGAGCTGAGCGGAGGGGTGCCGGGGGCGGCGGGGGCTTTCTCGCCCCCGCCGCCCCTACCCGTCCCATCCCCCAGGGGCTGCCGCCCCTTCCACCCCGCCTGCTTGCGCCTGTGAGCTCGGGGGGTTTCGTGCGTCGGCGGGTGCGAGTACGTCGTGGTTGTTCGCGCAGTTCCCCGCGCCCCTGAAGAGGCAGCTCCCCGCGCCCCTGACAAGCTCGGGGCGCGGCCCGCTCACTGCTCCCCCTGCTGCTGCTGCTCCTCCTCCTTCTCGCACTCCAGTGCCGTCTTGCTGGACGGGCCGCCGTACGCCGAGCTGATGCGGACGTCGCCCGCCTCGTGGACCGTCAGGCGGGTGAACTCCGTGATCTCGCCGTCGGACTCGCGGTCGGCGGTGAGACAGCCGTTGTCGGCCCACAGCCAGGGGGAGTAGGCGACGCGGACGATGACCTCGCCGGGCTTCGGCATGCGGATCACCAGGTTGGCCCCGTCGGCGCTGACGACGGACGCGGGCTTGTCGACCAGCGGCGTCGCGTTCTTCACCCGGTAGATCTTCCAGTTCGCGTCCTCCCAGACCCGCTGGAGATAGTCCGGCTCGCTGCTCACCAGGGCGTGTTCGAGCTTGGCGGGCCCGTCCGGCTCGCCGTTGACGAGGACGACGAAGCCGACCGCCCACTGGGACAGCCAGGCCTTGTACGCCGTCGCGGAGAAGCCGCCCTCGGGCACCTCGGTCCCGCCGTGGCCCTCGTAGAAGAGGCGGCCGCGCTCGACGTCGGCCTGGCGGTTCCAGCCGCGCGCCATGTTGATGTACGGCGCGAGGATCGCGGCCTCGCGGTGGTCGCGGGCCGGCACCACCTCGACGCGGGTCTTCCAGGCCCCGAGCCGCTGGAGTTCGTTCACCACGCCGTCGGTCTTGACCGCCCACTCGGGCACCTCGGTGTTGGTGACGATGTCGGCGGTCGTCTTGCCGGTCAGCCAGCTCAGGGCGAGGGCCATGGCCACGGCGCAGGCCACCTTGCGCCGCCGGGGCGTGAACCAGGACAGGGGGAGCCGGGCGGAGTCGTCCGCGCGCATCTCGCCGCGGTACATGGCGATCGCCAGGACCGCCGCCGGGGCCGCCAGCTCGGAGAGGCGTTCGACGTTCGTGCCGATGGGGGTGGGGATGAGGTAGCAGAGCACCACGCCGAGCGCGTAGATCGCGGCGCCGAGGCGGAGCACCCGCCAGGCGCTCGGCGCGGTCAGCACCACCACCGCGCACAGCACGACCGGCGGCCATATCCGGCTGAACGGCATGGGCTGCTCGCCCTCGAAGGGGAACAGCAGCGTGGTGACGGCGACCACCGCCACCGGCGGGACGAGCAGCGCCACCGCCCGGCCCCACTCGCGCGACAGCAGATACGCGGCGCCGATCACGAGGAGGAACAGCCCGGAGACGGGGCTGCCCAGCGTGGACAGCGTCGCGCACACCGCCGCCACGGCGAGATGCCGCCCGGTACGCCCGGACAACACCGCCAGCAGGGCCCCCAGGGCGAAGGAGGTGCCCAGCATGAACGTCGAGCGCCCGGACACCACCTGGCACCACAGGGAGAACGTGACGGCCAGCGCGGGCGCCAACGGCCTGCGTACGCCCGTACGGGTGACGACCTCGCCCGCCAGCCAGGAGGCCGAGAGGCCCGAGAGCAGCGTGACCGCTACGACGCCGAGCGCCGCCATCAGGTACGGCGAGAGCACGCTGTAGTTGGCCGCGTGGAGGCCGCCGTACCAGAACAGGTTGACCGCGGAGTCCGGGTACATCTTCGCGAACTCGGCCCACGCCACCTGGGCCGCGAGATCGCCGCCGCCGGTCGCGAAGAGCGCCCACCACAGGAAGTACAGCGGCAGGGCGCAGGCGGCGGTCGTCAGGGCGACTCGGTGGCGCTCACGCCATGGATCGCGCGCCGGCGAGGGTTCGTCGGCGCGCGAGCCATGGCGGCGCGGGGTCAGCTCGGCAAAGGCCACTGCGGCTCTTCCGTTCCGTTCACTCGTGCGGGGCGGGCGGGTGCGGTACTCACCAGACGTTCCTCCGATGTTGGAGTAGACGCTAACCACCCGCCGACAGTTGGCCGACAGGACCCGTCCGATCCGCTACGGCCGTAGGGAATCCCCTACGCCACGCAGAACGCCACGTCTACGCGACGGGAAACGCCACGTCGCACACCGGGTCCTCGGGCCCGGCCGCGCCCCAGTCCGCGAAGTACACCTCGCGGCACGGACCGACGACCGTCAGCCCGCGCTCGGCGATCCACCGCTCGACCGCCTCGAAGGCCGCGACGATCTGCGGATGGGCCACCTGGGCCTTGGTGATCCGGGTGTAGGCGAGCCGTCCCGCAGGCTCCACGCGCACCTTCGTCCCCCGGGCCGTACTGTGCTCGGCCGCCCACGCGCGAGCCGCGTTCTCGTCCGCCACCGGCACACACGACTCGACGGGGCCGTCGCTCTCCATCGACACCTCGGAGTGGTAGACGACGAAGGGTGCCCCCGTCGTTCCGCCGCAGAGGGCCGCGCCCTTCTCCAGCCGTCCGAGCGACGCCTCGATCCACGCCGGCAACTCGTGCGCGAGGGCGTGCCGCGCCTCGGTCAGCACCACCTGCGGGCCCATCTCGACCGTTTCCACCGTGAATGTCCCGTACGTACTGTCCATTCCGGGATCCCTTCCTGAGAGCCGTCCACGGAGGTAGGCGGCGAGGGTCCGCTGGGACGCGAAGCGCGACTCGGCCTCGGCCCAGTACGCGGCGAGCCGCTCGGCGGCCCGCTCACCCTCCAGTTCGACGATCTCCGCAATCCGCGCGAGCGGCATGTCGAGCTGCCGCAGCAGCGCCACAAGCCGAGCGCGTTCGACCTGGTCGGCGCGGTAGTACCGGTAGCCGTTCAGCTCGTCGACGTACGCCGGCGCGAGCAGTCCCAGCCGGTCGTACAGCCGCAGTGCCTTCGCCGACAGCCGTGAGCGTGCGGCGAAGGCACCGATGGTGAGCAGATCCCGGTCGACGTCCACTGGCCCATCCTCCGTCACCGGGCGCCCTCCGCCCGGCGAGAGGGACGGTGCTCCCTGCCCCTGGGGCAAGGTCAACGACGGCCCCGGAGGTTCAGCCGATGGCCTGCTCCACGGCGGCGACCAGCTCCGCCGACTCGGGCTCGGTCTGCGGCGAGAAGCGGGCGACGACGGAGCCGTCCCGGCCTATCAGGAACTTCTCGAAGTTCCAGCGGATGTCCCCGGTGTGCCCCTCGGCGTCGGCGTGCCCGACGAGCCGCTCGTACAGCGCGTGCCGCCCGTCACCGTTGACCTCGACCTTCTCGGTCAGCGGGAAGGTCACGCCGTACGTCGCCGAGCAGAACTCCGCGATCTCCTCGGCGGAGCCGGGCTCCTGCCCGAGGAACTGGTTGCAGGGCACACCGAGCACGGTGAAGCCCTTCTCGGCATAGCGCGCCTGCAGCGCTTCGAGGCCCGTGTACTGCGGGGTGAGCCCGCACTTGGAGGCCACGTTCACCACGAGCACGGCCTTGCCGCTGTACTGCGCGAGGTCCGCGGAACCGCCCTTCAGGGCACCGATCTCGACGGCCAGGGGGGAGGTGGCAGCGTTGTCTGTAGTCATAAACGGATGCTATCTCCGGTCACCGGTGTGGTCCTTGGGGGGCTCTGGCGCCGGCTCTCCCCAGCTGGGTTCAGGCATGTCCGGCCCGTCCGGCGCTCGAGGACGAGGCCGCTCAGGCCGACGGGGGGTCTGGGGGCTCGGCCCCAGGGATGGGACGGGGCAGGGGCGGCGCGGGCGAAGATTCCCCGGCCGGCCGAGCGTCCCGGCCCCGCCCGGCAGCGACCACCACCTCCCCGGCCGCCGTCCGCGCATACAGCACCGACCGCCCCGCCCGGCCCCGCCGCACCAGCCCCGCGTCCAGCAGCACCCTCAGATGGCGGCCCACGGAACCCAGCCCCTGCCCGGTCACCGCGCACAGCTGGGTCGTGCTCATGGGGGAGTCGAGCAGGACGAGCACCCGGGCACGGGCCTCGCCGAGCAGGGGCCCGAGGGCCGCGGACACCGTCCCCTCGCCCCCGTCCGCGAGGACCCCGGCGCACGGGTACACCACCGCGTACCGCTCCCGCTCCTCCCACGCCACCCACCCGACCCGCTGCGGCGTGACCGGCACGAACACCAGCCGGGCCCCGGAGATCTCGCGCGGCGGATACTCGTGCCGGTTGACCTGGAGCCGGTTGCCGCCGAGCCACCGCATCCCCGGCCGCATCGCGTCCAGCACCGCCGCCCAGCCGCCCTGCCCCAGCTGCGCCGTACGGGCGAGGACATCGGCCTCCAGGACACGCCGCCGCCGCGCCCAGTACGGCCGTACGGTCTCCTCCCACACGTACGTCAGGAGGTCGGCCGCGCGGGCCGGCAGGTCGTCGCGGTGCAGGGCGGCGGGCAGCGGGCCGGCCAGGGAGAGGGTGAGGTGGGCGCGGGCGGCGGCCGGGTCGGCGTGCCGGACGCGGGCGATCTCCTCGGCGAAGGGCTCGCCCTCGCGTGGTGTGGGCGTGAGGAAGTCGGCGATCCACTCCTTGCCGAGGCCGGAGCGGACGAGCAGCGCGGTGAGGGGGGCGCGGGCCAACTCGGCGCGATACGCGGGCAGATGGGCGGCCAGCCAGGCGTGCTCCCCGGGGTGCGCCCCCGTGCCCGCGTGCAGCACCTTCAGGCTCGCGAACGTCTCGGCGAGCGGCGAGACCACGAACCGGCTCCCGGCGAGCGTGTCGGCGTTCACCTGCCACCAGCCCACAGCGCCCCTTCCTCCAGGTTTCGCGCAGGTGCGAAACATTAGCCGCAGGCCCGCGGACGGCGTGATCGTCCACGGCATGCCCCCGCACAGAGACACGCCCCAGCACAGAGACACGCCCACGCACAGAGACACGCCCACGTCCTCCGGGCACGCCTACCGGGACCTCTTCCGCACCCCGGAGTTCACCCCGCTCTTCGTGACCTCCGCCCTCCAGACCGCCGCCTCGACGACCGGCGGGCTTGCCCTGGGCACCCGCGTCTACGAGGCGACCTCCTCCCCGTTCCTGTCGGCGCTCAGCATGTTCGGCCCCTCGCTCGCCCAGGTCGTCGGCGCGACGACGCTGCTGTCGGCCGCCGACCGGCTGCCGCCGAGGGCCGCGACGACGGGCCTCGCCCTGGTCTTCGCCGTCGCCACGGCGACCCTCGCGCTGCCCGGCCTGCCGCTGTGGGCGGTGTTCGCGGTGATCGCGGCCCAGGGGCTGGTGGCGTCGCTCGGTGGCGGCGTCCGCTGGGGCCTGCTGAACGAGATCCTCCCGAAGGAGGCGTATCTGCCCGGGCGTTCGCTCTTCAACATGATGAGCGGCTTCATGCAGATCGGCGGCTACGCGACCGGCGGCGCCCTCGTCGCCCTGCTCTCCCCGACGCTCACCCTGCTGGTGTCGGCCGCCCTGTACGCGGCGGCCGCCCTCCTCTCCCGCGCGGGACTGACCAGGCGCCCGCCCCGGGCCGACGGCCGGCCGTCCGTCGCCGCGACCTGGCGGACGAACGCCCACCTGTGGTCGTCCGCCCCGCGCCGCCGCCTCTATCTCGGCCTGTGGATCCCCAACGGCCTGGTCGTCGGCTGCGAGTCCCTGTTCGTCGCGTACGACCCCGAGCGCGCGGGCCTGCTCTTCGCCTGCGCGGCACTCGGCATGCTGGCCGGTGACCTGACCGTCGGCAGACTGCTTCCGCCCCGGCTGCGCACCCGCCTGGCCACACCTCTGCTGCTGCTCCTGGCCGCCCCGTACCTGCTCTTCGCCCTGCGTCCGTCGGCGCCCGTGGCCGCGGTCTGCGCGGCGCTCGCGTCGGTCGGCTTCGGGGCGAGCCTGATCCAGCAGCAGCTCCTGCTGACCCTCGTACCGTCCCGACTCACCGGCCACGCGCTGGGGTTGCACTCGGCGGGCATGCTCACGCTCCAGGGACTGAGCGCGGCGCTGGCGGGCACGATCGCCCAACTGACCTCGCCGGGGGCCGCGATGGCGGTGATGGCGGGGGCGTCGCTGGTGGTGACGGTGGTGTTGTGGGCGGCGGGGCTGCGGGAGCCGGTCCACGAGGAACGGGGCGCCGCGTCCGGCCCCACCGCTCCCGCCCACCACGATCGGGAGCGGGAGCGGCCTGCCCCTTCTTGATCGGCACGAGGGGCACTACCTCCCGGACAGGAAGGTTCGGCGCCGAGGGCGCCTGACCTCTCCATGATGCGCGCCACCGGTACGGGCGCCCGGAAATCGGGGAACTTCACCCCGAAAGCCTTCACTGCCACACGTTTTGCGAATGATGCGCGCAAGGAACCGGTACCTTGCGCGCTGCCAGCGGTGGCCGCATTGTTCCGGGAATCCCCGATGCCGTGGCGGGAGAGCGCGCGGGCCCTCCATGCTGACGTCCGGCTCCTCGATGACGCGTCGGCACCGCCGAGGGGGGCCTCTCGGACGTTGCGTGTGTTCTGGAAGGTTCTGATGTCGAGAAGGCAACTCTTATCCGTCGTCGTCCTGGTGACGGTTCTGGTTTGACATCCTCCCCCTCTTAAAAGAGAGGGATTCCGACCCGGGTGGGTTGAGGTTCACGGACGCTCGAACGGCCGGCGGCCACTGTCGTCCCTCCGGCACCGGCTGAGCGCCGGGGGCGGGGAATCCCGCCCTGTCCTGCCGCGACATTGTTTGCTGCGTTCTCATCGGCGTTGCAGGTGAACCCGCAGGACACACAGTCGAAGTCGGCTTGGCTCTTGCGCGACCTCTTCTCGATCCATCCGCAGGCGGAGCAACGCAGAGACGTAAAGGGTGCGGGAACATCCTCGACCCGGCCCGGAGCCTTGTGCTCCGTGCGCTGCCGGAGCAGGCCCCAGCCCTGGGCGAGGATCGCCCGGTTCAGCCCGGCCTTCTGCCTGACATTGCGGCCGGGTTGTTCGAGCGTCCCCCGGGCAGAGGCGGTCATGTTCTTGATGTTCAGCTTCTCGAACCGCACCAGGTCGTAGGTGCGGGCGAGCGTCGTGCTGGTCTTCTCGCACCAGTCCTTACGCCGGTCGGCCTCGCGTGCCCTGAGCCGCGCGACCTTGGCATGCTCGGCGGTCTTCCGTTCGCTTCCCTTCTTCGCCCGTGCCGCCCGTCGCTGGTGCTTGCGGATCTGCGCCTGCTCCTTGACCGTGAGTCGTGGGCAGTTCATCTTCCGGCCGTCCGACAGCGCGGCCGTGATCTTCACGCCCCGGTCAATACCGATGACCTCGCCCGTTCCCGGCGCCTGAATCGGCTCGGGCACAACCGCGAAGGCGACGTGCCACTGGCCGTTGCGGAAGGTGACACGGAAGCTCTTCGCCTTCGGTAGATCGCCTCGGGTGAGACGGAAGCGGACCCAGCCGCAACCGGGTACCTTGACCCGCGCCCACCGCCGGTTGAGTTTCTGCACCACCACGGACCGGCCCATGACCTGCTTGCCGGTCTTCGCGTTCAGCTTCGGCGAGCCGTCCGGCTCGAACTCCGGCACACGATCGGTCCCGATCACACGGAAGCCCTCATGCTGGAACTTCTTACGCCAACCCGGCTCGCCGAACCCGGAGGCGAACCGGGCGTTCTTGGCCTTGGCGAAGTCCTTCAGCGCCTGCTGCTGCACGTCGGCGTTCCCGGCGGCCAGCCACTCGTTGTCACGCCGGGCCACGGTGAGCTGGCGGCACTGCTCGGCGAAACCGGGTGCGGCCTTGCGGCCCCGTCTCCAGTGCGAGTGCTGCTCGACGGCGAGGTTCCACACGTACCGGGCATGCGCGCAGTGGTCGAGCATGATGCCCGCCTGCTCGCTCGTCGGGTACATACGGAATCTGGACATGGCCCCATTTTAGGGCCAGACTTGACGCATGCTCAAGCTGAATCTCCGACTTCCCGACGACCTGTACGCCAAGGCCAAGGCGCTTGCTGCCGCGGACGATCGCTCCCTCAACTCATGGCTGGTGTCGCTCGTGCGCCGTGCGGTTGAGGAGAGTGAACGCCGTTCCGCCCCGGGGGCGTAGCGGCTGTCCCTGCCCTGCTCCACAGGGGCTCGCATTCACCCCGGCCTGAAGACCGGAGCGCCCTGCGGGGAAACAAGGAGCGCGCGCTCCTGGTGGCGTACGCGGCCGGAGCCGGCGACGACCTCGCCTCGTACTGCCTCTATCTGCACCACCTGATGCTGGGCGACACGGAGGCGGCGGCCTGGTGGCGCGAGCAGACGAAGATAGCGACCCGGCCCGCCCCCGAACCGCTGATGGCCGTCCCCGACCCGGGCATCCCGACCTCGTACGACGCCAGCTTCCCGACGGTGCTCCGCGCGCTCACCCACCTTGACCGCACGGCGACACCCCGCACGGAACTCGTCGACGCGGTCATGCACTACGTCCCCGGCGCGGTCGCCCTCGGCCAGCTGGACCCCGACTTCGAACTCCCGCTCCCCGGCCCCGACTTCGCGGAACACCTGAGCGTCCTGCTGGCCGCCGCGTCGACCGCCGCGACCTGGATGGAACCACCGAGCCCACGCCGTACGGCCCCCCGGCTGCCCCGCCTGCCACGCCGGGAGGCACGTGGAAGCGAGGTCGCGGAGGGGTAGGGATGCCGGCTCCGAACCACGCGCATGTGAGGAGCAAGCACTCGTGTCCACTTTCGTCGTCTTCGACCTCGAGTACACCACCTGGCCGGGCGCCGTCGAAGGGAACTGGTCGGCCCCCGGCCAGCTCCGCGAGATCGTGCAGATCGGTGCGCTGCGGCTGAACGAGGAGTACGAGGTGGTGGCGGCGTACGAGGCGCTGGTCCGCCCGGTGGCCAACCCGGAGCTGTCCCCGTACTTCACCGAACTCACCGGCATCGACCAGGAGTCGGTGGACCGGGACGGACTCCCGCCCGCGCGGGCCCTGGACGCCTTCCTGGGCTTCTGCGCGCGCGAGGCCGTCCTCTCCTACGGCAACGACATGACCGTGCTGGCCGAGAACGCGGCCTGGGCCGGGGTCCGCGGCGAACAGCTCGGGAACAGCCTTCTGACCCCGGCCTTCCTGAACATCCGCCCCTGGCTGAACGCCCACGCCCCGGGCACGACGGGGGTGAACTCGGGGCGGCTGTGGCAGGCCCTCGGTCTGCCCGGGCCGACGGTTCCCGGCGGGGAGCACTCGGCGCTGTTCGACTGCCATTCCCTCGCGGCGGCGATCGGGCATGTGTGCGGGAAGGGGGCGCGGTTGCCGGAGGGTTGTGTGTAGCGTGCGCGGTGTGATCACAGCGACCGCCCCGGTGTTCACCGAGTACCACGGCTTTCAGATCAAGGATCCCGAAGGCCCCGTGGCCGACGACCTCGACGCGTCGCACAACGGGCTCGTGTCCGCGTACCTCGGTGACATCGAGGTGGCGACCGGGATCCACACGGGCGACGTCGAGGTCACCGTCGAGCTGCACGCCGAGCCGCCCGGCCCCGCCGAGGGCTGGGAGGAGATCGCCGAGCTCTCCTGGCGGTCCCCGTCCGGCGAAGCCCTGGTGACCCCGCTCATGCACGATCCCGCGGACCTGCCCTCGCTCGCCTGGCAGGGGCCGGGGTCGTACCGGCTGCGCGTCCACGCACGCGGCCGGGACACGGCCGTCGACCACGCGACGGGGGAGAACGTCGTGGAGTTCTACCTCCTCCAGAGCTGGCCGGCCGCGCCTCAGGAGGCGCTGCTGGTGAAGGCGATGACGGACGGCTATGGGGCCGGGCGCCGGGCCGGACCGCCCCGCGACACCCTCGTCATCGACCACGAGGACTCGCTCGACACCCCGTCCGGCCGCGAACGCGACATCCTGCGCCGGGCCGGGCGCGGCGACCACTCCTGACGACCACTTCTGACGACCACTTCTGACGAGCACTTCTGACGACAACTTCTGAAGAACACGAAGCGGGCCACCGGTCGTGAAGTCCGGTGGCCCGCTGTGCAGGTCGGGTGGCCCGCTGTGGTGCGGTCGGCCGGTGATCAGCTCACGTCGGAGGCGTCCAGGCGGTAGAGGCCGCTGTAGTCGCTCACGGCGGAACCGTTCTCCTTGACCCACTCGGCGATCTCGGTGGCGGCGCTGCCGCTGCCGCCCCGGCCGCTGTCGCCGACGACGATGTAGTGCAGCTTGCCCGCCTTCACCAGGCTCTTCAGCTTGGCGAGGGTCATGGCCTCGTCGCTGCCGGACCAGCCGCCCATGGAGATCACCGGCTGCCCGGACTCCAGGATGATCGAGGAGGCCGTCTGGTCGGTGGCCACCGCCACCAGCCAGGTGGCGCCGTCCTGGTTCTTCTTCAGGTACGTGATCATCTCGGACGAGACCTGCGAGCCGCCGCCCATGCCGCCGCCACCGCCGCCCGCCTGGCTGTTGCCGGAGTCCGTGGAGGAGCTGGACGAGGAGGAGGAACTGGAGGAAGAGGAGGAGGAAGAAGAGCTGGAGGAGGACGAGGTGCTGCCGGACGGGGGCTGCCCCATGGACTGGCCGCTGGAATCACCGGAGTTGCTGGTCCCGCCCGGCGCGTTCCCACTGGGCCGCTGACCGCCACCCGTGCCTCCGCCACCGCCCATGCCGCCGCCGGTGTTGGGACCGGCAGTCGGGTTGGTGCCGTTGCTGCTCGCGGTGGTGGCCGCGGAGAGGGAGTACGCGGCGGGCCCGGCCAGCAGCGCGACGACCGCGGCGAGGGACGCGAGGCCGATCAGCTTGCGTCGGCGCATGAACCGCCCGGCGAGCAGCCCGGCCACCGCGACCGCGCCGGCCACCGCGACCACGATCTCGGCGACGGTGTAGAGGGTCCCGGAGCCGGACACCCGCTGGAGCAGGACGACCGCCCAGACCGCGCTCACCGCGACCGCCAGCGGCAGCACCCACCCCCACTTCGCGACCGAGCCCTCCTTGAAGGCGCCGTGGAGCATGACCCCGCCCGCACCGGTGAGGGCCGCGATCCCGGGGGCCATGGCGGTGACGTAGTACGGGTGGAAGGTGCCCTCGGCGAGGGAGAAGGTCAGGTAGTGCAGGACGAACCAGCCGCCCCAGAGCATCAACGCGGCCCGCTTGGTGTCCGTACGAGGCGCCCGTCCCCGCAGCACCAGCCCGGCCACCAGGGCGATGACCGCGAACGGGATCAGCCAGGAGATCTGGCCGCCCATGATCTCGTTGAACATCCGGTAGACGCTCGACTCGCCGCCGAAGCTCGCCCCGTTGCCCTGCGAGCCCACCGACGAACTCGCCCCGAAGATCCGGCCGAAGCCGTTGTAGCCGATGACCAGGTCCCAGACCGTGTTGTCGGTCGAGCCGCCGACGTAGGGGCGGGAGGAGGCGGGGATGAGATCGACGACCACCATCCACCAGGCGCTGGACGCGATCAGCGCGACCGTGCCGACGGCGAGGTTGCGGATCCGGCGGCCCAGGCTTCCCCGGGCGGCCCACAGGTAGACGAGGAAGAAGGCGGGCAGCACGACGTACGCCTGCATCATCTTCGTGTTGAACGCGAACCCGATCGCGACGCCCGACCACACCAGCGGCATCAGCTTGCCGGTGCGTACGGCCTTCATCAGCGCGGCGGCGCCGAGCAGCATCAGGAAGACGAGGACCGGGTCGGGGTTGGTGTCCCGGGTGATGGCGACGGTGATGGGCGTGAGGGTGAGGGCGAGCGCGGCGATCGTGCCCGCGGCGACCCCGAAGTCCCGCTTGACCATGCGGTACAGCAGGGCCACCGAGCCCACGCCGACCGCGACCATCGGCAGCATCATCTGCCAGGTGCCGTAACCGAACAGGCGGGCCGACAACCCCATGACCCACAGGGCGAACGGCGGCTTGTCGACGGTGATGAAGCTGCCGGCGTCCAACGCGCCGAAGAAGAACGCCTTCCAGCTCTTGGTGCCGCTGTAGACGGCCGCGTTGTAGAAGGTGTTGCCGGTGATGGAGGACAGGTTCCAGGCGTACAGGGCCGTGGCGAGGACGAGGATCGCCCACAGGGCCGGGCGGGCCCAGCGCGGTTCGTCCGGGGCGCCGGTGAACAGCCGTCGGGCGCGGGCCGCGAGACCACCGTCGGTGGGAGCGGCGTCGGCCCGATGCCGGGGTCCGCCGTCCCGCCCGGTGGTGGTGGGCGGCGGGGCGAGGGTCGTCATGACGCGTACTCCATGTCCTTGAGGCCCTGCGGGAGGGAAGCGGTGGTGGGAGAGGAAGGAGCGGCCGTACGGTCGTCCGGCACCCAGGAGCGGTGCGCGCGGCGCGGTACGCCGCTGACCCGGACCCGGCGGGCGAGTGTCGCCCGGAGCATCCGTCCCATGCCCTTCAGGTCGTCGCCGGCGGTACGGACGATGTCGACGCGGCTGTCGGGGTCGTCGACCCAGTCGACGGGGACCTCGTGGATGCGCAGCCCGTTGCGCTGGGCCAGCACGAGCAGTTCGGTGTCGAAGAACCAGGCGTTGTCCTCGATGCGCGGCGCGAGCGCCCTGAACACCTCGGTGCGCACCGCCTTGAAGCCGCACTGCGCGTCCGAGAACCGGGCCGCGAGGCCGAGCTTGAGCAGCAGGTTGTAGGAGCGGGAGACGAACTCACGTTTGGCGCCGCGCACGACGTCCGCCTGCCGGTGCAGCCGGCTGCCGATGGCGAGGTCACTGTGCCCGGACAGCAGCGGAGCGACCAGTGGCAGAAAGCCCTCCAACCCGGTCGACAGGTCGACGTCCATGTACGCGACGACATCCGAAGTGGACCGGCTCCACACGTACTTGAGCGCGCGCCCTCGCCCCTTGCGGTCCAGATGGACGGCGTGGACGTGCGGCAGCCGCTCGGCCAGTTCGAGCGCGACCTGCCAGGTCGTGTCGGTGCTCGCGTTGTCCGCGACGGTGATCCGGAACGGGAACGGGAAGGCCTCTTCGAGATATGCGTGGAGCCGCCCGACACTGCCGGCGAGGACATGCGCCTCGTTGTACACCGGCACCACGACCTCGACCGAGCGCTGCCGGACGCCTCCCGCGTTCTTTTCGTTCATGTCGGTGACTGTCGAGCCCGTGCCTGTGGGACCGCTGAGCGATCCCTGAGGGGAGGATGAAAAGAGCCGAACTCACAGCCTGCCCACAGAGTGCGTGGAAACCGGGCGGGTGACCCCGGGCGCCTCCCGGCCGCCGCGTGGACCATGGACACGGGGGCGGCTGCTGCATGACACAGGCGTCGGCGGGCGGTACTTCTTCTGGACCGGCGCGGGCGTCGATGTCCTGCTGGTGCTCTCGGGTTTCCTCACCACCCTGCCCTCGCTCCGCAGGGCGACGGCAACCGGCAGGACCGGTGTCGTCGGGTTCCTGGTCCGCAGGGCCAAGCGGCTGATCCCGGCGCTGCTGGTGTCGGTCGCCGTGACTCTCACGGTCTGTTGGGCGCTCGGCTCCGCGCATATCGTCCGTCAGCCGGCTCGGGAGGTCCCGTCGGTTCTCCTCGGTCGTGGGGGCTGGGCCGAGTGGGTGCACGGGTGGCCACTGGGGGCCGTCCCCACGATGGACTCGCCGCTCGCTCCACTGTGGCTGTGGGACTCCACCGCGCGGTCCGTGCCGGCGTGGTCACTCCTGCTGGCGTGCCTCTGTCTGCTCGCCCGACGCCGACTCGCCGCGGTGACCTTGGTCGCCGCCCTGCTCGCCGGGGCGGTGATCGTCGCCGCGGCCCGCGAGGCGCTGCCGGGCATCGGCGTCGTCACCGGCATGCAGGCACTCGCGCTGCCGGCCGGTGCCGGGGCCGCCTGCCTTGTGCACCTGGCCGAACGCGGCAGCCGCGCGGTGTCCCGCCGGACCGCCGTACTGCTGGCCGCGACCGGCCTCGCCGCGGCGGCGGCCTTGGGCGTGTCGGCCGTCCTCCGGGGCGGCGGGCAGGGCGACAACCGGTACGTGGTCGCGGTCGTGCTGGGCGCGGCCCTGCTGACGGCGGTGCTCTGCGGCGACCGAGGCCCCCTGGCACGGCTGCTGTCGGGCGACCTGCTCACCGAGATCGGCCGCATGTCCTACAGCCTCTTTCTGCTGCACCTTCCCCTGAACTGGCTGCTGCGGAACGGCCAGCCCGGCCTCAGCCATCTCGCCCTGTTCCTGGTCGGGGGGCGCGGTGACCTGGTTCCTTTCCCTGCTCCTTCACTACCTGCTCATCGAACGCCTCGCCGCCCGTCCTCGGCGGCCGGGGCGGGCGTCCCGATAACGTCCTCTACTTCCCCGCCTCCGCGCGGGCCTCGCTCGGGGTGAGGCCGAACCTGGAGCGGAAGAGACGGGCGAAGTGGGCCTGGCTGGAGAACCCCCACCGGTGCGCGACGTCGGCGATCCTGGTCTCCCGCGCCCCGGGGCCGGTGAGTTGCTGATGCGCCCTGACCAGACGCCGTTCCACGATGTGGCGTGCCGGAGACCTGCCGGTCGATTCGAATATCCGCCCGAGGTGCCGTACCGAGATGCCCATGACGCCGGCCACCTGCGCGGCTCCGAGACAGGGGTCGTGCAGGTGCCGGTCGATGTAGTCCTCGGCCACGATGAGCTGCGAACGGTAGGCGTCGGGCCCCGGCCGCCCTCCCGTACGCTCCTCGGCGAGTTGCCTGAGCAGGTCGAGCACGGCCACCTCGGCGTCGGCGGGATCGTACGGCCCGCCGCGCGACGCGGCGGCCAACCCGCCGAGCCGGGAACTCAGCGCGGCCACGAGCGCGCCCTCCCGTGCGGTGCCCCGCCCGAACAGCATCGGCCCGGGCAGCCCGCCTCCCACGCACGCCTGCGTGAACAGGTCACGCGGCACGTCCACCAGGATCTGCCGCATCGAGGAGGAGAACCCGAACAGATACGGCCTGCGCGTGTCGTAGACGCACAGCTCGCCCGCCGTGGCAGCGAGGCAGCCGTCCTCGTGCAGGAATACCGCCTCCCCCTTGAGCAGCAGGGTCGCGAACACCGAGTCCTTGGGCGCCGACCTGACCGTCTGCGGGCTGCGCTCGATGGCGTGGGCGTTGCCGGCGATCTCGGCGAGGCGCAGCCCGCCCAGCTCGATGTTGGTCTGACTGGCCAGCAGCCCCTGCTCGGAATAGGAGGTGCAGGACAGGCCCACCAGCGCCTTGCGGTTGTAGTCCTCCCAGTAATGGATGCGCTCGGCGGGTTCGATGTGCTCGGTGGTGGCCCGGGAGATCACGGAGAGGGCGGACATGTGACCTCCTCGTGCTGCATACATGGCAAGAGGCTCAGCGTAGGTGACCGTCACACGGCCAGGTAGCCCCCGTCGACGGGGACGACCGCGCCGGTGACGTACGAGGCAGCCGCCGAACACAGGAACGCCACCACCGAGGCGACCTCGCGCGGCTGCCCGAGGCGCCCGGCCGGGACGCGGGCCAGCACCTGTGCCGTGGCCTCGGGATCGTCGAGCACCCCGCGGGCCAGCGGGGTGACCACGAAGCCGGGCGCGACGGCGTTGACCCGGATGCCGTCGGCGGCGTACTCGGCGGCCAGCGACTTCGTGAGCTGGGAGACGCCGCCCTTGCTGGCGCTGTAGGCGGGCCGGTCCCTGCTGCCGAAGAAGGCGAACATGGACGAGACGTTGACGATGGCGCCGCCGTTCTCGGCCAGGGCCGGTCGGGCGGCCTGGCAGGCGACCATGGTGGCGGTGAGGTTGATCTCGATGACCCGCTGCCAGCGGACGAGGTCGTACTCCCCGCGGTCGTGGCTGACACCCGCGCAGTTCACCAGGACGTCCAGCGGCTGGTCCGTGGAGAGCAGGCCGGTCAGCCCGGCGCGGTCCAGCACGTCGTGCTCCACGACGTGGACGCGGGGGTGGTCGGGCAGGTCGGCGGAGTCGGCGGGCGCAAGGCCGAGCGCGGTCACGTCGGCGCCCAGCTCGGCGAGGAGGACGGCCGTGGCCGCGCCGATCCCCGAGGTGCCACCCGTCACAAACGCCCGCCGCCCCGCGAACTCGCTGCTCACGGGCGCCTGCCGCTCCCCGGACTCGCTGCTCACGGGTGCCTGCTGCCCCGCGAACTCGCTGCTCACGGGTGCCTGCTGCCCCGCGAACTCGTCGCTCACGGGCGCCTGCCGCTCCCCGACCTCGCTGCTCACGGACGCCCGCCGCTCCCCGGACTCGTCGCTCATGGACGCCGCCCTCCTGGTCGTACCAGCACTTTGACCTGCTCCTGGCCGCCCAGCAGCGCCTCGAAGCCGTCCCGTACGACACGCTCCAGGGGAATGGTCGACGTGACGATCCCCGCCAGGTCCACGCCCTCCTCGGCCACCATGTGGATCAGCTCGGGATAGGCATCGCGGTATCCCACGCTCGTCATGATCGTCTGTTCGTTGTTCACCAGCGCGAAGGCGTCCAGGGAGACCGTGCCGGTCAGGCCGAGGAACATCACCCGCCCGCCACGCCGGGTGGCGGCCAGACAGGCCCGCAGGGTGCCCTCCGAGCCGACCGCCTCGAACACGACGTCCGCCCCCTCGCCGCCGACCACGTCCGCGAGGTCCGCGCCGGCCTCGGCGGCTCCCAGGCGCAGGGCCAGCTCGCGGCGGGCCGGAGACCGGTCGGCGGCGACGATGCGCCCGGCGCCGTACCGGGCCGCCAGCTGGGTCACCAGCAGCCCGATCGGGCCCAGGCCGAGGACGGCGACGGTCTCGCCGGGGCGGATCCCGGCCCGCCGCACCGCGTGCAGCGCGACGGCGGCCGGCTCGAACACCGCCGCCTGCTCCAGTGAGACCGACTCGGGCAGCCTGTGCAGCATGTACGCGGGCACGGTGGCGCGCTCGGCCAGCCCACCGTGCCCCATGAGCCCGGCGAACCCGAAGTTCCGGCAGATGTTGTACTCGCCCGCGAGGCACCGCGGGCACCTGCCGCACCGGTAGTGCGGCTCCACGGCCACCCGGTCCCCCAGGACGACGCCGTTGACACCGTCGCCCACCTCGGTGACGGTGCCGCAGAACTCGTGCCCCAGGACGAGCGGAGCGGCCACACCGGACTCCGGGTGCGGGTCGCCCACGGGAACGGCGTGCGGCCCGTCGGCGTACTCGTGCAGGTCACTGCCGCAGATCCCGCAGTAGGCGACCTCGATCGTCACCTCGCCGGGCCCGGGCGGTGTCACCGGCACGTCCTCCACGCGGACGTCCTTGGCTCCGTACCAGATCGCCGCCCTCATGCGGTCCCCTCACGACCGGTGTCCGGCGGGACGATGGTCACGGTCATGGCGCTCACCGGAACAGGGAGTTGACGTGGTCGGCGCCGAGACCGACCTTCTCGTAGTGCTCGCGGCACATCTTGATGTAGTCGTGCACGTCGAAGAAGCCGTCGGGCTCGCCGTTCTCGTCCAGCCAGATGAGCGGGCCCTTGACGATGAAGAACGCCTTCATCGGCTCGTCGCTGTCGTAGGCGACCAGCGTGTGCCCCTCTCCCGGGGCCTCGTAGACGAAGTCGCCCGCGGTCGCCGTCCAGGGCCGCTCCAGATAGCCCCACTTGCCGGAGATCGTGTACGCGAACACCTCGTGCGGGTGGTAGTGCCGATTGACCAGCCCCGCCTCCTTGGCCCGCAGGATGTCGGCCCAGCTGTTGTCCTTGACATTGATCCACAGCGGTCGGGAACTGACGGTCTCGGTGAACGGCACGTAGTAGCGGTCGTCGTCCGTGGCCACCTTGGACAGGTAGACCTCGGGGAGGGCGTCTGGGCGGAAGGAGTTCTCGATCGGCCTGAGGTCCTTCCAGAACTCTCCGGTGGGCGTGTCGGGCATGTGAAGGCCTCCTTCGTCGCGGACTTCCCGGAGTGAACCCCGCAGGGACCGGTGCCGTCTTTCCCACGGCGGACGTGGCCGCTTGCGGATTCCGGACATCCGCCGATGGCAGGCTCGACCGGGCTCGTACCGCGGCCGGGGCTTCCGATTTCACCCGCTGTGGGTGAGGCGGTCGTCGCGGCACCGTCGAACGCTTGCTGGACAGGTCGCTGGACGCGCGCCTGTTCCGAGCCGGGAGACCCCCATGAAGGACCTCAAGTTCGAGCAGAAGCGCTCGCTGTCACGCCTTGAAGCGGCTGACCAGCTCACGGCACTCGCAGCCGCGCTGAGGGAAGGCGGGGAGGCCGAACTGGACCTCAGCCCCGGGACCCTGAGCCTGCGGATCCCCGACGACCTTCGCAGCGAGATGGAGGTCGAGATCGGTGACGGGGAGATCGAGCTGGAGATCGAGTTCAAGTGGCCGACCGCATCGACCCGGACAGCGTCGCCCGAGACAGCGCCGCCCCAGACAGCGCCGACGCGGACGGGCGCGGGGAGGGAGAAGGCCACGGGGGCCACGGGCGCCACGGGGCGGAAGAACGCGCCCGCCAAGCCCGCGCGGAGCGGCACGGGCACCGGCGACAGGAGCAGCAAGAGCGCGAAGCGGGCCGCCGCCACGAAAACGCCCTGAGCCGTCGAGTCGTCGGGGCCCTTGGCATTAGTCGTCGAGTCGTCGGGGCCCCTGGCATTGACGCCGTATGACGCCCGACGGCATTGACGCCGTATGACATTGACGCCCCTGGCATCGACGTCGGGGCGTCAATGCCAGGGGCGTCAATGCCGTCGGGGCGTCAATGCCGGGGGCCTCGGTCTGAAACGCCCGCCGCGTCAGGCCGGTTCGGGGACGAAGGGGTACATCTCGTCGGCTCCGGCCTGTACGACGCCGTAGCTGCTCTCGGGGACCTCGTTCCAGGCGCCGGGCAGGTCGCCGAGGGGTTCGGACACGATGAGGCGGCTGTCGTCGGACACTTCCCGCAGGAACGCCAGGTCGGGGTGCAGCTCGCGCAGGGTGTCCACGCGGGTGCTGTAGAACAGCGAGCGGGAAGTGCCCTGGCTCGAGTAGCGGAAGGACCATACGCGTTCGCCGTCGGTCACGGCGATCGTCATCTGGAGCGGGAACTCCACACCGTGGTCATGGCCGATGCGCTCCACCGCTCCCACCATCCTGGCCACGGCGCCCGGCGGGTCCTGGTCCAGGCCGAAGGTGATCGCCAGGTAGAACATCACCTCCGAGTCCGTCGTTCCCTCGATGTCGGAGTACAGCTCGGGGTCGACGAGCAGGGCCAGCTCGCGGCGTATCAGGTGGAAATCCGTGATGGCACCGTTGTGCATCCACATCCAACGGCCGTGCCGGAACGGGTGACAGTTCGTCTGCTGCACCGGTGAGCCGGTCGACGCCCGTATGTGGGCGAAGAACAACGGGGAGCGGACATGATCCGCGATCTCCCTCAGGTTGCGGTTGTTCCAGGCGGGGCCGACGTCCCTGAGCAACGCCGGGGTGCCGACGCCTTCCTGTGGGTACCAGCCGACGCCGAAACCGTCGCCGTTCGTCGTCTCGACACCCAGTTTGGAGTGGAGGCTCTGGTCGATCAGTGAGTGAGCCGGTTTGTAGAGGATGGTGTCGAGCAGCAAGGGTGTTCCCGAGTAGGCGAGCCATCGGCACATCAGCGATCACCTGCGTTCCTGCTTGCACTTGCGGGGACCTTGAGATCTCATTTTCGCCTCGCTCGCCGCGCGTCGCCATGCGGGCGAGGGGCGAGGACCGGACGCTCATCGCTCCGAGCCCGAGCCCGAGCCCGAGCCCGAGCCCGAGTCCGAGCCCGAGGCACCGGCCCGTGCCTGGTGGCGCTGTCGCAGTAGCGGGCCCAGCGCCAGCCGTGTCACGCGCGGCCAGTCGGCCGCCGCGCCGCTCGCCCGAGACGTGCCGGGGCGACGGCGGGTGCCGGGGCGACGGCGTGGCACGCGGACCCGGAGTGCCGCGGGAGCGCTGCGGCATACGACGGGTGTCGGCAGCGCGGCGTGTTCGCCGTCGATGCCGACCGGGAGTGTGGCCGTGTCCGCTTCGACGACGACTTCCTCGGCACTCAGCCGGATGAGCCCAGGGGAGCGCGGACCGCGCACCAGACGCGCCGCCTGAGCGGCGTTGTCGACCCGCACGCACACCACGCCCAGCTGCCCCGAGTCCAGCCGCTCCCTGCGTCCCGGATGGCCGGCGTCCACAGCACGCCCGTACGGGTTGTTGCTGACGAGCAGTGCCTGAAGACCCTCGGCGGATGTCCGGGCGGCCCGCAGGCGCAGCCTGGGCGCGTCCTCGTCGGTCAGGAGGCCGGGGAGGGCCTTGAGGACGGTCTGGGCCTTCGCGTCCCGGTACGCCGGGTCGGCGACCACGGACGCGTACGCGCCGAAGGAGGCGTTGTTGACGAAGACCCGGTCCGCCGCGTACCCGAGGTCGACGCGGAGTTCGACGGCGTCGGACAGGGCCTGAAGGGCCGCCGTCGGGTCGTCGCGGTCGAGCCCGAGGTCGAGGGCGAAGTGGTTGCGGGTGCCGACGGGTATCACCACGAAGGGCAGGTCGTGGTGGGCCGCGACTTCGGCCACCAGGGCCTGGGTGCCGTCGCCGCCCGCCACCGCCAGGAGGTCGGCCCCCTCGGCGACGGCCCGCCGGGCCAGCTCGGTCACGTCCTGGCTCCCGTCGAGCAGGACCACCCGGCAGCCCGCCGCCCTGGCCTTCTCCACGAGGTGGAAACGGCCCACCTTGCCGCCGCCGGAGCGCGGGTTCATGAGCACCCAGGGGGCGTGGGGTGCTTCGGCCACGGCCTGTCCGGAAGCGGTGCGACCGCGTGTCGAGGCCGTACGTGCCGCCGTGAGGGCCAGCACCCACAGGGCCAGGGACAGCAGGGCCGGCCACAGCATGCCGAACGTGGCGTACAACGCGAGGACAGCGACCGGCGCGGTCACCGTCAGAGCCACCCCGAAGGCACGCACCACTCCGGTGTGCGCCAGGGTCCACCACACCCCGACGGCGGCGAGCGCCAGTCCGGCGATGCCGACCAGCGCCCACAGCACGCTCCGCAGGCCGGCGGCGACGAGCGGCACGAGGATGCTTCCCAACAGGGCGAGCAGGGCGAGGCGAGCCCAACCGGGACTGCCCTCGCGCACGGTTGTGACCCCTGCCTGTCCCTGACCTCTCGTGTACCCGCCGTGTCGTTCCATCCGCCGGCCCTTTCTCACCACCTCCGGCGCTGTCCGTTCCGCGCCGTGGCCGCGCTCACCTGCTGTCCGTTCCGTGCCGCGGCCGCCTCACCTGCAGTCCGTTCCGCGGCGCGGCCGCCTCACCTGCCGTGCTCACTTGCCGCGCTCACCTGCTGCGCGACGAACCCTCCTCGGACAGGTCGAAGAGGTTGTCGCGCCGCACCACGCACAGGGCCCAGATGACGAAGCCCGAGATCGCGATCATCACCACGGACCACACCGGGTAGTACGGCAGGGAGAGGAAGTTGGCGATGATGACGAGTCCGGCGATGGCCACGCCGGTGACGCGCGCCCACGTCGAGGTCTTGAGCAGCCCCATGCTGACGATCACGGCGACCGCGCCCAGAGCGAGGTGGATCCAGCCCCAGCCGGTCAGGTCGAACTCGAACACGTAGTTGCGCGTCGTGACGAAGATTTCGTCCTCGGCGACGGCCATGATGCCCCGGAAGATGCCGAGCAGGCCGACGAGGAAGAGCATCACGGCCGCGAAGGCCGTCAGGCCCGTTGCCCATTCCTGCTTGGCCGTGTGTGCCGGCCGGGTGTGTGTCGTGGTCATCTCGCGCCTCGTTTCGTGGTGTTGTCCGGATACTCAGCGGCCGGAGGCGGGCCTGGTGATGGAGCTTGTGCGCTCCGCCGGACCGTGGCCGCTCAGGACCAGTTCCTTCGCTCTGCTGAACTCCTCGTCCGTGATGTCTCCGCGCGAGCGGATCTCGGACAGCCTGGCGAGCTCGTCCGTGCTGCTCGGAGTGCCGCCGGCCGCGGTCTGCTTGATGTAGGCGTTGAACTCCTCCTGCTGCGCACGCGCCTGCGCGATCTCCCGGCGGCCCATGTTCTTGCCCCGCGCTATCACGTAGACGAACACGCCCAGGAAGGGCAGGACGATGCAGAACACCAGCCATCCGGCCTTCGCCCAGCCGCTCAGCCGGTCGTCCCGGAAGATGTCGACGACGACCCGGAAGAGCAGGACGAACCACATGACCCACAGGAAGAACCAAAGCATGGTCCAGAAGGCGCCCAGCAGCGGAAAGTCGTACGCCAGGTAGGTTTGCTCGCTCATGTCCGTCCTCCGTCCCGGGCGTTCGCCCGACAGCGGTTCCGTGCCTTTTTCAGCGTGCCCACGGCAAGAACGGGGCGGCCTCACCCGACGCGGGTGAATGTGCGGGGAGATCCGGCGCGGCCGGTGTCATCGCCTCGACGGCTTGCGCAGCGCGGCCCGCCACGCGAGGGCGACCGCCGCTTCGGCCAGGCCGAGCAGGACGAGCCACAGGCCGAGCAGCCGGGTCAGGGCGCGGGCCGACTCGGTGGGCAGGGCGAGCACCACGATCCCCGCGACGATGCCGAGCACCGCGACGCACAGCACGACGCCGCGGTGCGGCAGGTCCTTGGTGGCGAGTCCCGTGTAGAGGGTGAGGACGCCGGACACGAGCCAGACGATGCCGACGATCAGCGAGAGCGCTGCGACGGTCTGCAGCGGGTGCCGCAGGCACAGCACCCCGGCCAGGACGTACAGCACGGCCGAGAACAGGCCGGGGAGCCGTTCGCCGTGCTCCTCCCGGGCGAAGACGGCCACGAACCGGAACCCGCCGGTCACCAGCAGGTACAGACCGAAGAGGACGGCCAGGACGTGCAGGGTCGCATCCGGCCAGACCAGCGACAGGATGCCCGGCACCAGCGTCGCGACCGCCGATCCCATGATCCAGGTCCACGAACGACCGACGTGCCCCATCAGGTCCGCAGGGTCGCCCGCCGGACTGGGGGCCGCACTGTCGGCCATGGGCTGCGGTCCGGTACGCGGTGCTGGGCCAGGTGACGCGGACATGGCTCCTCCTCGCGCGGTCGAGCGGGTCGCTCCCGGACCGCCGACGGGGCGGTGCGGGTACCCGACCGGTCCAGCGTCCAGCGCGTCGGCGGCCGACGGCTCACCCCTGACGGGTGATCCGGTGGCTCCGCCGGGACGGTGGAGTGAGAACCGGAGGCGTCCGTCGGCCTCACGCCGGTCTCTTGTTCCGTCACGCCGGCCTCGCGGCGGAACGGAACAAGAGACCGGCGTGACGGAACCAACCGAAGAGACCGGCGTGACGGAACCAAACCAAGAGAGCGACGCAACGGAACCAAGAGACACGACATGAGCGATCCCCTGGCTGCCCGGACGGACCACAACCGGTCCGGACCGGACGAGCACCGGCCCGAGCGACAGCCCAACCCCCGCCTGCGGGTGGTGGTCGCGGGCATCGCCCGCGCCGTGCTGCTCTCCGTCGGCCTCGTCACCGCCTACTACCTGTTGCCCCTGGACGAGCAGACCACGGTGAGTGCCTCGGTGCTGCTCGCCTGCGGCCTGCTGGCGGTGGCGCTGCTGTTCTTGTGGGAGACGCGGGTCATCCTGCGCTCGCCGCACCCGCGGCTGCGCGCCGTCGAGGCCCTGGCCGTCACGCTCGTGCTGTTTCTGGTGCTCTTCTCCGGGGTCTACTACCTGCTGGAACGCTCCACTCCGGGTTCCTTCAGCGAGCCGCTGACCAGGACGGACGCCCTGTACTTCGCGCTGACCACGTTCAGCACCGTCGGCTTCGGGGACATCACCGCACGCTCCCAGGCGGGGCGTGTGGTGACGATGGTGCAGATGACGGGAGGGCTGCTGCTCGTGGGAGTCGCCGCGCGGGTGCTGGTGGCCGCGGTCCAGGAGGGTCTGAGCCGTCGGCACCGTGAGCCGTCGGCGGAGCCGGGGGCCGGAACAGATGCCCGGGAGGCATCGGACAGGGAGGCCGGGTCATGACCGAGCCGGATCAGGCGCGGCCCGACCCGATCGACGTGAGTGCTCGCCCTCTTCGGCCGGCTGTGCGGGGCGTCCCTGGCGCGGGCCCACGCCCGCTCGGGCGATCCCATCGCCATCGCCGCCCACCTGGGCGGCAGTGACCGTTTCGAACGCTCCCTCACGGAGTTCGCCCCCCAGTCAGCGGAGAACGACAGCGGAGAACCTTTGAGCCGGGCCCGCCTTGAGCCGGGCCCGCCTTGAGCCGGGCCCGCCTTGAGCCGGGCCCGCCTTGAGCCGGGCCCGGCTTTGAGTCAGGCCGGAGAACCCCTCTCAACGGTCCGGCAACTGTCGGCTCTCAACGGTCCGGCAGCTGCCGCATCTCCACGACGCGCAGTCCCAGCGACTGGAACCGCGCCAGCAGCCCGTAGAGGTGTGCCTCGTCGACGACGGGGCCGAACAGGACCGTCTGGCCGGACATCACCACATGGCCCAGCTCGGGGAACGCCTTGGTCAGCGTCTCCGACATGTGTCCCTCGATGCGGATCTCATAGCGCATGAGCTGTTCTCCCACGGGTGGCCGGGGGGAGAGGGAAGAGGCAGACGGCGCCCCTTCCACGATCGTCGGCCCCGGCTTCCTTTCCGGCCTCACCCAGTACAGGTGACCCGTCGGCCCGCACACGCGAGACCTGGGTCAGTGCGTCAAAGCGATCTTGAAGGAGATGATCAGCAGACCTAGCAGCAGATTGACCGAGGCGGTGACGGTCAGCAGACGCCATGAGGCGCCGGCGTGGCGTGCCGCGGCCACGGACCACCCGACCTGCCCGGCCACGGCGACGGAGACCGCCAGCCATCCGGCGCCTTCCACGTCGAGGCCCAGGAGCGGGCTGACCGCCACCGCGACGGCCGGCGGGACGGCGGCCTTGACGATCGGCCACTCGTCGCGGCACACACGCAGCACGGTGAGACGGTCCAGGACCTGCTGTGCCAGGCGCGCCCCGAACAGTTGGGCATGCACGTGCGCGATCCAGAAGACGACGCCGGTGAGCAACAGCAGCAGCACCAGCTCGACGCGAGGGAAGGAACCCAGAGTGCCGGCGCCGATCACCACGGAGGCCGCGAGCATGGAACCGTAGACGCCGCCCGTGTAGTCGGCATGTGCTCGGCGTTCGGCGTGGCCCGCGGCGGCCGTGGTGGGACTGGTTCTGGACACTGGTACCTCCTCCGAGCTCAGCGCGTCGATCCCGTCGATCCCGTCGATCCCGTCGATCCCGTCGATCCCGTCGATCCCGTCGATCCCGTTGATCCCGTTGATCCCGCTGATCCCCTCGAACTCGTCGTCCCGGCCGGAGCCTCCGCGTCCGGCTGTCGAGGACGCCCTGTCCGGCCCGTCGGCAGATGGCGGGTGACCAGGAAACTGCCGAGAGTGATGCCGCCGGTGGCGAGGATCGCCGCCTTGAGACCGTCGAGCTGCGCCGAGGCGTAGGAGTCCACGACGGCGTCGACCTCGGACGGCGGCAGCCCGGCCTGCTCGGCCGCCGAGCGCACCTGATCGGTGGGGACGAACGTGATCCCGGCTTCGAGAGCGACACCGGTCTGCCGCCGGGTCTCCTCGGACAGGCGCGGGTCGTCCGCCACCTGGCTGGTGAAGGCGTGGGCCAGCGCACCGATGAGGATCGACCCGATGAGCGCGGTTCCCAGAGCGGAACCGAGGTTCTGGGCCGTGAACTGAAGCCCCCCGACCTCACTGCGTTCGTCCTCGTCGGCGCTGGACTGCACGACGTTGCCCAACTGCGAGGCGAGCAGGCCCATGCCCACGCCCAACAGCGCCATGGCGCAGGCGAACTGCGCGTCGTCGATGACCGGGTCGATGGTGGCCAGCAGCCACACGATGGCCGCCGTCAGGGTCGCCAGGGCCAGCCTGACCACCCGGCGCGGCCCCATCACCCGCCCCAGCGCGGACCCGGACAGGGACACGGCGAGCATGGCGACCGACACCGGGAGCAGCCGCAACCCCGTCTGGAAGGCGTCGAACCCCTGCACCACCTGCAAGTACAGCGGGATGGTGAAGAAGAGCCCGAGCAGGATGAGGTTCTGACTCAACAGCGTCATCAGTCCGGAACGCAGCGAGGGCCTCCCCAGCAGGGACATGTGCACCAGAGGATCGACGCCTTTGCCCTCCCGCCGCCGCTCCCAGTGCCGGAAGAGGACCAGGACGGCGATCCCCGCGCCGACGACGAACAGCGTCGGCGCGAAGCCCAGAATCGTGAAGGGCGGGTTGCGGGGCTGCACCCACCCCCATGTGCTGCTCTGCAGCACGCCGAGCACACCGAGCCCCAGTCCGGCCGCCGAGAGCGCGGCACCGACGCCGTCCAGCCGGGGGCGCGGGTCGGTCCGGGCGGACTTCGGGATCACCCGGTGGGCACACAGCACGGCCAGGACGACCACGACCTCACCGGCGAAGACCAGCCGCCAGGTGAGGTACGTCGTCACCCAGCCGCCCAGCAGCGGGCCCACCGCGATCCCCGCGCCGGCGAGACCGCCGACGACCGCGTAGGCGACGGCCCGGTCCCGTCCGCGGTAGGACTCGGCGACGAGGGCGGCCATGGCCGGCAGCACCATGGCGGCGCCGAGCCCTTCGATGACGGACCAGCCCAGCGCGAGGACCCACAGGGTCGGCGCCACGGCGGTCAGGGCCGATCCCGTGGCGTAGACGACCAGCCCGAGGAGGAACATGCGGCGACGCCCCTGGATGTCCCCCAACCTGCCGCCGATGATCATGAAGGCGGCCATGACCAGCGCGTACAGCGTGATGACGGCCTGGATGGCGGTGACCTCGGTGTCGAAGTCCTCCACGAGTTGACTGATGGAGACGTTCATGACGGCGGTGTCCAGGACCATCAGGAACTGGGCCGTACCGAGGACGATCAGAGCGCGCCAGCGTTTCACGGTGTCCACCTCACCGAGTGGGGTCCCGGGTGGCGGCGAAGTCGGCCGGGCAGCGATCGGTGCATGTCCTGCCGCCGGTCCCATCACAGGTGAAGGACTCGCCCGGCGCCTCACCCGTCATGGGGGAAGGAGCGGCTCCGGGCGAAGGGGCGGCTCCGGGGGAAGGGGCGGCTCCGGGCGTGGGGGATCGACGCGTGCAGGCCGATGGGCGCGGGCCGGCCCGTCAACCTCGGTCTGCCGCGTGTGCCGCGGTCTCCAGTGTGTGCCTCGGCCTGCCGCGTGTGTCTCGGCCCGCGCAGGGCGAAGCCCGGCCGGTGTCCATGGCGACGGTCGCGGGCTCGGGCGCCATGTCGGCGCTTGGCCGGCACACGCGGCAGGCCGAGGCACCGGCACACGCTCACCCAGGCGCGTTCGCGTGGGCGCGCTCGCGTGGGCGCGCTCGCTCACAGCAGCCGGAGGTCGCGCGCGCGGCGCACCGCGTCATTGCGCCGGTTCACGGCCAGCTTCCGGTAGACGCCCTTGAGGTGGGTCTTCACCGTGTTCACCGAGACGTAGAGATCGGCGGCGATCTCCTCCGTCGTCATCATCCGGGCCAGCCGCTGCAGAACCTCGCGCTCGCGCCCGCTCAGCTCCCCCACGACCAGCGGCGAGGGCTGCGCCTCGCTCGCGGGCGGTTCACCCGGACGCGACGGACCTGGCGTGAGCCAGCCCGCGGCCAGCGCATCGAGCGGTGGCGTGGCCAGGAGAGGCCGTATCCACGGTCGGGCATCCAGGAACGGACGCCGCAGCCGCTCGCGCCGGGCGTCGAGGAGCGCCTGCCCGACGAGCCTGCGCGCGGTGCCGGCGTCCCCCGCTTCTTCCGCGGCCCGAGCCCTGACCAGCGCGGCCCGGACGGTCACCGCCGGACCGGTGGTGCCGTTGGCGCGGACACCGTCGACCAGGTCGACCGCCTCCCCGGGACGCCCCGCGGCGAGCAGGATCCGTGCGGCCTCGACCGCACAGGCCGGGTGGTCGTGGGACACGACACCGAGCGCCTCGGTGGCCTTCTCCGGCTGTCCTTCGGCCAAATGGGCGGCGGAGGTGACCAGCGCCGCGTGGCTCGCCGCCCAGGGCGACGCGACGGCCGTGGAGACGGTCCAGTCCGCCGCCGCGGCCGCGGCACGTGGGCTGCCCCGGGCCAGCAGGAGGCGAGCCCTGACGATGGCTCGCCCCGCCGCCAGCACCGGATCGTGCGCCGCGAAGCGGAGCTGCGCCGTCTCGTCGACGAGCGCCTGAGCCAGGTCCAGCTCATCGCGGTCGACGGCCAAGGCGGCCAGGACCACCCGCCCGACCCCGAGGCCGCCCGGTTGGGCCAGACTGAACCGCTCCGCTTCGGACACCCCCGCCAGAACCTTGCGCTCGGCCCGGCCCGGCCAGCCGTTCAGGTAGTCGATCAGCGCCAGGTGCCCCATCGACTCCTCCCGTGGGAGCACGGTGGACGCTCCGCCGGAAGTTCCGGCCACCGTTTTGAGGACGGCGCGCGCGTCCTCGAAGCGCCCCGCCCACAGTCGCGTGGAGCCGAGGTGGGTCAGCAGGAGCGCGGTGAGTTCGGGATGCTTGTCCAGGAGGTGCGCGGGGACCTCCCGCCGCAGCTCGTCGGCGGTCTCGGCGGCCTTCTCGGCCCGCGGGGGAGAACCGGTCAGCCGCGCGGCCAGCGCCTGAAGCAGCGCACAGCTGAGCTGCGCGGCCGCCGCACCGGACGGCGAGTCCGGGCCCGAACCCGAACCCGGGCCCGAGCCCGAACCCGGGCCCGAACCCGAACCCGAGCCCGAGCCCGAACCCGCGTCCGAACTCGTGTCCGACGCGTCGGCGGCCAGCCGCTGCTCGGCGCTACGCAGGTGCGACAGACCGTGGCGGAGGTCGCACCGGGACAGATCGCGGGCCGCCCGGACGAGATCCGTCGCGGCGCTCGTGGAATCGGGCCCCATCCCGGAGAACAGTTCGGCCATGTCGGCCGGGTCGGCCGGGTGCGGGCCCGTGAAGAGCTGCCCGATCGCCAGGTCGCCGACGAGCGCATCGGCCGTGAAATCCCAGTCGCCCGCGGCGGCACCATGGGCGAGTGTCTCCGGGAGGGACCCCGAACGGCGGAGCCACCGCGCGGCCCGCCGGTGGAGCTCCGGCTCCAGCCCGGGCAGGCGTACTCGCAGATGAGCCCGGAGTATCTCCTTGAACAGCGGGTGGAGCCGGTACCACGAGTGCCCGAGATGCTCGACGAACGCGTTCTCGCGGTGCAGCCCGACGAGAAGTGGCTCGGCATCGGTCCGCCCGGTGAGCGCGTTCCCCAGCTCGGGACAGAAGCGCTCCAGGATGCTGACGCGCAGCAGGAGGTCCTGTGCCTCCTCCGTCTGCCGCTTGAGAACCTCGGCCAGCAGGAAGTCCGCGACCGTGCTCTGGTCCGCCTCGAACTCCTTCAGGTAGGCCTCCGGGTCGGGGCTCTCCGACGCGGCCAGGGCGCACAGGCGCAGGCCGGCGGCCCAGCCACGGGTGCGTTCCACCAGGGCGCGGGCGGCGTCGACCGGAAGGCTCAGACCATGCAGCTCCAGCAGCGTGACCGCTTCCGCGGGGGTGAAGGCCAGCTCCGCGGCGCGGATCTCCGTGAGCTCGCCCGCCACCCGGTAACGGTGCAGTGGCAGCAGGGGTTCGGTGCGGGTGACGAGGACCAGGCGCATGCCCCGCCCGGCGTGGTGAAGAACGAATTCCAGCTGCTCGGCGACCTCCGGAGCGGTCACGCGGTCGAACTCGTCGATCACTACGACCACGGGCTCGTCCCGCCCGCTCAGCTCCGCGGCGAGCTCCGCCAGCAGCTTGTCGTCCACCCGGCTGTCCACCTGGTCCATCTGGCTGTCCACCTGGGTCGCGTCCACCTGGGTCGCGTCCACCTGGGTCGCGTCCATCTGGCTGTCCACCTGCGTCGCGTCCACCTGGGCCTCGACCGTGCCGGACATCCGCGTCCGCGTACGGCAGCCGCGCAGAGCCTGGATGACGTATGCCCAGAACACCCCGGGCCGCCGGTCCCCCGCCTCGGCGGTGAGCCAGGCGACCGGCTGGCCCAGACCGGAGGCCCAGTCGGCGGCCAGCAGGGTCTTGCCCGCTCCGGCCGGCCCATTGACCAAGGTCAACGGCGTGTGCAGGGCCTGGTCGAGGTGGCGGACGAGCCGATGCCGCCGAAGGTACGTGGTGGGTCTCGCCGGCAGCGCGATCCGCGTGCTCAGAAAGGGATCACTCAGGGGATCGGCGCACGGAATCCGCGGAACGGCCGGCCCCGGAACGTTCCCGTCGCTCTCTTCCACAGCGCTCACCACCACCGTCCGTCAGGGGCAGGCCCCGGGCAGTGCTCCCACACCAGAATCCCAGCTCCACCGCTTCCGCGCGCGGCTTGCGGTGCCTTCCCGCGAAGAGCGGGCCACCGACGAGCTGGGCGGTGGTCTTCCGTACCAGCCCTGGGACTCGGGCTGTGCCGCAAGCGCAGGAGCTCTCCCGCGGTTGGTGTCAGACGTCGACGGTCGACCTGATCGCCCGCCATTGCATACGGTCGACCGCGGCAGGAACGCCTCCGGGGCGGGCCGGGGGAGGTGGATCGGTACAGCCTGGCTGCGCCCTCGACGAGGAACAGGATCGACTGAGCGCCTCCGCCGGAGTCCGGCCCCATCAGCATGAACCGATTCTTGCGGCAGGCCGACCACGGCTTCGATGTGCCGGGCTGAGGCAGGCGGTGTCCGCCACCGCCCGTCTCAGCCGCCGACCTGTCATGTCCTGCGCGGTCACAGTCTCCCGGCCTGAGGTGTGAGGGCGGCGCAACTGAAGTACCCACGGGGTCTAACAGGTCGGAAACCGGCCGGTACCACGATCGGGCTAGCTTCGTGACTATGAGGGTGTGGACGCCAATTCGGCCGCTGCTCGGCAGGCTCGGCACAATCGGCAAGGGCGGTCCCGGCAGGGGCGGTTCAGGGCGCCGCAACGGTGGCCGAACGACTCCCGGCCGTCGGCCGCTGCCCGGCTGGCGCAGCATCAGAGGCCGTGTGGCGGTGGTCATCACGGTCCCGATCTGCTTGCTGCTGACGGTCGCAGGTCTGGCCGTGTACGGCCGCGCCGAGGCCCTCGGTGACGCCCGCACGACCCGTGCCGAGGTCGGCCTCAGCCTGCGGGTCCAGGCGCTGGTACATCAGCTGCAACGCGAACGCGGCCTGACGAACGGCCTGTTGGGCGGTGAGGAGAGCTACCGCGCACCGCTCGCGGCTACGCGCAAGCGCGTTGACACCGCGCTGCGCGCAATGCGCCCCGAACGCGCCGTGGAGGATGTCATCCAGCGGCACTTGCGGCGCCTGGCCGCCGTCCGCACCGCTGCCGACAGGGGCCCCGCCGGCACGTCCACCAGCGGCACCGGCACCGGCACCGCCGACCGGACCGCCACCCTCGCCTTCTACACCACCGCCGTCGATGCCCTCAACGCCGTCGACCCGGTCGCGGAGACCGCGACGCGCGCCGACGGTCAACTGGGCGACGGCCTGGCGGCGTTGCGGGAACTGGCCGCGGCCAAGGAGTCCGTCGCGCTCGAACGCGGCCTCCTCAACGGCGTGTTCGCCGACGGTGCCTTCCACGGCCGCGAGTACCTCGCCTTCACCGAGGTGCGCGCCACGCGTGTCGCCGCCCTCGCCCGCTTCCGCCAGGTCGCCACCGCGCCCCAGCGCGCCGCCCTGAAGAAGGCCTTCGGCACCGAGGACGCCGAACGCGCCACCACCTACGAGAAGCAGGCGGAAGGCGCCGCCGACGGCTCGGCTCTGCGCGCCGAGGCCGGCGCCTGGTGGGACGCGATGACCGTACTCGTCGACGATCTGTACGCCGTTCAGCAGTCGGTCGGTGACGACGTACGGCACCGGGCCGACCGGCTCAGCCACGACGCCGAGCTGGGCCTAGCCGCCTATCTCGTCGCGGGAACGCTCATGGCCGCCCTCGTCGCGGGCCTCGCCGCCTTCGCCTCGCGTTCCCTCACGCGGCCGCTCGGCGCACTCGCCGAGGCCGCCGACGACGTGGCGCGGCACCGGCTGCCCGCAACCGTCGCCCGTATCCAGCAGTCCCCGACCCCGCAGGACCATGCGGAGTTCCTCCCGCCAGATGCCCCGGGCCACCCCGAGGCACAGTTGTTGGGCGGCGCGGCGGAGATCGCCGAGGTCGCGGCGTCCCTGCACCAGGTGGAACACACCGCCCTCCACCTGGCCGCCCAGCAGGCCGGCCTGCGCCGCAACACCACCGAATCGCTCGCCAACCTCGGCCGCCGCAACCAGAGCCTCGTACGCCGTCAGCTCAGCCTCATCACCCGCCTGGAACGGCAGGAACTCGACCCGGACGCCCTCGCCGAGCTCTTCGAACTGGATCACCTCGCCACCCGTATGCGGCGCAACGCCGAAAGCCTGCTGGTCCTGGCCGGACAGAATCCGCCGCGTCCCACGGCGGCACCCGCCGACGGCCTGGAAGTCGTCCAGTCCGCCGTCGCCGAGGTGGAGCAGTACCGGCGGGTCATGATCGCGACCGTGGAGCCGGTGCGGGTACGCGGCCACGCCGTCGCCGATGTCGCCCACCTCCTCGCCGAACTCATCGAGAACGGGCTGAACTTCTCGCCACCGACCGAACCGGTCGAGGTGCACGGCTGGTACGACCCCCAGGACGAGACGTACAGCTTCGCCGTCGTCGACCACGGCATCGGTATGCCCGAAGCCGACAAGGAACGTGCCAACGCCCGCTTCTCCGACTCCGGCGAGGAAGCCCTTCTCGCCGCGCCCACCCGGTTCCTCGGCCACCTCGTCGTCGGCCGACTCACCCACCGCCTGGGTGAAGGCGCGCAGGTCCAGCTCTTCGACACCCCTGGCGGCGGCTTGTCCGCACTTCTCGTCCTTCCCGGGCGTCTGCTTGCCCCCGCGCAGGACAGCTCCACCACACCCCCACCCGCCAGGCCGGCTGTCTCCTCCCTGCTCAACGGCTTCCGAGCAGGTGTTGCCCGTGCCGAGGCCAGAAGCACACAAGGAGTGTCATCGTGACCACCGCCGTCCAGAGTTTCGGCTGGCTCATCTCGGAGTTCGTACGCACCACCGACGGTGTCACCGACGCCGTCGCCGTCTCCAGCGACGGCCTGCTCATGGCGGCCTCGGACAGCCTCGGCCGAGATCACGCCGACCACCTGGCCGCAGTCGTCTCCGGCATCACCAGCCTCGCCCAGAACGCGGCGACGGCACACGGCTTCCGCGGCATGAAGCTCGTCATGATCGAAATGTTCGGAGGCTTCCTCATGGTCGGTCGCATCCGCGACGGCAGCTGCCTCGGTGTCCTGGCCGCCGAGGGATGCGACGTCGGCCTGGTCGGCTATGAAATGGCCGTCCTCGCCGACCGCGCCGGCGAACTGCTCACCCCACAGTTGATACGCGAACTGAACTCCACACCCCTGGCCGCGAGATAGTCACGGCACGCTCCGGCCACCGGCCACCTGTCCCAAGAGCCCAGTCGGGCCGGCTGGTCGTGGAGCCCAGTCGGGCCGGCTGGTGGTGGAGCGTGTCGTAGCGATGCCGGCTGAGGCCCGCCTCAGAGCGTGCAACAACAGCAATGCCTCCTGCTGCCCCACCTGCCCAACCGGCCCAGCCTGCCCAACCGCACCCCGCGCGCGGCGCGGCTGGTCGTGATGGACTGGGTTCATGGGAGGTGCGTCATGTCAGGTCGCGCTGGCAGGACCCGCAACATTTTTCTCGTCTGGCTGATCTGGCCCTTGATCACGTTGGGTATCTACCACCTGGTCTGGTACTACAAAGTGAATCGCGAAGCTCGGGACTTTGATCAGCGGATCGAGGTCAATCCGGTGGTGGCCCTTCTGGCCATCACTGTCGGCTGGCTGGTGATCGTTCCCCCCTTCGTATCGGTCTACAACACCGGTCTGCGCATTGCCCGCATGCAGCAGTCGGCCGGGATGGAGCGGAACTGCAATCCCTGGATCGGACTCATCCTTTTCATCGTGGCCGCTCTGTACCCGCTCTACTACCAGCACGAGCTGAACCAGATCTGGGCTCACTACCAGACCCCGGAAGAGGGCGAGCAGGTCCCTCTCGCAGCCTGACCTGCGCCGTGGCACGGTTGCGGAGGTTGTTGGCGGTCGGCTGCGGTCGTGGTCGCTGCTGTACAGCGGTCACGGGATCAGGAAAGCCGCCCGGCCGCGTGAAGCGCGTCGAAAGCCATCTCGCCGACCACGTACGCGTGTGCCTCGTTGTACCCCCACCCGCCTCACCTCGCGTCCTGGGCGCTTGAGGACATGGGCGTCCCAGGGGCGGGGCGGGGCGGGTGCATGGTGGGTGGGGGTGTCGTGTGCTGCCGCGCCATCGGCCGACTTCAGCCGGTGTTCAGTAGGCCATGTCAGCGCTCTGGTCAGCCGCTGGGAAGCGGTTCCGATCGAGGTCCGTCACTTCGACATGATGAAATCCAGGGCGTAACCGGGAGCAGTCGTCCAGTAGGTGACGCGCTGAAAGTCGTTGGCGTACAACGTCTTGACTGGCATGGGGACATTGATCGGCTTGCCCGCGCGGCTGCCGGGCTTACGGCCCTGGAGGCTGAGGGTGATGCTTTTCGCCTTGTACTCGTCCATGGGGCCGTTGACGAGCAGAGCGGCATACGCCTCCTCACCCGGGGCGAGGGTGATGGGCACTCCCGGGTTCGGGGCGCTCTCCTTGATCACGGGGGCCGTGCTCCGACCGTTGCCGAGCCGCACGAGAGGGTAGCGGTAGAGCTTGCACTTCTTGTCGCCGGCGTTCTGGACGGTGAGGAGGAGGTGCCTGGCGTCCTTGCTGTCCGCGGGCTCCGTCACGGCGGACACCCCGAGGACCTTCTGGGAGCAGGCGGCGACGGTGGCCTTGGCGGCACTGCCGCCCGAGCGGTGCGTCACCGCGTCGGCCTTCCCGCTGATCGTCCGCGGCCCGGTGGCGGAGGCCTGTGCCGCCACACCACACCCAAGAGCCAGGACGAGACCCACGGCCACGGCCACACGGTGGGCCGTAAGGGACTTCACGTTCATATGCGTGTTCCTTTTCTGATCGGTATGAGGTCGCGTGCTGGGCTGTCGCCGCCACACCACCCGCCTTCGCCTCCGCCTCCGCCTCCTCCTCGGACCGCGGTGGCGGGGGCGAAGGCGGTCGGGCGCTCCCTTGAGCGTCCGCGCCCTGCACCCGGGTGCCCAAAGAGATGGCTGTCCCAGTGGACGGGTGAGTCGGGGTGTCGTGGCGCTGCCGGGCGGTCGGCCGCTTCAGCCGGTGCGACAGCCATAGCCTCGGATGCCTCGTGGGCCTGGGACAACGGCTGCCCCCCAACCTGCAACGGTGGGACGATCTCAACCCCGACGACCTGCGGAGACAAGGAAGCCTGGGATGCCGGTCTGGGATGCCGGTCTGGGATGGAAGCCGCCTGAGGCCGACGTCCGGACACCCGGTGGACTCGAACCCGCGCCCGCCGCCTCGACCCGCGCCCGCCGCCTCGGCCGCGGCGACGGTGCAGAAGGCGGCGCCCCAGGGCCGCGGGTGAGGGTGGTCTCAAGGAGAGGGATGTCGCGAAACCCTGCAACCATCCCCGCCGTATACACGTGCAGGTATGGGGAGTGCCTGGACTGCCGTCCCGGATGAGGACATGACGGCACAGGCCGACGGATGGATGCGAGTACGGACAAGATGGATGCAATCCACGATGACGTGGCGGAGTTCGCGTTACTGCTGACGCGTCTGAAGGAGCGCACAGACCGCAGCTACGCGGCGCTGGCCCGCCGTCTGGGCATGCATGCCTCCACGCTGCACCGCTACTGCGCCGGTGAGGCGGTTCCCATGGACTTCACCGGGATCGAGCGGTTCGCCGCACTCTGCGGAGCCTCCCCCGAGGAACGCGTGGAGTTGCACCGCCGGTGGATCCTGGCAGTCGCGGCACGGCAACGACCACGCCCATCCGATGCCCGGCGGGCACCGACGCCCCACGACACCACGAGCACCGCGGCATCGGCCGCATCCGCGAGCCACAGCAGCCCGGCGGACGAGGCACCCGAGCCGACCGCACCGGCCGACCGGCGCCCCGAGCCGACCGCACCGGCCGACCCACGCGCCGAGCCGACCTCACCGGCCGACCCACGCGCCGAGCCGACCTCACCGGCCGACCCACGCCTGGGGCCGACCGCACCGGCCGACCGGCGGCCCCGTGCCGGGCGTCCCCGACGACGGCCCGTGCGATCGATCGCGCTGGCGGCCTCGCTCGCCATCGCGCTCGCCGGCCTCACCACATCCGCTGCCGGGCGCCCCTCCGGTGGCGGTGGGTCGTCGGCCTCCGCCCGCACCACACCGGAACCCTCAGCGTCGGCCACGCACAGCGCCGACGGCCCGCAATCCGCGGCTGGGCCCCCCTCCGGTGGCGGTGGGTCGTCGGCCTCCGCCCGCACCACACCGGAACCCTCGACGCCGGCCACGCCCAGCGACGGCAGCCCGGGGAAGAACCGGTCGAGCACCGACACGGTCCCGCCACCGGCCCCGCTCACCTGGACGGTCGACTCCCAGCTCTGGCAGCTCGACTGCGCCCACGAGTACGTCATCGCCAAGCCACCGCAGGAGGTCCCACCGCCGCCGAGCCCGGCGGACGCCGCGGTGTGGGCCGAGTCCCAGGGGGCGGTGCACGGGCGCACCACCAATCTGCGGATCTCGGTGCAGGGACGCGACTCCGCCGCCGTCGTCCTGGAAGCAGTGCATGTGCGCGTGGTCAACCGCACCACCCCCGCCGCCGCCCGCCCGGACATCGCCTACTCCATGTACGAAGGCTGCGGCGCCATCCTCATCCCCCGCCACTTCGCCGTGAACCTGGACGCGAACCGCCCCCTGGCCCGTTCGATACCCGGCAACGACCCGGACAGACCGGCCCCCGCGATCGACTTCCCCTACCAGGTGTCCCTGCGGGAGCCGGAGGTCCTGATGCTCGCCGCGAGCACCGAGGCCTGCACCTGCGACTGGTACGTCGACCTCGACTGGTCCTCACAGGGCCGAACCGGCACGGTGCGCATCGACGATCACGGCCGCCCGTTCCGCACCACCAGCATGAAGGGGCTACCGCACTACTGGTACCGCAACCCCCGTGGCTGGGTCCCCATGACCTCCTCCTAGGACAAGGCGGAAACCGGCGACTGACAAAGCAACAGGCCACACAGCCCGTCCGATAACAGGACCGGCGGGGGCGAGGGCCCGGCCGCCCCCGCCGTCGGTGGGATCCGGGCGGGCCCGGGGCAGGGAGGTGGTGCCGCGCACCTCGTGAGTCTGTTCGGCTTCAGGTCCCACAGCAGCAAGCCACCGTGTGGCGTCAAGGCATACCAACTCCTGCGGGCCCTGACGAACACGGCCGTGGACGACGAGCTGATCCGGCGCAACCCGTGCCGCGTCAAGGAGCGGACCGCTACGACGTGCCCGAGCGGCCGATCCTCACGGCGCGCTTAGGAGTGGGATCGAATCCTTGCCGGGGTGTGCAAGGCGTTGCTGTGTGGTGCCGCTCTTCCTGGTCGGTTTCGCGCGGCAGACCGGTCGCTCCTCCTCGTGGCGCTCCGATCCGGACCGTCCGCTCACGCATCGCTCACGCGCGGAGGCTTGCCCTGATGACGCTTGAGCGCGAGGTCAGAGCTGGCCGAGGTCGACTCCACGGTGAAGGCAGCGGAACCCCTGACGACACCGGTGAACATGTCGCCGGTTCGGTAACTGTTGGTCGCCGGGTCGAGGACGTAGGTGTAGATCAGTGGAACGCCGGTGGCGGCCTGCTCGATCCGCCAGTAGAACTCGATACCAGCCTTGGCGTAGATCACGACGTCTGGCGGCGGTTGGTGAGCGGCACGTCCTGGAGGCGACATCGAAGTCCGTGTCGGCGTTCCAGTCCGGTCCCCCCCGGCGGCGTCCAGCGCGTTCGCCAGGATCCGGGCGAGGCGGATCGGGGATCGCCAACGACGACGTATGGGCGGTGCGAACACTCAGGCGATGATGGCGGTTCTCCAGGGTCACTCCGGTAGAACTCTGAGTTCTGGAGGACTCGTCGCCAATGAGGTCGTCTGCCTCTACCAGCGCTGCGAACCTCAGGCTTGGGAAGCTGCGATCATTTAGGGCCGGTTTAGATGCTGACCTGGGCGAATGGCTGGGCTGGCGCCTCGTCGGGCGGGCCCGCTTTCACCGTGATTCCCCGCTGTTCCCCCGCTCGATCTGGTGCGCTTGTGGTGCGGCCTGCCGAAGGCATGGTGTCAGGAGACGCCCTGACTTCCTCTTTCGCCGACGTCGGCGCCACCGCTCCGACAACTCCCCGGTCGCGATCGAAGCGACGGCCATTCCGGCGCACATGGGCCAGCTCTTGAGGTCGTTGATGAGCAGCCCAACGAGGCGAAACCCCACTGTTGCCAGGCCCCACCAGACAACAAACCAGGCTGCCGCCTCGACCCATCTGCTTCTGCCGCTCACGGGCCAAAGGTAGCTGCCCCACAGGGACCGACGGCGTGCGTCTGCACGGCCCTCTATCCGTAGCTCTGGAGAGATCGGGCATCGGAGGTCATACAGGCCGCGGGGAGGGTCACGAGAGCCGCTGTCGGGCGATGCCGGTTGCTGGGGTTGCCGTACTTCGTCGCTGTACAGGAACGGGCTACCAGTCCCGCCAGTCATCCGTGATCTCGGTGCGACTGATGCCTCGCCTCGCTGCCAGAGCAGGGACGTCGGTACCGTGCTCCATCAAGGTCTGATCGATGTAGAGGCACAGTTCTTCACGCTCCTCGGTCTCGTAGCCGGCACCGTCGTGATCCTCATTGATCTCGTTCAGCACAAGAACGACACGCTTGATCGCTTCGAAGACCTGCTCGTCGTCCTGGTCCCGGAGCGCCTCCACATCCAACTCGAACGCGCGCAGAGCCTTGTCCGTCGCCGCCAGCAGTGACTCAGGGAAGAGCTCCGACAGCAAGACATCGCTCGGAGCCCGTGTCCCCTCCGCGAGCTCTGTTGCCTCTTCGTCCACTCGCGCCCGCCAACGTGCTGATGGTCTGATCGCCATGTCCTGGACCGTAAGCCCAGGCTCTGACAGTGCCGCTGCCATGCACGCTTTCCAACTGTGGTGGTGGGGTCTGGGGCTTCGAGCGGGGCCGGTCACCTGCGTTGATGGGCGTTCGGCCGTGGGAGCGGCCACCGGCTTCGGTCTCGTCTGAACGACCGTGAACGGTGCTGAATGAGACGGAAACCGGGACGGGCGGCGGGGCCGGGGGCGCTGGCGTCGTCGCTGTTGCAGGGGGAGTCATGGCGCTGGTCCGCAGGGGATCACGACGGGTCGTTGTCGACGGCACGGCTTACCGCTGGCGGCTGCGGGGCAGGCCGACGTATTTCCAGGGGCTGGCCTGGTCGCCGTGCACGTTCGCGGTCGAGCACGCGGACACCCCGGGGACGACGCTCGTGGTCACCACCGAGCAGCCGCATCCGAGCAACTGGATCGGCCGCGAGGCTGAGCCGGTACTGCCCTCCGCTGTTGCCGCGGCTGTTCGGCTTGCCCTGTGTGAGGGTTGGACCCCGACGGCTCCTGGCTCCGCGTTCCACCTCGACCAGTCCGCCGGCTTCACGCCTTCGCACTGAACGTACCGGCGGTCTGAAACCACGAGGGAGGAAGCCGGTGTTGTACGCACACGAGGTGATCCTGAACGAACTCGCACAGGGGCTCAGACCGACTGCCGAGGGTGTGGAGTGGTTCGAGGGCTTGTCGGAGGATGACCGACGGAAGGTCTTGCATGCACTGGTGCTGTTTTGTGGGCAGGCCCGTGCCTGTGAGGGCGATGTGGCAGAGAGCATTGCGCGTTCCGGCATCCGCCCCACGCACACGCCGGCGGTGATGCTCACGAAGTGGCGCTTCGGGATGGAAGGGCTTCCGGCCTATGAACTCACCAAGTCTTTCCGCCTGCTCGTCGCCCTCTTCAGCATCGCGGATACCCGCAGGAGAACGCTGCATTGCGCCGGGGGGTGTGGTCACGAGTGGCACAATCTGTCGGATCCGCCACGGGATGCGACCTAAGGTGTCTTCTTGCCCTGGGTCTTGCCGGGGATCGTGGTGACCTGCTTTTTCCCTGCTCAGGGACGGTGGGCTCGTGCGCCTGGTGGTCGTCGTTGGTCGTCCTTGGCCACTGTTGAGCGGCCTCGGACGGCCCAGCCATGTGCCCGCTGCTGGGCACTCGCGACACCTCGAAGATACGGCGGTCACTCGTAGAGTGTGGCGGCCATAAGTGGCTCATCGCAGTAGGGGGTGTAGTCGGGGTCTACTGGTTTTCGAGGTCGCCGACACGGATCTCAGGCTCGGCTGCACTCCTGTCCGAGCGCGACGAGACGTGCGCCGCGGAACGGGCTATGCACCCTCGTTGTCACCGCGCAGGGAGTGGATCATGCTCTGCAGGGTCCGGAACGCGTCTGACTGCTCGGTCTCGGTCAGGCCGGCCAGCATTCTGGCCTCGACGGACCGGACGGCTGCGCTCGCCTTCTCGAGGCTTCGTCGGCCACGAGGCGTGAGCCGCGTGGGAAGCGTCTTCCCGACGGGTGCCGCCGCAGGCCTGGTCACGTAGCCGTCTCGTTCCAGGGCCTGGAGTAGCACGTTCATCGTCTGCCGTGTCACGAACGCGCCCCGTGCGAGATCGGAGTTCGACAAGCCCGGTCGTTGCGCCAGCAGCTCGAGGCAGGAGTAGTGCGTCACGCTCATCCCGAGCGGCCGCAGCACTTCCTCCATGGCCGAGCGGAGGGCGCTCGACGCTTCTTTGAGCAGGTAGCCCAGTGACGTTTCCAGGTCGATGCCGACACCTTCTTGACTCATGTCAGTATTCTGACATAGGTTGATGCGTGTCAGAAAACTGACACGAAAGGAAAGAGCGTCATCATGCCCGCCACCGGCCCCGACTTCATCTCGCTCCAAGTGCGCGACCTCGACGCTTCGCAGGCGTTCTACGAGCAGTACCTGGGCCTCGTCCGCTCGCCGGCCGGACCTCCGCACGCCGTCGTCTTCGAGACGAAGCCGATCGCGTTCGCACTCCGCGACGTCATTCCCGGCACCGACCTCGCATCCGTCGCTCAGCCCGGCATCGGTGCCGCGATCTGGCTCCACGCCACCGACGTCCAGGCCATCCACGACGCGCTCGTCGCCGACGGTCACACCATCGTCTCAGCGCCGATCGACGGTCCCTTCGGGCGGACCTTCACCTTCGCCGACCCCGACGGCTACCAGGTCACACTCCACGACCGCGCTTGATCGACCAAACGCCACCGGACGATCATCAGCGGTGGCCCGCCCTAGGCTCGTGCGTGACGCTACCTTCTGCCCTGCTGACCTGACGACGTTCTGCCGGCTGGATGACCTCGGCTTGGAAGTGGTCGGCCAACAGTTGCATCCCGACCACGCCGTGCTGCTCTGTCGAGTGGTCGACCCTGATGACCGGTGCCATGCCTACGGCTGTCTGGGGGTGCCGCGCGACAGCGTGCTGCGCCGACCGGCGCACGCCCCGCTCGGCTGGCGGGCAACGATCCTGCACGTCCACATCCGCCGCTACCGCTGTTCGGGGCTGCGGGCAGGTCTGGCGCCAAGACACGACCGCGGCCGCCGCGCCGAGGGCGAAACTGTTTTCTCTGGGCAGGGCTGTGACCTGTGGAAACGTCGACTGTGTGGTGTCTGGCCCGGGAAAATACCCCTCCGTAGTTCTCACGTGTTCGCAGGGTTTCCCGGCCGCATGTGTGCTGAATCCGTTCCGCGGAGGCGCCTGCCTCGTCAACTGGGCTGGAGCTCGTGGCCTGCGAAGGCGAGGAGCCGTTGGTGGGCGGGGCTGCCGTCGCGCAAATCTGTCCCGCCGTTCAGCAGGCTTGGAGTCAGCAGGTTTCGCGGAGGTAGCCGCTCGTGCCCTCGGGCACGACGTACTGGTCGCGGCGGACGACGCTCAGTGTGCTGCTCCAGCCGGAGCACGCGTTCGACAGGCCCTTCGCCGTGTATTCGACGACGAGTACGTTGTTATCGAACGCTCTGGCGAACTCGCCGCACTCGTTCCACTCGCCGCACTCCTCCACCACGGCGAAGTCCAGGCCCACGGAAGCACGTTGGGACACGAGCTCCAGGGTGTTCTTCTGGGCGACGGCCAGGCCCTTCGCGTGGGCGTGCGCCGCCAGCAGCTTCATGAACGCCATGGTCTGATCGGCCGTGAGGTAGTCCGGGAAGCGGGTGAACGCGTCGTAGTTATCGGGCTCGACGGCTTTGTACCCCTTGGCCGCGCACTCGTCGATCCAGGTGTCCATCTCGGAAGCGATGCGCTGCCGCTTGGCGTCCGTACGGATGTCCAGGACCGCCTCGCCCCAGTCCTTGTCGTAGACGACACCCCCGTGGGCATCGCGCAGCAGCAGGTCGGAGTCCCAGTCCTTCTCCGCGTTCTCCTGGGCCTGGAAGGCGTTGAAATTGCAGATGTTGTACGCACCCGGCGCGGGCGGGTCTTCGTGGCTGCGACTGACCACCTGCACACCGGTCGGCAGGGCATACGCACCGCCGATCTGGTAGTCCCACCGCACGTGCTTCGGTGGTGGCGTCACTGTTGCGGCGGATGCGGATGCGGATGCGGATGCGGATGCGGAGGCGGAGGCCGGCGCGGTCGGCGACTGGGGACTTTCGTTCTGATGTGACCTTGTTTTCACTGCCGTGATGCTCAGCCCGGTGACGACCAGGGCTGCGGCGAGACTGATGAGGATGCGCCGTCCTCGATGTCCGTGACCGGCCCTGGTCCTGTCCGTTCCCTCCTCACCCCCGGTGGTGGCCGGGCCTTGTGCAACAGGGTGTGTATCGGAAACCTGGTGGCTGGGTTCCGCTGAGTCGGCCACTCCCGGCGCGGCCGGGGCGGTGGAATCCGGGAGCGTCAGGAGCATGCGGTGCAGCTCGGTGAGTTCGGGGCGGGCGGCCGGATCCTTGGCCAGGCAGAGTCCGGCGATGCTCCGGAGCGGTTCGGTGACTCCGTCCAGGACCGGAGCCTCGTACATCACCTGATAGCCCGTCAGATACGGGCTGCTCCCGTCGAACGGACGGGTACCAGTGGCCGCATACACCAGCAACGACCCCAGTGAGAACACGTCCGAAGCGGCGGTGACGTCCCGTGGCGCGGCGAACTGCTCCGGCGACATGAAGGGCGGCGTGCCGATCAACCGCCCGGTCACGGTCAGGGCTTCGTTGTCGACGGCGTGCGAGACACCGAAGTCGATGACGCGGGGTCCGTCCTCGGCCATCAGCACGTTGCTCGGCTTCAGATCGCGGTGCACCACACCAGCCTGGTGGATGTCCCGCAGTGCCTCGACAAGGCCCAGCGCAAGCGTGCGCAACCCACGTCCGCTCAGCGGGCCGTCCTTGGCCACGACGTCCGACAGGGTGCGGCCCGGCACATACTGCGTAGCCATCCACGGCTGTACGGCGTCCGGATCGGCGTCCACCACCGGGGCCGTGAACGCCCCGCTCACCCGGCGGACCGCCACAATCTCCTGCCTGAAGCGCGTCCGGAACTCCTCGTCCTGCGCGTACGGCGCGTGCACCACCTTGACCGCGACCTGCCGTCCCGAGGCCGAGCGGCCCAGATAGACGACGCCCATGCCGCCACTACCGAGCCGGTCGATCAGCGTGTAGCCGCCTATGGACTCCACGTCGCCGGGTCTCAGCGGCATCACCCGTCACCTTTTCCATGTGCCGTGCTCTCGAAAGACTGTTCAGGAGGATCAGACTAGTCCGAGGTTTTCTCAGTGAGACAGCCCTCGCGAGTCGTTCTGATCTTCCCTTTACCAGAGGCGAGCACAAGGCGCGGCAAGGCGGTGTTCCGCGATCACCTACGGCACGCCAGGCTGCCCGAGTCCGTGGCGTCCTCGGCCGAGCCGGAGAACTTCCTCGCGGTCATGGAGTCGGCCCTGCGCACATACGGACTTCCGCTCCTGGACGACATGCTGCGCGAGTCGCTGCTGGCGGACCTCGGCTACGTTGATTTCGACGCCCTGGCCCAGGCCCGCGACCATGCCGAGCGTGCCCCCGTGGTGCCCGACCTGCTGTGCGACACACTCGCCCTGGAAGGCGGACCGCAGAGCCTTGCATGAGCAGACTGGACATCGTTGAACCAGAAAGGAATGGACCTACCCCGACGATTAGCACCGAGAAGTCCGGACCTGCGGCCCAGTGTTTGGAAGGTTCCTGGTGTGATCGTCGGCGCATCCCTCCTGACCTGGTGCTGCACGGACGCCGAGCGCGATGGATCGGCGCCTTCGACACGTATTCCACAGGGGGTGCCACCGTCCACTGGCTACGGCCGCTCCTGCCGGGTATCTGGCTGAGCATGCTTGCTCCGATCTTTACCTCGCACAGCGCAGCAACTACGGCGTGGGCCTTCGTGGGAGCCATTCGCATCGTGTCGGCGGTGGGTTGGTACATCCGGATGAATCTCACCTGAGGCGCGATCCAGATTTTTCGGAGTTCGGCGGTCTGCGGATGTCGAGAACGTGCCACCGGCTCCGTCCCAGGGACATCAGCGGCCACCACCGGCCGCACGAGGAAGAAGGAGAAACCGGCATGGCGATTCAGCGGATGGACAACGTAGGCATCGTCGTCGAGGACATGGATGCCGCCATCGCGTTCTTCGTGGAACTCGGTATGGAGCTGGAGGGCAGGGCGGAGGTCGAGGGCCTCTTCGCCGACCAGTGCACCGGACTCGACGGCGTCCGCTGTGACATCGCGATGGTCCGGACCCCAGACGGTCACAGCCGGCTCGAGCTGGCGAAGTACCGCAGCCCCGCGGTGATCAGCGCCGGACCGCGCAACCGGCCGCACAACATTCTGGGCACGCACCGCGTCATGTTCGCCGTCGACAACATCGAGGACACCGTTGCCCGCCTGCGCCCTCACGGCGCCGAACTCGTCGGCGAGATCGCCCGGTTCGAGGACAGCTATCTGCTCTGCTACCTCCGCGGCCCGGAGGGCATCATCGTCGGACTGGCCGAGCAACTGCGCTGAGAAGGAGGAACCGAACCATGCAGCCGAACGGAAGCCATGAGATGGACCTCGGAGAGCGGTGGCTCGCCACCTCTGAAGTCGTTTCTTAGACGTCGTCTCATTTGGAGTGCTGGGTAGTCTGCACGATGTGGTGATGGTCGAGCGCATGGTGCCGGACGAGTTGTGGGAACTGTTCCAGTGGGTGGTCCCGCCTGCTCCATCGCGGCCGCAGGGCGGCGGTCGGCGGCGGTACGGGGATCGTGAGGTGCTGGCCGCGATCATCTTCGTGGCCACGACGGGTTGCACCTGGCGGCAGTTGCCGCCGGTCTTCGGCCCCTCGGGGCCGACCGCGCACCGGCGCTTCACCGAGTGGACCGCCGCCCGGGTCTGGGCGAAGCTGCACCGCGTCATCCTCGACGAACTGGGCTCGCGCGGAGAGTTGGACTGGTCACGTTGCGCGATCGACTCGGTGAACATGCGGGCCCTGAAAGGGGGGACCTGACAGGTCCGAATCCTGTAGACCGGGGCAAGAAGGGCTCGAAGGTCCACTTGATCACCGAGCGGACCGGTTTACCCCTCTCGGTCGGGATCTCCGGCGCGAACCTGCATGACAGCCAGGCACTCGAGCCGCTGGTGCGCGGCATCCCGCCGATCCGCTCCCGCCGCGGCCCGCGCAGACGCCGGCCGGCCAAGCTGCACGCGGACAAAGGCTACGACTACGACCACCTGCGCCGATGGCTACGCAAGCGAGGTATCCGGCACCGCATCGCCCGCAAGGGCATCGAGTCCTCCACGCGACTCGGCCGACACCGTTGGACTATCGAGCGCACGATGTCATGGCTGGGCGGCTGCCGCCGTCTGCACCGCCGCTACGAACGCAAGGCCGAACACTTCCTGGCCTTCACCGCCATTGCCTGCAGCCTCATCTGCTACCGCAGACTCGCCAAATGAGACGACGTCTTAGCGTCGCAGTATTTTCGCAATTCCGGCTATATTGGGGCGTATTGATCGCAAAGGTATTGGCCCACAATCGCCTATGACCCTCAGCTGTAATCGCGGTTGGCTCCGGGGCTTGGGCGGGAGCTGCCATGGGGCGAGTGATCATGGCCCATCAAGCTGATGGCCAGTCGGGCAGTCTGTGGACCTGCCCGCCAAAGCACGACGTTGTCCCATGATCTTCGAGGCTCGCCCCATGGTGGCTGCCTAATCCGTTGCTAAGGGCGTTCCGAGGAAGCGGTTGGTTCCCGGGATGTTCGAGTGCCGGGCCGTGACACCTCGTGGCTGCCGGGCGGGCAACGCCTCGCTTCAGACAGCGCGCACGGTCCTGATGCTCATGGTGGTGGCTGTCACGTGAGCGCCGTACGGATGCCCCAAGAGGCCCTGGCGTGTGATGCCTCAAGGGGCTCCACGATGCTCGCCACGGCACGGCCACCCTCCTTACGGCACCGGAGTCGCGCCCCGCGTGGTGGTGGAGATCCTGGGGCACTCGCAGATCAGCATCACCATGGACGTGTACACGCACGTCGTGCAGGACGGGGCTTGACCTGCGGAAATATCGACCACAGCGTGTCTGGCCCGGGGAAACACTCCTCCGCAGTTCTCACGTCTTCGTGGTGCTTCCATTCCTGTGTGTGCTGCATGTGTGCCGTCGGCTATCACATCACTGCCGCCGATGGCTGCCGCACGTCCCTAGGCGGGGACGCGGACGTGCCGGAGCGGTGCTCCGGCCTGATGGAGGCTGGTGAGGGCCTGCTGGTAGGAGGTGATCAGCCCGGTCTCGACGTAGTCCACGCCCAGTTCCTCGCAGTAGCGGCGGACGATGGTCCGGGCCTTGCGCAGGTTGGGGCTGGGCATGCTGGGGAACAGATGGTGCTCGATCTGATGGTTCAGTCCGCCCAGTGCGATGTCGGTGAACCGGCCGCCGCGCACGTTGCGTGAGGTGAGCACTTGGCGGCGGAGGAAGTCCGGGCGGTCTTCGCCCTTCAGGATCGGCATGCCCTTGTGGTTGGGCGCGAAGAGCGAGCCGAGGTAGACGCCGAACAGGCACTGGTGGACGGCGAGGAAGGCGATCGCCATGCCGTGTGGCAGCAGCCAGAGCAGGACGGTCAGGTAGACCGCGAAGTGCGCGAAGAGCAGGGTGCCGTCGAGCGTTCGGTGCTTGAGTGAGCGATTGGCCAGCGCCTTCACGCTGGACACGTGCAGGTTGAAGCCCTCCAGTGTGAGGAGGGGGAAGAACAGGAACGCCTGCCAGCGGCCGATCAGGCGGGGGAGCCCTTTGGCGGCCCGGGCCTGGTCCTGGGACCAGACCAGCAGGTTGGGGTCGAGGTCGGGGTCGAGTTCCTCATGGTTGGGGTTGGCGTGGTGGCGGGTGTGTTTGTCCTGCCACCACCCGTAGCCCATCCCGATACCGGCACCGGCGATCCGTCCGGACACCTCGCTGGCCCGGCGTCGGCGGAACACCTGACGGTGGGCCGCGTCATGGGCGAGCAGGGCGACCTGACCGAAGACGACGGCCAGGAAGCCGGCGACGGTCAGTGTCCACCAACTGTCGCCGATGAGTGCGACGGCGGCCCACCCACTGACGTAGAGGCCGGCCACCACTGTGATCCGCAGTGCGTAATAGCCGGGACGGCGTCCCAGCAGGCCGGCATCAGCGATCTTTCTCGACAATCGGGCGAAGTCACTGCCGGACGTCTCCGAGGGCGGGGGGTGGACCATGATGTTTCTGCTCATGATGGTGAAACTCTCTCCCAAGGATTCTCTCCCAAGGATGTAGATGGCTCGGCGCCGCCCCGGGAGCCGCTGAGACCGGGCCGCAGGTAGGGATGCGCTGCCCCTGAGGGAAGCGCGTCGCGCGACCTTGGAGCAAGGACGACGTCTGCTTCGAGTGCAGGCCCTCTATCTGAGTGCTGTCTGAGTGCTGTCTGAGTGCGAGTTCCCTGCCAGGCATGTCTCACACCGTGACAGGACAGGCAGGGCTTCTGGAGCGGTCCGCGCGCTCTCATGGCAGAACCGAGGCCGGCCCGTGAGTGGGCCGGACCCAGCGAGGTGGGCACCGGCGAGGGCGGTAATCTGGTTGATTTATCCAGAAATGTTGCGATAGATGGCCGGAAGGAGTCAGAGTCGGAGGGGGACAGGAGGCGACCGTGACCGTCCTCGCGATGTTTCTTCTCATCATCGGGACCATCTTGATTCTGCTTGGGACGCTCCTGGGCATCGTCGGGGCAATCGTGATCCTCATGGGGGTCGCTCTGATTGCCATTGCGGCCTTCCTGCTGATCCGGAGAGTGCTGAAGCCTCGACAGTAGAAATGGCAAGGCCGAGGCGGGTGTCTGTGTGATCGGGCCAAGCGGTGGCCGCGTGTTCGGGCAAAGCGGTGGCCGCGGTGTGGTCTGCGCCGAGGGTGAGGCCGGAGATGGCACCGGCATCAGGCCCAGCGCGTCGAGCCTGCCGTTGACGGCTGGCTGGGCTGCGGTTTCTGCGATGAGGACGGCGGTGGTCACCGGGCCCGGGGTATCACTGGTCGCTTCGCTGGCTACCGCTGCCCGGACTGCGCGGGCGACTTCCAGTGGATGGTGTCCGGAGGCGACCGCGAGGTGGACCTCGATGGGTCGGCCGGGTGGCCGGGTGGGTCGTCATGGTTCTCCACCTTGACCGGGCGGCTTGCCAGCACGGTGGTGAGGCGGGCGACGCCCGGAACGGCCGCTGCGACGTCGGCCAGCTCACCGATGGGCCCCGCGTGGATCCTGTTCCGGTCGCCGGGGCCGAGCTTCGCGCGGCTGCGGCTTCCGGGGGGGCCTCATGGCCTTCTCTGCGGTCCGCGATTTCACGCCTGCCTCCGGGCCCTCATGGAGATCGGTGACGCGCAGGTCAGCTGCCACGGTGGCCAGGCCGAGCCGTTCGGTGGCCGCGTTGAGCAGTGTGCTCCTCAACTGGTCCGTGGTCTCAGGCAGTGGCTGCCCGAGGGATGCTGTGAAGGCGGCTTCGATCCTGGGCGGGCCGGGTGGTAGCGCGCTGGCCGGCGGACGGAGTGCGGGTCACGCAGGCCGGGGGCTTTTATCTTGAGCACGGCCATCACCCGGATCACCCTGACCACGCCGATGGTGACACGGGGGCGCTTCCGGTCGGGGAAGGCCAGGTGCCGCCTCAGTGGCTGGCGACAGCCCCCGCCTCCGCGGCAACAGGCAGAGCCCAATGCCGTACAGCGAGAGGCCCGTCGCCCGGGTCGGCGTGTCAAGGCGAGGGACCTCGTCGAAGCGGCTTGTCGCCGAAGGGCGCGTCACGATTTCCGAGCCCGACGAGGACGAGCTGACGGACTGGCGACTCGTCATCGACTACGCGAGGCGGCACGGCCCGCCCCGCAGGGCAAGCGCATCGCCCGCCATCGGTCCGAGTGCCCGCGCAGCTTGTTCCCCACACCCGGTTGCGGTGGCTCTGCGGGATGATGAGGGGCGGCTGGCGATGCCGTCCGCGCTCGGGCGGGCGCTACTGCTGTTCCAGGGTTTGTCGCGGAAGCCGTACAGCGGGGACACGGGATCAAGGATCACCCGGTCGCCGATCACCATCGCAGCCGTACGTACACCTACAACGGGCAGCATTTCCCCTCGCGCTACTCGCGGCACGAAGGCGATCTGGGTGTGATCGTCGGCGGCTTCACCTACGCCGTCACGGTCCAGCAGGAGTATCCGCAATTCCCTGATCCGGAGCGCTCCGGGAAGCTCGTGATCGAGCTCGGCTACAGCACGTCCGGTCGGCAGTGCACTTGAGCTGATCGCAAAAGCTCGGTTGCCGGAGGACATCCTCGGCGGGTGCTCCGGGAGATCGAGATCCAGGCTGTGGAGGATGCTCAGCGCAAGGTCGACAGGAGCGGGCCAAGGTCCGCCGCTGAGAGCCGTGTCGTTGTCTCTGCTGGTACTGGTGTCGCATTGTCGGGGAGCTTGCGACCGAACGGCCCGCCGGACGTTTTCCAGCAGGGGCTCGCCGACCAGGTGGAGCCATGCCGGGTGCGGTGGCAGGCCCGACTTGCCGTGGAGGAGCCCGTCCGTCGGCCCGGCGATCCACGCGACGCGAGGCCCCTGTAGACCTGTGCGTGGACAAACGTGCTGAATACTGAATAATCGGATATAGGTGTGAATTCTGTGGGGTCGGGAGGTGACAGAACGAGATTCGGGACGCCTCGGGAAGACCTCGCAGACAACACGTGGCCAGAGCCTGAAACGATCCGACGCGAGTGCGGGGTCTCCGGCAGTGCATCGATCCGATGCAGGAGGAGACAGACACCATGAAGAACGGTCAGGTATCAGTAGCCCTCGCCAGCGCCTACCTCCTCGGACGCTCGCACAAGATGCGGTGGGCGCTGCCGCTTGCCGGCATAGCGGCGGGCAGTCGCCTCCGTCCTGGCGGCGGCGGGATAGGGGCGAATCTCCTGAAGTCCCCCGAGATCAACAAGCTCACGCAGACCTTGCGTGACGAGTTGCTGTCGGCTGGCAAGACGGCCGCCGTGGCTGCGGTCGGCAGTCGCATCGACTCATTGAGCGACCGGATGCAACGACGAGCCTCGTCGCTTCGCGCCGGACCGGAGGCGGAGGAGCCCCCCGACGAGGAAGAAGAGCCGCGCGGCGAGGAAGAGGAGGAGCCGGGCGAGGAAGAGGAGGAGCCGGGCGAGGAAGAAGAGCCGCGCGGCGAGGAAGAAGAGAAGGAAGAGCCGGCCGAGAAGGCCAAGCAGCGGGAGAAGGGGCGCTCTGCGCAGACCCGGGCCCCCAGCGGCGGCCGTACGAGGACGCGGGCCACTCGTCCCGCTGCGGACAAGAAGAAGACCCGCGGGAGCAACAGTAAGAGCACGAGCCGCAAGACCGCCAGTAGCCGCAGGACCGTGAGTTCCGGGTCGTCCGGTAGTGGCGGGTCCGCACAGCGAGGCCGAGGGTGATGACGTATGGCTGAACGAACCGACGGCCAGACTTCGGGCGGCCTGGGCACGTTGACCAAAGAACTACCTACCGACCGGTTGCTGGAAGAAACGCAGAACCTCCTCGCCGCCCTCGGAGAGCGAGCAGTCGCCAAAATGACGGACAAGGTCCAGGATCTGGCTCACGGCGGGGGACTGGGTGGCGGTCTCAAATCCAAGTTGGCGCTCGCGGGGGGCAAGCACTTCCTGAAGTCCGCCGTTGGCGGCGCCATTTCCCAGGCGAAGGACAAGGTCAAGGAGACGCTGTCCGGCGCCCTGGGCGGCGGTGACAAGACGAACAAGAAGCTCAAGGTCGTCAACATCGTTGAACAGATCGACGTGGGCCTTCCCGTCTCCGACGCCTACAACCAGTGGACGCAGTTCGAGGACTTCCCCAACTTCATGAAGAAGGTGGAGGACGTCGAGCAGGAATCCGAGACGGTGACGAACTGGAAGGCGCAGATCTTCCTCTCTCACCGCAAGTGGAAGGCGACCGTCATCGAGCAGGTGCCGGACGAGATGATCGTCTGGGAGTCGAAGGGTGACAAGGGCCATGTCGACGGGGCGGTGACCTTCCATGAGGCCGGGCCGCACCTCACCAGGATCCTGCTGGTTCTGCAGTACCACCCGCAGGGCATGTTCGAGCATACCGGGAACCTCTGGCGTGCCCAGGGCCGCAGGGCACGGCTCGAACTGAAGCACTTCCGCCGGCACGCCATGAGCCAGGTACTTCTGCACCCCGAGGAGGTCGAGGGGTGGCGGGGCGAGGTGCGCGACGGCGAGGTGGTGCGCAGCGATGAGGAAGTGCGCGACGAGGAGGCCGCGGACGAGGAGGAGCAGGGCGAAGAGCAGCCCGAGGACGAATTCGAAGAGGCGGAGGCGGAGGAAGAGGAGCCGCGTGACGAGGAGGAGGAAGAAGAGCCCGAGGCGGAGGAAGAGGAGCCCGAGGCGGAGGAAGAGGAGGAGGAAGAGCCCGAGGCGGAGGAAGAGGAGCCCGAGGCGGAGGAAGAAGAACCGGCTGGCCATCGGCGCCGGCAGCCCTCAGCGAAGGCCAGGTGAGCGTGATGACCGTAGCCAGTGAGCTTGTTCCGCTTTGACGGACACCATTGGTGTGGTGGTCAGGCTGCGGGTGCGGTCTCGTATTCGGCGGGGCTGCGGTAGCCGAGGCTGCTGTGCAGTCGGTGCAAGTTGTACCAGCCCTCGATGAAGTCGAAGATCGCGGTGCGGGCTGCGGCTCGGCTGGGCCAGGCGGTGGTGTCGAGCAACTCCCGTTTGATGGTGGCGAAGAACGACTCGGCGAGCGCGTTGTCCCAGCATTGCCCGGTGCGGCCCACCGAAAGACGGACTCCCAACTCCCGTGACAGGGAGGCGACTTGCTGACTGGTGCACTGACAGCCGCGATCCGAGTCAAAGATCACCGGCCGGGTGGGACGACGCTGCCGGCAGGCTGCTGTCAGAGCATCGGCGACCAGCTCGGTCCGCAGGTGATCGGCCGTCGCCCAGCCCACCACCCGGCGCGAAGCGATGTCGATGACCGTGGCCAGATACAGCCGGCCCTCCTCGGTCCAGACATAGGTGATGTCGCCGCACCACCGGGCGTCGAGGGCCGTGGCGTCGGGCCGGAAGTCCCGGACAACGAGGTCCGGCCGTGTAGCAGCCCGTGGATCAGGGATCGTGGTCAGCTGCCGCCGTCTGCGGTGCCGGCCCTGCAGACCGGGGGCCCGCATCAGCCGGGCGACGCGGCGTCGACCGCGTCCGTGCCCTCGCGCTTGGGTACGGCGTGGATGCGTGGGGCGCCATAGGTGCGGTGCCACGCGACGTGGCGTGGACCTCGGTGATCTGCCCGGTCAGCTCGGCGTCGCGGACGGCACGCGGGCCGGGAACGCCGGTGCGGCGGGCATAGAAGGCGGGTCCGGAGACCCTCAGCAGTTCCACGCGCGCTTGACGCTGTGGCCGCTCTGCTCCTCCGCCTCGATGAACGGGTGGACCGTCACCGGGTCTCCTTCGCGAAGAAAGCCGTCGCCCGCTTGAGGACCTCCACGTCCTCGCGCAGTCGGCGGTTCTCCCTCCGCAGCGCGGCCGGCTCCTCGCGTTCACTGCTGGTCAGGCCGTCACGTTCGCCCGCGTCGACCTCGGCCTGGCTGACCCACAGCCGCACCGCGGTCTCGGCCAGATCGAAGTCCTTGGCGGTCTGACCGACCGAGCGGTCACCGCGCCGGCACAGCTCGACGATCTCGGCCTTGAACTCCGGCGTGAACGAACGGCGAGGCCGAGGCTTCTTCTTCCCCATGCTCTCCATGATGGACATCCTCCCGGGGCAGAACCCCTGATCTCGAATGTCCGTCAAAGCGGATCAAGCCCACTATGTGGCCTCGCGGAAACGTGTGCGTGCCAAGCCTGGTGGCACGGCACGGGCGGCGACGGGCATCGCGGTTCGTATTGCCGGTCGCCGCCGGAGCCATCTCCGCGCGGAGTGGGCCGCCATACTTTCTGGCGCACCCGAAGAAGGCGTCACCTTCTCGTCAAGGCGGCAACTTGTGGTTGTATTCGGCTTCCTGCTCGCGGCTTCGCGGATGCGCCTCCGGTACGTCGTCAGTCCCGCCTGGACGCCAGTGCACTGGCTACTCCGCGTGCCCTCCCGGACCAACGCATTCATTCCTGCGGTCGTGGGCGCACAGGCGATCTACATCGTCGGCGACCAGGGCTTGCCTGCGTTGTGACTGCGGTATGGGAGCCGTGCGGCATTGCGGGCGCCTCGCTGTTCGTCCTGACGCGCTGGCTTCGCCGCGTGCGTGGCATTGAACTGGCTACACCAGAGGCTGAACGGTCAGACGAGTAGCCGCGCAGGAGGGGCGAGTCCGCGCGACTGCCGTCAAATGGTGCCGGCAAAACGGCCCGGACCATGATCGGTCCGGGCCATTTTGCCTGGTGCCCCGGCAGGATTCGAACCTGCGACACCCGCTTTAGGAGTGGGATTGGATCCTTGCCGGGGGGTGACTGGCGCTGCCGGGCGGTGCTGATTCCCCTGATGAGAGCCGCACGGCGAGCCACTTGATCCGGCTCATGCCGCCCCGTATCGGGCAGTCCGCTCACGCATCGCTCACGCGCTGCTGGCTGCTGAGCGTGGGTCAGACCTGGCCTAGGTCGATCTCCACCGGGAAGGGGGCCGCTACCTTGAGGACGCCGGTGAACACGTCTCCGTCCCGGTAGGTCTTCGTGGCGGGGTCGAGGACGTAGGTGTACACGAGCGGAACGCCGGTCGCGGCCTGCTCGATCCGCCAGTAGAAGGCGATGCCTGCCTTGGCGTACTGGTCGACCTTCACGATCCGGTCGGTGGTTTCCGAGCCTGGCGACACCACCTCCGCGACCAGCAGCACGTGCTCAGGGCGGGTCGGGGTGATGTCGATCGTGTCTGCGCGGTACACGACGACGTCCGGGCGGCGATTCGTGAGCGGGACGTCCTGAAGCCGGACGTCGAAGTCCGTGTCGGCGTTCCACTCCGTGCCCGCGGCGGCATCCAGGGCGTTCGCCAGAATCCGGGCCAGCCGGTTGTGCCGCTTGGACGCACTCGGACTGACGACGACCATCCCGTCCACGATCTCAATACCGGCGCACTGCTCCTCGGACCAGGACTCGTACTCCTCCGCCGTGATCTGCTCATGCATCCACGCCGGGGCCATCATCTCGGCCGTCATGGAGCACCTCCCGGACACTGTGCTGCGGGCCCGATCCCGCTGGATTCAGCGTACTGTCTGCCGTCCGTCCGGCATGCTGATCTCGATCACACCCCTCCCCGTCGGCCAGCATCCGACCAGCGAGCCCACGATAAGTGAGGAACCAGCGTCGGCCTGCGGAACGTTCCGGTCCGCAGCCGCGCCTTCGTCGAGGGACCGTACGGGGCGTTCACCTCGCCGCGCCGGACCCGGCCCGGCACCCTGCTGATCGCCAGGGGCGTGGGGATCACGCCCTTGAGTGTCATGTTGGAGGAGGAGGCGCCCGGCGACGTCGTCGTGCTGTACCGGGTGCGCAGCGAGGCCGATGTCGTGTTGCTGAACGAGGTGCGCCACGTGGTCGCGTTACGGGGCGGACGGCTGCACCTGCTCACCGGCAGAACCGGCGAGGGCGGCACTGCGCCGTTCGGCCCGGGCAGCCTGCACCGGCTGGTTCCCGACGTTCAGACCTGCGCATACAGACCCGCTACCGGCCGAGCAGTCCCCGTCGCTCACGCAAAACGGCCCCGGACGCGGAGTCCGGGGCCGAAGAGAACACCTCTCTGGGGGAGAAACCCCAGGTCAGTGGCTTAATGCGCTGTGCCCCCGGCAGGATTCGAACCTGCGACACCCGCTTTAGGAGTTCGATCCTCCATCGGGCGGGTCGGGGCGCGCGTCGTGAACCAACGCCGTACGTGGCTGCTGGGAGCCGCCGCCGTTCGGGGGCGTTGATGTCAACGTTGGATGTCAGCGGAACAGCTCGAACATGGGGCAGGCCTCCAATGGCTCCTCCGGCCGGTTCCCAGAGCTGTGTTCCCCTGGCGCCTTGCAGAATCACGCCCACCCGAGACTGGGCCCGGCCAGCGCCTCAGCCCCAGCGTCGTGGCGTGCCTGTTCCCCATGCGATCTGTACGCGCCTGGCAGGGGCGTGTCCGTCTGGTCGGTGGGACCGCCGCGGCAGGACAGGCTTGTCGCCTCGATTAGACAGGGGGCGTCGCCTATGGTAGACAAGATGGGTGCACAAGCGCACCTTGATACAGGAACTGCGGCAGATCGCCGCAAACAAGGATGCTGATCTCGTACTAGCGCGACAGGGGGCAAACCATGAGATTTACACCCTCAGGGGCGTATCTCTTCCTGTCCCGCGACACAGGGAGATCGCTGAGGGAACCGCCAAGGCTTTGATCAAGGCGGCGGAGGGAGCGTGATCGACTGGGGGCCGAGTGCAGGTCGGCCCCCTCCGATCAGGGTCTCACGCCTTCGGTTGTGCACACAGAACAAGGAAGAAGGAATGGAAGGAGAAAGGAGACGTGGCCGACACTAGGACTTACCACGCAGTTGCCACCCAAGACGGGGCACACTGGGTAGTTACCGTTGACGATCTCCCTGAGGGGCTCGTTGGTGTTACCCAGGGTCGCACGTGGAGCGAGGCGCGGAAGATGGCTGCGGACGTAGTAGCCATGCTGCTGGAGGTGCCTGAGGAGGCATTTGAGGTTGTGATGCGGCCGGCCGATCCAGACATGGCCAACGCCATCATCACGGCCGAGAAGGCCCGGGAAGAAGCCGAGCTGGCCAATAAGGCTGCCGCTGAAGCATTGGCGGCAGCTGCGCGAACCCTAACCGCGAAGGCCACGGTCAGGGATGCGGGCTCGATGCTCGGCGTCTCACATCAGTACATCGCCAAGCTCGCTCCAAAGAAGGGTTGAGTCAACTCTGCGCCTTGCGCAGTCTGGGCCCCTGTCAGCCTGCAAGCTGACAGGGGCCCTCCTGATGTGACGGATACGGGCGATGGCCCGTGGAGCCTTGCCGTGAGTGCTGCGTCAGGAGTTCAGGTGCTGGGCTGTCCTTCTGACGCGCTGGTGTGCACCGACGCGGGGCCTGCTTGGGATCGTTCCAGGCGTCGCTGACGGGCACGGGCCACGCGAGCCGGGGACTGAAAGAGGTCGTTAAGCACCTCATCCATGAGTGTCAGAATTTCTTCGGCTGCCTCGTGATCAACGGGGGTGAGATCGCCATGGGCTACCTCATTGCCGCCGAAGCGCACCTCGTGTGCGGCTTCTTTGATGTGCCCGCGGAGCAACCCGAGTTGGTGCAGCTCATCGATCTTCGCGATCAGGCTCCCTCTGGCGACACCTTTTTCCTTCGCGGATGCCTCGACTACTGCACGGGCAAGTGCCACGGCAGCTCGGTCAGCCTTGATACTCAGACAATCGTGCGCCTCAACCGCTAGCGACTCGATCGCTGCGGGGACATCTGGGAACGTCCTGTTGGACTTCGCCGGGGGAAGCCATCGTGGCTGCTGGGCCTGAGGGTGGTCCCAGAGATCGGAAGGTGCGTCGTCCCAATCATTCGTAGGCTTGAAGTCGGTCCACCCGTGGGCGAGGACCAGCCGGCGGCAGTTGGCACATCGATAGGCTTCGAATCCCACGTTGAGACGGCTGTCCTGATCGGGGACCACTTCGGCACCGCCGACCGGTCTCATGTGAGCCAGCCGTCCGCACCATCCGCATGTCGTGCTTGCCATAGTTGGAGGTTAGTGCGCAACGCTCCGATAGGCATGAGCTTTGCGACCGTTGTGGTCGCGGACCAAAGCAAGCTGCAGGGCAGGCCCGTGCCGACAGTTGCGGAGCCCTCAGCTTGGGAAGCTGCGGGCATTTGGGGGTGGTACGGGCGCTGAACTGGGTGAACGGTGGATGAGTGTCCCTGTCAAGCTCGGCAACCTTCCCGTGAAGCCCCGCTGTTCCCCGCTCGTTCTGGTGCGCTAGTGGTGCGCCGGACGCATCCCCGTTCCCGTCTGCCCGGAACACGTGCAGGTGGTCAGGCATAGGACTGCACGGATCTAGTGGGATGTGGGTATGCGCCACGTCACTGGGGTGCAAGATGCCTCCCGTGAACGAGCTGAGCACTCTTGCCGACATCGGCAAGATCATGGGCGGGGTGGTGGCGGCGCTGACCCTCATCGGAACGGTGACCGAGTGGTGGAAGAAGGGTCCGGGCAGGCGACGAACCTGGACCAAGAACTTCAAGCAGCTCGCCCCAGGCGTGCGGCCGGCCTACGTTGAAGCGCTGTTCGGGGAGCCTGCCTTTGAGCTGACGGTGCCGGTGTTGAGTCTCACGCCTGGCGAGGGAAGTCGCCTGAGTGTGACGGAGCGGGTCTGGCCCCTGGCGACAGAGGGCTACCTGACGACCTGGGGCAGCGAGTCAGACGTCGTGGCCTACTCGCTCACTACCACAAGTAAGCGGTTCAAGCCCAAGATCCGTATGGGTTCCTCCTGGTACTCAAACGGGCCCGCCCTGAATGTGCGCCTGGGTCGCACGCGGCTCGCTCAAGTCAGTAACGCTCTGGACCTGCCGCACCCGGAAGAAATCGCCTCATGGAAGGGTGCTCGGCGGCACGAGTACTACGAGGTGTACTACTTCGGGAACCCAGGGCATTACATGACGTGGATGTGCGGTGTCTCCGGTACCGGTTATCGGGCTGGTGAAGCAGGAGCCATGGAGCGGCTCGGTCCTGAGAACTCGGCGTTCCTCCGGGGTGACCTGATCGAAAGACTTCCAGTGGATCAACAGCAGGAATTGGACACGTACCGCACCCGTGCGGTCGTGAACAGCCTGATGGTTCAAGGCATGGAACGGCTGAACATTTGCCCGGAGGTACCGCGCAGCGGTCCTGACTACGACGTAGTACGGACACTTGAGAAGACCCCGGGGGTCTTCGGCAAGATCAGGATTCGACGAGAGTTGCGAAGAGTGGAGGGACGCCCGGGGGTCTGGGAGGCAGTCCGGCGTCGTCTTCCTAGACGGTTGCTGCGAGGGGCAAGAGGCCCACGGCCACCCCTTTAGGAGTTCGAACCATGAACCATGCGGGCTGCTCGGACATCTGCTTGCTGGCCGCTTCGGAATCCAGTCCAGGGCGCCGGATCTGTGGCCGTCTGCCGCCGACGTTGATGTCAGACCGTTGGGTGTTCGCCCGGCAAAGGCTCGTACGAACGCGGTACATTGCTCGTCATAGGCTCCCAAAGCCGGGAAGCTCTGACGTGCCTCTGTGAGGTTCAGCCGGCCGTTTGGACCACCGCTGACCTTGTCAGCAGCGTGGTCATCCTGCCCGTCGTCCCTCTCACCGACTCGACATCATCTTCCGCCATCGCTTCCTGCGGGTAGCTATTGGATCCGACAGTATGTTACTTACTTGCGCGTAAAGCCGGTCTGCCGCCTTCTGCTTTTCCTCCTGTGAAACCGAGGAATCGTCGAGTTTAGATTGCACTTCCCTGTAGAGCGCCAAGATATTGACAGGGATGGCACCTTGTGACTTAAGACGTTCGAAATTATCCCTCAGGATCTTTGAATTAGGACTACCTTCCCAGTTTCCTAGAAATCTGATATAAGCTTCATGGTGACGCTCGTAGAGCATTTTAGACCATTCGAAGTATCCTCTCGCGGATTCTCTACGCGACGCGAAGGCGTGCCCCAATACGGCACCTATGAATACACCAATTAAGGCAAGGGTGGCTGGCCCCATCGTCGTAAGCAAGCTAGGAGGAGAGACCTTAGCGGGCTCTTGTTTTTCTGACGTTTGTACGGGTATAGCTTTTGAGTCTCGGGCGCCACGACGAGCAATAACGTACATGTCGCCCTGTCCAGATGGAACGGAAAGCCGCAGCACTAGATCTTGCATCGGATCCATCTTGTTCACTTGACACTTGTTTAGCTGTTTTTCCGACCAAACTTCTACTACGACTGCAGGAAATTCCTTGTCAGTCTTGTTTGAGAGCGACACTATGACGAAATCATGAGTGGCACCGGGAGATCTGGAAGCGAATGTGCGGATATCTAGGGAGCGGAATTCTTCAGAAGGGGCCTCTTGAGCGCTTCCCATCACCAAGGTCAGGCTAGCCGCGGTTACAACTGCTGCTTTGGCGGCAAGAACAAGAAGTCGTAGCACGGCCCTGATCAAAGGATCGCCCTCCTTAGCTGGCTGAAAAGTATTCTCCTATTGTCTGGATCAAGTGACATGACACGTTCCAGCCACGCCTCTAGGCCTTGCGAGCGACGTGGAGGTATGTGCAGATCGAGCATTAGTTCGCGTATGTATCGGCTGCCGATGTCCTGCGGAATGTCGACTCCGTCGCGGAGAAGCCGATAGACGAGTTCCTCCCGAATACTTGGAGGAAAATCCTCGGTTGCGTAGCGGAAGCTATCCAGCAGAATATCAAGCTGTACTCGACGGTGAGGTTTAAGAGACGGTTCGAACAGTAGCTGCTCCGCCATGAGTCGATCGACCAAGAAACTATTTCTCCGATAAGTAACGCGCCTAAACCAGTAGAGAAAAAGTAGCACTAGAGCAAGTATTGAGACGGAGGATACTATTGCTGCAATCTCTGTACTCTTCAACACGTATGGTGCGGCAACAGTTACACCGAGGAGGATGAAAATAGGTATGCAGAGTAGGCGCTCCGATCGAGAGATGCCTCGCCTATTCATGAGTTGAGCAGGTCGTATAGTGCTCATGAGACTCAGGCGCTCATGGTCTCGTTCTGCGATTCCACGCTGCAATTGTGCAACCGCTTCCTCTAGCTCGGAAGCCCTCGCCTCGGCCTGTCGTACTCTCTTTCTAAAATCGTCTCGCTCCCTCTTTACCCTTCCACAGTGTTCCAAGATTCTGCCTTCGAAGTCCTCAGTGAGGGAATCTCGCTCGGACGCTATTTCCGCTACTTGAGACTGCAGAGCGTTGACCGTTTCTCGGGTTATCCTAACGGGTACAAATTTATTCTCTCCGCTTTCGGCTAGGGCTACGACCGCAGCAGCGGTGTGCTCAACGCTGCTGACTTCGCCGGTGCCGCCGCCCCAGCCCCCATCAGGGTTTATCTGACTCCGCAAGTACTCGACGCCAGAGTCGACGAGGTCCAAGTCATCACGTAGATCGACCGCAGAAACCGCGCGGAGAACCACGGCTGTTGTCAATAGTCCGCCTCCGGCACACGCTCCCTCCCAGCCTCGGTCCACGAGCTGAGATTTAATATATTGAAGACCATTCGAGGTTGCCCCATTGGATTCTTTGGTGCTTATTTTTGAAATAGCTCGAACGGCCCACGCAGTTGCAGAAATCGAGTCCTCATCAGATCCCTCTATCTGAGACCACGCACCCGTCTGTGCTCGCTGACGTTTCAAGACCAAAGAAAGCAACGAAAGGGACAATTGATCCTCGTTGGACCATTGCGTCGAAATGTACAGTGCTCTACTTAGTATTTGAGTTGACAGAGTGCGATTTCCCGAGTTTGCCGCATGAAATGCCGCTTGGAACTGTTGATGAAGGGCCGATGCATACTCAGAGTTCTTATCTTCTTCCGATATTGAAACAGTCATCAAGTCAAGGAGTTCCTCAATTGAACCCCCACTTGCTTTCCCGCCGTATTCGTCCCTAATAAAGGAAGCGGCTTCTGCGATGGGGACTTCGTAGGTGTCATCATCATCGCTAATGGCTCTCAGTGCTTCTATCGCGACACATGAGCAGTGCAAGTCGCTAGGCAGCCCTGGATAAGGAGGCCACCCTCTGTGGGAATCTCTGGCGTTAGTCAGGTAACGGACAGAGTTTCGCAAAATTCTGGGTATGAAACTCTCCTCGCGCCCTGAAAGAACCTCTTCCCAGAGTCCGGAATCTTCTGTAATCATTCCAGCTCCAGTGCGATCTCAAGTGCGTACCGACGCACGGGATGATCTATCTCGTAACGACCGTCAATCTCAGAACAAAATGCCGAATTGCACATTCGGTCAAGCTCTCCCTTTATGCCGGCGGCGACGGTTCTTTGTGCGTCTTTTGGTATGTCGGGATACATCCGTGCAGCTAGAGCATCTACTTCAGTCGACCTGCCCATTTCCAAGAGCGTAAGGATTGCACGACGAGCAGTCTCCGAAAGTTGCGACCGAATTTCTAGGGCCTTGCCGTAATCATGGCTGAACCGATTCTTGAAGGATGCAAGGAATATCTCTTTGGTTGCTCTTTGGTGCCCCTCACGGGAAGTGCGGTCATAGACATCGGATCCAATAGCGATAATTTCGTGTGGCACTCGCCCAGATACACTAGCTATGAGTGCGATCACGGTGTCCGTGAAGCCAATTGGGTTTCCTTGGAGACGGCGTCGGATACACCGCTCTGCTTCAGTCTGCGTCTCAAATGGCCCCAAAGGGATCCCCTTTGCAAAAAATCTTGAGGCCCCGTAATCGCCCTGAGCTTCACCGGCTTTTCTGTCTAGCATCGCACGGCCATCCTCAACCGCTCCCCCCTTTTCGTGAATTAGGAGAAGCGATAGAATGACAAGGTAATCATTCAAATGCTGCATCGCATTCTTCAAAGCGGAGAGCGCGGAGCCCTCGATTCGGTGGCCCTCGTCAATGCAAATGACAGTCTTTGACAGTCCGGATGAAGCAGCGATCTCTTTAAGTGTCTTTAGGTCGTGTCGGAGATCATCGCTGAGTAGGCGATCCCTGCGAGGCAAATAAAAATGTGTCGAGCCCTCCGGACTCTCCCAGTCCTCAATGAGTCTTGTGCTAGCTTTGTGATCTATTTCAGCCGCGACAGATTTGACCAAAGTGGAGGCCTGATCATATGCCGTAGCTTGGTCCAAGGTGGCCAGCACGCCGAGAACGCTCCCCGTGCTTGACGTATCTATAAGCTTCTGCAGGTAGGAAGTTTTTCCGGTTCCGTGTAGTCCAGCAATGTATAGATGGCGCGGCTGCCCTGCCTCCAGCCCCGCCAGGGAACTTTTGAATTCCTGGACTTGCCATTCGCGCCCAACGAAATAGTCACCTGCCACCTGTTCGACGAACGGATTGTGAGGTGGGTTGTGAATCATGGCGCTCGACCCTCTGCCTTGAGTCATTGGTTCAAGCACGCGGCAGGATCATGCCTGTTTCCAGTGTTTGTCTGATCTCTTCTGGTGCGCAACCTGACCGGTGGAACGGCAACCGAGAGGAGGATGATGGGCCACGTTCAACTAATTCAACGGCAGACAGTCGTATCAGGTCTCAGTAGAGGTCGGTGGAGCGGCTTTGGGGTGGTGCTGCTTTGGCGCGAGTGATCATGGCCCCGTAAGCTTCCGGCGCGTCGGGCAGTCTGTGGACCTGCCCGGTAAAGCACGACGTTGGGGCCATGATCTTCGAGGCTCGCGCCAAAGTGGCTCCGTAAAGCCCAAGACCGGGAAGTTAAGGTCTGTCGGCGCTGGTCAGGGTGATGGTGGTGGTCACGGTCGTCTTGTGTCCGACGCTGCCTTTGGTCTTGTTGTAGGCGTAGGGCGACAGGGTGCGTTTGACGCACCGCGGGCTGGTGCGTGAACGGCGCCGTGTGGGCGCGAGGTTGCGTGCTTTCAGCAGGACTTCCGCAAGGAGGGTCGGTCCTGTGGTGTTGGCGGTGATCAGCGTGAGCCGGATGGTGTGCAGGGCCGTGGTCAAGGACAGCCGGTCGGGGTCGACCCCGGCGGTGGTGGCCGCCTGGGTCATGGCGATGCGGGCGGCCTGGTAGACGGTCAGCAGCGCGAGGAGTTCCTGTTCAACTCCCGCGACGGTGCGTGAGCGCAGGACGCGGTCGGCTCCGCGCAGGGTGACCTTGAGCCCGTAGTAGGCGGTCTCGATCTCCCAGCGCTGCTGGTAGAGGACGGCCAGCTCGGCGGCCGGGTGCTCGTGCGGGTCGAGCAGCGTGGTGACCAGGCGGACCGTGCTGGTGCGAAAGGTGCCGTCCGCGGCGGTCCGGGTGACCCGGTAGCTGATCACACGCAGCGTGAGGGCGGTCAGGTGTGCGGGCATCGGACCGCGGCGGCCGTGGCGCATCCACCGGGTGAGCCGGTCACCGGAGCGCCGGTCGGTGACCAGGGTGAGATGGGTGCCGTCCGGCAACGGGCGGATGACGGGCAGCAGACGCCCTGCCTGCACCCGCCACAGCACATCGGCGCCGGTGGCAGCAGCGTCCCGCAGGGCCTCGAAGCCGTCGTAGCCGCGGTCGGCAAGCAGCAGCATGCCAGGCTGCAGAGAGGGCAGCAGAGCACGGGCCTGCGGCCACTCGGTGTACTGCTGCGGCCCGAACACCGCATCGATTAGGGCACGGGTCCCGCACTCCACCAGCGCGGTCAGCCGCACCTGGGGATAGCCGGCCGGACGTGTGGTGCGGGCCGCATGCCGCCTGAACCGGGCCACGTTCGCTTCGCTGTCCGCCACCTCCACGCAGGTGCCGTCCCAGGCCACCAGCCGCAGACTCCGCCAGAACACCCCCGGCGTTGCCGGGGTGCCCACCGTGCCGCGAAGCCGGTCGAACAGCAACGCCAGCGGCTCGACCCCCAACCGCCGACGAGCCTGCCGCAGAGCCGCTGCCGATGGATCGGCAAGTGCCGAACCGGGCCACCTGGCCGTCAACGACGCCCACACCCGGCGGTATCCACACTCCGGGAACAGCACCATGGCCAGCACGAAGTAGACCACCACCCGCGCCGGCAGCAGCCGCACCCGCCGCTCACCCCGGCCCGCCGCTCGAACCACCTCGTCCACCAGCGACGGCGGCACCCACCGCGTCAACACCCCTAAATGACCGGGCAACCACACCCACGACCGGTCCCGAACCACCCCTGCGGTGGCACACTGAACAGACAACGGAGCCCCCTCGGACCGTGACCTCGACACTCACAGTCCGCGCCGGGCTCCGTTCCCATGTCAACCCACCCGACCAGCCACAACAGCCCTAACTTCCCGGTCTTGCCGTAAAGCCGTGGAGCCGACCGCCCGAGCCACGACGTACCCCTTCTCTGGCATCAGGTGGCCGCATGCTTTGAGCGCGGCACGGGCGCCGGCCGGGCTGGAGCGGGGCGTAGACAGGAGCGCAGGCCCGGCCGGGGGCCGGGCCGCGCGCGGTGAGCGGAGCGAGCCGCCTTGAACCAGTAAAGAAGGTTGTAACTCAGTTGGTCTGCTGGTCCGGTCGCGGCTTGAAGTCGTATGCGCATGACGGCAGTTGCCTGGCTTCGCGGTGCGCGAGCGGCAGGAAGACCACTGGTCGGATGGTCCAGGTGATGCGGGTCGTGGTGTGGGTGACGGACACCGTGCAGGGCTCGCAGCGCAACAGGGCTCGACGGGTCTCTATGCGGCCGTCGTACAGCCACTCCCACGCCTGCGCTGACGCGTCCGGGTCGAATGCCGGGGAGATGGTGCGGAGCGCCACGGCTACCCATCTGTCGGCCTGGGGCGCCGAGTAGGCGTCGAACGACCCCCTCAGCTCCAACCGGCCCTGACCGTTGAGGTCTTCGGTCCAGCATTCACACCAGTAGCCGCGGCGGGCGTCGTCCTTCAGCACAGGCGGTCTCCCGGTCGGGTGCCGGTGAAGAGTTCCGCAGTGACCGTGTAGCCAGCCTTGCTGCCGTGGATGGCGATTCGGTGGGCGAGTGCGGTGACCATGCCCAAACCGCGGCCGTGTTCGGCCTCGTCGTCCTGGTGCTCGACTTTCGGGGCCGTACCGGTGCCTCCTCCGTCCGTCACTGACAGGGCGATCACGTTGCGGGTCACCGCTAGGGCCAGGTGGAAGCTGCCCGTCTCCAGGCCGCTGGCCGTATGGAGGATTGCGTTCGCGCTCAGTTCGCTCACGATCAGTTCGGCATCGTCGGCCAGGGGTGATCCGCGCAGGATGTCGCGTGTCCAGCGGCGGGCCCGGCTCACCTCTTCCGGAAATCCTGGGCAAGTGAGTCCCCAGACCCGGGCGGTGCTCGTATACTCGTGCATACAAGTTCCTTCATGCTGGTAGGCCGCCATGTGCAGCGGGTTCGGGCTAGACGAGTTTCACGCCGTCGTGGGCGCGGATGGCCGGCGGGGATGCCGCGTCCAATGCGTCCAGGACGCGGATCGCGTACGCCTCGTCGGCAAGCTCGGTGACTTCTTCACGGGTGGCCCAGCGCAGGGCGCGGGTCTCGTCTCCGGTGGTCGGCGTGCCGTCGGCCGCCTCGCAGCGGAAGACCAGCGAGACGATCAGTCCCGTCATGTTCTTGTAGACGCCGGTCAGGGTCGCGGGAAGCGCGATCTTGACGCCGGTCTCTTCGAGAACTTCGCGCTGGAGGGCTTCCGGGATGGTTTCCTCGCGTTCGAGGACTCCGCCCGGCGGTTCCCAGTGGCCGTTGTCGCGGCGCTTGATCAAGAGGGCACGGCCCTGTTCGTCGACGATGACTCCGGCGACGCTCACGGAGTGCGGACGGTCGGTGCTCACGTTCCTCGGCCCTCTCGGCTGGCTAGGCTCTCCACCGTAGCAACAACAAACGCCCACTCGTCTAGATATCTAAAGGAGTACACGTGCCCTCTCTTCCTTCCGGCCTCCTCGGCGATCTCGACCCCACGAGCGATCGTGCGGTTTTCCGGCAGATCGCCGACCAGCTGCGCGAGGCCATCGACCGTGGGCGGTTCAAGGAGGGCGAGAAGCTGCCCTCGGAAGCGGAACTTGTCGATCACTACGGGGTATCCCGGATGACGGTCCGAAACTCCTTCTCCGTCCTCCAGGGCGAAGGACTCGTGCACGCCGAGCACGGCAAGGGCGTCTTCGTGCGACCACGGCCGCCCGTGCGGCGGCTCGCCTCCGACCGGTTCGCCCGGCGGCACCGTGAGCAGGGCAAGTCCGCCTTCATCGTCGAAGCGAACGCCGCCGGCAGTCACCCTCAGGTCGACAGCCTTGAGGTGAAGGAAGAAAAGGCCAGTCAGGACGTCTCGGCCCGGCTCGGGTCCGTGCGGCGGGTGCTGGCGCGTCGGCGCCGGTATCTGCTCGACGGTCGTCCGGTCGAGTTCGCCGCGTCCTATCTGCCCCTGGACATCGCGCGCGGTACGCCGATCGCCGAACCCAACCCCGGCCCCGGTGGCATCTACGCCCGGCTGGAGGAGCTGGGCCATCGCCTCGATCACTTCGAGGAGGAGATCCGGGCCCGGATGCCCTCGCCCGCAGAGGTGAAGACGCTGCGGCTGGCCTCCGGTGTGCCGGTCATTCACCTGATCCGCACTGCCTTCGACACCGAGGGGCGGGCCGTTGAGGTCTGCGACACGGTTATGGCGGCGGATGCGTACGTGCTGTCGTATCAGCTTCCGGCGACGTAATCAGGTGGTTTGCGGTGGTGCGCGGGGATGCTTCTCCGACTCGTACACCCCAACAGGCATACTCGTATAGACGAGTGGGCAAGTGGTGTGGCAGAGTCGTTCGCATGAGCCCGGAGACCGGGTTCACCGGACGTCACATGTATAGACGAGTAGATAGGGGAAGTTCCCTTGCGTACCATCCGTGTTGAGACCTCGGCCGCAACGATCCTGCTGACGGAGGCTCCCGAGCCCAAGGTCCGGGACCGGCAGACGGGCGAGATCGCCAAGGACGCCGTCAGCGGGGAAGCGCTGATGACGATCGGCGTCGTCTACATCGAGGACGGCGAGTCGTCGCTGATCAAGGTCACCGTGCCGGAAGGCGGTGTGGCCGAAGGGCTGGCCCTGGGGGCCCCGGTCGCGCTGCCGGGGCTGGTCGCCCGGCCGTGGGAGTCGGTGTTCAACGGACAGCAGCGGCACGGCATCGCCTTCCGCGCCGCCGCCGTGACTCCGGCCGCCTTCCCGGCCGCCATGGGGGCCACCGCCTGATGTCCGACCTGGTGACACTTCTGGAGGTGGGTGGTCCTGTCGCCGCACTCGGCGGCGGGGCCGCCTACGCCCGAGCCAAACACCCCCGCGTGTACTGGCCCACGGTCGGCCTGCCGATATCCACCGCCCGACTCCTCGGGACGTACGGCTCGGTCATGGAGGCATGCGGGCTGACCGTGGCGCCGTCCCGGCTGCGGGTCCTCGCCGTCAAGGCCACCACCCGCCGCGAAGTCCGGCCGGTACCGCCGCGCCGGGGCATCATCCGGCCCACCGCGACCGGGCTGCGGCTTCGCCTCCGGCTCGCTCCGGGCCAGGAACCGGCGGACGTCGCCGCCTCCGCCGAGCGGCTGCGGCACGCGTGGGGGGTGCACGCCGTGTACGTGACGACGGTCAAGCCGGGCGTGGTCGAACTGCGGCTTGTCGGCTTCGACGTGCTGCGGAACGTGCGGATGCCCCGCAAGGCCGCCGTCGAGTTCCTCAAGGTGCCCGTGGCACTGCGGGAGGACGCGACCCCGTTCGTCCGCGACTACCGCACCATTCCCCATCAGCTGACCCTCGGCGCCACGCTGTCGGGGAAGTCCATGTACCTGCGGCACCTGATCACCGGGCTCGCCCGGCAACCCGTCGCGCTGGTCGGTATCGACTGCAAGCGGGGCGTGGAGCTGGCGCCGTTCGCCTCCCGGCTCTCCGCCCTCGCCACCGACCCCGAGCAGGCGGCCGAACTGCTGCCCGTGCTCGTCAAGGAAATGGAGAACCGCTACGACCTGATCAAGGCCCGGCAAGGCATCGCCCCGGACACCCCCGACGAGGAGATCACCTCCGACATCTGGGGCCTGCCCGAGAGTGAACGCCCGGTACCGATCGTGCTGTTCGTCGACGAGGTGGCCGAACTCTTCCTCGTCGCCACGAAGAAGGACGAGGAACGCCGGGACGAGATGGTCACCCAGCTCATCCGCCTCGCCCAGCTCGGCCGCGCCGCCGGGATCTACCTGGAGGTCTGCGGGCAGCGCTTCGGCGCCGAGCTGGGCAAGGGCGCCACCATGCTCCGCGCTCAACTGACCGGCCGGGTCTGCCATCGCGTCAACGACGAAGCCTCCGCGAAGATGGCCCTCGGCGACATCGCCCCCGAAGCCGTCCTCGCCGCATGCGCCATCGCTCCCGAGCTGCCCGGCCTGGCCGTGGCCGGTGACACCTCCGGCGGCTGGTCCCGCATCCGCACGCCGTACCTGTCCCTCGGCGACGCTGCCGGGATCTGCCGGGAATCGGCCCACCTGGTGCCCGACCTGCCCGCGCTCAAGCCGTTCCAGCCCTACGTGCCCGTACTGTCCGTCGAGTCCCCGGCCCCGGCGGTACAGCCGCACCCGCTGACCGACTGAGCCTCACTCCCACTCCGGTCGGCGTGACCGTCTCGCGCCAACTCCCTACCCCTGCCATGCCTGCACCCGAAAGGAGCCCCTCCATGCGCGCCCAACTGGCCCGTGTCGACGCGGTGCTCGTCCAGGCGCTCATCGCCGCCGCGCTGTCCTTCGCCCACCTGCACGACATCGCCCTGGCGGCCGGACAGGACGGCTGGAAAGCGTGGGCCTACCCGGTCTCGGTCGACCTGTTGCTCGTCGCCGCCTGGCGCCGACTGCGCTCGGGTGAGGCGAAAGCGGCCGGGTGGTGCTGGTTCGTCATCGCCCTCGCCGCCTCCCTCGGCGCGAACGTCGCCACCGCCGGCCTCCTCGACATGAACGACGTCCCGGCCTGGCTGCGCATCCTCGTCGCGGGCTGGCCCGCCGTCGCCTTCCTCGGCGGAACCCTCCTCGCCCACACCACACCGACAACGGCCGCCGAGGACACCGAGCACACAGCCGACCCTGCGGACCAGGAGGACGCCCCCGAACACGTCCCGAACCTCGACCCGGTGGAGCCGCCGGAACCGTCGCCGAGTCCACCGGCCATCGAGCCGCCGCCTGAGCGACCTGCCGTCGCCGTCCCGGCTGCCCTCGTTGAACACGCCCGCAAGGTCGCCGCTGAACACCACACACGCACCGGAACACCCATCGACACCCCCACCCTTCGCGCCCGCCTCGGCGTCCCCGCGCCCATGGCCGAAGCCATCGCCGCCCACCTCTGAAAGGAAGCCCGATGTCCGCCAACCGCCGCTTCCGCAACGTCACCCGCATCGGCCCCGTCCAGGTCGCCACGTCCTACGACGGCCGGGGCCGTGAGAAGCACACCGCCGCCTGCACCGCGCCGCGCTGCGGCTTCTCCGCCGACTACGACAGCCGCGCCGCCGCCGAGCTGGCCGCACGCACCCACCGCTGCCCCGTCCGCTGATCCGCCGAAAGGACCCCGCACACCGTGACCGTCAGCCTGCCGCTCGTCGTCGTCCTCGGCCTCTTCGCCTGGGGCGCGGTCAAGTTCCTCGGCGTCCGCACCTGGGTCGTCGTCCTGATCGCCCTCTTCGGCTTCTGGCTCTCGCAGACCTTCCTCGCCCCCGCAATCGAATCCGGCACGCGTACCGGCGTTGACGTCATAAACCGCTCACACGCCTAGACGAGTAGATGAGGAGGGCGTGACCATGTTCCTGCCCAAGTACCCCGACAACCCCACCCCGGCGCCCGCACACACCCACACCCCGACTGACCCGGCGCCCGTCCGGCGCACGCTCCCAACGCTCCACATCAGCCCCGCCGTGGTGGCGGCCGTGGTCATGGGCGGTGTCGTCCTTACCGCGCTCCTGGCCGCCGTCGCCGTCTCGGCCATCTCCGTGGCCATCGCGGCTGTGGTCCTGCGCTCCCTGCTGCGCGAGCAGAACCGGCGCTGAACCGCGCCAAGCACCTGGGGCGGCACACACGACCAAGCATCTGCCGCCCCAGGGCCATAACTCCTGACCGAGCCAGTCAGAAGGAGACCGCCATCTTCACCCGCACCACCCCGCCCCCGCTCCCGGACCTCACGAAGCTCGCCGAGCACGGCACCCTGCCCGGTATCCTCCGCCAGCTCTCCGGCCTCGGCGGCTGCACCCACCCGATCCGCCTGGACGGCCACCGCACCGAGTACGACATCGACACCACGACCGGCGAGATTGGCCGCGTTCTCCAGCACCTCGACTCCACCGACCTCCCGGCCGGGAACCTCCTCGTCCGATGCAACAACCGCCGTACGACTCGGTGTGCGGCCTGCGCCGAGGTCTACCGCCGGGACACCTTCCACCTGATCACCTCGGGCCTGCGCGGTGGCAAGGGCGTCCCCGAACACGTCGGCACCCACCCCCGCGTCTTTGCCACCTTCACCGCACCGAGCTTCGGCCCGGTCCACAACCGTCCTTCCAGCGGGCGCCCCTGCCGCTGCGGCACCCGCCACGACCAGGACGACGAGACACTCGGCGTCCCACTCGACCCCGACACCTACGACTACGAAGCGGCCGTCCTCTGGAACGCGCACGCCGGTCCGCTCTGGCGGCGCTTCTCCACCTACCTGCGCCGGGAAGTCGCCAAGCGCGCGGGACTGTCACAACGCCGGTTCCGCGATCACGCCCGCGTCTCCTTCGCCAAGGTCGCCGAGTACCAGAAGCGCGGTGCCGTTCACTTCCACGCCGTCATCCGCCTCGACGGCCCCACCGGCGCAGACTCCCCGCCCCCGGCGTGGGCCACAGCAGAGCTGCTGACCGACGCCATCGAGGCAGCAGCGGCCAAGGTCCGCGTGGACGGCCCGGTCATCGACGACCGCGCCCACACCTTCACCTTCGGCCGCCAACTCGACGTCCGCACCATCCGCTCCGCCGACTTCAACAACGGCCAGGAACTGACCGAGCGGGCAGTCGCCGCATACATCGCCAAGTACGCAACCAAGGGCGCCGAAACCGCCACGGGAGCTCTCGACCGGCCACTGAAGTTCGCCGCCGAACTCGCACAGCTCGACATCAGCGACCACGCCCGCCGCCTCATCCGAACCGCCTGGACCCTCGGCGCCCGCAAAGACCTCGAACACCTCCGTCTGCGCGCCTGGGCCCACATGCTCGGCTTCCGCGGCCACTTCTCCACCAAATCCCGCCGCTACTCCACCACCCTCGGCGCCCTCCGCGACGCCCGCGCCCAATGGCGCCGCACCCAAGCCGCTGCCGCCCTGCCCGAGCGCGAGAACACCACGACGTACGTCCTCGCCCACTGGGTCTTCGCCGGAACCGGCCTCACCGACACCGAAGCCTGGCTCGCCACATCCCTCGAACCCGCCCCCGGAACGGAAGGAGAGCCCACCCATGCATGACGACGAACTGCTGACGGTGCCTGACGTGATGGCGCGGCTCAAGCTCGGTCGCTCCACGGTCTATGACCTCATCCGCTCCCGTCGTCTGCCCTCGATCACCATCGGCCGGTGCCGTCGCATCCCCGCACGGGCTGTCCGTGAGTACATCACCAGCGAAATGGAGGCGGCTGCCTGATGGCCGGCCAGCGCAAGCGCAACCCCAACGGGGCAGGCACGATCACCAAGCGCAAGGACGGCCGCTATCAGTGCGCCGTCTACGTGCTCCAGCCGGACGGCACCCGCGCCCGCAAGTTCGCCTACGGCAAGACCTGGCAGGAGTGTGACACCAAGCGTAGGGAGCTGCTCGCCAAGGCCGACCAGGGCGTGCCCGTGCCGACCCGCTCGGCCAAGCTCTCCGAGTGGCTGCCGTACTGGCTGGACAACGTGATCAAGCCTCGGCGGAAGCTCAGCACGTACGACAAGTACGAGTCGCACGTCCGGCTCTACCTGGTGCCGCTGCTCGGCTCCAAGCGGCTCGAATCCCTCGCCGTCGCCGACGTGCGCGGCTTTCTCGTCCGTCTGGAGAAGGAGACCACTGCTGCAACAGCCAAGGAGTCGCACCGCGTTCTGCGTTCCGCCCTGTCCTCCGCCTGCCGCGAGGAGCTGATCACGCGCAACGTCGCCAAGCTCGTCGAGCCGCCCCGTACGGACAACCGGGAGATGAATCCCTGGAGCCTGGACGAGACGCTCACCTTCCTCGCCGCATCCCGCAAAGACCCCCTCTACGCGGCCTTCGTGCTTGCCATCGCCATGGGCCTGCGGAGGGGAGAGATCATCGGTCTCCGCTGGTCCGACCTCGACCTTGAAAACCGCATGCTCTACGTCCGCCAGCAGACCCAGCGGCGCCGTGGCGTCCTGTACGACGACGACCCCAAGAGCCGCCGTCGACGTGTCGTCCCGCTTCCCGCGCTCTGTATCGCCCCGCTGCGCTGGCACCGCATGCGGCAGTCCGCTGCACGCGCCAAGGCGGGGGAGCAGTGGCAGGAGTCGGGGTACGTCTTCACCACCCGTACCGGTCGCCAGGTCGAGCCTCGGAACGTCTACCGCTCCTTCACCCGCGTCGCCGAGTCCGCCGGCCTTCGCGTGATCCGGTTGCATGACGCTCGGCATGGCACGGCCACCCTCCTCACGGCTGCCGGAGTCGCGCCCCGCGTCGTCATGGAGATCCTCGGGCACAGTCAGATCAGCATCACCATGGACGTGTACACACACGTCGTGCAGGACACCCAGCGCGAGGCGATCAGCCACATGGATCGCCTGCTCAAGCGGCGGCCGGTTGTGAGTGACCGCCCCCGTTGATGTCAGAAGTGGATGTCAAAGGCCCCGGACCAAGATCGGTCCGGGGCCTTTGCGCTGGTGCCCCCGGCAGGATTCGAACCTGCGACACCCGCTTTAGGAGAGCGGTGCTCTATCCCCTGAGCTACGAAGGCGGGGGCTTGTGGAAACCTTGCTGAAAATCCAGGCGTCGGATTTTCGACGAGGAGCACAAGCCCGCTGGTCAGACGTAGTGCGACGCTCTCCGCACAGTCACCTGAGCAGACAGTGCGACGTACCAACGGCCGACCAGGGACAGCCTAGCGGATGCGCGCCAGCGACTGTCCTCTGTATGGAGGCAGGAGAGCGGGTCGGCGAGCCGGAGTGCCTCTGAGCTGCGGCTTCTGTGGCCTGTAGCGAATGATTGATGGGCGTTCTGGGGGCGGAGGTCAAGGGCGATTGGACCGTTCTGCTCCATGCGTCAGCTTGTGGTGCCACCGGGCGCTGTCTTGCCGGCGTCTGGCACGGCACGTCGTCCCTTGTTCCGGGAGGCCGGGGCTTCTTGCGATGCGCGCGGGCCGGAGCTCACTTGCCGTTGGTGCGGTAGCTGGGACGTGTTGCGAAGGTAGATCTTGGGCGGACGATGATCAGCGATCGTGGGGCGTGATGTGCCCAACGGGGCGGTGGGCTCGGCTGGAGCCGTTGTTGCCGGGGGCGAGAAGCGGGAATGCCGGAGACCTGGTCCCGGGCGACAGTTGATCGCCGGAATACCTTGGTGGATCCGGACGGTGCACTATGGCGCGGCGTGACCCATCGGTACGGACTGTGGGACCGGGGCTGCGATCGTTGTTCCGGCGTCGGCATCGCAATGACGCGTGGAAGCGGATCCCCACTCGTTTGTGACCACACGTGCTGTCCGTCAGAGTGGCTGCAGGCAGACCGCTAAACACCATATGAGGGCCCAGGTGTTACTGCGAGACTTGAAGCTGCTGGAGTCGACGACTGCCAGGAAATACTCCAGCTCACGCACTCCCATCAGTCCTCTCCCCTCATGCACCACGACGGCGCCGGTCGCCGCGCGTCACGTCACGCGGATGCCCTCGCGGTCTTCGAGGGCGCTGATCGCGGTGGCTGTGAGGCTGTGGGTGATGTGGCCTCGCATCAGCTGGGCGGCTTCGGCGGCGCGGCCGTTTACGATCAGGGAGACAAGCTGATGGTGTTCCTCAAGGTCCCGGGTGCGGGGTTCGTCACCGGGCGGGAGTTCGAGGCCGAGGCGCCGGTAGCGGTCGGACTTGTCCCACAGGTCGTCCAGGAGACGGATGAGGACGTCGTTGTGCGAGGCCCGGTACAGCGCCTGGTGGAAGGCGCGGTGGGCCATGAGTGCCTTTTCCCCCCATTGGCGGGTGACGGGGAGGAGCTTGTCGACGGCGGCCTGCATGGTGGCGATGTCGTCGTCGGTCCGTCGCTGGGCGGCAAGCTCGGCGGCGGTCGGGTCCAGGGACAGGCGGACCTCGAAGAGCTGGCGGGCCTCGTTCGAGTTCATGACGGAGACCCGGACGTCGCGGTGGGTTTCGACGGTGACGAGTCCCTCGCTGCTGAGACGGCGGATGGCCTCGCGCAGGGGCGTGATGCTCATGTTGAGGGACTCGGCGAGGTCGTACTGGGCGAGCCGTGACCCGGCAGGAAGAGTGCCGGAGAGGATCCGATCGCGGAGTTCTGCGTAGGCGAGGTCGCTCTTGCTGAAGAACAGGTTCTGTCCTGCCATAGCCCCCTGACCGTCCCTTTCCGGGGGTTCCCCACCCCTTGACAGCCCGCATCGGACCGGCTCAGTCTAACAGCCGTCACATCTTATAAGATATAAGGAAGGCTCCCCAGTGAAGATCACCAACGTCTACGAGGGCGTCGTTCCGATCAGCTCCTCGATCCGGAACGCCTGGATCGACTTCAGCTCCATGGATTGTTCGATCGTGGCGATCGAGAGCGACGTCATCCGGGACGGCAGGCCCGTGGTGGGCTACGGCTTCAACTCCAACGGCCGCTACAGCGCCGGAGAGATCCTGCGCCGCCGGGTCCTGCCCCGCCTCCTCGAGGCCGAGCCCGGCCGCCTGCTGGACGAGCAGGGCGGACTGGACCACGCCAAGGCCTGGGACGTGATGATGCGCAACGAGAAGCCCGGCGGGCACGGCGAGCGCTCGGTCGCGGTCGGTGTGGTGGACATGGCCCTGTTCGACCTGGCCTCCAAGATCGAGGGCAAGCCGCTGTACCGGTATCTGTCCGAGCGCTACGGCGACGGGCAGCCCGACGACTCCGTCTTCGTCTACGCCGCCGGCGGCTACTACGCCCCGGGCAAGACCCTCACCGACCTCCAGAACGAGATGCGCGGCTTCCTTGACCTGGGCTACGACGTCGTCAAGATGAAGATCGGCGGCGCCGACCTGGCGGAGGACCTGCGCCGTATCGAGGCCGTCATCGACGTCCTGGACGGCGACGGCTCCCGGCTGGCCGTCGACGTCAACGGCCGCTTCGACCTCGACACGGCCCTGGAGTACGGGCGGGCCATCGAGCCCTACGGGCTGTTCTGGTACGAGGAGATCGGCGACCCGCTCGACTACCACCTCAACGCCACCGTCGCCGAGCACTACACCGGCTCCATCGCCACGGGCGAGAACCTCTTCTCCCTCCAGGACGCCCGCAACCTGATCCGCTACGGCGGCCTGCGCCCCGACCGCGACACCATCCAGGTCGACCCCGCGCTCTCCTACGGTCTGGTGGAGTACCTGCGCATCCAGGACATGCTCCGTCAGCACGGCTGGTCCTCGCGCCGCTGCATCCCGCACGGCGGGCACCAGTTCTCCCTGCACATCGCAGCTGCCCTCAAGCTCGGCGGCAACGAGTCCTACCCGGGCGAGTTCCAGCCCACCGGCGGCTTCGCCGACGACGCCGTCGTCGAGAAGAGCCGCGTCGGCCTGACCGACACCCCCGGCATCGGCTTCGAGAGCAAGGCCGCCTTCTACAAGGTGCTGCGCGCCCTGCACAGCTGACCGCCCCCCACCGCGGACGCGCACGCCACCGGGTGGGCGCCGTCGGCCGACGCCGCCGGATACGGGCGCCACACACGAGAGCGGGGACGCCCGGGCCGTGTCGCGTCCCCCGAACCCCCACGGGACAGGGCTACACCCGATCGTCGTGCAAAGGAGCACCAACGATGACAAGCACCACCACCGTCGCCGGCCGCCCGCAGCGGTCACGGCTGAGCCGTCTCATACGGGAGCTGTGGTTCCAGGTCGTACTGGCCGCCGTTCTCGGCATCGCCGTCGGCATCCTCGCGCCCGGGCTGGGTGAGGACCTGAAGCCGCTCAACGACTGGTTCATCGCGCTGGTCAAGATGATCGTGGTCCCGGTCGTCTTCTGCGTGGTCACCACCGGCATCGCCTCCATGGACAACCTGCGCAAGGCCGGCCGGATCGGTGTGAAGGCGATCGGCTACTTCCTGGTGCTGTCCCTTGTGTCCATGCTGATCGGGCTGGTCGTCGCCAACATCTTCCAGCCCGGCGCCGGCCTGCACGTCGACCCCTCGTCACTGAACGCCGAGGAGGTGCCCAAGACCGCCACCGAGCACGCCACCTTCACCGGCTTCATCTCCTCCCTCATCCCCGCCTCCCTGCTGGGCGCGATCACCGGGGACGCGATCCTGGCCGCGCTGATGGTCTCGATCGTCTTCGGTGCGGCCCTGAACATGGCCGGCGAAGAAGGGGTACCGCTGACCCGCGGCATCAAGGCGCTGTCGGACGTCGTCTTCCGCATCGTGGGCTGGGTGATGCGGCTCGCGCCCCTGGGCACCTTCGGCGCCCTGGCCACCGTGGTCGCCACCTACGGCGCCGAGAGCCTCAAACAGCTCGGCTATCTCATCATCCTGTTCACCGCGACCTGCGTCGTCTACGTCCTGGTCGTCCTCGGCGCCATCATGCGGGCCTGCCGCCTGAGTCTGTTCGGCCTCATCCGCTTCCTCAAGGCCGAACTGCTCGTCGCCCTCAGCACCTGTTCCAGCGAGGCCGTCCTGCCCCAGCTGGTACGCAAACTGGAGATCCTCGGTATCGGCCGGCCCGTGGTCGGCATCGTCATCCCCTCCGGGTTCTCCTTCAACCTGGACGGCTCCGCGGTCTACCTCACGATGGCCTCCCTCTTCCTGGCCCAGGCCATGGGCATCGACCTGTCCTGGCAGCAGCAGCTGATCATGGTCGGCGTCATGATGCTCACCAGCAAGGGCACCGCCGGGATCGCGGGCGGCGCGTTCATCGTTCTCGCGAGCACCGTCACCGCGGTCGGCCACATCCCGCTCGCCGCCCTCTCCCTGATCGTGGGCATCGACCGCATCCTCAACGAGGGCCGCGTGTTCATCAATGTTCTCGGCAACGCCGTCGCCGCCATCGTGATCGGCAAGTGGGAGAACGACTTCGACACCGAACAGGCCCGCAGGGTCCTGCACGCCCGCACCACCACGCCGCCGCAGGACGAGTTGGACACCGCCAAGGTCAGCGCGGGCAAGTAGCCGTGCCCGTCGAGTGCGGTCATCCCTCGACCCCGTACACGTCACCCACCGGCGGCACCCTCCAGGCCGCCGCACACCAGGACGGATGAGGACCCTTCCAGTGAGCACGCCCGGCGTCGCCCACTCGATGACCATCCGCCTCGAAGCCCCGCGGCAGGCAATGCGGTTCTTCAGCAGACGGCCACTCTGGAGGCGCTGGGCGGTTCAGTCACCGCCCTCGCCGTCGTCAGCCGACCGACCGTCTCGAACGGTCCTTCCCTGAGATTCTCGACGACGTGCCCGGGCCCGGTACTCATCGTCCGGACGGCCACCTGGGACGTCGTCTCCGGGCCCCGGCTTCTGCCGTCTGCCACCTCGCCTGTACCCGTTCGGAAGCTGCCCCTCGACCGCGGCGGCGTCGAGGAACTCGCGCAAGGCGCCACGCATCGATACACCCTCGCGGACCTTGGGGTCCTCACCGGGTTCCGCGCAAGTGAATCACGTGCGGTCTACCTTCCATCCGGTAATTGACAGGGTACGAACGTACCTCTTAACGTACCCACATCCGGGGGCGACGCCGTCAGCTCAATGAGGAGCACCGATGCAGCACATATACGACATAGACGTCCAGGTCCCGATGCGTGATGGCGTAGCCCTCGCCGCCAACGTGTGGCATCCGGCCGAAGGGGCGGCCCCGACGCTGCTCGTGCGCCTGCCGTACGGCAAGGACGTGATGGGCTTCGGCCAGTCAGCCATCCCCGACCTCCTGACTCTGGTGGAGGCCGGTTACGCGGTGGTGGTGCAGGACTGCCGGGGCACCCACCGCTCGGAAGGCGAGTTCGTTCCGCATATGGCCGATCGGGCCGACGGCGAGGACACCGTCGCCTGGATCGCGGAACAGCCATGGTCGGACGGCACGGTGGGCATGTACGGGCCGTCCTACCTCGGGATGGTGCAGTGGGAGACCGCCGTGACCGGCGCTCCTGCGCTCAAGGCGATCGCACCGGCCTTCACCTCGATCGACAACTACGAGTCGCCCTGGTATGGCGCGGGCGGTGCGCTCTCACTGAGTCTGGTCACGCTGTGGAACGCCATGATGTACGCGGCCGATGCGCAGCGGTCTTTGGCGGCCGGTGAGGGCTCCGTGGACCAGGTGCAGCAGCTCGGCCAGGCGCTGCTGTCCGCCGAGTCACTCAACGAGGTGCTGCCGACGGCGGAGGTTCCGGTCCTAGCTGCGTACGGGAAGTGGTGGGACGACTGGATGGCCCACCCCTCCCACGACGCGTACTGGGACGCCATGGAGCTGACGCCCGAGCTCAAGAACGTCACCGTTCCGGCGCTCAACATCGGCGGCTGGTACGACCTCTACATCGGGCAGACCATCCGCACCTACACCACCGCCCGCCGACAGACGGGCACTGCGCAGGCGCGCGAGGGGCAACGGCTGATCATCGGTCCGTGGGATCACATGGCCACGACCGGCGTCTATCCCGACCGCTCCTTCGGCCCGCTGGCCAGTGCCCAGATGCTGGGCCTGACCGGTCTGCATGTGAAGTTCTTCGACCGCTGGCTGCGCGGCGACACCACCGCTCTGGACGACGTGGCACCGGTGAAGATCTTCGTGATGGGTATTGACCAGTGGCGCGACGAGCAGGAGTGGCCGTTGCCCGACACGCTGTGGACCGACTACCACCTCACCAGCGGCGGTCGTGCCAACACTGCTGACGGTGACGGCGCGTTGACCACCGAGCCACCGGCCGGCGTCGAGCACGACACCTACCTCTACGACCCGCGCCGTCCGGTTCCCTCGGCCGGCGGGGCATCCATGCCGGTGACACCGGGATTCTGCGGCCCGGTCGACCAGCGGACCGTCACCGGCCGCGACGACGTGCTGTGTTTCGCCACCCCCGTGCTCGAAGAGCCTGTCGAGGTCACCGGTCCAGTCAGCCTGACCCTGTTCGTCTCCTCCTCGGCGGTGGACACCGACTTCACCGCCAAGCTCGTCGACGTCTTCCCCGACGGCAAGGCGATCAACCTGTGCGACGGGATCCTGCGCACCCGCTACCGGGGCGGCCTCGCCACGGAAGAGCTGATGGAGCCCGGCACGGTCTACGAGATCACCATCGACATGACAGCCACCTCGAACGTGTTCCTTCCCGGTCACCGCATCCGCGTGGACGTCTCCAGCAGCAACTTCCCCCGCTACGACCGCAACACCAACACCGGCGGTGTCATCGCCCGTGAGAGCGAGGAGCAGATGATCCCCGCCGTCAACCACATCCATCACGGGCCGAACCACCCCAGCCGCCTGGTCCTGCCGGTCATCGACCGCAAGGACCAGCGATGAGCGCCGCCGACCGGGTCGCCGAACTGACCGAGACCTTCACGGCTCCGTCCCTGGATGTTGCCCGACTGCTGTGCGACCGGCATCCCGCCGACCGCACGGCGTTCACCGTGGTCGACAGCGCCGGGAAGACTTCCGCCCTGACCTTCGGCGAGCTCGCCGCGGAGTCGCACCGCTGTGCGCGGGCGTTGCAGGGGCTCGGGGTCGGTCCGGGCGACCGGGTGGCGACCCTGATGGGCAAGAGCACCGACCTGGTCACCGTCATCCTCGCGATCTGGCGGCTCGGCGCGGTCTACGTCCCGCTGTTCACCGCCTTCGCACCCCAGGCCATCGCCCTGCGCCTGGAAGGCGCCGGTGCGCGCGTCGTGGTCGTCGACCCGGACCAGCGCCACAAGCTCGACCCGGGCCCCGACATGCCGGACGACCCCCAGCGCCGCCTCGTCGTCACCGGAACCGGCGCGCAGCACGGTGACGCGTCGCTGGCCGATCTCGTCGCGGACGCGTCGACCGAGCCGGTGCCCGCCGTCCTCACGAGCGGGGACGGCCCGCTGGTGCACATGTTCACCTCCGGCACCACCGGCAAGCCCAAGGGGGTCATCCACCCTGTCTCCTACATCGCCGGATGGCAGGTTTACCTGGAGTACGGCCTTGGCGTCACCCGGGACAGCGTCTACTGGTGTGCCGCCGACCCCGGCTGGGCCTACGGGCTGTACTCCGCCATCGTCGCTCCGATGGCCGCCGGCATCCCCAGCCTGCTGCTGTCCGGCGGCTTCTCCCCCGAGACAACCTGGCGCACCCTCCTCGACCACCAGGTCACCGACTTCACCGCCGCCCCGACCGTGTACCGGGGACTGCGCTCCTCAACGGCGCCGGTACCGCAGGGACTGCGCCTGCAGCGGGCGTCCAGCGCGGGCGAGCCACTGACCCCCGAGGTCAACGAGTGGGCCCGCTCCGCGCTCGGCCTGGCCGTGCACGACCACTTCGGCCAGACCGAGGTCGGCATGCCCCTGGCCAACCACCACCACCCCGAACTCGCCCGCCCCCTCAAGGCCGGATCGATGGGCCGGCCGGTACCCGGCTGGAGCCTGACCGTCCTGGCCGACGACAAGGACGAGCCCGCCGGACCGGGCGTGCTCGGCCGGGTCGCGATCGACGTCACCGAAAGCCCGCTGATGACCTTCCGTGACTACCAGATCCCGGGTCAGGCCGGCGCCAAGTTCACCGCCGACGGCCGCTGGTACCTCACGGGCGACGCCGGCCGGGTCGACGACGACGGGGACTTCTTCTTCTCCTCCCGCGACGACGACGTCATCATCATGGCGGGCTACCGGATCGGGCCGTTCGAGATCGAGAGCGTCCTCGCGCAGCATCCCGCCGTCGCCGAGTGCAGCGTCATCGGCGCACCCGACGACGTCCGCGGCGAGGTCATCGAGGCATACGTCGTCCTCCGCGACGGCGGTGACGGATCACCGGAGCTGGCCGCTGAGCTGCAGCTGCTGGTCAAGACCCGCTACGCCGCCCACGCCTACCCGCGCACGATCCACTTCATCGACGCCCTGCCCAAGACACCCAGCGGGAAGACCCAGCGCTACCTGCTGCGCAGCCGTCGCCGCACGGAACTTTCAAGCCGAGAGCCACAGTGACCGACACCGTACCTCTCCTCGTCGAACAACGCGGCGCCGTCAGGTGGTTGCTGCTCAACCGCCCGGAGCGGCGCAACGCCCTCGACGCCGCACTCATCGAGGCCCTGGGCAAGGAGATCACCAGCGCCGAGGACGACCCCGCCACAGCAGTGATCGCCGTGGCGGGCAACGGGCCGAGCTTCTGCGCCGGCGGGGACTTCCACCAGTTCCTCCAGCTGCACGACCGCGGCGACAACCCGGTCGGCTTCCTGGCCGACGTATCCGCCTGCTTCAGCCGCATCGCGGCCAGCCCGAAACCCTGGGTCGCCGTCCTGCACGGTCACGCCGTCGCCGGGGGCCTCGAACTCGCGCTGGCCTGCGATGTCGTCGTCGCCGCCGACACCACCCTCATCGGCGACGGCCACCTACAGCGGCGGCTGGTACCGGCCGGCGGGTCCAGCGTCCGGCTTCCCGGCGCGGTCGGACGGGGCCTGTCGCGCTGGCTCCTGCTCACCGGCGAACTGCTGCCCGCCACCGAGTTCGCGCACACCGGCTGGATCCACGCGATCGTGCCCGAGGCCGACCTCGACGACACAGCCACCCGCGTCTGCCACCAGTTGGCCGACCGCCACAGCCCCGCCCAGCAACGCCTCAAGACACTCCTGCACCGCATCGACGGCATCACCCCCGAGCAGGCTCTGCGCGAGGAACTGGCCACCTTCGCCGACAACTGGACGGCGAGCTCGGTGGCCGACGCCCTGCGCGCCTTTCTCGCTCTCCGGACCACGAAAGCAGACAACAAGTGAACCGCTACCACGGACGGGTCGTCGCCATCACCGGGGCCGCACAAGGTCTCGGCCTCGCCATGGCGACCCGGTTCGCAGCGGAGGGCGCCACCGTCGCGCTGGCCGACGTCAACGAACAAGCCCTCACCGATGCCGCCGGGACCATCGCCGACACCCACGACCCGAAACTCCGCACCGACGTGATGGACGTGACCGACTCGGCCCAGGTCAATGCCTGGATCACCGGCATCACCGCCGATCTCGGCCGCCTCGACGTGCTCGTCAACAACGCCGGCATCATCCGCGACAACCGCGTCGAGGACATCACCGACGACGACTGGCACGCGGTCATCGACGTCAGCCTCACCGGCGGCTTCCACTGCGCCCGCGCCGCGTTCGGTCCCATGAAACGCCAGGGCTACGGACGCATCATCAGCTTCTCGTCCATGTCATGGCGCGGAAACTTCGGCCAGACCAACTACGTAGCCGCCAAGGCCGGCATCGTCGGCATGACCCGCACCCTCGCACTCGAAGGCGCCCGCCACGGCATCACCGCCAACGCCATCGCCCCCGGCCTCATCGAGACTCCGATGCTCGCCTCCATGAACGGCCCCGCACGCGACAAACTCACCAACAAGGTCCCGATGCGCCACACCGGCAGGCCCGAGGACATCGCCGAAGCCGCGGCCTTCCTCGCCAGCGAAGCCGCCGGCTACATCACCGGCATCGTCCTCGACGTCGACGGCGGCATCTCCATCGGATCCTCCATCCGGTAACCGCGAGCCCCGCGAACGAGTGACCCGTGAGAGGGAGTCGTCGAGGACGGTCACACAGCCGACCCGGTTCGCAGATGTGCAAACACACAGTGGTCACGAAACGGTCCTTGGGACCGGGAGGTACTGATGCAGGGAGTACTCGTCACCGCATTCGAGGGTCCTGATGCCCTGGTCGTACAAGAGCTTCCGGAGCCGGAGACCCGAGAGGGCCAGGTTCTCATCGACGTCGAATGGGCGGGTGTGGTCTTCCCGGACATCCTGCAGACTCGCGGGGAGTACCAGACACGTCCCGAACTGCCGTTCGTCCTCGGCTGGGAGGTGTCCGGAACGGTCCGCACGGACGGCGCCGGATTCCGCGCCGGTGACCGCGTGGCAGCCCTGCCGGTCACCGGTGGCTTCGCCCAGACCGTCGCTGTCGACGCAACGATGGTCTTTCCTCTCCCGGACAACGTCGACACCCGCCGCGGTGCGGCCCTGCCCCTTAACTACCTGACCGCGCATTTCGCGCTCGTCCACCGGGGTGCTCTCCGCCCCGGCGAGGTCGTCCTCGTCCACGGAGCCGCGGGCGGAGTGGGGAGCGCGGCCTGCCAACTGGCCGCAGCACACGGCGCGCGCGTCATCGCGGTCGTATCCACTGAGGAGAAGGCCGAACTGGCCAGGTCCGTAGGAGCACATGAGGTCATACGTGTCGGCGGATTCCTCGACGCAGTCAGAGCCCTCACCGACGGCCAGGGCGTCGACCTCGTGGTCGACCCGGTCGGTGGGGATCGCTTCCCGGACTCGCTTCGCGCGCTGCGGCACGGCGGGGGGCGCCTCCTCGTCCTGGGATTCGCGGGCCGGGGCATCCCCACGGTCAAAGTGAATCGTCTGCTGCTGACCAACACCTCTGTGCTCGGAGTGGGGATGGACGAGTACTGGCGACAGGATCCGGAGGCCGCCCGTGCCTGTTGGCGCGAACTCCGGCCCTTGCTGAAGTCCGGTCGGCTGGACCCGCCCCTCTCGTCCGTCTTTCCCCTGGAACAGGCGGCGGCTGCGCTGAAGCACCTGGACCAGCGAAGGGGCCTCGGCCGCACACTGCTGCAAGTCGGTGCCTGACGACGAGTCGCTCACGCGAACATTCCCCGTGGGTACGTTAGGAGGTACGCTGGTACCCATTCGCAAGGGGTCGGCTTCCGGCCCGGACGACCACTCGCCGCTTCAGGCGAAGATCCTCATGGGAGACTGCCGCGGTGACGGCCCAAACTGACTCGCGTGACCGACGCCCACGCCGAACAGCGCGCAGGCGCGTCGTCGACACACGCCGGCGGGACGAACTGCTGCTCCAGGCCGAGGCGATCATCCTGGCCGAAGGCTTCACCGCGGTGACCATGGACGAGCTCGCCCAACGGCTCGAGTGCTCCAAGGCGACGCTGTACAGCCTCGCCTCCACGAAGGAACAGCTGGTACTGGCAGTCACCCGCGCCTTCTTCCGGGAGGCGACCGCCGAGATCGAACAGGCTGTCCAGGCCGAGCCCGACCCCCGGCAGCGCATCCGCGTCTACCTCACCGGCGTCGGCACAGCCATGCGCCGGCACTCCCACGCCTTCTACGACGACATGGTCGGCTACGAGCCGACGGCGCAGATCTACCGCAAGAACTCCGCCGCCGCGGCGCACCGGGTCCACGAACTGATCGAAGAGGGCGTGCAGACCGGCGTCTTCCGCGCCCTCAACGGCCACTTCGCCGCCCACGTCGTAGCGGTCACCATCGACGCGGTCCAGTCGGGGGTCCTCCTGGAGAGGACCGGCCTGACCGCCGGCGACGCCTTCTCCGAGCTCGGCGATCTCCTGCTGGACGGGCTCAGCTCGGGGCAGGGCGCATCCGAGCCCCTTTCCACAACTGCGCGCTCGTCCAAGGACCAGGTGTCGACGCCCAGGTAAGCCCCAGGGAAGGGGCGCACCTCTCGGATCGTCTCCGCAGGCACCACCCCCTATCCAGACGACGTGCGCTGTCATTGTCGGACGGTCCGGCTTTCACCACATGAGGGTGTACATGGGCGGTGGGACCATGTGATCGTCAACGAGCCGCATCGACCGCTGGGCCTGCGGGGACGCCGGGCATTCCCACGCGTATCAACTGTCCTTGGTGGTGCCGCCGAAGGCGTGACACGGACAGCCACGCGCAGGGCGTGACGTACCGCGCGGCCCGGACCCGGCCGGGGAGCGCGCCGTCGCGCTCGCCGACGTCACCGCCGCCGAGTCGGGCGCGGACGCCCCGCGTCGGCGTTCCTTCGGCACGCACCCCGCGGGCCGCCTGGTTTCAGTCCGACCTTCCGCCGCCGAACGCACCTGCCGCCGAGGGGCCGTTGGCGGCCATCCTTTGGTGGCCTGAAGGTGCAGGTCAGGTAGACCCGCTCTGGGGGTTTCGTCCGGAGTGCGGGGCGGTCGGATCTTCCGCCTTCGACGATTGTCGCGAGCCCGCACATCCCCCGTAGGCGCCCGCTGGTCAGACGTGGTGCGAAACCCTCCGCGATCACTCGATCAGACCACGCGACGTACCGACGACCGACCGGGAAACGGCCTGGCGGATGTGCGCCTGTGCGTGTCGTCCGAGGGGCTTGGGCTGGGGTGGCTGGACCGTTCAGGGACCTCTCCATCAGGCAGAGACCGCCGATCCATGGATAAACCTTCCTCTCCCGCTCCTGCGCGGGCGCTTCTACGGTCGAGGCCGCAGGCGCTCACCCGCCCGCCGCAACGAAGGAGCGAGCCCCCTATGGAGAAGACATCGACGACCACGAGGCCGCCGACCGGCCTGGTGGAGACGGCCTTCACCGTCAACGGCGAGGAGGTGTGCCTCGCTCTGGATCCTCGTGAGTCTCTGCTGGACGTGCTGCGGGAGCGTCTCGTGCTGACCGGAACCAAGAAGGGGTGCGATCAGGGGCAGTGCGGTGCCTGCACGGTGCACATCGACGGCCGTCGCGTCGTGTCCTGTCTGACTCCGGCGGTCCAGGTCGCAGGACAGGACGTGACGACCATCGAAGGCGTCGCGGCCCCCGACGGCACACTGCACCCGTTGCAGCAGGCTTTCGTCGACTGCGACGCCCTGCAGTGCGGCTACTGCACACCTGGGCAGGTGATGTCCGGCCTGGCCTGCCTGGCCGAAGGCCACGCCGAGACCGACGGCGCCATCCGTGAGTACATGAGCGGCAACCTGTGCCGGTGCGGCGCGTATGTCGGCATCACCGCCGCCATCCGCCAGGTGGCCGACCAGGCCGCGCAGAGCGAGGTGTAGACGGTGCGCTCCTTCGCCTATGTGGTACCCGACAGCGTCGCCGGGGCCGTCGATGCCCTGGCCGCCGCCGAGCCGGGTACCAGGATCCTGGCCGGTGGCACGACCCTGTACGACCTGATGAAGCTCGGCATCGAGGCGCCGCCGGCCGTCATCGACATTCACCGTCTCGCCGAGCTGACCGAGATCAGCACCAGTGACGGCGAACTGTCGTTCGGTGCGGGAGCGAGAATGGCCGAGGTCGCCGACCATCCGGTCGTACGCCGTGACTATCCGGCGCTGTCGGAATCCTTGTGGCGGGCGGCGTCCCAGCAACTGCGCAACATGGCGACGGTGGGCGGGAACCTGCTGCAACGCACGCGATGCGGCTACTTCCGCGGCGGGGCGGAGTTCCCCTGCAACAAGAGGAATCCCGGCAGCGGCTGTGCGGCTCTCGAGGGACTCGACCGCACCCACGCGCTGCTGGGCACCAGTGACACCTGCATCGCCACCTACCCGGGCGACTGGGCCGTAGCCCTGATCGCGTTCGACGCCGTACTCGACGTGGTCGGCCCAGCAGGCGAGCGGACGCTGCCGCTCGGCGAACTGCACGTCGAACCGGGAGACAACCCCCTGCTCGAACACACCCTGGCTCCCGATGAGTTGATTCTGCGGATCCGCGTTCCCGCGACACCCGCCGGTCGCGGCTCCACCTATCACAAGATCCGTGACCGGGAGTCCTACGCCTTCGCCCTCACCTCGGCCGCCACCGCCGTGACGCTGGACGCCCAGGGAACGGTCACGGACTGCCGGATCGGTCTGGGAGGGGTCGCCACGCGCCCCTGGCGGGCGACGACAGCGGAACGCTCACTGATCGGCGAGCAACTCACCAGGGAAACCGCCCGCCGCGCGGGGGAAGTCGCCTTCGCCGGGGCCCGCCCTCCGCGCACCGGCGCGTTCCGAGTGGAGCTGGGCATCCGCACCGTCACTGACGCACTGCTCACCGCCGGGAAGCGAGCCGCCCGATGAAGACCCCAGACCTGCGCCGCGTCGACGCCCACGAAAAGGTCACCGGCAGCGCACGCTACGGCGCCGACCGCGTCCCGGCCGACCTGGCGTATGCCATGTTCGCCGTGGCCACGATCGGCAGGGGCCGCACCGTGGCCATCGACACGGCCGCGGCCGAGGCGGTCCCCGGAGTCCGTCTGGTCCTGACCCGGTTCAACGAGGACGAACTGCGCGGCCCCGGGTTTCTGATGGGTGGAGGCTTCGCCTTCCAGAGCCTGCAGCCGCTGCTCAGCGATGTCGTCGCCTACCGGGGACAGCCGATCGCGTTGGTCGTCGCCGACACCCTGGTCGCCGCCACCGAAGCGGCGGAACTCGTCCGGGCACGCTACGAGGCCGAGCCGTTCGCCGTCGGACTCGACGACGAAGGCGCCACCTCCGTCGTCCAGGAAGAAGCCCTGCCCTGGTTTCCCGACATCAAGGTGGGCGACGCCGAGAGCGCGTACGCGGCGAGCCCGGTGCAGATCGACGAGACCTACCTGCACCCGGCTCAGCACCAGGTCCCGATGGAACTGATCAGCTCAGTCGTGGAATGGCAGGGCGACAGGCTCGTGGTGCACGAGGGCACCCAGAACGCCGGCGCACTGCGCCACGGAGTCGCCACGCAGCTGAACCTCGATCCGGCCGACGTCGAAGTCATCTCGCCCTACATCGGGGGCGGCTTCGGATCCCGCAACGCGCTGCAGCCGCACATCGGGCCACTGGCGCTCGCCGCACGCAGGCTGATGCGTCCGGTCAAGCTGGTCGTTCCGCGCCCGCAGACGTTCCACGCCGGCAGCTTCCGGCCGGTCAGTCGTCATCGCATCCGGCTCGGCGCCGACCCGTCGGGACGGCTCCTGGCCGCCCTCCACGACGCGGAGCACCAGACGTCCCGCCACGACCTGTACCCCGCCATGTTCACGGAGATGACGTCGAGGCTGTACGCCGTACCCAACTTCGGGGGACGTCAGCGCCTGGTTCAAACCGATGTCCAGACGCCGGGATTCATGAGGGCTCCGATGGAGGGCCCGGCCAGCTTCGCCTTCGAGTCGGCCATCGACGCACTGGCCTACGCCACCGGCCAGGACCCCGTCGAGCTGCGGTTGGCCAACGACACCGCCACGGACCCGGTCACCGGGCTGCCCTTCTCCTCCCGCCACCTGGCCCAGTGTCTGACACGGGGTGCGGAGCGGTTCGGATGGGACAAACGCGATCCGCGTCCGGGGTCGATGCGTGCCGCTGACGGATCGTTCGTGGGCCTGGGCGTCGCTGTCGGCGCCCACCCGGTCCTGGTCGCTCCGGCCGTGGCCCGTATGTCCGCGGCGGCCGATGGCCGGGTGACCGTCGGCGTCGACGGCCACGAGATGGGGCAGGGCATCCGCTCGGCCATCGCTCTCCTGGTCGCGGAGGACCTCGGTGTTCCCGTGCGGGACGTCGTCGTGCAGGTGGGTGACACGCGCATCGCGCCGCAGCATCTCACCGCCGGTGCGTGGGGCACCGCGACGGCGTTGCCCGCGGTGCACAAGGCACTGCGCGAGCTGCGCAAGCAGCTCGGCACGGGCGACACCGGGACCGTGGATGTGGCAGCCGCGGTCCGAGCCACCGGAGGCGGGGCGACGGAGGTGGAGGTGACCTCCGTGGGACCGGGCCAGCCCCCCGAGATGCTCGACCGTTCACGGGCCGGCCTGTTCTCCGCCGCGGGTCCGGTCTTCCCGGACTTCACGGCCTTCAGCTGGGTCGCTCACTTCGTCGAGGTCCGCATCGAGGCCACGACACGGCGCATCAGTGTGCCCAGGGCGCTCTGTGTGGTCGACTGCGGCCGGGTCGCCAGCCCGGTCACCGCGGCCAGTCAGGTCCGCGGGGGCGTGACCTGGGGCATCAGCCAGGCGCTCCGAGAGTCGAGCGAGGTCGACCCGCGCTTCGGCGGGTTCCTCAACACCACGCTGGAGGAGTACCCCTTCGTGGTCAACTCCGACATACAGGAGATCGACTTCGACTTCATCGACGAGCCCGATCTGCTCCTCAACGACGTCGGTGTGAAGGGCCTCGGAGAGGTCACGATGATCGGCGCGGCAGCCGCTGTCGCGAACGCGGTCTTCCACGCCACCGGACAGCGCCAGAACCGGCTGCCCATCCGGATCGAGCACGTGATGTAGGCCGTCAACCCGTCAGGATGACTCCGGGCAGGAGTGCTCGGGTGGTGCGACCGACATCGCACCACCCACGGGATCACTGGAAATTCAGCCTCCCCGGAAATGCACATCCGGGGCTTGCCCGGGTGCCGTTCTGCACGGCGCAGGCCCCGTTCGCCAACGCGGTCTTCGATGCCACCGGCCTGTCCGGTAACCGGTCTCCCGCCCGGCTGCCGGACCCACCAGGGTCGCCGCCGCGTATGCACTCCCCGACGGCGCGGCGGCGACCCGCCCCACGCCCCGACGGCAAACCACGGAGAAGGACTCATGCTGAACATCGCGGACACACTGCACCGCTGGTGCCGCGAGGCACGCCCCTTCGCCCTGGCCACCGTCGTCGACGTCACCGGCAGCGCGCCCCTGCCCGTCGGTACGTCGGTCGCGGTGGACGAGGACGGCAACGCCGTCGGAAGCATCTCCGGCGGCTGTGTCGAAGGCGCCGTCTACGAACTGTGCCGACAGGTGCTACAGGACCGGGGCGCCCCGCAGCGCGCATGGTTCGGCTACTCCGACGACGACGCCTTCGCCGTCGGCCTGACCTGCGGCGGCGAACTCGACGTTCTCGTCCAGCGCATCGACCCCGCGACCCGGCCGCATCTCGCCGCGGCCCTCGCCGAGGTTGCCGGGGACCGACCCGCCGCCGTGGCACAGGTCGTCGACGGCCCCGACGGACTGATCGGCGCCACCCTGAGCGTTCTCGGCGACAGCTGGACCGCCGACGCGACGCTGGCCGCAGGGCCGACAGGCCAGGCGGTGGCGGACCGGGCCACAGCCCAGCTGCGGGCGGGACGCACCGCGGCCACCTCGTTCGGCGGGGACGCGGACACCTGCCCCGACCGGCTGTCCGTCCTCGTCCATGTGGCCGCGACCCGCCCCCGCATGCTGATCTTCGGCGCGGTCGACTTCGCCACCGCGCTCAGCCAGGCCGGCCGCTTCCTCGGCTACCGGGTCACCGTGTGCGACGCCCGCCCCGTCTTCGCCACCGCGGCCCGCTTCCCGCACGCGGACGAGGTCGTGGTCGACTGGCCGCACCGCTATCTGGAACGCACCGAGGTCGACGCCCGTACCGCCGTCTGCGTCCTCACCCACGACTCCAAGTTCGACATCCCCCTGCTGCAGCTGGCACTCGAACTGCCCGTCGGTTACGTGGGCGCGATGGGATCCCGCCGGACGCACGACGAACGCCTGCGTCTCCTGCGCGAGGCGGGCGTCGCGCAGGACCGACTGGCTCGGCTGCGTTCCCCGATCGGTCTCGACGTCGGTGCACGCACGCCTGAGGAGACGGCGGTCTCCATCACCGCGGAGATCATCGCCCATGCCAACCAGGGCACGGGCCTGTCCCTGACCCTGGGCACGGGCCCGATACACCGGCCGGGTCCCCAGGCAATCGACGAACATCGTGCCCTCAACCGGCTGGTGACGCCGTGACCTGGCACGCCCTCCGGGACGGCCCCTCCCACACAAGGACTGATCATGACGACCTTCGCCCTCGCCGAGGGCGGCGCCTGCGCCGTCCCCGGGCCCGCATCACTGGGCGGCCGGAACGGCTGTATCCGCGGCTCTGCCAGATCTTCGGGCACGCCGACAGCTGCCGGCCGTTGTTCTCTGCCGGGTCGGACTTCCTCCGGACCGAAGGCCCCGATGTCGGATTTCCGGGATCCGGCGCTCGTGGCTGGCCTCGGCTCCCCGGCAAGCCGGAACGTTGCGGCGGAAGCCAGCCGACCACAGCGCCTGGTACCTAAGGGAGAGAGTCTTTCGTGAACGTCACGACCACGGCGAACCCGCCGCAGGAGCGGCGGGTGCCCACACTCGTCATGGCCTGCGTCGGCGTGTTCGTCGCCTATCTGCCGGTGACCACCGTCTCGGCGAGCCTGCCCGCCATTCAGCGGGCGCTGAACACGTCGACCTCGCAGCTGTCCTGGGTGAGCGTCGCGTTCGTGCTGCCCATGGCCGCGCTCATCCTCACCGCGGGCGTCTTCGGTGACGTGCACGGCCGCAAGAAGGTCTTCCAGGCGGGCCTGGCCTTCAGCGGTCTGGGTGCCCTGATCGCACTGTGCGCCCAGTCGATCGAGGTCGTCTGGGCCGGACAGGCCTTCGCCGGTCTGGGCGCGGCCGCGTTGCTGCCCACGACCCTGGCCCTGATCAGCCACACCGTTCCCGATCCGCGAGAGCGCGGGAAGTTCATCGGCGTGTGGGCGACCTCCCTGATAGCCGCCCTCGCACTCGGCCCCGTCATCGCGGGCGTGATCCTCGACCACTTCGCGTGGCGCTGGCTCTACCTGCTGCCCGTCCCCGCCTCGCTGCTCGCGCTGGTCGTCTCGACGAAGCTGCTCACCGACTCCCGTGCCCCAGGCACGCGCCGACTGGACTGGCCCGGCCAGATCACCGCCGCGCTGGCCATCACCGCTCTGGTCTACGGGATCATCGAGGGCGGCGCCAACTCCTTCACCGACACCAAGGTGATGCTTGCCCTGTCCACCGCCGTTGCCGCATCGGTCGCTTTCATACGGGTGGAGCGGCACAGCTCCAGCCCGATGCTGGACCTGACACTGTTCCGCAGCCCCTCCTTCACCGCCACCTCACTGATCGCCATGATCAGCTTCCTCGGGCTCATCGGGTTCTTCTTCGCCCTCAGCCTCTACTTCGGCATGGTCCAGCAACTCAGCACCCTCGAATCGGCCTGGCGCCTGCTGATGGTGTGCATAGTGCCGCTGGTCCTCGGTGTCCCCATGGGACGCCTGGTGCACCGGGTCTCTCCGCGTGTGCTGATTCCCGGCGGCCTGCTGGTCGTGGCGGTCGCGCTGCTGTCGCTGACCACGATCGACGCCAACACCTCGTTCGGTTCACTGGCCTGGCGGATGGCCCTGCTCGGCCTGGGCGTGTCGTTCGTCCTGACCCCGATGACCGCCACCGCCGTCAGTTCGGTGCCGTTCCACCAGGCCGGTATGGCCGCTGCCGCCAACAACGCCTTCCGTCAACTCGGCGGCGCCCTGGGCCCCGCCGTCCTGGGCGCGCTGCTGTCCTCTCGTGCTGTGGACGCTCTGCCCGGACATCTCACCGACGCGGGGCTGGGCGGAGCGACGATCCGGCGCGTCACCGAGACCGCGGACGCCGGCGGACTGAGTGCGGTCGGCAGGCTTCGCCTGGGCGCGGACACCCCGCATGTCCTCGGCGCCCTGTCGCAGGCGTTCATCGACGGCCTTCAGCTCTGCCTGGTCGTCGCGGCCGTCCTGACCCTGCTGGCGGCCGTGGTGGGCTTCTTCCTGCTGCGCCGGCCACAGCAGCAGTCGGTCCTACCGGCAACAGACCCGGCTGCCTCCGTACAAGGGCCTCGCACACCCGACCTGCCCACCGCCGGCACTCAGACGGTGCCTGGCGCAGGCAGCCGCCCCTCGTGAGCCCCGGACCCGCACCGAGATGACACCAGACGTACCGGCACGGCTCAGGAGCGGACAGTCACCGCGCCGGTACCGGCGCCGACCGTGGGGACGGGCACGGCGCCGCTCAGTGGCCCGGGATCGGACCCTTCCCGTCCCGGGCCACACAGCGCTGTCGTACGACACGACGTGAACTTCACCCGGCCGAAGCAGGAGCCATCGATGCAGTCCCCTTCACCCGACGCGCTCGATCTGAAGCTGCTGCACGCGCTCCAGGTGGACGGGCGGGCGCCGTTCAGCCGCATCGCCGAAATCCTCGGAGTGTCCGACCAGACCGTCGCCCGCCGCTTCCGCAAACTGCGCACCACCGCCGGACTCAGGATCGTCGGCATGACCGACGAGAGCCTGCTGGGCCGCCAGAGCTGGATCGTCCGGCTGCGCTGCACTCCCGACGTGGCCGAACAACTCGCCACCGCGCTGGCCCGGCGTCCCGACACCTCACACGTCGATCTCATCTCCGGCGGCACCGAAGTGCTGTGCGCCATGGGAGCCCGCAGCCGACAGGACCGCGACGAACTGCTCTTCGACCGCCTGCAACGCACGCCTCAGGTCATTTCGGTCAGCGCCCACTGCCTGCTGCACACCTTCTACGGCGGCCCGCTCGGCTGGCTCGACAAGACTCAAGCGCTCGAACCCGACCAGGAGGCGGCACTGCGTCTCCCGTACAGCGAACCGGTAGCCGCCCCCATCGCTCTCGAAGGAGCGGACGAGGCGCTGCTCGCCGTGCTACGGCGCGACGGCCGCGTTACCTTCAGTGAACTGCAGACCAGCACCGGCCAGTCGGAGTCCGCTGTCAAGCGGCGCCTGGAGCGTCTGCGCTCCACGGGCATCCTCTACTTCAAAGTGCAGCATGACCGCGAGTCCCTCGGACACGGCATCAGCGCGATGCTCTGGCTCACCGCCGCCCCCTCCGCACTCGACACCGCCGGACGGAAACTGGCAGAACACCACGAGGTCCGCTTCGCCGGCGCCACCACCGGCCAGGCCAACCTCCTCGCCACCGTCGCCACCTCGAGCACCAGCGAGCTCTACACATACCTCAGCAAGAAGATCGGCGGCCTCGACGGCGTGCAGGCCGTGGAAACCGCCCTGACCCTGCGGCACGTCAAGCAACTCACCTACGAGCCGAGCCGCTGACCGCCGAGCACCGCCCCCCTGTATCGCACTCACATTCCAATTGGACGGAGAACAAGATCATGCGCATCGTTGCTCTAGAGGAACATGTCCTTTTCACTGATCTGGCGCAAAGGATTTCCGCCGCGGACGTCGCTGCATCCGGATGGGTGCCGGCCGGATGGGCGCCCTCTGATGCAGACGAGCCGGCGAGTGCGCTCGACCGGGCCCTGGACGATACAGAGCAGGAACGCATCGCCTCGATGGACGAAGCCGGAATCACCATGCAGGTGCTGTCGGCCGTGGGCCCGGGCGCCGAGATGCTGGCCGGTGAGGAGGGTGTGAGCCTTGCGCGCGACTACAACGACCGACTGGCCCAGGCCGTCGAACGGCAACCGGATCGGTTCGCGGCGTTCGCGCACCTCCCCATGAAGGATCCCGAGGCGGCCGCGGACGAACTGGAACGGTGCGTGACCCGACTGGGCTTCCGCGGCGCCTCGATCAACGGGACCACCGACGGACTGTTCCTCGACGACCCGCGCTTCGCTCCGATCCTGTCGCGTGCCGAGGCCATCGGCGCCCCCCTCTATATCCATCCCGGACCCGCGCCACGTGCGGTGCGCGACATCTACTTCCAGGGGCTGCCGGACTTTACCGCGTTCATCTTGTCCAATGCCGGTTTCGGCTGGCATGCGGAAACAGGACTTCACATTCTGCGCCTGGCCGTGTCGGGCGCACTCGACCGAAATCCGGATCTGAAGCTGATCATCGGCCACATGGGCGAGCTGCTGCCGATGATGCTTCAGCGCGTCGATGCGATGTTCGGACCGGGAAAGGAAATCGGGCTGCAGCGAGACGTATCGCAGACCATCTTGGATCAGGTGTGGATCACGACCAGTGGCTTCTTCGACCAATCCGCGTTCCTCGCCGCCCTGACCGCTTTCGGCGCGGATCGCATCCTCTTCTCGGTCGATTATCCGTACAGCCCCAATGACGAGGCCACGGCGTTCCTCAACAACTTGCCGGTTTCTCCCGCCGATCGGGCGCGGATCGCCCATGGCAACGCCGACGCGCTCCTTGGCTTGTCAGGAGCCTGATCGTTCGCGCTCTCTCACACTCTCAAGGACTCCGGAGAGAACCTGCTGAACTTGATCGGGTGATGTCGGGGCGTTCTCCTGACGCCTCTGCGATGGTCAGGTAGCTGTGGGCTTGTGAGATGTGCGCAGGGCGGCGAGCTGACCGACGCTGGGAGGGCAGCGCGGGAGCGGGTCCGACTGCAGGCCGTGGACCGCTTCGAGCGCGGGGAGAAGAACCGGGAGGTCGCCGCCGCGCTGCGAGTGAGTGAGCGGTCCGTGGAGCGGTGGCGCCGGCCCTGGCGCGAACACGGTGCGGCCGGTGCCGCCTCCGTGGGATCTCCCGGACGACCCCAGCTCAGCAATGCTCAATTGTCCCGGCTTGAAAGCGAGTTGCAGCGTGGGCCGTTGGCACACGGCTGGGCAGATCAGCGGTGGACACTGGCCCGGGTGAAGACGCTCATCGGTCTTATGCTCCACGTCTCGTACACACTCCAAGGCACGTGGCGGCTCCTGAGACGGCACGGCTGATCGTGGCAGCAGCCCGCCCGCCGGGCCATCGAACGCGACGACGCGGCGGTCGAGTTGTGGAAGAAGGACGTCTGGCTGCGGGTAAAAGCACCGCGGCGGCTCTCGGTGCCTGGATCGTCTTCCAAGACGAGGCCGGGCAGTCGCTGACGCCGCCGCGCTCCAGGACCTGGGGCCGCAGGGGCTGCACGCCGTGGTGCGGGTACGCGGGCGAGGATCGGGCCGGGTGTCGATGGCAGGGATGGTCTGCTACCAGCCGGGCCGCCGCTCGCGGATGTTCTACGCGGTACGCGAGTACCGGTGCCGCCTGGGCCAGCCGAAGGGTTTCGGCTGGCGAGACCTGCGCGACCTGGTCGTGCGGGCCCGCATCCAGCTCGGCGGGCTCATCGTGCTCGTCTGGGACAACGTGCGCCTCCATCTCACCGCGGGGATGGGGGAGTTCATCGCTGCGAACGCCACCTGGCTCACCGTCTTCCAACAGGTTGTGATCCTGGCCCCCGGGTTCTCCTACCGGTGGCTCGCTACGCCCGCTCTGGAGGCGCTGACCGGGCAGGAGCGTCGTCTGCGGCTCAGCCAGGGAGCGCCGGTCCATGGATAAGCCGTCCTCTCCCGCCGCTGCGCGGGCGCTCCTACGGTCGAGGCTGCGGGCGCTCACCGGCCCGCCGTACCGAAGGAGCAAGTCCCCCATGAAGATGACCGGCAACACGATCCTGATCACCGGCGGAACCTCGGGCATCGGCCTCGGTCTGGCCCTGCGTCTGCACGAGGCAGGCAACAAGGTGATCGTCGCCGGCCGGCGCAAGGAACTCCTCGACGAGATCACGGCCGAGCACCCCGGCATCGACGCCCTCGTCCTCGATGTCGCCGACCCCTCCTCGATCGCCCGGGCCCGTGAGACCGTGGCGGCGAGCCACCCCGGGCTGAACGTCCTCGTCAACAACGCCGGCATCATGCAGCGGGAGAACCTCCTCGACCCGGCCGGACTCCAGGTCTCCGAAGATCACATCGCGACCAATCTGCTCGGCACGATCCGGATGACGTACGCTTTCCTGCCGCTGCTTTCGGGCAAGGACGACGCGGTCGTCATGAACGTCACCTCAGCGCTGGCGTTCGTCCCCTATCAGAGCACCCCGACCTACAGTGCGACCAAGGCCGCGCTGCACTCCTTCTCCGAGAGCCTGCGCATCCAGCTCGCCGGCGCTGACACCGGTGTCCAGGTGATCGAGATGGTCCCGCCGGGCGTGCAAACCAACCTGTTCGGCCAGCAGGACAGCGAACACGCCATGCCGCTGGACGACTTCCTCACCGAAGCCCTCGACCTGCTGCGCGAGAAGCCCGACGCGAAGGAGATTGTCGTCGAGCGTGCCAGGTTCATCCGCGACGCAGTGGCCACCGGCTCCTACGACGACGTCCTCGCCATGATCGCCGGCAGTTGACCGACCTGTTGTTTCCGACGGGAAACAACAGCACGCGAGAGCCGTCACGCGACGAACCTCGTCCCATCGGCCGGGCCGGGCGACGAGGCCCGGGGCCGGTCAAAGCGTTGGGTGTCCTCGACGGGGGACCATCGCGGCGGGCCGTCTTCCAGACCGACGGCCTGCGGCGTACCGCCGACGGATGGTGAATCTCCCAGCGGATCAGGCAGGGGCAGGTGATCATCGGGTCGTCTCGCTGCGAGCGCCCTCGGTGTCGGCCGTGTGAGCGGCTTCGCGCGGCTGGGAGAGGAGTGGCTCAGCCATGGATCGGCGGTCTCTGGATAGCCCGGCGGGATGGGGCGAGGATGGGTGGCATGGACAAGAAGGAACTGGCGGAATTCCTGCGCCATCGGCGTGAGGCGCTGCGGCCCCGCGATGTCGGGCTGGTCGAGGGGCCGCGCAGGCGTACGCAGGGGCTGCGACGTGAGGAGGTCGCCCAGCTCGCCGGCATGTCCACCGACTACTACGCCCGGCTGGAACAGCAGCGCGCCCCGCAGCCCTCCGTCCAGATCACCACGGCTCTCGCCCGGGCACTACGGCTGACCCTGGACGAACGCGACCATCTCTTCGCCCTCATCGGCCACAACGCACCGGCCCGCTTCCACCGCTCCGAACATGTCAGCCCGACCCTGATGCGGGTCCTGGACCGCCTGGACGACACCCCGGCCCTGGTGCAGACCGACCTGCTCGACACCCTCGCGATGAACCCCTTGGCCATCGCCCTGCTCGGCGACCAGACCCGCCACACCGGTCTGGCCAGCAGCGGCTACTACCGCTGGTTCATGGACCCCGCCGAACGTCTGGTGTATCCCGAGGAGGTCCACGAACACCACGGCCGCGCCCATGCGGCGCGCCTGCGGGCCGCGCTGACCGCCGGCAGCGACACCCCCCGAGCCGCCCGGATCCTCGCCGAACTCCAAGAACACAGCCCCGAGTTCGTCCGCATGTGGGAACTGCAGGAAGTCGCACAGAGCTACGACGACTGCAAGACCCTCCTCCATCCCGAACTCGGCCGCATCGATGTCGACGCCCAGCTCCTGTTCACCGAGAACCGCGCCCAGACCCTGGTGGTGCTGACCACTCGCCCCGGCACGGAGAGCCACAGCAAGCTTGAACTGCTCTCCGTCATCGGGCACCAGCAGCTCACCCCCTGACGTCCTGGACTGGGGGGACCGGGCCGGGCTCGGCGCGGGAGGGGCCGAACAAGCTGGAGACCTGTGTGGCGAATCCGGCCAGGGGCGCTGGTGATGCATGCGGGTCACGGTCCAGGACGCCGGAAGTCGTCGGGTCCGGCGGCGCGGCACCCCGCGCACCCACTTCCGCACGGCTCTTGTCCTGCGCGCTGCGGCCAGACAGGTGGGCCCCTGGGCTGTCCGGACTCCGTGGTCGGGCCGCCGGTTTGACCGGATGCAGCCTCCGTTTTACTCTCGCAGATAGGCGGAGGCGGCATCCGTTTTGATGCGGCCGCAGGATCACGGCAGGCAGGAGGGTGCATGAGCGCCGGTGAACAGCGGGGACGTAAGCCCCGCGCGGTCGTCCAGCGCAACCGCGCTGCCCTCCTGAGCGCATCCGGGGCGTTCCGGCCGGGACGCCCGGCAGCCTCGCCAGCTCCGTCACCGGCGACTTTGAGGAGGCGCGGCGTGTGGCCATGCGGCTCGTGGACGACACCGGCTACGACGCCGGCATGCTGGCCGACTCCTGGCGCCAGCAGCCGAACAGCCCCGCCTACTGCACCGAACTGCCCCTCGACGAGCTTCCCGCGGCCGACCGCGGCAAGGGCGCGGCCATCCGCGACAGCCTCCCGGAACGCTTCGCCGCCCTCCCGGCCAACCCCACCGTCGATGACGTCGTCGAGATGAACCGCGCCGCCCACCGCTGAGTCGCCCGACGCGACTCTCGCGGACGCGACGGCACGAGGGCGGCAATGCCGGCACACCACGAACACACACGACGAGCACGAAGAGCGGCGCTCACTTCGGCAAGGTCGCCATCACCCACTGACACCACCGCGTCCGCGATCGGCCGCAGCCCCGGTCGCGCCGCAGGGACCAAGCCCGGGAACCCCGGTCACCGAAACCGGGGTTCCGTTCCGGACAAGGAGTTTCACCATGAAGATCGGCATTCTCGGCACCGGGAACATCGGCAAGACGTTGACCAGGCGGTTGAGCGCGGCCGGGCACGAGGTGAAGGCGGCCAATTCGCGCGGCCCGGAGACGATCGAGGCGGACGTACTGGCCTCGGGCGGACGAGCGGTGACAGCGGCGGAAGCCGTAGCGGACGTCGACGCCGTGGTCCTCTCGATTCCCTTCGCCCGCATTTCGCAGGTCGCACCACTGATCGCCAAGGTTCCGGCTGACACGGTGGTCATCGACACGTCGAACTACTTCCCGCATCGGGACAACGGAATCGCGGCGATCGAGGCCGGCCAGGCCGAGAGCGTGTGGGTTGCAAAGCTGCTGGGCCGGCCCATCGTCAAGGCGTGGAACTCGATCGGAGCCGAGTCGTTCGCGCACAGGAACAAGCCGGTGGGAAGTGCGGACCGCATCTCGCTCCCCGTCGCGGCCGACAGTCCGCGCGAGCGTGACCTGGCCATGGCACTCGTGGAGGACACCGGGTTCGACGCCTTTGATGCGGGGCCGCTCGCGGAATCGTGGCGGCAGCAGCCCGGCACACCCGCCTACTGCACGGATCTCACCCGTCAAGAGCTGCCGGACGCACTGGCGACGGCCGACGCGGCGCGATCACCGAAGCGGCGTGACCTCGGGCTCGCCGTGATCCGGGAACGCTTCGGGGCCGGCGTGCAACCGGACGCGGAATACCTTGTCCGCCTGAACCGCGCAATTTCCATGTGAGGAGGTACGGGGGCCGACGCGGTGACCCGTGAGAGGCCCTCGTGTCTCGCCCCTGTCTCCAACTGCTCCGCGACGAACCCCGCCACCCCCGGCGGCACGTCGGCCGGCGCCGACAAGAAGGTGCCGGCATCCGTACAGTGCCCCACTGCACCGCGGCCCAGCCGGTTGTGAGACCGGCGCTTGGCCCGGGTCTGTTCCAAGGCCACCACGTCCAGCCGGAGAACCCCTCCGGCTCCTGAATGGAGGGCTCGTCGGCGAACCGCGCGTACCGGCCTTCTGCTCTCCTGAAAGCCAGTCAACTGCCACAGGTGGTGACGCCAGGCAACAGACACCTCACTGGAAGCCGGCATCGGTGCGTCGCAGGTCGTCGGCGTGGACGACGCTGGCGACACCGCCGCCCTCCCGCGCTCCTCATCCGATCCGAACCCCCGGGCGGTTCAGGGTGGAGTCCGGACGGCTGTTCACGATCACCGTGCCGCGCTGGGTCATGGTGACCCGGTCGTCGTGCCGCCGCACTCCCGGGCAGGCGGGGAAGTAGGCGTCGTGGTGACGGCTGCCACCTGCGTCGTGCCAGAAATGCAGCGCCACGGACGGCATCGGTCAGGTGATCATCAACTCGGCGGTCTGCCCACGGACCGGCCCGCCCGCCGGACCCCACGCCTCCAGCGTGACGCCCAGGGACGGACCCGGACAGCTCGCCGGGTCGGACCGGCGGATCGGTGCGCCGCCGACGAGCGCGGTCGCCACGCCCGTCCCACCGCTCGCGGACTGCACCTCGACGTGTTCCCCGACCGGGGTGCGGATCCACTCGTCCGCGGATGCCGGCAGGTGCGATCCGGCTGAGACGTCGTCAGGCGCCATTTACGTTGGCCTCGGTGTGCCGGCTTTCGAGGTCGCCGTTCAGGGACCGCGCGAGTTCTGGCATCGGATGGTTTGGACGTCATGTGGTCGTGTGGTGCTTTTTGGTCAGGGGGTGGAGGTGGGGTAGAAGGCGTTGATCTCGGCCAGGACGCGGTCGGGTGCTTCGTGGGCGAGGAAGTGTCCGGCGCCGGGGACGACGGCGGAGGTGGCGTGGGGGGCGGCGTCATGGATGGGCGGCAGGAACACGTCGGCGAGGGCGGCCTGGGTGATCATGTGGACCGGGATGGTCAGCGGGGTGTCCTGGAGTGTGGTGTTGTCGGCCTCGTCCTGGGTCAGGGTCCGGTAGAGCTCGAAGCCGGCGTGCAGGACCTGGGGGCGGGAGAACACCCGGACAAACTCGGCGAGTTCGTCGTCGGAGACGTTCTCGCCGGCGGTCTTCACACTCTGGAAGAAGTGGGTGAGGAAGGTTTCGACCCGGCCGGTGACCAGTTCCTCGGCGAGCGGATTCTGCAAGAAGAAGGAGAAGTGCCAAGATACCGATGCGAGGGTGGCGAACTTCAGGTTCTTGCCGACGAGGCCGCCGTCCATGAGGAACAGGCCCGCCACCTGGTCGCGGTGCTGGGCGGCCAGTGGGTAGGCGACGTTGAGGCCGAAGTCGTGGCCGACGACCTGTACGTTCTCGTGGTGGCCCAGGTGGTTGAGCAGCTTGTGGACGTACGTGGCCAGGACCGTCTTGGTCATGGAGGGCGGGTTTCCGGTCGAGTCGCCCATGCCCGGCAGGTCGATGGCGATGACGGTGCGGCCGGGCAGCAGTGAGGGCATGATCGGGCGGAACTCGTACCAGCTCTGCGGCCAGCCGTGCAGCAGCACCATGACCTGCGGGCCGTCGCCGCCGATGACGTAGTGCATCTGCACGTCGTCGATGGTGATGAAGCCGTGCCGGAAGTACTTGTTGAACTCGGCGTCGTCCTTGGTCGCCGCGTCGTAGCCGGGGCTGAGCGGCTCCTCCGACCCGACGGCTACGGCGGTGGTGAAAGCGTTCATGGCGGCGTTACGTCCTTTTTTTGGGGTCCGTGCAGAAAGATCGTGTTGCGCTACGGCGGAGATGTACGTAATCCCGTGTTTTCTGTGGGGTGTGACCATGGCGCGGCGGAAGCCGTGGGAGGTCAGTGACGGGTTGTGGGTGGTGATCGAGCCGCTGTTGCCGAAGCATGAGCGGCGGTTCCGATACCGGGGGCGTAAGCGGAGAGATGACCGCAGGACGCTCCAGGGTGTGTTGTTCGCCTGTACACAGGTGTCCAGTGAGAGTTCCTGCCGCAGGAGTTGGGGTTCGGTTCGGGTCCTGCCCGCTGGCGGCGGCTGGCCGAGTGGCAGGAGGCAGGGGTGTGGGAGGAGCTCCAGCGGGTGCTGCTGGACGGGTTGCGGGCGGCGGACCGTCTCGACTTCTCCCGCGCCACCGTCGACGCCTCTCATGTGCAGGCCAAGCGGGGACGAAGCAGCCCGAAAGTCGGTCCGAGCCCGGTTGACCGCGGGCGGCCGGGTTCGAAGCATCACGTGCTGACCGATGCCCGCGGCACTCCGCTGCGGGTGTCTCTGACCGGCGGTCACCGCCACGATGTCACCGGGCTTCTGACGCTGATCGACAGCCTTGGGCCGGTGCGGGCAAGCGGGGCCGCCCCCGGCGCAAACCCAGGATGCTGTATGCCGACCGCGGCCAGGACTACGACCTCTATCGCCGCCGACTGCGCGAGCGTGGCATCACACCGGAGATCGCTCGACGGAGCCGGCCGCACGGCTCGGGTCCGGGCAAGGTCCGCTGGGACGCCGAGTCCGCCAACGCCTGGCTCCGTGGCCCTCGCCGCCTGTGGATCCGGTGGGAGCACGCGAGGACATGCACGACGCCTTACTGCAACTCGCCCATTGCATGACACTCGCCCGCAAGCACCCGGCTTTTGCAAGCACCCCTAGAAGCGACGTGGCCAGGTGAGATGGATGGCCCGCCGGGAAATGCGCCAGCCGTCATCGGTGCGTCGCAGGTCGTCGGCGTATACGACGCTGGCGACATCGCCGCCCTCCAGCAGGCTCAGTCCTTTGGATCGGGCCCGCACCTCGTCGCCCGGGCCTTCCGACACGACGATGTTCGTCGTGTGGTGGGCCTTCGCGTGTCCGGGGGCGTTCATGAAGGCCGCGATCGCGTCCAGCCCGACGACCGGGTCACCGCCGAAGACGCTGCCGTCCCACACCGCGTCTTCGGTGAGGCATTCGCCGAGACGGTCCAGTTCGTGGTCGTCCATGATGTGCGCCCACAGCGCCACGACCCTGCTGATTTCGACGGTGTCTTCATTCGTGGGTTTCACGTTCGGCTCTCCATTTTGTGCGTTGCTGGATCAGGCCTTGGCGCCGCTCAGCAGGGCCAGCACCTGGTCGTAGGCGCCGTTGACCTCGGCGATACTCTCCTTCGCCGCAGGGGCCGGGCGCGCCCGGCAGTCTCGACTATGGGGGTGTATCGGCGGGGGCGGGAGAGGATCACATGTCCATGGACCGACAATCCTCCCCAGCCGGCCACCATGGAGATCGCGCACGAGAAAGAGCTGCGGTCGTGAGCTACGAGACGTGCTCAACCAGCTGGTACGGGACGTCGAGCATGGGCTGCACAGGGGGCACAGCCGGGTACCGGGATGCTCCGCGGCGTCCAGTGCCTGGCCCGGGGTCGGCAGCGGCGCCCCGGTGGGTGCTTCCTCGCAGTCGACGGCGTGGACGACGCCTCGGCCGGGACCGCGGCCGCCGTCCGGCTTCTGCAGGACCCAGCCCGACGGCCGGCGTTCGCTTCACGAGACAGAGACCGCCGACCCATGGATAAACCGTCCTCTCCCGCCGCTGCGCGGGCGCTCCTACGGTCGAGGCTGCGGGCGCTCACCGGCCCGCCGTACCGAAGGAGCAAGTCCCCCATGAAGATGACCGGCAACACGATCCTGATCACCGGCGGAACCTCGGGCATCGGCCTCGGTCTGGCCCTGCGTCTGCACGAGGCAGGCAACAAGGTGATCGTCGCCGGCCGGCGCAAAGAACTCCTCGACGAGATCACGGCCGAGCACCCCGGCATCGACGCCCTCGTCCTCGATGTCGCCGACCCCTCCTCGATCGCCCGGGCCCGTGAGACCGTGGCGGCGAGCCACCCCGGGCTGAACATCCTGGTCAACAACGCCGGCATTCAGCTGCTGGAGAGCGTCCTCGACCCGGCCGGACTCCAGGCCGCGGAGGATCACATCGCGACCAATCTGCTCGGCACGATCCGGATGACGTACGCTTTCCTGCCGCTGCTTTCGGGCAAGGACGACGCGGCCGTCGTGAACGTCACCTCCGCGCTGGCGTTCGTACCGCTCCCGTTCACACCGACCTACAGCGCGACCAAGGCCGCGCTGCACTCCTTCTCCGAGAGCCTGCGCATCCAGCTCGCCGGCGCTGACGCCGGCGTCCAGGTGATCGAGGTGGTCCCGCCGGCTGTACGCACGACCCTGATGGGCCAGCAGGACAACGAGCAATCCATGCCGTTGGACGATTTCCTCACCGAGGCTCTCGACCTGCTGCGCGAGAAGCCCGACGCGAAGGAGATTGTCGTCGAGCGCGCCAGGTTCCTCCGCGACGCACAGGCCAACGGCTCCTACGACGAGGTCCTCGCCATGATCAGCGGCAGCTGACCGACCTGTGACAGACGCGGAACAACAGCACGCGGGCGGGTCCTGTTGAGCCGCATCATGGACCAACGCGAGCAGGATCCGCCTCGGGGAGCTCCTCACCGAGGCCGCGGAACGGTACGGAAGCGCCTTCGGCTCCGCCCCGGTCGTCGCACTGGAGGCGACCGGCTCCGTCCGAGCGCCGAGGGGCACGCGAGCGCCCGGCTGACACGGCGAACTTCGTCGTGCCAGCCGGGCCGGGCGACGAGGCCCGGGGCCGGTCAAGCGTTGGGTGTCCTCGACGGGGCAATGTCGCGGCCAGCTGTCTGCCATGCCGACGGCCTCCGGCGCACTGCCGACAGCTGGTGAATCTCCCAGCGGATCACGCAGGGCTGATGATCATCGGGTCGTCTCGCTGAGAACGCCCTCGGTGTCGGCCGTGTGAGCGGCTTCGCGCGGCTGGGAGAGGAGTGGCTCAGCCATGGATCGGCGGTCTCTGGATAGCCCGGCGGGATGGGGCGAGGATGGGTGGCATGGACAAGAAGGAACTGGCGGAATTCCTGCGCCATCGGCGTGAGGCGCTGCGGCCCCGCGATGTCGGGCTGGTCGAGGGGCCGCGCAGGCGTACGCAGGGGCTGCGACGTGAGGAGGTCGCGCAGCTCGCCGGCATGTCCACCGACTACTACGCCCGGCTGGAACAGCAGCGTGCTCCGCAGCCCTCCGTGCAGATCACCGCGGCTCTCGCCCGGGCATTGCGGCTGACGCTGGACGAATGCGACCATCTCTTCGCCCTCATCGGCCACAACGCTCCGGCCCGCTTCCACCGCTCCGAACATGTCAGCCCGACCCTGATGCGGGTCCTGGACCGCCTGGACGACACCCCGGCCCTGGTAACGACCGACCTGTCCGACACTCTCGCGATGAACCCCCTGGCCATCGCGCTGCTCGGCGACCAGACCCGCCACACCGGTCTGGCCAGCAGCGGCTACTACCGCTGGTTCATGGACCCCGCCGAGCGACTGGTGTATCCCGAGGAGACCCACGAAAGCCACGGCCGCGCCCAGGCAGCACGCCTGCGGGCCGCGCTGACCGCCGGCAGCGACACCCCCCGAGCCGCCCGGATCCTCGCCGAACTCCAGGAACACAGCCCCGAGTTCGTCCGCATGTGGGAACTTCAGGAAGTCGCCCGCTACGGCGACTGCAACACCCTCCTCCATCCCGAACTCGGCCGCATCGACGTCGACGCCCAGCTCCTGTACACCGAGAACCGCGCCCAGACCCTGGTGGTGCTGACCACCCGCCCCGGCACGGAGAGCCACAGCAAACTCGAACTGCTCTCCGTCATCGGGCACCAGCAGCTCACCCCCTGACGTCCGGGACCGGGGGACCGGGCCGGGCTCGGCGCGGGAGGGGCCGGACATGGGCACCCTGGACTGGTGCAGCCCGCACGGCTTCTGCCTGCGCTCTACGGCCGAATATGTCGGCCCCCTGCGATGTCAGTGCTTCGCGCTCGAGCCGCCCATTTGACCGGACGCTGCCTCCGTTTTACTCTCGACTAAGTACGGAGGCAGCATCCGTTTTGATGCGGCCGCAGGATCACGGCAGTCAGGAGGGCGCATGAGCGTCGCTGAGCAGCGGGGACGCAAGCCCCGCGCGGACGTCCAGCGCAACCGCGCGGCCCTCCTGGAGACCGCGCAGCGTCACTTCCTGCAGCACGGGGTCGGCACCTCCCTCGAAGCGGTGGCCAAGGAGGCAGGCGTCGGGCCCGGCACCCTGTACCGGCACTTCCCCACCCGGGAGGCACTGCTGGCGGCCGTGCTGCAGACCCGCTCCGAAGAGTTGGTGGCCCGCCAGGCGGACATCGAGCAACTCGGTGACCCGGCCGAGGCGTTGGAGCAGTGGCTGCGCGCGATGGAGGAGTACCTCAGCGCCTACAGCGGTCTGCCCGACCCGCTCATGGCCGCGGCCCGGGCGCAGGAACCAGACAACCCGCTCACCATTCCCTGCGACACCCTCATCGCCACCACCGATCAATACGTGCGAGCCGCGCAGCTCGCGGGGCGCGTGCGCTCCTCGGTGCGGGGCAACGACCTGTTCCTCGCGGCCTGTTCCGTTGCCTGGATCAAGGGCACCGGTACCGAGGAGGAGTCGCTCGACCGGCTCCGCACGCTCATCGCGAGCGGCTACCGCCAGCAGGACACCCAGGCGTAAAGCCGCCAGGCACCCTGCTCCGCCCCGCAAGGCCAGGCGGCACCACCACCCATCCATCACATCGTGCTGCCCTCAGGGGCGGCACAACCTCCTTAAGGAACAAGTCATGAAAATTACTGTCATAGGCGCTGGCGCCATCGGAGGAAACCTCGCTGCCAAGCTCAGCACGGCCGGTCACGACGTCCAGGTGGCCGACGCCCGCGGCCCCGAGGCCGTCCGGGCGGAGGTGCTGGAGTCCGGGGCCCGCGCGGTGCAGCTCGCCGACGCCGCCGTCCAGAACCGGGACGTCATCGTCCTGTCGATCCCGTTCGGAGTGGCGGGCCAGCTGGCGGACCTGTTCGCGTCGGTGCCCGACGAGACGGTGGTCATCGACACCTCGAACTACTACCCCGGCATGCTCAGCGACCCGATCGAGGCGGTGGACAACGGCCAGGTGGAGAGCGTGTACACCGCCGAGCTGCTCGGGCGCCCCGTGGTCAAGGCGTGGAACGCAGCCCTGGCCGGAACACAGCAGACCCGGGGCGTCCCGGCCGGAACGCCCGGCCGCCTCGCCATCCCCGTCGCCGGCGACTCCGACGAGGCGCGGCGCGTGGCCATGCAGCTTGTGGACGACACCGGCTTCGACCCCTACGACGCGGGCACACTGGCCGACTCCTGGCGCCAGCAGCCCAATAGCCCCGCCTACTGCACCGAACTGACCCTCGACGAACTGCCGGCGGCCCTGGCCGCGGCCGACCGCGCCAAGGACGCGGCCATCCGCGACAGCCTCCCGGAACGCATCGCCGCCCGCGGTGCCAATCCCACTCTCGACGACATCGTCGAGATGAACCGCGCCGCCCACCGCTGAGTCACCCGACGCGGCACTCGTGCACGCAACGGCACGAGAGCGGCAGCAGCGGCACGCCACGAACGCACAAAGACGAACACGAAGAGCGCACCGCCCCCCCCACGCTGCAGCCTCGGCACCCCGCTGCCTGCGAACATCCGCAAGCCTGCAGATAGCGGCAAGAGCGCATCTCGCATCCGGCCCTCACGCCGACTGCCGCCTCGTGTGGCCTGCCGTACTGCGCTGTGCCGCGGCCGCCGTGGCGGCGACTGCGCGCCACGGAGAGGAACCGCCTTGCCCGGCACCGCATCACCCTTCACCGACATCGCACGCTCCCGACGCTCCCCGCGGCGGTTCCTGCCCACTGCTCTGTCTCCTACGGACATCCGCGGCGTGCTAGAAGACGCACAGACCGCCCCCTCGAACAGCAACACCCAGCCATGGACGGTGCACGTCGTCTCGGGTGCGGCGCGCGACGCCCTGGGCAAAGAGCTGCTCCGGGCCGAGGAGGAGGGGCGGACCTCCCCGGATTTCACCGATGGCTACGGCGAGGGCCTGTACCTCGAGCGGTCGCAGGCCCTGGGTGCGAGTGTCTACCGGGCCCGGGGCGTCGAGCGCTCGGACCGGGACGGCAGGAGGGCGGCGGTCCGCGAGAACCTGGAGTTCTACGGGGCTCCCCATGCCGCGTTCCTGTTCATGCCGGCGCTCGGAGACGGGGTGCGGACGGCCGGCGACATCGGCATGTACGCACAGAACTTCCTGCTCTCGCTGGCGGCCCGGGGGCTGGCTGGCATCCCGCAGACCGTCCTCGGCGTCTACGCCGACACCGTCCGCGAGTTCCTGGGCGTCCGCGCGGAGCTCAAGCTGCTGTTCGGGATCTCCTTCGGCATGGCCGACCCGGAGGCACCGGTGAACACGCTCCGCACGGAGCGGGTTCCGCTGCAGTGGAGCGTGGTCCTGCATGACACACCGGGAGTCCTCAGCAAGCAGTAGTTCCACCGACTGCCGGAACCATTCGGCGGGCGGGCACACATCGCTGCGTCTGAGGAGTGGCCATGACAAGCTGACAGGTGATCCTGGGCATGCAGTTCAACGGCGGATCCGGGGGCCTGGCGGCTGCCCGGTGCGAACCTGAACAGCTACACGGACATGGACCAGTTCGTGCGTTACGCGCAGGCCGCCGAACGCGGCAAGATCCAGCTGCTGTTCATCGCTGACACCCCGGTCCTGGACGTCGACCTCGACCACCACTCCCTGCACCACAACACCGCTGACCTGCCAGAATAATGACGGTCTCGGCATCACAACGGTACCCGGACCGTGGAATCCGCGGTCCGTCAGCTGTGTCACGGGCGGTACGAATTTTGATGTGTTCACACCCGAGGAGCCGACTCGCGGCAGTGGCATCTGGGGACGAAGGCGTCGCCACCCTGTCGCTGCGGGTCATCACACCTGGCGGCAGCGACGACGACGCATTCTCCGCGTGCATGGGCGGCCCGGTCCACTGGGGCGAGGCCGTCGGAACAGGTAGCACCACGGCGCGCTGATGACGGCGGTACGACAACAGCGTGCCGGACTACGCCACCTTCCGCCCCGCACATTCAGCTTGTACGGTCTTTGACCGCTCCAGGAAGATGCGCCGGCTGGTGGCGTTCTGAGCGAGGGCGAAGCCGAGGAGGAAGACCTTCTGGCGTTCGAGCCCGTAGGAGATCATGCGGTTGTTCCACATGCTCTGGTCCAACTGATTGTGTACGGACTCGGAGTCGCTGCGGTAGGGGTAGATCTGCTGGTGGGTGAGGGTGGACTCCGGGATCTGCTGAAGGTGTTCGGCGCGGTGGAAGTCGCGTTCGGTGTCGCTCTTGTGCCTGCGGCCGGTGGCCGGATCCGTGCCGACGCGGTCATCGGGAGTCGTGGTGATTCCGACCTGGACGCGGTGCGGATGTGCGCCGTGGCGGCAGGGGATGAGCAGCAGGTGGTACCAGCGCGACTTCGTACGACCTTGTCGGTGTTCGAGGCGGCTGACGGGGACTGGGAGCAGTGTGCTTGTGCCGTCGTCGAGGAGGACGCGTTCGGCTATACGACCCTGGTCGCACCATAGATCGTGGCGGCAGCGGCCGAAGCGCAGGAGTTCGTAGGCCCGGGGTTTGACGGATCCGTGCTGGTGGTTGATGACCAGCAGGCCGAGGCGGGCGAGGGCGTCGCGGTGGACGCCGCGGAACGCTCCGTCGTAGATGACGCCCATACAGCCGGGCAACAGGCGGCTGAGCTGCGTGAAGGAGCGTACTGCGACGGCGGCCTCGTCCTCGTATTCGCCGCCGGAGACATGCCGGACGGTCAGGATGACGCGTTGCCAGTAGCCGTCGTCACGGGCTGAGGCGAAGAACCACTTCGTGCCCCGCGCGGGGCGCTTCTCCTTCTCACCGTTCTCGTAGTAGAGACGAGCTGCGGGGTCTACGCGGTGCCTGCGTATCTCCCCGGTTGTGGTGTCGACTGTGTAGGCGTGTTCCGCTTTGGAGGGTGCTTTGGGGACAGTGGCGTCGCCGACAAGAAGCTGACGGCGTTCGGGTCTCACCCAGTTCCGTGTGGCATCCTCCGGGAACAGGCCCTGGTGCAGGGCCTGTTGGACGGCATGCTGCTCGAAGAGGTGCTGCAGCGTCTCGATGCTGGGGGCCAAAAGCTTCTCTTCGGCGTACAGGTACTGGTTGCGGCTCGGCGGGGTGAGCGGCAGCAAGGCGGCTGCGGTGCGTCCGGCGTGCCGCCGTACGGAGGCACGGACGGCCCGCCACTGTCTGCCGTCGAGGCTGCCGACGGCGGAGCGTTTGGAGCCGGTGACGGTCATCAGGGAGGCGAGCAGGAGGTAGACGACTGCTGGGTACTTGCGGGGGCAGCCGATACTGGCCGGCGCGGGCAGCTGTTCGGCCATCTCGTAGATGAGGGTCTCGTCGAGGCAGTCCGCGATCCGCTGTGGCTGGGTGCGCTGTTCCTTGTCGCTCAGCTGGCGCTTCCTGCTGGGCCGGAGATATTGAGGGAGGGCATCGCCGAAGACATCGTCAGGCACCGACCGCCTCCTGCCCGTCCTCAGCGCTGGAGGTACGCCATGTGTAGCCGACGACCGCTGCGGCTCGGTCCAGGGAGCGCAGGCCGAGGCGACGGGCTGCGTCCTCGATGCGCCCGGTGCGCTCGAACTCCGCGACCGCCGCCCAGGCGGTGATCGAGGACGGTTTGACATCTTCCTGGTCGCCCAGGCCGATGCGCCTGAGGAGGTCGCCCAGGGCGACACAGGCACGTGCCTGCAAGTAGGCGTCGGATCCGTGCCGGTCGGACACGGCCAGGCGGGCGTTCGGCGCGGACTCCTTGCGCAGCTGCCGCGCGCTGACGAACTCGGCGCGGCTGGTCAGGACGTTGAGGCCCCAGTCGTCCAGGGGGCACCAGCGTGCGTCCACCTTGGTGGAGCCGTGCATCCACACACGGCGGTGGTTGACGTCGAGGTCTCGTACGCGGATGTGCCCGATCTCCCCGCTGTGCCCGCCGGCCAGCGCGAGCGCGGCGGCGGCTCCATGGCGGCTGGGACGGGTGACGAACGAGGCGCGGTGGCGCAGATCGATGACCTCGTCCTCGGCCAGCGGCCGGACACCGCCGATCGCACGAGCGGGCAGGACGATGTCCCGGGCGGGGTCGGCGTCGCTCAGACCGAGCTCGCGCAGGGTGCGGTAGGCGGTACGGACTACTGAGCGGCGTAGCCGCATCGTGGCCGCCGCGGAGTCGGTGACGCGGCCGTGGCGGCTGCGGCCGCGGGCGGTGACGAAGTCCTCTGCCAGATCGGTGGTGACATCGCCGAGGACCACGACGCCGCGCAGCTGCATGTAGCGCTCGCAGCGTTTGAGCAACAGACCGAACTTGTCGAGGGTTTGTTCGGTGAATTCGCCGCGGGCGGCCATGGTCTGCCAAGCGTCCTGGACACGGCCGAACGCGTATGTGAGAGAGGGTTCGCTTCCCACAGTGAGGGCCCTTCGCCGGGGTGGCACCAGCACAACCGGCTCTGATCCCGCAACGACAGGATGCGCGAACGATGGGATCGAAACGGTTGAAATCGTGGTGTTCCATACATGCGACACCTTGGGCATGGATGATCTCCGCGGCAACAGGAGGGAGGCAAACGGGTGTGACAGGCGCAGCGGTCGCGCTGGCAGGAGGCAGACGTGCTCAGGCGCGGTGCCGACGCAACGGCTCCGTGGTGGCACGACTGCTGACCGCCTGGCTCAACGAGTGCAGGCGGGTGAGCGGCGCCGCGGCCGGGAAGCCGCGGCGCCGGGAAACGGGCTCGCTCAGCCGGTGGTCTGCTGTCGAAGCCGTGGGGACAGAGAGGCGAAGACGGTCTGGTAGGCGCCCATCAGCGCGATGAACCGGTCATCGGGCAGCGCGGAGATCTGCGCGGGAGTGGCACTCATCAAGGGGTCCAGGACGCCCAGCGACTCCTTCTTGTTCGGCGCGGAGGCCGTGGGACGCTCCTCTCCGGCGGGGAGCGTGCATCGCCCCAGTTCGTCACGGTCGACCAGCAGGGCATACACCAGCCACTCCGTGAGATAGAGGCCGCGTTCCGCAGGGCCAGGAGCGCCGGCCTTGAGTCGTCGGGCCAGCTCGGCCTCATCCAACGGCCCGGAGGACAGGTGCTGTACGGCGGATCGCTGAAACCACTGGCCCTGCCAGCTGTCCCGCAGCAGAAGCCGCGCACGCGCCGAATCGGCGCTTCGCAACTGAGCGAGGGCGAAGCCGAGCTCGGTCAGTGCCAAGGAGCCGGGGTCGGCTCGGAAGATCCCGGCCTGGGCAAGGAAACCTGCCGTCCCGCTGACGGACCTCGGAGCGATATTGAGCCGCCTCCCGACGGTAGTGGCCCTGACGGCAGACCGGCCGGGGCCGCCGAGTTCGGCTATGGCGTCGATGACTTCAAGCTGCCGGCGCGGGGTGAGGCGCTCGGTCGGAAGGATCCGCGATCGCGAGGAATCGGAGGGCGCCATCACGCACCTCCTGCACGCAGGGCGCAACGGGTCATGGGTGGCGCGGAGGAGCGGCATTTGCTGATGTATGGCGCCAGGAATGGCATAACGGGCCCTCAGTTCGTGTCCTGCTACAGGCATTTCTGATCAGGGCCCGTCGCGGAACAGGGGCTATGCCCTAGGGTGGTGTTCGATGCGTGGGCCCTCAGCTGACGTGTCACCGGCGCCGCTGGAGGAGAACCGCCAAGTACTCTCTGGCGGCGCCACGCGCACGTTGCTGCTGGGTGTGAGGTTGCAGTCTCTAGGTGTCTGTGCGGTATGCCTCCGGGATCACCAGCAGTCGGTAGGCGCCCCGGCGGACGATTTCCACCGTCTCCCTCTTGTGCAGGGCCGCCAGAGCGGCGCGGATCGCACTCGCGGTCGAGTCGGGTCGGACCTCCCGTACGCGCTCGTAGATCAGCGTCAGTGGAGTGATCTCTCCGATGTCGAGCGCGTCCACCACGAGGTGCTTCAGGGAGCGCCCTGGAGCACTCGGAGCGGCAGCCGTGTCTGCGCCGGGCTGCTCTGTTTGTTCGTCGCGAGAACCAATGTCCGATGCGTCCTGTGCCTGTTGCCCGACGTACGCTTCGGCGGCCTCGACGGTCGCCAGGACAGCGGCATGGCGCTCGGCCGCGACACGCTGAAGGTGTTGGGTTTCCTGCAGCACGCGCTCGGCTTCCGCTACGGCCAGATCGGCCGCTTCACGACGGGCTCGCTCGACATCTGCCAGCTCCCGAAGACGGGTGATGAGCGGCTGAGCAGAAGTGCTCGTCGCGTTAGCCACCACACCCTCCTCGGCTGCCTCCGGAGCGACTTGTGGATCACCCTACCTGGCGGCGCAGCCAACTGCAGCAAGTAGCCGAATGCTCCGTGAGCAAAACGCATCTGATGGTTCGTCTGCTCACACTGGACGGTCGGATTAGTGGTGATCTCATGCCACTTGCGTCAGTGGGTTGCGTCCAACCTGCCAGTCAGTAAGGAGAGTTGATGCATCAGGTCAGCGATGCGTAGTGCCAAGTCACTTATTTTTGCGGACGGTTGGTCGGTGCAGCGGTAGGTGAGCCGACGGGTACAAGAGGAGAGGAGACGTAGATACCCGGTCGTCGTGCGTGACACGGAGGGGACGGCTTCAGGCGCCGCGGGCGACCGTGGATGAGCGTAGGCATCCCGTGGCCGGACCGTATTTCGACGGGTTGCAGCGCTCGCACAGCTTGCCCAGAGGCGCTACTGCGCGTGGCACGATCGGGCCATGCCACGCAGCAACAACGACAAGCCCCCTCTGTTCTATGTGGCGGACGGCACCTGGCCTGAGGTGACCCTCGCCTCGGATGCTCCGCTGAGCGCTCACTGCGGCCTGTTGCTGGCGCGAGACCTGCGCCGGACGATGCGGTCACGTGATCTGTCCCTGCGGGGACTCGCCGAGGTCGCCTGTGTTGCCCATTCCACTGTCGCCCGGGTGGTCAACGGTGACGTGCTACCCGACATCGGCACTCTCACACGCCTGGAGGACGCCCTCGACCATCAGCTCTGGCCGGGACCGTCCGCGGTGCGGTCGGCTGCGGTCTCGATGCCAAGGACTGTGGGTCGATGAGATGGGAGCAGTCAGACCGGTGCGTGATCCCACGGCTTGAGTGTGCAGGCGGCCCAGGAGAAGCGACGCAGCCGTGCCTGGTGCACATGGGCCGCGGTGTCGCCGTAGAGCGGGATGTGCACCCTCCAGCGAACTGATTCCCTCGTTCCCTTCACAGTGCGCGATTGCTGAGGCTTACTCCAGGATCGATGCCTCAATGTGATTCTCGAGCAATGTGCGCAGGGTTGGGCCGCGAGGTAAGCGTGCCATCGTGGGAAGCTGCCTCCTGGGGCCTGGCAGGTCTCGAAGCGGCGGGCTGATCCACCAATCTCGGGCTGCTGTACCTCCCTGCATGGGGCCTGCGGCTCGCCAAGGGTACGAGGAGCCGGCCGTGTCCGAGGCCGCCTGCGGTCCGTCAAGGATGAACAGACAAATAAGCTGAGAAAACCCAAGTCCGAAGTAGTCGCACATGGTTAGTGTGTCAACTGTGCGAGATGAGACCTGGGAGCCTGCTGCCACGGTTGACGAAGGCCTCAGCCGTAGAGCGAAGGCGCTGGCATGCACCGCCCCGTTGCACGAGCTCGACGCCCGTAAGGGCATGATCGAGTGGGCCGAGGCGAAGACCTATCTGATGGCGGAGATCGCTCTGTACACCATCGACCAGGTCGCGATCACCATGGACTTCGACACAGGCGCCGGGCACCAGCACATCGTGGAGCGGGTCCAGCGGTTCGTCGCACGACAGACACCGCAGCGTCCTGCGAAGGAGCACGCGCGGGTCACGGCCTGGGTGCTGGAGAGTCTGATCAATGTCGGGGACGTGGATCGTACGTTCCGTCGACCGTACGGAGCAGTGGACGCCAACGGCGTCTACCGCGTGCACACGTTCGACTTCAAGCTCATTGAGGAGCGCAGGGACGCCACGGGCAAGCTGTACCTGCGTGCCTCCCACGAGGCTCTGAACGTCCTGGTCGGCGCCCTGGACACCGATGTCGAGTCCGCTCAGGTCGCCGCCGAGGTGAAACTCGACAACCTGATCAGACGGGGCCAGCTGGCAGACGCGAAACAGGTCGCCGAGCAAGCTCGTATCCGGACGATCCAGTATGGGGAGATGATCCGGGTCCAGTTGGATGCCACCAAGCGCAACGTGCAGGCGGTGGACTGGCGGGAGAAGGTACCGAAACTGCTCGACGACGCGCTTGCCCACGTCGAGGAACGGGTCAAGGCCGAACGGGCGATCGCGAAGTACATGGCCGAGGCACGCGACGAAGCGGAGGAGCCCGTGCGCAAGAGCCGCGCGGCGGAACTCGTCGACATCGTCGAGGACTGCGTACGACGCCACATCAAGCTCCACGCCCGCCTCATGGGGGCCCGGGACCTTTTTCGGGAGCAGCAGGATCGCCAGCAGTTCGCCGACACTCCCCAGCGCCAGACCCTCAACCTGTACGGCCACCTCCTCATGCCTGCTCTCGACCTGCCGGTCACTGACGCCTCCGCACTGGCCGACCGCTACTTCACGGATTCCTCGGGCCCGGTCGTCCGCGATCTGCCGGACCTGGCCACCCTCGTTCCCCTGCTGCTGCGCCCGGCACCTGAACGCACGCGGTTCGCGGGCGAAGTCCTCGAACCCGACCTGGAGACGTCGGAAGAGCAGAAGCGCTTCACCGACCGCCAGTGGGAACAGGCCGACGCGCTTCTCGACCTGCCGGACGAAGTACGCACGCTGTCCGGTCTCCTGGACGAAGCGGCAGCCCTCGACCCCGAGCTTCCCGAACTCGTAGCACTCCTGGCGTTGCACGCGTACGGCCCGCAGACCGGAACCGCCCTGCGCCGCAGAGACGACAGGGTCCTGCTGGCCGTGCACGCCGACACCAGGCTGAACAGCCAGGGCTTCGAGGGCGACGACCTGCTCCTCACCACGGCACGGCTTGTGGCCCCCGCCACCGCCGACCGCCCGACGCAGACAAAGAAGACCACCGGAGGTGACGACCGATGAGCGGTGTCCTCGGCACCTACAGCGAGCACGACGCGGAGGAGGCGATGCGGCTCGTCGGATACGGCCTTAGGCCCAGGCTGCGCCCGCACCGGGACGCCGACTACGCGTCCCTTGTCCGCCGCTATGACGAGGAACCGGCGTTCGAGGAACTGGTGAGGAAGAGCGCGGCAGGTCTCGGGCTGCGGGTCATCGGAATCACCCAGCGCGCAGGCGCCGTCTTCGGCGCTCTGCCGGGCTCGGTGTTCGAGACCAAACTCGATCTCTATGCGCGACAAGCACGCCAGGCCCACCAGCGAGAGGCGGAGCGGGTGCTGCACGGCATCGCCCACCTGGCCATCGCCGCCTGCTGTTTCCCGCGGCCCGAGGACCTCGCCGACGACGGCTACGTCGGCCAGGCCATGGTTCCGACAGTGGACAACCTGGTACGCCACCTCTGCCAGGAACTGTCCGAACGGGTGGCCGGATCCGAGGAGAACAGCGACCCCATGGCCAACGCCCCCGAACTGGAACGTGCCTGGCGTGTCTACCTGCGCAGGCCCGAGGCCGGTTCGACCAGCGACGGCCGCGTCGCCCCGCCGTCCACCGAGGCGATCGTGGGCAAGGCGCTCCGCTACCTAGTCGACCAGGGCATGCTGACCGAGACAGAGGACGACGAGCGTCCGGTGAAGGTCTACCGCACCACCGGCCGCTACCAACTGCAGGTCCGTGAACTGGCAGCCGTCGAGGTATACGACGAGTTACTTCGTCTCGGCGCCCCCGCAGGGCACGCTGCCGGCGACGTCGTGCGGGTTTCCGACTCCGGCACGCTGTACTGACGGGCTCGGGTGTGGACAACACAATGAACTATGAGCTCTCTCGGGTCCGCTTGTGCTCGGTCGGCCCGACGGGCGCACGGTTCCAGGACGTGACCCTGGACCTCAGCGGTGCCGGGCGTCCGGTCACCCAGGAGCAGGCGGATCTGTTCGACTCTGTGACGCAGACGTTGCGCCCGTCGCCCGCCAGCGTGCTCTTCCTGGAGAACGGCGGCGGCAAGTCCGTACTTCTCAGACTGGTGTTCTCCGTACTGCTTCCTGGGAGAGGCCCCGTCAAGGGAGCCGCCGATCCTCGTCTCCTCGACGACTATGTGCTGGGCCAGGATGTCTCCCACATCGTTCTCGAATGGACGCACGCGGTGAACGGCCGGACGCTCGTCACCGGCAAAGCCATGGCGTGGAAGAACCAGACGGTCTCCAAGATCGCCGAAAATCTCCAGGAGTGGTGGTATCACTTCCGCCCTACCGACACGCTGGCCCTGGACACCCTCCCGATCGCCGACGGTGGCCGCTATCTGTCCTTCGACGCCTACCGCAAAGACCTGATCGAACTCAGGGACCAGGATCCGAGGCTGGAACTGGACTGGCCGAAGTCCCATGCAGACTGGACGGAGCGGCTGGGGGACGACCTTGGTATCGATCCCGAACTCTTCCGCTATCAGCGGGTGATGAACAAGGGCGAAGGCGAGGCGGTACGCGCGTTCGACCTCGACTCGGACGCGAGCTTCGTTGACTTTCTACTCAAGGCCGTAGTCAAGCAAGACAGTCTGACCGAGTTGGCCGATCTGGTGTCCCAACACCAGGACAAGCTCGCTCGGCGGCAGAGCTTGTTGCTGGAACAGGAGTTCGTGGAGCACACGGTTGAACTCCAGGGCCCCCTAATCGAGGCGTCGCGCGCCGAGGCCGAGGCACGGAAGTCCGTTAAACAGGCCGAGGAAGGCCTGGTGACGTTCGCCGGGCAGCTCAAGCGTCGCGTCGACGACGATGACGTCAACCTGGGGAAACTGGAACAGGAGGTGACACGTCTTGCCCGGGAACGGGACGACGCCGTTCACCTGGCCAAGCGGTGGAGCGCGACCGTGGCCGAACAGAGACTCAGCCTTGCCGCAATGCGTCTTGAAGAGGCCAAGGCTCTCGTCGCCCGAGCGTCCACGGAGCGGGACGACGCCAACGCCCTCACGGAAGGCTGGCAGGCGACGGCCGTCGTACTGCGCCACCAGGAGAAGACCGGCGAGGCGGCCCGGCTCCGTGAACTGGTCAACCTCGGCGAAGAACGTGCCCGCCCGGCCCTTGAAGCACGCGATCACGCCGCCAGGACACTTGCCTCCGGGCTCTCGGCCCTCGCGCGCGAAGCCGACACGCGGGCGCGCCATGAGGAGGACACAGCGCGTCGACGCGACGAGGCCGAGGCGGAGACACGCGGCAAGCGGGAGGAGGCGCTCAAGGCCGCGACCGAAGCGCAGGGCGAGCGGCGGAGCCTCATCGAGAGGATGGAGGCGGTCGATGCCGACGCTGAGCAGGCCGTGGCCGACGGACTGGCAGCCGACCCCGAGACGCTGCCACAGGCCGCCCAGGATGCACAGCACGCTTTGGAAGCCCTACGTAACAAGATCGACGCCCTGGCAGAGGAAGAGGACGCAATCGCCGAGGAACACATCGAGGCCCAGCGGCTCCTGGACGAGGCGAAGGAGAACGAGGGGAAGGCACGCCAGCTTGCCGAACGCTTCCAGGACAGGCTGCAACAGGCCATGGGTCCCAAGACGGTACTGGAGTCCGAGCCACGGCTGACGGCACTCCTCGACGGGGAACCAGTCGACCTCGAAGACGATGCGCACCTTCTGCTCGAGCGTCTCGCCGAAGCGGTCGCCGAGGGAGAACGGGAACATGTCACACTGCGGATCGAGGAAGCCCGCGACGAGCAGGCCCGCCTGGCCCTGGCCGACGGGCGGCTGCTGCCGCCGCCGGCCGTCGTGACCGAAGCATGCCGGATTCTGAGACACGAGAAGATCGACGCCTGGCCGGGCTGGGAACACATCGCGGACTACCCCCAGCGAAAGCGCGAGGAGTTCCTGGCCCGAGCGTCCCATCTCGTCAGCGGCGTCATGCTGAACTCCGGCGATGACCTGGACAGGGCCCGTGACGTCCTTGCCGCACTGAGCCCCCAGCCCACTGCTTACGTGGCCGTGGGCACTAGCGAGGCACTCGAGTCACCGCAGACCAGGCATCCGGACGGTGTTGCGTTCACCCTCCCTTTCCACCCCGCGCTGTACGACCCCGAGGCAGCCGACGCCGAACACCGGGCCATCGAGGACCGGCGTTCCCAGCGCACACGGCGCCTCGCTGAGATCAAGGCCTCCAAGCACAGGGATGAGGGACTCCGGCACCGGATCGCCACCTGGCGGGAGAGTTACCCGCCCGGCGCCCTTGCCGTCCTGTCCGAAACAGCTGCTATGGCCGCTGACGATCTCGTCACCGCGGGGAGGCTCACAGCCGAGCGACAGCGCGGCGTCACCCGCCTGGTTGAGCGGCAGACACAGAACCGGACAGCTCAACGTACGGCCGCGGTCGAGCGGGATCGCCTGACCGAGGTGAGCAGCAGACTCAACGACATCGCCCGACGCCTGGACCAGGTGTCGGAATGGTCGGACCTGGCCCGTGCTGCCGAGACGCGACGGGACCAGCAGAATGAAGCGGCCGCGCAGGCACTGACCGCCGCGGAGGAGCACCGTCGTCTGGCAACAGAGCACAGGAACACCGCCGGTGAACAACTTCAGATCAAGGAAGGCGCGATCAAGGAACGGGCGGCACTGCCCGGTGCGCAGGATGTGCCTGACGACGCGGATTCGCCACGGGAGCCCATCGCCGTGCTGCGCAACACCTACAAGACCGCGTCAGACAACTACGAGAAGGCCGATGTGCCGGACGAGTTGCGCCGAAGCCTCACCCGGGCAGGGGAGGAGGAAACGGCTGCCGGCGCCGAGTACTCGGCACTGGACGAGGCACTTCGTGACCGGGCCCATCGGCTCCTGTTGACCCCGGAGGCCTCCGACGCGACTACCCGCGCGCAAGCCCTACGGCGTGCGCAACGTACTCGGAAGGCCGCCGAAGAGGCTGTCGGGAAGGCCCAGGTCACCCAAGGACAGCACGAGAACGCCCTGAACGAACGCGACAACGAATTCCGGGCGCTCACCTCCGAGAGCGTGGCGCCCATGCCTCTGGAGCGCCAGCCCCGCGACATCGCCGCATGCCAGGAAGCAGTCGAGGAAGCCGAGTCGAAGCAGTCGGCCGCCGCAGTTGCGAAGGCTTCCGTGGACGCCCTGCACGCCGTGGCCGTCCAGACATGGGAGGTGGCGAAAGACACCGCCAAGGAGTTCGCCATCCTCGCGGAAACCCTCACAGCTCTCACTCCCGAGGAAGCCGCCGCCGAGCCGTTCACGGGTGACGCCGCCGTCGCACGCCGCGAGCACCGCCGACTCAACCAGGCCAGGAACACAGCCCGGGACGATCTGGCCAGACACGACCGGACCCTGCGCAAAGCGATCGAGAGGCTGAAGAAGCATGCGGGCTCTGACAAGTACGACTCCCTGAACATCCCCGTCCGCCGCCAGATCCTGCTCCTCCCGCCCGAGGAACTGACCGCCCATGCACCCGGCTGGGACATTCCCCTCACCTCGCGGCTGCGGAGCCTCACCGACGACCTGAACCAGATCAGCCGACATCTGAAGGTGATCATTGAGCACCTCAAAGGCGAGGTCGACAAGGCCCTGGCCATCCTGCGGTCGGCGCAGCGCCTGTCCACGCTGCCGCGTTCCCTCGCCGAATGGGCCGGACAGGAGTTCATCCAGTTCAACTTCGACAAGCTCGGCGACGAACTGCTCACGGCCCACCTGGGACAGGTGATCGAGGAAGCCGCCGCCGGCGTCACCGGCGACGGACGCAAGACGCGGCGCGACGGCCTCTCCCTGCTGCTGCGCGGCGTGCACACCGCCGTCCCCAAGGGATTCCGGGTGTACATCCTCAAGCCCGACAAGGTCCTGCGAACGGAGCGCGTCCGGGTGTCCAAGGTCAAAGAGATCTTCTCCGGCGGCCAGGAGCTCACCGCCGCCATCCTCCTCTACTGCACGCTGGCCGCCTTGCGGGCCAACACCAAGGGCCGCAGACGCGATCGCCACGCGGGCGTTCTGTTCCTCGACAACCCGATCGGACGGGCCAACGCCGACTACCTGCTCGACCTGCAACGATCGGTGGCGGAGGCGCTCGGTGTCCAACTTGTCTACACCACAGGTCTCTTCGACGAGAAAGCGCTGGGACAGTTCCCCCTGATCATCCGGCTGCGTAACGACGCCGACCTGAGGGCCGCGCGCAAGTACCTGGTCGTGGACGAAGTGATCCGGAATCACCTCGACCGTCTCCCTCCCGAAGACGGCACCGGGCGTCTGTCTGCCGCCAGGGTCTTCACCCGCGAGGCGAGAGGTGCCCGAGCGTGACGCAGGAGACACCGGCGGAAGCGACCGGGCCGTCCCGACGGGAACGTGAACTCCTCGCGCGCCTGCGCCAGTGGGCAAAGGACAACAAACGCAGCACCAAAAGCAAGACGCAGATCCCACTGGACGCCGTTCTGCATACCTTTCGGACTGTCCCCAACCGCAACCCTGAAGGGGAGTTCGAGTCGGCCGTACTCGACAACTGCCTGAAGATCCTGGAACGGCATGGCTTGATCAAGGTTTTCCAGGAGAGGACGTCCGAGAAGGTGTCTCTGCCGGTCAAGATCTGGCTCCTGCCCGAGGACCGTCCCGTCCGTGCCGAGGAACCGATGCCACGCTGGCATCACGAACTCAACTGGCTCGCACGGGAATGGCAGCGGGCCACTCCCAAACAGCGGGCCGCCTACACCGCCCTCAACCTGTGGCGCAAAAGCGACCCGGACCTGTTCGCCGTACCTATCCGCGAGCGCGCCCTGGAGATCTTCGGCACCTTTGGCTCCGAGGCCGACTTCCCCATGCCAGAGAAGACCTTCGACGAGCTGAAGTCCGGACCCCTCTTCTCTGATCCGGACCGGCTCGACGAGGTGATCCGAACGTTCCGGCCGCCCCCACCCCTGCTCACCGAAACCTTCCCCCTGGAGGAAACGGACGGCCGGTACTGTCGGGTCGGCACCGGTGACGTCCTGCTCGTCGTCGAGAACTCGACCACCTGGTGGTCCCTCGTCGAATGCCTTCCAGGACAGCACCGTCTCGGATACGTCGCCTGGGGACTTGGCGGCACCTTCAGAGCTTCGGTCCGGGCCATCACCGAGGAACATCGTGTCTCGGATATCCGCTACTTCGGCGACCTCGACCTCAGCGGCGTACGCATCCCGCTGAAGGCCTCCCACACGGCGTCACAGCTCGGCCTGCCTACCGTAAAGCCCACCGAAATGTTGTACGAAGCGCTCTTGGGTCAGGGCCGACCCCGTAACGCCAAGGAGGCTCCGGCCAGCGCGGCGGAAGCCGCACAACTGGCGAACTGGCTTCCCGAACAACTTCGGGCGGACACCGTGGGTCTTCTCATGGAGGGCAAACGACTTGCTCAGGAATGGGTCGGATACCGCTACCTGAAACGGAATACGGACTGGTACACGGACGTTCGTTGACGGGTCCGGAGCCTTCGTCACTCTGACCGGGTTTATTCCAACGAGGGTGATAGCCCGGAGTCCTCTGATGCGTCCGTGGCGCCGCGGAGGTCTGCCAGGATCCGCCGGATGTCCGCGGCCAACGTCGCGGGTGTGACGACCCTGCCGGCTCGAACGGACAGAGCCCCCGGAGCATCAGGCGGATCAGCCTCCACCAGGTACCCCACTTCCGTCAGAATGCCGAACAAGGCCGCGTGGAGATGACGCCGGGCGGCTTCCTGTGCGCGGTCTGCCGGACCCATGGGCCAGCCCCGTAGCTGTTCGTCGGCGGCGGCGCGGCGCAGACTGCGGGAGACGAACCACTCCACGCCGACCGACTCGCCGCGATCGGTCACCACGACGCCATGGGCGCGGTAGCGGTCGTCGTTGTCCGCCTCGGGTAGCCCGGCCGCCGCCAGAAGCGTCCGGATCTCCAACCGCAGCGGTCCGCGGCCTGGCGGCTGGAGCCGATGCTGAGCACTTGTCACGAGGCATACTCCTTGGTTGGGAGAATAGTCATTCGACGAGAGTGATGATGCCGTCAGGAATCCAGCCTTCGATATATCCACGGAGGAACGGGCCGAGCTCGCGCGGGTGTACATCGAATTTCTCGTCCTCGACATTCGACAACGGATGCCAGGCGTAATCGACGGTCGTGACAACACGTGCGCGGGCACGAAGACTGAACGATCGCATTTTGCTGCGACGGACTACAAAGATGCGTGTCGATTCATCCAGCCTGTCTCGCGCCGGTAGCGGGTTGTAACGTCCGACAACCGGAGTACGTGCTAGGAACCAGTGCGAGAAGAGTGAGTCCAGAACATGAATGACAGAGAACGGTGACGGCAGGAGGCGGATTACGCGGGAAGCGACAGGCCGCCACGAGGGGTCACCGTGAACCCTGCACAGCAGTACACGCTCTTCGCGATCAATCACAGCCAGGGCGGTGTGCAGCGACTTATTTCGGAATGCGGTCCTCATGCCCCTGAGCATCGACCGGAACCAGCGCATACGCCCTCGCTGAGCCGGAAAGGAATGAAGCCGAGAAAACGAAGCCATTCATTGAAGTGGGGCGCTTGCAACGACGGCGCCTGGCAGCTGATGCTGCAACGTTGGACGGTGCGACCGAGGACGCGCCCTGACCTGCAGCGATCAGCTGAGCGTTTCCGAATCGACGGGTGTGCGTTCCGGAGCGATCTCCTGGCCAGCCGCTGACCTGCGGCGACGGAGTTTTCTACAAGCCCCACGAAGGCGGGGGCTTGTGGAAACCTTGCTGAAAATCCAGGCGTCGGATTTTCGACGAGGAGCACAAGCCCGCTGGTCAGACGTGGTGCGACGCTATCCGCAGGGTCACCCGAGCGAACAGCGCGACGTACCAACGACCGACCAAGGACAGCCTAGCGGATGCGCGCAAGCGAGAGTCCTCTGTATAGGAGTAGGCGAGTGGAGCGGCACGCGAGACCACATCTGACTGACTGAGTGCCGTTGGACCGTTCTGCTCTCTACGTACGTTTGAGCTGACGGTGCTGTTCACGAGGCCGGGTGGGTCCGGGGTTCGTATCGCGGGCACGGCCCCTGACCGGGCCCTCGCATGTGCATGACGGTGCCTGCCCTGACCGATGCCCGCCCTGACCGGGCCCCTCACATGTGCACGACGGGTGCGGCGTCGGTGTCGGTGGCCGGTACGCCGTGCCGGTGGAGGACGGCGGTGGTGATCAGATGGAGTGGTTGTGCCAAGCGTGCCGTCGGAGGTTTGGCACATGACGAGGCCCCAGGTGAAGTGGTGCGGAGTGAGGGGCAGTTCGGTGTCGAGGGGCGGGACGGCTGCGTTGATGAAGCTCGCGATCGAGGGTGATGACGGTCACCGCCCGGTCGGCGCGGGGCGGCATGGAAGCAATGGCGACGCTTTCTCGGAGACGGGCTGTCATGGGCCTGCTGAGGAGCCGAGCCGAGCGCCGAGCCGTGTCGAGCCGTGCCGTGCCGAGCCGTGCCGTGCCGAGCCGTGCCGAGTCGAGCCATCAGGATGCCTGCCGGGGACGTCAGGGGTGAAGACCCCGGTTCGGGGCGTGGAGTTGGTGACGGGGGATCAGAGGGTCTTGATCATGCCGCCGTCGATGACGTACTCGGCGCCGAGGATGTTGCCGGCGAGGTCGGAGAAGAGGAACGCGATCAGGGCCGCGACTTCGTCGGGTTCGTTGACGCGACCGCTGGTGATGTTGAGGGCCTGTGGCATCTGCTGGAGGAGCTCTGCTTGCTGGTCGATCATGGAGGTGCGGGTCACCCCGGGGGTGACGGTGTTGACGCGCACACCCTGGGGGCCGAACTCTTCGGCCAGGGACTTCCCGAGTGAGGTCAGGGCCGCCTTGGCCGCACCGTAGGGGGCTGGGCCTGCGCCGGGCTGGCGGGCCACGACGGACGAGATGTTGACGATCGCGCCGCGGCGTTCGATCAGGCTGGGCAGTGCGGCCCGGGTGGCGCGGACGGTGCTGAGCAGGTTGAGGTCGAGGAAGCGGGCCCACTGGGTGTCATCGGTCTCGAGGAACCCGGGGACGGCTTCTCCGCCTCCGACGTTTTCACCAGCAGGTCGATGCCGCCCAGTTCCGTGAGGGCGCTGTCCAACAAGGCGGTGACGCCTTCGGCGGTGCTCAGGTCCGCCGAGACCGTGAGCGCCCCGGTTTCCTTCAGTTCGGGCGTGATGGTGCGGGCGGCACCCATGACGCGGACGCCCTCGGGCGATCAGCGTGCGGACGTTGGCCAGTCCGATGCCGCGGCCGGCGCCGGTGACCACTGCCGTCTTGGAGGTGAGATGGAGGTTCACGATGCTCCCTGTCTTGCACTGCCGTACAGACATGGGCGAGGAAGAGTTGCTCGCGGTGGCACGCCGGAGGCGCGAATCGGGGTGGTATCTCTCAGCCGGGGCTGCTCTTGCCGTGCCTCCAGTAGCCGAGGAAGGAGACGTCGGACTTCGGGACGTCCTGTTCCTTGACGAGGTGGCGTCGCAGGCCGGTGGGAAGGCCGCTCTCGCCTGCCACCCAGCAGTAGACGCGTCGGCCCGGGGGGAGCTTCCAGGACGATGTGACCGTCCGCAGGGCCAGTTGTCCCGGGACGGCGGTGTGGTCGTCGCGGGGCAGCCAGTGGACGGTGACTCCGGCGGGTGCCGCGACCGGTCGGATGTCCTCGCCGGTCGGCGCTTCCAGGTAGGCGTCGCCGGTCAGATCGGGTGGTGACTGTTCCAGGATGGACAGGAGGGCCGGTACGGCGCTCTCGTCGCCGACGAGCAGGTGGGACTGGGCGGTCGGCGTGGGGAGGTAGCCGATTCCTTCGGGGAACAGCCCGACCGGGTCTCCGGGGCGGGCGTGGGACGCGAACGCCGATGCGGGGCCCGCGCCGCCGTGGTCTCCGTGGTCTCCGTGGTGGCCGTGCACGACGAACTCGATGTCCATTTCGCGCGCTTCGGGGCGGAACGCGCGCACGGTGTAGAGGCGGACCCAGGGGCGGACGGCCGGCCGCATGAGCATGAACTGGGCCAGCCAGCCGTTGTGGGAGGCGGTCGCCATGGCGAGTTCCCGCTGGCCGTCGCGGCGGAAGAACAGCCGGCAGGCCTGGTCGAAACCCATGGGGTCGAAGTCCGCCAGGTCGTGGCCCTGGATCGTGAGGGTGATGAAGCTCGGGCTGGTCCGTTCGGTGCGGGTGACCTCGGCGCGGAGCATCCTCCGCCGGGTCGGTGACTTGTGTCGGGGCATGGTGGAGCTCCCGGTGGTGTGGGTCAGGCGGGGTGCGCGAAGGCGGGGAGGAGGACTTCGTCCGTCAGGCGTTCGAGGAACCCCTCGGTGACCGGGACGTCCGCCACGAGAATCCGATTGATCAGCACGCCCTGCGCCAGCTCGCTGAGCCAGGACGGGTCCGCGTCGGAGCGCAGCTCACCGCGGCCCTGTGCCGGTCGATGACCCGAGGCGGGCATGCGGCTCCTGGAGCGCTGATCCGGCCCGCCCGCCTCCGGCACGGCACGCCCACGAGGGGAACGTTCCGACGAGGTGGCCGCCATCGACCATCGACGCCCTCGGCACCGGGAAACGAAGTCGCCCTTGTCCTCACCCCCTTGAGGGCGCCGGACCCCGGTATGCACGCGAAGAGGGCCACGACCGGGTGTCGTGGCCCTCTCACGGGGTCTGAGGGGGAGCCCTGCCTCTGCCGGCGTGGCCGGGAGACTCAGCGGGAACCGCCGCTGGTCACGCCTTGCCGAGCAGTCGCCAGATCTGGTTCTTCTTGGTGGTCAGGGCGCTTGCCGCATCGCATGGCCATTGGTGGACGAGGGCGCCGACTGCCGTGGAGATTTCCTTGACGTCGACGCACTTGCCGCTGTTCACGGCGACGAGCTGGTAGTCGTGGCTGTTGCCGAGCGCGGTCACCGGGTTCAGCGTGAACCGCTGGTTGGTGCCCCCGTGGCAGGTCCACTGCTGGACGGCGGCCCCGTTGGCGGTGGAGTAGGCGGAGATGTCGAGGCATTTGCCGCTGGAGTGGTTGACGACGGTGTAGGTGTTCGTGGCGCCGCTGACGGGGTGGAAGTCGAAGATCTGCTCCTGGCCGTTTCCGCAGGTGTCCTGCTGGTACTGGGTACCGTCGGCGGTGGACTTGGCGGGGTCTTCGAGGCAGAGCCCGCTGTGCTGGGCGACGGCCGTGGACGAGAAGCCGGACGAGGCGCCGATGTGCAGGTTCTGGGGCGCGAAGGAGACCTCGTCGAGGTGGGGCGCGGAGCTGGAGCGCATGGGCTGTCCGATGTCGCTGCCGCCGCCGGAGTAGACCAGGCCGATGGTGGTGCCGTCGTAGTTGTAGAGCTGTGAGGCGGTGAACTTGACGGTGTTGGCGCCCTTGGTGAGGGTCACGGGGACGGTGTAGTCGTTGAACTGGTTCCAGTGCAGGGTGCTGGCGAAGTTGACGCGCTTGGCGGCACCGCCGTTGACGCTGACGTCGGCGTGCTCGGCGTACAGGTCGGGGTTGTAGTGGTTGGAGGGCAGTTCCTCGGCGTTGGCGTACCGCATGGTCATGGCGTACGTGCCGGCCTCGGGCGCGTCGACGTCGAGGGTGAGGGAGTTGGCGGTTCCGTTGCCGATGCCGGTGACGACGCCGCCGTTGGCCTGGCTGTAGGTGGTGTCGGCGGCCGCGGTGCCGGCGAGGGTGCCGTCCTCGGCCTGGTAGGTGACGACGTTGCCGGTGGTGACGGCGTCGGTGGCGCTGAACGGAGTGACGGCCAGGCGGTCCAGGGCGAGGGTGCCGCCCGTGCCGGTCACCTTGACCTTGTTGATGCCGCTGTTCAGGTGGACCCGGTTGGTGGAGGTGGACCAGGCACCGGTCGTCGCGCCGGAGAGGGTCTGGTCGTCGGCGGTCTTGCCGTTGACGGTGAGGTCGGCCTGGCCCGTGTTGCGGTAGCGGGCCGTCAGGTCCGCGTAGCCGTCCCGCTCGGAGTAGACCCAGAACGTCGCGGACTTGCCGGAGGTGAGGTTCACCGCGCCCGCGCCGGACTGGCTCTGGGCGGTGTAGGTGGTGGTGCCGTTGTCGGAGAGGTTGGCCTGCTCGGCCTCGTAGAGCGTGGTGCCCTGGACGTCGGCGTCCTTGTACCGGAGGTCGATCTTGTCGACGATCGCGTCGCCGACGGTCTTCGCGCCGTTGTCTCCGGTGGTGGCCAGGGTGATGGTGTGGCTGCCCGCGGTGAGGTGCACGGTGGTGTCGTCGTGCCCCCACACCACCCACTGGAAGCCCACCGGTATGTCGATCCTGCGCGAGGGGCCGCCGTCGACCCGCACGTACACGTTCGTCGGGCCCTTGACGTCGGCGTCCTTGGCGTAGCTGTTGCCGAACACCGACAGGTCGTAGTCGCCGGTCGTGGGGACGGAGACGGGGAAGGAGATCACCGTGGTGGAGCCGGTGCGCAGGCCTCCGACGTCCTTGGTGCCGGAGGTGGCGAACTTGTCGAGTCTGCTGGTGGTGCCCTCGGTGTTGATGTTGTAGCCGCTGCCGCTGAGCGTGGCGTTCTCCGCCTCGTACGAGGCGGACCAGGTGCTGTCGGAGGCGGTGGTGGAGCCGCTGCCGCCCGGGGAGACGATCACCTGGTACGCGGACATCGCGTCGAGGGTGACGGGGACGGTGATCGAACCGTCGGAGCCCACGGCGACGTCGGCGTCGGAGAGCCGGGTCGGGGTGGCCGCCGCGCCGATGTAGCCGCTGTAGCGGTCCTGGAAGACGCTGACGTGCACGGTGCTGCCGAAGACCGCGGGGTCGATGTTCTTGATGACGGTGTCGGAGTCACCGCTGGTGCCGCCCCCGGCGAGGATGACGCGGGCCTGCTTCTTGGCCGTGTCCAGACTTGCCACGCCCTGAAGGGTGTACGCGGCGTTGTCGGCGGCGCCGGTGACCTTGGCGGTGTTGCCGCTCATGGAGCTGTACCAGTTGTAGAGCCACCACTGGGCGTTGGGGGTGTTCTGCGCCGCGGCGGAGTCGCCGAGGTTGCCGTTGATGTTCCAGTACGGCAGGTTGCCGTCGACCTTCTTGTCCTCGATGGCTGCGATCCACTGGACCATCTGGCCGGGGTCGGTCAGGTGGTAGCGGTGGGCGTACTCGTTGAGGTTGACGGTTATCGGGGAGGTGATCCCCGCAGCGGTCTCCACCGCGCGGTAGGAGTCGACGGTGCTGCGGACCTCCGCCGGGCTGCCCAGGGTGTGCCAGGTCACGACGTCGGGCAGGCAGTTGTTGGCCTTGCAGTAGGTGAGGAAGCCGCTGAGGGATGAGGAGCTGTAGCCGGCGGTGTTGGGCCCTGCCAGCCGTGCCTCGGGCCAGAGGCCCTTGATGAAGTTGTAGGTCTGGCGCCACTCGGCGTTGAAGTTGGCCAGCGCGGTCGAGTTGGTGCGCATGCCGCTGAACCAGTTCAGGTCGGGCTCGTTGTAGGGGACGAAGACGATGCGGCTCGCGTACGGGCTGGCCTTCGCCTGCTCGACCTGGGTCTTCATGGTCGCTTGGTAGGCCGAGTAGCCGGCGCGTTCGTAGTTGGCGCGGTACACGTCCGTCATATAGATCAGGATGTCTTTGCCGCCACTGTCCACGAAGGGCTTGGCGATCTCCAGCGCGTCCGAGCCGGGGTGCTGCTGTCCGTCCTGGTACTTGGTGTTGGTGGTCTGGAGCCCCATCCCCTCGATGAGGTTGTTGGTCGGTACGTCCGGGCCGTACAGGCCGTACAGCGCGCCGGAGGCACCGCCGTGGAAGGCTCCGGTGGTGGTGCCCAGGTCGACGGTGAGGGTGGGGGTGGCTGCGGAGGCCTGCGTCGCCATCACGGTGGTGGCGCCGGCTATGACGGTGAGTGAGAGCAGCGACGTGGTGATGCCGTGGAGAAGGCGTCTCCTGGCCGAGCGTCTTTGCCCGATTCTTGGCATGTGGTTCTGTCCCTTCAGGGGTACCGCTGGTTGTTGCCGCGCCGGCCCCCGTGCCGGACGTGTGGGTGGGTTGTCGCTCGCGGGTCAGGCGATTGTGGTGACGGCGGTGACAGTGGTGCCGGTCTCGACGTCCGCGCGGCGGTGGTGGTCGCGGGCGAGCAGCAGATAGCTGCTGGCGGTCCAGGTGTAGGCGCGGTCGCGTAGTCCCTGGCCGGTCAGGGCGTCGAAGTTCTCGGCGAAGCCCGAGGTTTCGCACAGGGCGCGGAAACGGGCGCTGATCTCGTCCGCGAGGTGTTCGTGCCCGGCGCGGCGCAGGCCGTCCTCGATGAGGACGGTGGCCGGGGCCCAGATCGGGCCGCGCCAGTAGCCGTCGGGCTCGTAGTGCGGAGAGCCGGGGTGTTCGGTCGCCAGGCCGAACGAGGTGAGGTGGGTCTCGATCCGTTCGGCCAGCCGGTCGTGGACTTCGCGGGGCAGGCGGTCGCCGAGCACGATCGGCATCAGGTCGAGCAGGCTGGCGCTCCGGGAGGGGGCGCCGCCGTGGGCCGGGCGGCTCAGGAACCGTTCGCCGTCCCACAGCTCGTCCAGCAGGGCCGCCTGGATGGCGTCGGCCGTCTCGGTGCGGCGCCGGGCGTCGTCAGGGAAACCCAGTTCGCCGGCCAGCCGGGCCAGTTCGTCGAGCTGGAGGATCAGCGTCGCGGCGAGGTCGGCGGTGACGGCCACGCGGTCGGGGTCGAACGTGGTGGCGTTGTCCCAGCCGCTGTCGTTGCCGTGCTGGTAGTGGGGCAGGGCGGCGCCGGGTGCGCGCCGTGCGGTGAGCCAGAAGTCCGTCCAGCGGGTCAGTCTGTCGTACGCCTCGGTCAGCTGCGCCGGGGTGAGCGGCTCGGGGAGCCGTCGGCGCAGGTGGCCGAAGGCCCAGCCGTGGATGGGCGGTTTGACGAAGTTGTAGAGGACCTCGGAGTGGGTGACGGAGTCGGGCAGGGACCCGGCCTCGTCCTGGTGGTCGAAGGGCAGCGCGAACTGGTCCCAGGCGAGGCCGGGAGCCCCGGGGGCCAGGGCGAGGGCGTTGAAGCAGTGGTCCCAGCTCCACACCTTGTCCATCCAGTGCTTGGACATCAGTACCGCGGGCCGGGTGACCAGACCCGCCGGGAGCACGGTCGCCGACCACACCACATAGGCGGCGAGTTCGGCGGCCGGGGTGGCGGCCGAGCGCCACGGGGCGGCCGTGTCGACGAACTCGCCGAACGACCGCCGCGCGGCCTCCATGACCTCGCCGAACGTCGACGACGAGCGGAAGGGCAGTCGCGCGCTGTCGAGCTCCTCGACCGCGACCTCCCACGAGCCGTCGGCCTCGGCGGTGACCGTGAGACCGCGCTCCCCCGCGCCCAGGGCCTGCGAACCGGACACGTCGGCGACCGTCCCGGACAGCACGGTGATCCGGTAGCGGCGCCCGGTCTCGTAGGAGGTGAACACATGCGCGTCGTCCACCGGGTCGCGGTAGAAGTAGGTCCCACTGAACGGGGTCAGGGCCTGTGCCGCCGCGCTGATACCGAACCCGAGACCGGTGCCGTGTACGCGTACGGTGTCCGGCGACTCGTAGGCGAGGTCGATGCGCCCGTCCGCGGCGGTCCAGCTGAGCAGGCCCGGTGTAGCCCGGACGGAGGTCTCGGCCCGGTCGCCCGTCGCCGCGTCGAGGGGGACGAGGCGCAGGACGGCGTGCATGCCGTTCTGGTGCGAGACGAGGTGGAGGTCCTCGGCGCGTGTCTTCTCCGCCAGCACGGGAGAGATGCCGAACCAGGATCCGTGCGTGCTGAAGGGGATGTCGTGAACGGAGAAGGCCGGGCCGGACGGTGCGGCGGTCATGGAGGCGGCACTCATTTCTTGAGCGGAGGGGGCGGCGTTCTGCCGGGTGGGGCGGCGGTGCTCGCGCGGCGGCTCATGAGGAGCGCGGCCGCAGGCGGGCGGTCCGGTGTCAGTCCTTGACGGCACCGGCGGTCACGCCGGCGGCGACGTACCGCTGGGCGAGGACGAGGATCACCGCGGCCGGCAGTGAGGCCACGACGGCGGTGGCCATGATGGCGTTCCACTGCTGGTTGTTGTTGCCGATGTAGTGGTAGATGCCGAGGGTGATCGGCTCGTGGGCGCCGCCGTTGACCAGGGTGCTGGCGAAGACGAAGTCGGACCAGGACCACAGGAACGCGAACAGGGACACCGTGACGATCGAGTTGCGGCTCATCGGCAAAACGATCGACCAGAAGGTGCGCAGGGGCCCGGCTCCGTCGGTCTTCGCGGCCTGGAGCAGTTCGCCGGGGATACCGGACATGAACGCGGTGAATATGAGTACGGCGAAGGGGACGGCCAGGGTGGAGTCGGCGACGATCAGGCCGGGAACGGACTGCAGCAGGCCGAGGCTGAGATAGATGGCGTAGAAGCCCATCGCCATGATGATGCCGGGGATCATCTGGGCGGCCAGCAGGACGAAGTTGAGGATGCCGCCGCCGCGCGGGCGCAGCTTGGCCAGCGCGTAGCCGGCGGGTGCGGCCAGCGCCACGGTCAGGGCCACGGTGCCCAGGCCGATGACGAGGCTGGTGCCGAGGTAGGGCAACTGCTGGTCGACGACGGCCCGGTAGCCCTCCAGGGTGGCATGGGCGGGGAACAGGTCCGGCGGGCTCTTGCGCATGTCCTGGTCGGGGGTGAAGGACACGTTCAGCATCCAGTAGACCGGGAAGAGCATGACCGCGGTCAGCAGGAGGCCGATCGCCGTTTTCCCCCAGGTACGGCGGCGCCGGTTCAGGACTGTCTGTGCGCTCGTCATGACAGCGCCTGCTTTCGCTGGACTCGGACGTAGACCAGGCCGAAGACCAGGGCGGCGACGACGAGCAGGTTCCCGACGGCCGCGCCGGGGCCGAAGGCGGGCAGCAGGTTGCCGAAGCCGAGCTGGTAGGACCAGGTGGCGAAGGTGGTGGATGAGTCCGCCGGACCGCCCTTGGTCATGATCCAGATGATGTCGAAGACCTTGAGCGTGTAGACCAGGCCCAGCAGCAGGGTGATCGCGGACACCGGACGCAGCAGCGGGAAGGTGATCCGCCAGAAACGCTGCCACGCGTTCGCTCCGTCGAGCGCGGCGGCCTCGTACAGGCTCGCGGGGATGGACTGCAGCCCGCTGTGGAGCACGACCAGGTTGAAGGGGATGCCGATCCAGATGTTCGCGATGATCACCGAGGCCAGCGACCACGACGGCGAGGTCAGCCAGTTCACCGGGCCGATGCCGACGGCGTGCAGGGTGGCGTTGACGATGCCGGAGTCGCTGTTGAGCATCCACGACCAGGTGGAGGCCGACACGATCAGCGGCAGCAGCCAGGGCACCAGGAACAGGGCCCGCAGGGTGGCGGAGAGCCGGAAGTGCTGGTGGAAGAAGACCGCGAGCGCCAGCCCGATCGCGTACTGGAAGACCAGGCACACGGCGGTGAAGACCACGGTGTGGAGCAGGGCCGGGGCGAAGGTCGGGTCGTCGAAGACGGTCCGGTAGTTCGCCAGGCCTGTGAACGGCGCGTCGCCCCGGACGAAGGAGCGGACGGTGTAGTCGCGCAGGCTCAGGTCGATGTTGCGGTAGAGCGGATAGGCGTAGAAGAGGGCGAGGTAGAGGGTCACCGGGGCGAGGAATCCCCAGGCGGCCCACTGCGGGGAGGTGGGACGGCGCCGGGTCGTGGCGCGGGCCCGGGGCGGGGCGGCGGTCGCCGCCCCGTTCCGGTCGAGCACCGGCCGGCGGTCCGGCAACTGTGTCGTGTGCTTCATCGGCTGGCCGGAGTCCTGGTCACTTGATGGCGGACTGTGCCGAGCCGAGCGCGTCCTTCGGCGACGCCGACCCGCTGAGGGCGGACTGGACGGCCTTCCACAACTGCTCGGAGATCTTCGGGTAGTTGGTGCCCAGGTCGTCGCTGGTGCGTCCCTTGGCCGCCCTGACGGCATGGACCCAGGGCTCCAGCTCGGCGTTCGCGGCCACCTGCTTGTCCTGCACTTCGTTGGTGGGCGCGACGTAGGAGAGGGTGGTGTCGGTGGCGAGGAGGTTGTCGGCGCTGGTCAGGCAGGTCACGAGCTTCTGGGAGGTGGCGTAGCGGCCGGTGTCGCCCTGGACCGGGACGGTGACGAACTCGCCCCCGGTGGGGGCCGCGGCGTTGCCTCCCGAGACGCCGGGGATGGGGATGACCCCGTAGTCGAAGCCCGCCTTCTCGGCGTTGGCGAGCTGCCAGGTGCCGTTCTCGGCGAAGGCGTAGTCGCCGCTCGCGAACTCCTGCCAGCTGGTCGTCTGGGTGTTGTTGATGACCGAGTTGGGGGCGTAGCCCTTGTCCAGCCACTTCTTCCACAGCGACAGCGCGGAGACCGCCTCGGGCGAGTCGACGTCGGTGAGCCGCGCTCCCGAGCCCCAGAACCACGGCAGGAACTGGAAGCTGCCCTCCTCCGTACCGATCGCCGAGAACGTGATGCCCTTCTTGCCGGCCTTCTCGACCTTCGCCAGCGCCGCCGTCAGAGACTTCCAGTCCTTCACCGAGGCGATGTCCACACCGGCCTCCTTGAGCACCTCCTTGTTGTAGTAGAGGGCGAGGGTGTTGGCGCCGATCGGAGTGCCGTACGTCTTCCCGTCCGACTGGCCGGCCCCGAGCAGGTTGGCATCCACCGTCGAGGTGTCGAGCTTGTTGTCATCGGTCGTGGTCAGCACGCCCGCCTCCGCCAGGGTGGACACCACCGGGTTGTCGACGATGAGGACGTCCGCGGAGTTGTCCTGCTGCGCCGCCAGCAGCGCCTTGTTCGTCAGGTCACTGGTGTCGAACGCGGTCCGCTTGATCTTCACCCCGGCCTTGGTGCCGCAGCCGTCCAGCAGCTTCGCCCACGCCGAGCCCTTGTCGAACTGCGGGTACGGGTCCCAGATCGTGTACGTGCCGCCGTCCGCGGCCTTCGTGGAGGTGCCGCCCGAGCCGGAGGAGCAGGCGGTGGCACTGGCGGTGACGGCGACGACGGTCAGGGCTGCGGCGGTGAGACGCCGTCCGGCAGATCTGTTCATGGCGTGTTCCTCATGGTTTTTGGCACAGGTGTGCCCTGGGATCGGCACAGGTGTGCCCGGGGAGGGGTGATCGGGGGCTACTGGGCTCGCCGAACCCGGGCGGCGAGTTGCTCGGCCGGCCGGTGCGGGGTTACGGAGAGTGAAGGGGAGAGTGAAGGGGAGAGGGAAGGGAGGAGGGAAGGGGCGAGGGCGCGGGGTGAGGGTGCGGGGTGACGGTCAGGGGTGCTTGGGGGCGCCGAGGTCCGGAGCGGGGTCGGCGGGCCTGGTGCCGGTGGGCGCGGTGCTCGCCCGCAACGAGATCGGCGGCGCGAGCAGGTGGTGCCGGGCCGGTGTGTCGGGGTGGTCGAGCCGCTCGACCAGCAGGTCGACGGCGAGGCGGCCCATCTGCTCCGCCGGTACGTCCGCCGCGGTGAGCTGCGGCGTCACCGTCTCCGCCCACCGGCTGGCCACCACTCCGGTGACGGAGAAGTCGCGCGGGACGTGGCGGCCGGCCTGGGCCAGCCCCCGGTAGAGGCCGCCGAGCGCGGCCTCGTTCAGGGTGACCAGGGCCGTGGTGGCGGGGTCGTCGTGCAGGATCCGCTCCAGGCAGGCGAGGCCCGAGGCGGCGTCGTCCCCGCAGCAGTACGTCCGGACGGTGAGCCCACGTTCCGCCGCCGCCTTGGTGAACCCGTCCAGGCCCCGGTGGGCGGACTCGTACCCGGCCCGCAGGAGCTGCTCGGGCCGGTTGACGAAGGCCACCCGACGGTGGCCCAGGTCCGCCAGATGGTGCACACAGGCCGCCGCCAGCGCCGTGTGGTCCAGGCCCACCCACCAGCTGCCCTCCGGGTGGGCGGTGCGGCCGATGGCGACGGAGGGGAAGTCCACCGCGGTGAGGTGGTCGATCCGGTCGTCCCGCAGCCGGATCTCCATCAGGATCGCGCCGTCGACCCGCCGCTCACCCAGCAGCCGCTGGAACGAACGGTCGCTGTCCACACCGCTCGGAGAGAGCAGTACGTCGTAGTCGTAGGCCGCGGCGGCCTCGGTGACGCTGCCGATGAAGTCCAGCTGCATGCCGGTGTAGTGGTTCCCGGCCGGCGGGAAGACCAGACCGATGGTGTTGGTCCGGCCGTTGGCAAGGGCCCGCGCACTCGCGTTGGGCTGGTAGCCCAGCTCGTCGATGACCCGCTGGATCTTCTGCCGGGTGTCCTCGGACACCGGGCGCTTCCCGCTCAGGGCGTACGACACGGTGCTCCGCGAGACACCGGCCCGCTTGGCAATCTCACCGATGTTCACGGGCACTCCTTGCTGAGAGCGGTCGAATCGGTTCGATGATTCCAGAGAACGAGATCGGACGGAACGCGATCGTCGAACCGGTTCGCGTGAAGTGAAGGTAGGAGCAACCCGGACGGGTGTCAACGCCTCGTGCCGAATTTCTCGTAACGGGCCGGAAACGTCAGTCGTGGACGTGCGATGCCTGCCGCGACCTGCTCTTTGCCTGACTCTCCAGCAGGTCAAAGGCCAGATGCGACGGGTCGGAAGCACCCTGATCCCCTCCGGGGCGACTGTCCGTGTGCGGCCGGCGGGATCCGTGTCGAGGGTATTGCTGGCCGGTTTCCTCGGTGCTAGCTTCCTCGAACCGGTTCGATGAGTATCGAGGGGTCGGGGCCATGACCGCTATCGAGGCGTCACCCAGACATCGGAGCGTCGCCGCAGCCCTTACCCCCTGTGCAGCCGCCGCCCGAAGCTCCCCCTCCGGGCGGCGGCTGCCACCGAGTGACCGTCGCCCTCGTACGTGGCGGCGGGTGCCTCGCTGATTCGGCACACCACGGACCACCACGGGCCACCACGGACCGGCCCCGTACGTGCGGAACGCATCGGATCCAGCGTCCGAGAAGCCACGGAATCCACGGAGACCTCAGTGCGACAAGGAAAAAGAACGATGGCAGTCGGCACCGCGGTGGCGGCCGTCGTCACCACCATGCTCGCCGTACCGTCCGCCGGCATGGCCCGGGCGGCGGAACCGGAACGGCTCGTCATCGATCTCGCCACTGACACCGGTGCCTTCCACGGGGGTGCCAGCGGCTCGTTGTACGGGGTCTACGGCGACGGAGCGCCGAGCCGCAACCTCATCGAGGGGATGCATCTGCGCACGGTGTCCACCAAAGCGCAGGACGGTCCGCAGCACCCCGGCGCGGACGCGCTGGAGATCCTGCCGCCGTTCGTGGACTCCGGCGGCAAGGACGTCTACATCTACATGACCGACATCTACCGGGGCTTCCCCTACGAGTGGCCCGGCGCGGACGGTCCCGCGAAGCTCGCCGACTTCAAGGAGAAGATCAAGAAGCAGGTCCGGCAGGTCCTGACCACGGGCGACTACAAGGACCACGTCGTCTACGTCCCCTTCAACGAACCCGAAGGGAACATGTTCGGAACCGGCGACTGGAGTTACAACAGGACCTCCTGGCTCGACGACCCGAAGGACTTCTTCGCGGCGTGGAAGGAGACCTACCGGCTCATCAAGAGCCTGGACCCGGACGCCCGGATCGCGGGCCCGAACACCTCCCTCCTCTTCGACCAGGTCAAGGGCTTCCTGCAGTACGCCAAGGCCAACGACGTCGTCCCGGACGTGATGACCTGGCACGAGCTGTCCAGCCCCGCCGCGGTCCGCACGAGCGTGGCCAAGTACCGGCAGTGGGAGCGCGAGGTCGGGATCGATCCGCTGCCGATCAACGTCAACGAGTACGGCCACAACTACCACCTGTCCGTGCCCGGCCAGGTCGTCCAGTGGGTCTCCGCCATCGAGGAGTCGAAGATCGACGCCGACCTGGCGTACTGGAACATCGACGGCAACCTCAACGACTCCGCCGTCGACGCCAACAAGGGCAACGGCCAGTGGTGGCTGTTCAACGCGTACGGGCAGATGTCCGGGCACACGGTGAAGGTGACCGCTCCCCATCCGAACCAGCAGTACACGCTCCAGGGCGTGGCCACGCTCGACGACGAGAAGAAGCAGTCCCGGGCCCTCTTCGGCGGCAAGAGCGGCGACGCGAACGTCGTCTTCGAGAACATCGACCCGAAGCTGTTCGGGAAAACAGTGCACGCCACCGTGCAGGAGATCCCGTGGACCGGACAGGTCGGCGACTCGGCCCAGCCCCTGCGGCTGGCCGAGCAGGAGGTCGCGGTCGGCTCGGACGGCACGGTGACGCTGCCGATGACGGGCATGAACGCCATGTCCGCGTACCAGGTCATCCTCTCCCCGGGCGGAAACGGCGGGAAGCCGGCCACACCCTCGACGAGCTGGCGCACGACGTACGAGGCGGAGAACGCCACCTACACCGGCAGCGGCTACTCCAAGAACGGGCCTGAGGGCAGGCCCTCCGACGTCGGCAAGTTCGCGACGTCCGGCGACTACAACGTCGGCGGTCTGCGCACCGGCTCCGACGGGGTGCTCGCCTTCGACGTGGACGTCCCGAAGGACGGCACGTACGACCTGAGCGTCTTCGCCAACTCCTACAACCTGTACGACCTGGTGAAGGAACAGGGCCCCACCAACGTCTTCCTGCGCGTCGACGGCAAGGACCCGCAGGAACTGCGGCTGCCGCTCGGCTACAAGTGGGTGGTCTGGGGCCACACCGACACCACCGTGAAGCTGACCGCCGGCAAGCACCGGATCACGCTCTCCGCGAAGGACACGGACCTGGGCGTCACCAAGGGCGACGCGATCATCGACAAGATCGACCTGGCCCTGCGCGACGAGCACGTGACCCAGCCGGCGATCTACGAGGCCGAGTACGCCACCCTCACCGGAGCCCGGCCCGGCTACACCTACCCCGGCGCTTCGGGCCCGGGCGCGGTGGCCCTGTCCAAGCGCGCTTCCGCGACCTTCTGGGTCTACTCACCCGCCGACGGCGAGTCGACGGTGTCCGTCGACCACCTAGGCGGTGGCAAGGCGGGCCTGTCGCTCAACGGTGAGGAGCTCGACCTTCCCAAGATCGGAAGCGGTGGGCCGGGTACGGACACGGTCAAGATGTTCCTGTCCGCCGGCATCAACAAGATCACCGTCACCGGCGCCTCCCGCGAGCTGGTGCTCGACCGGCTGCGGGTGTCGCCGTCGAAGGGCACTCTGGTGCCCACCGTGTACCAGGCCGAGGACGGCACACTCTCCGGAGCGGCCAGAACGACCGACCAGTACACCTTCGCCACGAACGGGAAGTCCGTCACGGACATCGGCAACGGCACCGCCAACGCCCTCACGATCGACGTGGTGGCTGCCAGGTCCGGGCGGCACGCGGTCACGATCCGCTACTCCAACGCCGAACAGGCACCGGCCACCCACTACAACCCCGACCCGATCGCCCGCCACGCCGACCTCTCGGTGAACGGCGGCCCGGCCCGCAGGGTGTTGTTCCCGACGACCTTCCACTTCAACGACTTCCGGGATCTGACCGTCCCCCTCACGCTGAAGAAGGGCACGAACCGGATCACCTTCACGGCGGAGGAACTGCCGGACTTCGACGGCGACACCTACAACCGGTACGACCAGCGATCCCCGTACGCACCGGTGATCGACCGGATCGCCGTCACACCGCTGACGAAGGGTTAGTACTCGGCATGCGCGGGGGAACACCAGGCGCCGATCCGGAAACCCCGGTCGGCGCTTGGTGTCCCACGGTCTGCCGGCCGATCTTCCTCGCGGGTTCGCATGTCCGGTCTCCGGGGCGTTCGCATGCCCGGTCTCCGGGGCTTCAAATGCTTGGCCTTCCCGCAGGGGCAAGCCCTAGCATTGCGGCCGCATACCGGATGACGTTCGGGATTTCGAACCGAAGCGCCGGCTGCATACGAGAGCGGGGGGTGAAGCCAATTGTCTGCCGTGATCGAGGCGCGCGGGCTGTCCAAGGTGTTTCACACGACCGTGCGCGGGGCGGGGTTCGCCGGTGCGATGCGGTCGCTCATCAGTCCGGAGCGGGTGGCCAAGGCCGCGGTGCAGGACGTGACATTCAGTGTGGGCGGCGGGCAGTTGCTCGCTTTGCTCGGGCCCAACGGGGCCGGCAAGTCCACCACCATCAAGATGCTCACCGGGATTCTCAGGCCCACGTCCGGTGAGGCGGTCGTCGCCGGCGTCGTTCCCCATCGGGACCGTGAGCGCAACGCCCGTAACATCGGGGCCGTCTTCGGGCAGCGGACGCAGTTGTGGTGGGATCTGCCCGCTCGGGAGTCGTTCGCCATTCTCCGGGACATCTACGGGGTTCCGGAGCAGCGGTTCCGGGCCCGGATGGACGAGTTCGACGGGCTCCTCGAACTCTCCGAGTTCTGGGACACCCGCGTCCGGCATCTGTCCCTCGGCCAGCGCGTGCGGTGCGATCTGGCCGCCTCGCTCCTGCACGATCCTCCCGTCGTCTTTCTCGACGAGCCCACCATCGGCATGGACGTCGTGGTCAAGGAGCAGGTACGGCGGTTCCTGCGGCACCAGGTCGAGGAGCGCGACCGTACCGTCCTGCTCACCACGCACGACATGACCGAGGTCGCCCGGCTCGCCGAGCGCGTCGTGCTCATCAACCACGGGCGGATCGTGCTCGACGGGCCGCTGGAGGAGATACGGCGGCGGTTCGCAAGCGGCACGTGGCAGGTTCGGGTCACGCTCGCCGATCCGGGCGACGCCGAGCATGGCGTCGATCCCGCGGTGCTGCCCGGGTTCGAAGGAATCGCCTTGGTGCGGCAGGAAGGGCCCCGCCTCGTCTTCGGGCCCGACGGGCCGAACGCGCCCACCGTCCACGAGGCGCTCAAGGCGATCATCGCGCGCTTCCAGGTCGCCGACCTCGCCCTGGAGGAGAACGACCTCGAGGACGTCATGCGCGCCGCCTACCTCAGCGAGTTGCCCGCGCAGGACGATCGGGGCGTCGTCGACGCCGCCTCCCAGGGGCGTGGCTGAGCCATGGCCACAGCCACCGCCACCTCTGCCGAAGGCACCGGCACCCGCGTCTCGCGCGCCCTGCGCATCGCCTGGATCACCCCCCGCGGCGAGCTGCTCGCGCCGCCCCGGATGACCGCCACCGCCGTACGGCTGTTCGTGCAGGTGTGTCTCGTCGTCTATCTCTGGCGCGGGCTGTACGCGAACACCAGCAGCAGCGCGGGGCTGGACGAGACCCAGGCCGTCACCTACGCCGTACTGGCCGTACTGGCCTCCCGGATCCGGGGGCTGGACCGCCAGGCGGGGCGCGACATGGTGATCCAGCATCTGCACTTCGGCACGATCGTCTACTGGTACCTACGGCCGATGCGGCCGCGCCGGTACTACGCCCTGCGCGCCCTCGGCGACCAGCTGTACGGCTTCGGCTGGGTCCTCGCCGGATACGTGCTGTCGCTCGCCGTGGGAGTGGTCGCGCCGCCCGGGTCGGTCGCGGTCGCGGGCGTCTTCGCGCTCAGCCTGCTGCTCGGTCAACTCGTCCTGTACTACGTGATGATGCTCGTCGACCTGCTCTGCTTCTGGACGCTGCGCAACGAGGCCGCCCTGCTCATCATCGTGTTCGCGCAGAACCTGCTGTCCGGCGTGTACGCGCCGCTGTGGTACTTCCCCGACTGGTTCATCACCCTCAGCACGTATCTGCCGTTCCAGTCGACGCTCGGCGTACCGCTCTCCATCTACATCGGACGGATCGACATCGGTGACGCCTTCGCGCAGATGGGCATCCAGGCGGTCTGGATCGTGCTGCTCGCCGCGCTGACCCGCCGGCTGTGGGACCGGGCCGGCCGACGCGTCGTGGCGCAGGGAGGCTGAGGAGAACGTGAGTACCGACACGAGTACGCCGTCGCAAGGAGCCATGCACGCCTGGCGGGTCGTCTGGCGCGTCACCAAGCTCAACTTCCGGGCCCGGCTGGAATATCGGGGCGAGTTCCTGATGAACGTCGCGATCGGAGCCATCTGGCAGGTCTCGATCATCGTTTTCGCCTCGGTGCTGCTCACCCGGTTCCCGGGGCTCGGCGGCTGGTCCAGCTCCGACGTGCTGCTCATCGCGAGCATGCGGATGCTCGCGCACGGCCTGTACGTGCTCTTCCTGGGCCGGATCCAGTACATGACCGTCCTCGTCCAGGAGGGGGTCGTCGATCCCTGTCTGATCCGTCCGATGCCGGTGTACCGGCAGGTCCAGCTGACGTTCTTCCCGGTCAACGCCATCGGTGACCTGGTCGTCGCGGTCGGTCTGTTCGTCGCCGCGATCCAGCGGAGCACGCACGACTGGACGGCCGGGCGGATCACGTACGTGGTGGCGGGAGTGATCGGCGGGATGCTGGTCGAGGCCGCGATGTTCACGGCCCTGGCCGCCGCCGCGTTCCACTTCCCGGCCACCTCGTACTGGGCCCAGTGGCTGGAGGAGCTGATGGGGACCTTCGGCAGCTACCCGCTCAGCATCCTGCCGAAGATCGCCTCCGGTGTGTTCACCTTCGTGGTGCCGCTCGCCTTCATCGCCTACTTCCCGGCCGGGGTACTGACCGGGCACGGCGGCACCATGGGCGTCCCGGAGGCGCTCGCCGCGGCCTCGCCGTTCATCGGCCTGGCCGCCTTCGTGCTGTCACGGCTGCTGTGGAACTGGAGCCTGAGCCGCTATACGGGCGTCAACGGGTGAGCGGGCGGGGGGAGTCGGAGTCGCGGCCCTGAACCGGGTCGTGCCCCCGGCTCACGAGGCCGCCGTCACCTGAGGCGCGTCTCCAGCCCGTCCAGCACCCGCTCCAGCCCGTACTGGAACCCCTCGTCCCGGGCCGTCCGGGGATCCGCCCCGCGCTGGTCGGCGTAGCCCTCGCGGAGCAGCGGATAGTCCTGGGCGGCCTCCTCGGCGGCCGGCCACAGGCGTTCGACCGCGGTCCGCTCGTCCTGGCCGCTGCGGGCGAGGACGTTGAGCCAGGCGGCCTCGCTGGTGGCCATGCCGGTGACGTACGCGACGAGCGTGGAGAGCGCCCGGTCGGCCTCGCCGACCGGGAAACCGGCGCCGGTCAGCAGGCGCAGCATGGCCTCGGAGATCCGCATCCAGTTCGGGCCGAGGTACGACATGCCCAGCTCGCCGAGGACGGAGGCGAGCCAGGGATGGCGCAGGATCGTCGCGCGCAGGCTGTGGGCGAGGCGGGCCGTGTCGGTACGCCAGTTCGCCGGGCCGGGGGAGTCGGGGACCTCGATCTCGCCGTAGATCTCGTCCACGGCCAGCTCGATCAGTTCGTCCTTGTTGGTCACGTGGCGGTAGAGCGAGGTGGCGCCGGCGCCCAGGCGGCCGCCGAGCTTGCGCATGCTGAGCGCGTCGATGCCCTCCTCGTCGAGCAGGCGCAGGGCCTCGGCCACGATCTGCTCCCGGCTCAACGCGGGCTGCTCCCGCCCGGTCCGGGGCCGGGTCCACACCGACGGGAACACCTCCCGCTGCTTGGCCTTCGCGGCCGGCTTCTCGGCTGGCATCGCCGGGTCCTCTCCTGTGGGCGGCTGCTGACGATCACCGTAGCGCACGGTATTCGCGGGGTGCGTACGGGTGAGGGGTTCAGCGTACGGTGTTCGCGCGTGTGGGGTTTCGTCGGCGGGTTCGTTCGGCGGGTGCGGGTGCGGGTGCGGGTGCGGGTGCGTCGTGGTTGCTCGCGCAGTTCCCCGCGGCCCTGAGGGGGTGCGGCCCCAACAGGGCTGTTACGCGTCCGCCACCCTTCTGAACCTTCCCGCCACCCTCAGCTCCGCCTCCACGCGGGCCACCGTCGCGCGCAGTTCCGGCAGGACCTCCGTCACGCACTCCTCGACCGTGCGCCGGCTGCTGTGCATCGCCACGTTGACGGCGGCCACGGTGCGGCCGGAGCCGTCCCGTACGGGGACGGCGATCGAGCGGAGCCCCTCCTCCAGTTCGCCGTCGACCAGGGCGTACCCCTCGGCCCGTACGCGCTCCAGGACGCCCACCAGTTCCCCGCGGTCCGTGATCGTGTGCGGGGTCAGCGCGGGCCGGGCCTCCGGGAGGCGGGCCTCCGGGAGGAGGTGCGCCAGCATCACGCGGCCCAGCGACGTCGCGTACGCCGGCAGCCGCGTACCGACCGTGATGTTGACGCTCATGATGCGGCTGGTGGCGACCCGGGCGGTGTACTGGATCTCGTCCCCGGTGAGGACCGCCAGCGACGCCGAGTCCTGGACCCGGGTGGAGAGTTCGGTCAGGTGCGGGGTGGCGATCCGGGGCAGCGGCAGCATCGACAGGGGCGGGAAGCCCAGGGCCAGTACGCGAGGTGTCAGGCTGAACGTCCGGTCGTGCGAGGCGACGTACCCCAGGTGTTCCAGTGTGATCAGGGCCCGGCGGGCCGTCGCCCGGGGGAGCCCGGTGGCCTGGGCGACCTCGGTGAGGGTGAGGTCGGCGCGGCCCTCGTCGAAGGAGGTGACCACCGTCAGTCCCCGGGCGAGGGACTCGATGAACTCCCGGCCCAGTTCCTGCTTGGAGGCCCCGGTCCAGGCGGCCAGACCGGAGGGCGCGCCGGATGCCGCGGCCGGTCCGGTCGCGCGCAGCCGCTGTTCCATCTCCGCCACCGCCGCCCGCAGCCGGGGCAGCAGCGCCGAGCGCAGGGAGTCGACGGTGTGCCTGCTGGTATGGCTCACCACGCTCGCCACGCACGCGACCCGGCCGTCGCGCGGGTCGCGTACCGGCACCGACACCGCCACCAGCCCCGGCTCGATCAACTCGTCGTCCAGCGCCCACCCTTGCGCCCGCGCCTCCTCCGTGCGGGCCTCGAACCCGTCGTACGCCCCGGCGCGCGGCGGTACGGCCGGGAAGCCGTGCCCCTCGGGGTCGGCCGTGCGCCTCTCCCGCCAGCGGGCCCACTGCGCCGGTCCCCACTCGGCGGCGAACAGCGGTCCCGGCGCGGTGCGTTCGGCGGGGAGCAGGTCGCCGATGCGGAAGCTGAGGGACATCGCGCGGCGACGGGTCGCCTGGTGGATGAAGCGGATGCCGTCCTGGTCGCCGACCGCGAGCGAGACCGACTCGTCCAGCTCGTCGGCGAGGGCGTCGGCGTACGCGTCGAGGAGGCGGGGGAGACGGATCGCGGCGAGGTAGGCGTTGCCCAGCTCCATCAGGCGGGGGGCGAGGGACGCGTCCCGGCCGTCCAGCCGTACGTAGCCCATCCGGGCCAGCGTCGCCGTGATCCGGTCGACGGTCGAGCGGGCGAGCCCGGTGGCCTTCTCCAGGCCGCTCAGGCTCAGCGTCCCGTCCGCCTCGGTGAGCCGCCGCAGCACGGTGATGCCCCGTACGAGGGGGGCGACGGCCTCGGGGGGCGCGGAGGCCTGGCGGGTGGCGTTCGGGAGCATGGGGTCACGGTAATCGGTCCGGGTCGGGCGCCCATGAGCTCGGGGGTGGGGTGCGTAGGCGGGTGCGGGTCGCGTGTGGTTGCTCGCGCGGTTCCCCGCGCCCCTCGGAAGCACCGGCCTTCTCTCCGGAGGAGTCACCCCTGGTCCCCGGAGGAGTCATCACCCCTGGTCCCCGGAGGAGTCACCCCTGCTCCCCTGAGGAGTCACCCCTGCCGCGTCACCCGTACCCGGTGGTTCCCCGAGGCGTCCGTCCCCGTCACCGTGATCTCGACGCCCGCCCGTACGTCCCGGAAGGTCTCGCCGGGGACGAAGGGCGCGTCGGACAGTTCGGCGTGCACGTTGGGGCTGCGGGTGCAGCCTCCGCTGTCGTGGCGGGAGTCGTACACCTTGATGGGCCCCTCGCCGGTGTCCACGTCGGCGTCGACCCGGTAGACGAGGACGCCGGGCCGGCACACGGCGGCGTCGTTGCCGGCCCGGGTGCGCAGCTCGACGGCGTACGCGGTACGGGAGGAGAGCGGGACGACGACCAGCTTTGCGCCGCCGGGTTCGGCGAGCGGGGTCAGCGTGTACTCGACGCTCCCGCCGGCGGCCACACAGCTGACCTGCGTCCCGTCCAGCCAGCCGAGCTTCCACTTGTGCCAGCCGAGCAGATCGTTGTCGACCCCCCAGTCCTCGCTCATGATGTCCCAGTGCCCGACCGCGCCCCCGCCCTCGGGTGTGTAGAGGTCGGGCAGCCCGAAGACATGGCCGTTCTCGTGCGGGAGGACGCGGTAGCCGGTCTCCGCGTACGAGCCCGAGCCGTCGTCCTGCCGGCTGTAGACGAACGACGCGTTGGAGATCGGGACCCCGTCCGCGACCGGCGCCTCCCTGTTCCCCGCGAAGGTCACCGACAGGACGGTGTCGAGGGCGGAGGGGCCCGCGTTCGGGGTGACGAGGACATTGACGAGGTCGTACGCCTGGAAGTCCACGACCGGGTCGGCGACCGCCACCATGTCCCGGACGAGCCGCCGGTACCCCGGCTCGAAGGGCGCGCCGCGCTCTATGCCGTACTCCTCGAAGGGGCGGGGCATCCGCAGCCAGTCGGTGACCGGGGCCTCGGGCCGGTAGTCGACACGGCCGTAACTGCTGGTCCTGAACCACTTCTGGGTCTGCGGGGCGAACTCCGCGAAGCGGTCCATGGCGCTGCCCTCGCCGAGTGCGTCGGAGAAGTCGACCATCAGGTTGAGGGCGCGGACCGTGCCGGTGGAACGGGAGTAGCCGGGCGGGGTCGGGATGCCCTCCGACATCTGGGTGCCGAGCCGGCCGCGGATCATGCAGGGACCGAGCGCCGAACCGCGGGCCAGGGCCGTGGCCCCCGCGGCCGTCGTCGTCTCCTTCGCCAACAGATGCCCGGTGCCTGCGGAGGTGCTGACCGCGAGCGTGAGGACGGTGACCGAGGCGAGCGCGACGACGCGGCGCGGGCGTATCCGGCGCCCTACGGACTGTGGCTTTCGCGAGTGCGGCTGCTGCATGCAGGGGCCCTTCGCTCCACGGCAGCCGCCCGTGCAGAGGCTGCGCCCTTCAATCACCCTGTGCCGAAGGGGTGCGGGGGCGCGCGCTGGATGGGCCGAACGTGGGCACCGGTCCACGACCCGACCGGGTGGGACTCAGGACTCCGACGAAGTGGGACTCAGGACTTCAACGAAGTGGGACTCAGGACTTCAATGAGGGGGCCTCAGGACTCCAATGAATGTGACCCAGGTCACGTGAAATCACTTCCGGGCGGGAAATAACCGGGGACCTGTTCCCCGTTTAGACCTGTGTCCGAGCGAAACGGGGACTCCATCCCCGGATGGTCGCCCTGAAGATGGTCGAGAACCGAGGAGTACGCCGTGGAGACCGCCACCCCCGTGCAGCGCAAGGTGTCCCGCCCGCGGGCCGACGCTCTGCGCAACCGGGAGCGGATCGTCACCGCCGCCCGGGAGATGTTCGTCGAGTTCGGCCCCGAGGTGCCGCTCGACGAGATCGCCCGCCGGGCCGGGGTCGGCAACGCCACGCTGTACCGCAACTTCCCGGACCGTGACGCGCTGGTCCGTGAGGTCGTCTGCTCGGTGATGGACCGTACGGGGCTGGCGGCGGAGGTCGCGCTCGCCGAGACCGGCGACGCCTTCGAGGCGCTGTCGCGCTTCGTGCACACCTCGGCCGACGAACGGATCAGCGCGCTCTGTCCGATGGTCCAGAGCACGTTCGACAAGCACCACCCGGATCTGGAGGCGGCGCGCCGGCGGCTGGAGGAGCTGGTCGGCGAGGTCATGGAGCGGGCCCGGGACGCCGGGCAGCTCCGCGCCGACGTCGGTGTCGGGGACCTGATGATCGCCGTCGGCCAGCTCAGCAGACCGCCGGCCGGTGTCGCGTGCGAGGGCGTCGACCGCTTCGTACACCGCCATCTGCAGCTGTTCCTGGACGGTCTGCGGGCCCCGGCCCGCTCCGAACTGCCCGGCACGGCCGTGACCGTGGAGGACCTGCGCCGGGCCTGATCCCGGCCGCCCCTGAACCCACCAAGACAGCGCGCCGGCGCCCCAGCGTCTCGGCGCCCCGGCGCCCCGACCTCCGGCCGTCAACGTCGACGAGTCGTCCCTGACCGTTCCTTGTTCTTGTTCGTCCCTTCTGTTCGCCCTTTCTGTCGCTCTTCCTGCTCGTTCTTTCCATTTCCGCGTTACTTCCGAAGTCCTGAAGTGGGTACCCCCATGTCTGAAACAGTCCGAACCGTCCCCGAGTCGGTGGACGACTCGCACTCCAACCGCTGGAAAGCGCTCGTCTTCATCGCGCTCGCCCAGCTGATGGTCGTGCTCGACGCGACCATCGTGAACATCGCCCTGCCGTCCGCCCAGCAGGACCTCGGGATCTCCGACGGCAACCGCCAGTGGGTCATCACGGCGTACGCGCTGGCCTTCGGCGGCCTGCTGCTCTTCGGTGGTCGTATCTCCGACCTGTGGGGCCGCAAGCGCACCTTCGTCACCGGTTTGATCGGTTTCGCCGGTGCCTCGGCGCTGGGCGGCGCGGCCACCGGTGAGGCGATGATGCTGGGCGCCCGCGCGCTCCAGGGCGCCTTCGGCGCGCTGCTCGCGCCCGCCGCGCTCTCCCTCCTCGCGGTGATGTTCACCGACGCGAAGGAGCGCGCCAAGGCGTTCGGCATCTACGGCGCGATCGCGGGTGGCGGCGGCGCCGTCGGTCTGATCCTCGGCGGCTTCCTCACCGAGTACCTGGACTGGCGCTGGACGTTCTTCGTCAACATCCCGTTCGCGGTGATCGCCGCGGCCGGCGCGTACTTCGTCATCCGTGAGCCGCAGGGCGGCCGCAACCGCTCGCCGCTCGACATCCCCGGCGTGATCCTGTCCACCCTGGGCCTGGTCTCGCTGGTCTACGGCTTCACGCGCGCCGAGTCCGACGGCTGGGGCGACTCGATGACGATCACCCTGTTCATAGCCTCGGCGGTGCTCCTCGCGACGTTCGTGCTCGTCGAGTCCAAGGTCAAGGCCCCGCTGCTGCCGCTGCGCGTGATCACCGAGCGCAACCGCGGCGGTGTCTACCTCTCGCTCGGCCTCGCGATCATCGCGATGTTCGGCCTGTTCCTCTTCCTGACCTACTACCTGCAGATCGTGAAGGGATACTCCCCGGTCAAGACCGGTTTCGCCTTCCTGCCGATGATCGCGGGCATGATCATCGGATCCACCCAGATCGGCACCCGCCTGATGACCCGGGTCCCGCCGCGCCTGCTGATGGCGCCGGGCTTCCTGGTCGCCGGTCTCGGCATGCTCCTGCTGACCCAGATGGAGATCGACTCCTCGTACGCGGGTCTGCTGCTGCCGGCCCAGCTGCTGCTCGGTCTGGGCATGGGTACGGCGTTCATGCCGGCGATGTCACTGGCCACGCACGGGGTCGAGCCGCGGGACGCGGGTGTCGCCTCCGCGATGGTCAACACCTCGCAGCAGGTGGGCGGTGCCATCGGTACGGCCCTGCTGAACACGGTCGCCGCCTCGGCGACGACCGCCTACGTCAAGGACCACATCGCCACGGCCACGTCCAAGCCGGCCGAGCAACTGGTCGAACTGCAGGGCATGGTGCACGGCTACACCAATGCGATCTGGTTCGCCGTCGGCATTCTGTTCGTGTCTGCCACGATTGCGTTCACTCTTGTCAATACGGGTAAACCGGACATGGGTTCGAGTGCGGCGGGCGAGGGTGCGGAGGACGAGCTGAGGGTGCCGGTGGTGGCCCACTGACGTCGCGCCCCATGGGGGCGCCCTAGCGCAGCCATGGCAGGTCCGCACCCGCTTCTTTCGGCTGAAGGCCCTCGGCGATGATCTCCATGATCTCGCCGAGGGCCTTCTGCTGTGCGGGGGTGAGTCGGTCGAAGAGGGCCTGGCGGACGGCGGTCACATGTCCCGGCGCGCTCCTCTCCAGCGTCTCGTAGCCGGCGTCGGTCAGTACGGCGAGCTGCCCCCGCTTGTCGGTCGGGCAGTCCTCGCGCCGCACCCATCCGTTCTTCTCCAGCCGGGCGACGGCGTGCGACAGCCGCGAGCGCGTGATCTTCGTGTGCATGGCCAGCTCGGTCATCCGCAGCCGCCGCTCCGGTACGCCGGAGAGCACCACCAGTAGGTGGTAGTAGAGGTGCGGCATGCCCGCGTCGCGCTGCAGCTGTCGGTCGAGATGGTCGTCGAGAAGGGTCTGGGCCTGCACATATGCGAGCCAGGTGCGCTGTTCGTCGTCGGTGAGCCAGCGGGTTTCGTCGTCGGCGGATGCGGAGTTCATGACCCCACTGTACGAGCACCCTTCTTGAAAATTGAACTATAGAGATGTAAGGTGAAACGAGAAATATTGAGACTTCAATAACTGGGGAGTACTGAGGAGTCTCAAGTGATCCGAAGTATCTGAAGCATCTGAAGTGCCCGAACAGTCGCAAGTGCTCGAAGAGTCTGAAGCGACCGCAGCCGCCCACTGGGGCGTGTGTGAACGCATATGCCGTGTGTGCTGTGAGTGTCGCGTGTATTGAGGGAGTCACCCCTATGTCCGCGTCCGCCGCCGCCACGGTCACCGAGGAAAGCCCCGCCGTGGAACGCATGCCCGCCCTGTACCTGAGCCACGGGGCCCCACCGCTCGCCGACGACCCGATCTGGCCCGGGGAACTGGCCGCCTGGTCCGCGGACCTGCCGCGCCCCCGGGCTATCCTCATGGTCTCCGCCCACTGGGAGGAGGCCCCCCTCGCCCTCGGCGCGGTCGAGACCGTCCCCCTGGTTTACGACTTCTGGGGCTTCCCCGAGCACTACTACAAGGTCCAGTACGGTGCCCCTGGCGCCCCCGAGCTGGCGGCCTCGGTCCGCAAGCTCCTCCGGGCCCCCGGCATCCCCGTCCAGGACATCCCGGACCGGGGCCTGGACCACGGGGCGTACGTCCCCCTCGTCGAGATGTTCCCCGAGGCCGACATCCCGGTCCTCCAGATCTCCATGCCGACCCTGGACCCGGTCCGCCTGATGGACATCGGCCGCAAACTGGCCCCCCTGCGCGACGAGGGCGTCCTGATCGTCGGCTCCGGCTTCTTCACCCACAACCTGTCCGCGCTGCGGCACCCCGGGACCCCGTCCTGGTCGACGGAGTTCGACGACTGGGGCCACCGGGCACTGGAGTCCCGCGACTGGGACGCCCTGCTGGACTTCGCCCGCAAGTCCCCGGCGAGCCAACTGGCCCACCCCCGCACGGAACACTTCGCACCGCTGTTCGTGACCATGGGGGCGGCGGAGGCGGCGGGCGAGCTGGACGCGCAGAAGTCGGTGATCGACGGGTTCTGGGGCGGGCTGGCGAAGCGGTCGGTGCAGTTCGGCTAGCCATGGCCGACCTGCCGCCTTCCCTTTGGGCGCGGGGGAGTTGCTCCTACGCTTGACCGCGTGACGGAGCAGGGCGGGACGCACAACAGCATGGCCGGCGGCGCGATCCACGGCGGGTTGACGCAGGCGCACACGGTGAACAACTACTACGCGGCGCCTCCGCCCCCGGTGGAGGGGGCGGGGGACGCGCCTCACGACTGGGCGCGGGAAGTCGCGGGCTCCCCGCTCTGGGAGCGCGTACCGGAGGGCCGGGACCGTGACCCGGTACGCGCGGCGGCCTGCGACATCGCCTCGGCGCTCGCCGCCCTGCACGACGAAGACGCACGGGAACTGGCCGACGACCCGTGGTGGGACCAGGCGTTCGCCGTCCGGTTCCACGGTCGCGTCAGCCAGTTGGTGCCGGCGACGGCAGCCGCGGCCTGGGACTTCCATCCCGTGGAGGTCGCGCTGCTGACACTCACCCCCTTCCTGTCCCAGACGCTGTGGGTACGCACGGCGGCACGGCGGCTGGACGTACGGCCCACGGACCTGCGGCTCACAGAGGCCAAGGAAGATCGCGGCGCCTTCGAGAAGTTCTTCGACGACGGACACGAGCGCCTGGCACGACGCGCCTCGTACGGCCGGCCGGGAGCGAAGTCCGACATCGGGTGGTGGCTGTTCCACCAGTGGCTCGACCAGGACACCCGTGTCCGCAGGGCCCAGGGAGGCGCGTACAAGGACCTGGTGGCTCAACTGCCTCTGCGCGGTGACTACTTGAAGGATCTGTTCGGCCGGGCTGTCATCGGGCGACTGATCCAGGGCCTGCGTTCACCCCTTTGGGAGGCGTGCGACCGTCTCGGGCAGTTCGAGGACGACTTCACCGTGGGGGGATGGCTGCACGACCCGCAGAAGGTGCGCGTGAGGCGTCTCGCACTGCTGCTGGGCGCCGCCCGGGCCTGCGCCCTGGATCTGCCCGCACTCCCCGAAGACCTCGTGGAGAACCTGGGCATCCCGGAACGGGTCGACCTGCGGGAGCTCCGGGAGACGACCGTGCACCGGGCCGTCTGGAACGACGACCACGGGCCCCTGGTGCTGGTGGCCGACTGCCGGCACGAGGCGGCGGTCGAGGCCCTGCGGCGGCACGTGGCGCACGTCGACGAACTTCTCGGCGACATCCACCGGGCGACGTGGAACGTGGAGACCCTCCAGCCACTGCGCACCCTGCCGCAGCGGGCTTCCGCGGAGCGGGTGAAGCCGGCCCGACGAGAGGACGGCCAGCCCGAGTTCGGGAGTTACGGCAAATTCCATGTCGACCCCCGCCGCGTCCAGAACCTCCTGATGGGCGACCAGCTCTACCGCAGCCCGGGCCTCGCGATCCGCGAGCTCTACCAGAACGCCCTGGACGCCTGCCGCTACCGCAAGGCCCGCACCGACTTCCTCGCGCTGCGGGGCGGCACCGCCCCGGACGACTGGAAGGGCGAGATCGTCTTCGAGCAGGGGGTGGCCGAGGACGGCCGCCCCTACCTCGAGTGCCGTGACAACGGCATCGGCATGGGCGAGGCGGAACTCATGCGCGTCTTCGCACGTGCCGGCACCCGTTTCACCGACCTCACGGACGTACGCAACGAGCGGAGCGAGTGGGAGGACGCGGGGATCCGCATGTATCCCGTGAGCCGCTTCGGTATCGGGGTGCTGAGCTACTTCATGATCGCCGACGAGATCGAGGTCGTCACTCGCAAGCTCGCCGCGAACCTCGACTGGACCGAACCCTGTTTCCAGGTGGCGATCTACGGCCCCAACCACCTCTTCCGGATCCGGGAGTGCCGTGGACGCAAGGAGCCGGGGACGACCATCCGGCTCTATCTGCGTGACAACGCGCCCTCCTGCGTGACGGAATTGACGCGGTTGCTCGGGGTGGCGGAGTTCGACACGAGGGCGGAGCACGGGGCCCGGTCGGAGAGCTGGCCGGCTGGTGTGTACCGGTCCCACGAGGAGGGGCACCACGACCGGGCGATCGAGGCATACGGCCCGCTGGTGCCCGGCCCGCAGGCCGAGGGCGCCGATGTCCCGTCCGTGGTCTGGTGCAATTCCGGCGGCGCGGTGCTGGTCGACGGGATCCTGACCACCCCCGTCGTGAGACGTGCTGCTCTCGCGACCACCTGGGCCGAGAGGCGGATGCATTCGTATACGGGGAGGGGCAAGACGCTGCGCGGTGCCGTGGTGAACCTGACGGGGGAGCGTGTGCCCAAACTGTCCGTCGACCGCCTCCAGATCCTCGGTGATGTGGCTCCGGACGTGGCGGACCTGCTCGGCGCCGCAGTGGGCCACCTGGTCGCCTCCGACTCCGAACTGCTCGATTTCAGCTGGATCGCGCATGTGGCGGAGACTCATCTCAAGGTCGCCGACATCATCGTCGAAGGCGTCATGGCGGCCGACCGAGAGCTGAGGCTGCCGGACGGACGGACTTTCCGGCCCGCGGTGGTGGGGTGCCTGCCCCAGGACGCGGACTTCCTCGGATGGGTCAGGAGCCGGGAACGCCTCTCCCGGCCTGTGCCGGATGCGGTACTGCTGTGGCGCCTTCTGGCCCACGGTGAGGCGGGGCCGCTCATGGAACTCGTCCCGGAACTCGGGGAACCGAACCGTCTGTTGCCGGCCCGGCCGTCGGACGTGGCCGTGTGGGAGGCGTACGACGAGCCCTGGGACCGGCCCGGATATGTCCTGGCGACCGCGGCCGATGTCGGACTGTCCGCTCGCGAGTTCGCCAAGCGCGCCGGTGAACTGGTTGCGGCGGACATCGAGCCCGACCGCTATCCGGTGGACACTCCCGATCCGAACGATCTGGCCGTCCTGAGCCGTGACCTGGACGGCCACGGGCCGTGGCTCTCCCGCACCGACCCGGTGCCCCTGCGGCACTTTCTCCGGGCCCACGTGAAACTCGACCTGGCCATCTCGCAGATCGCCGAACGCCTGGCCAGGTACGGCTTCGTCGTCTCCGCGGCCGACACATTGCCCGACCGTCCGGCCGGCACAGAGCTCCGCCTGCTGCTCGGTCCGGGGCAAGGCGACGGAGCCTGGCCGCAGGGCGACACCGAAGTCCCTCCGGGACATGTGCTGTGGGTGGCCGAGGACACAGGCCTTTCCGTTTCGGAGGTGTGCCACAGGTTGCGGGAGCGCGGTCTGACGGTCGTCGAGCCACCGGAGCGCCACGGGGCTCATGACACGAAACTACTCACCGAGACTCTCGACACGACGTCGCCGCATTGGTTCCGCCTGGGCGACGAGGTGTCCTTCGATCACATCAAGCAGGCTTCGAAGACCTGCCGGATGAGCGTGGACGATGTGATCGCGGTGCTCGGGACCTATGGGCTGCAACTGGTGAAACCACGTCGCACGGAACTGACCCCCCTGGACCGTGAGCTGCTCGGCTTTGCCACCAGCACGGACTTCGAGCACGGGTGGATCCTGCCTGACAATGTGCAATTCAGCGATGTCATGGAGGTGGCGGAGGCCACCGGGCTGTCCTGGGCGGCCACGGCGGACAGACTCCGAGAGCTGGGCGTGGTCTGTCCACTGGTCTTTCCCGAAGAGCTGTCGGCTGAGGACGCGGCCGCCCTCAACGTCAATCTGGATCTCTGGAGGAGCCGCAACACCCGCCAGGTGGACGTCACCACGGTGGATCTGCTCATCACCGCACGCAGGCTGAGGATGCCCGTGGGTGACACCCTCGCGCTCCTCGAGTCGTACGGCCTCAGAGGCCCCGACCACGAACTGCCGGACATCGATGACCTGCACAGCGCCCTCGTTCTGCTGAGCAGGGACCTTGACGGCAGATCGCCCTGGATCTTCCCCGACACACCCGTCCCGTTGAGTCACATCGTCGCCGCATCGAAAACGCTCGGCATCACCGTCCTCCAGGTCGCCGACCGCCTGCGCGGCCTCGGCATCGACGTGCCGGACGTCGCCGAGACAGTGCGCGCCGCCGTGGCGAGACTGCCCCGTTCCGCCGGCTAGCACCCGGGAAGGTCAGAGCTCCTTCTCGTACCAGGCCACATCCCAATACCGCCCGAACTTCCGCCCGACCTCCCGGTACGTCCCCACGTACCGGAACCCGAACCGTTCGTGCAGCCGGGTCGACGCCTCGTTCGGCTGGGCGATCCCCGCGTACGCCCGGTGCAGGTCCTCCCCGGCGAGGGCCTCGAACAGGGCCTTGTACAGGAGCGTGCCCACGCCCCGCCCGCCCGCGTCCGGCGCCAGGTACACCGACACCTCCACCGACGTGTCGTACGCCGGCTTCGCGCGGAACGCGCTGCTCGTGGCGTAGCCAAGAATCCGCTGTGAGTTTGCCGTGGTGGCAACTATCAGGCGATGCCGTCCGTCTTCAAGGTGGGAGAGAAGCCAAGGGCGGCGCTCTTCCGGAGTGAAGACCGCGGTATCGAATGTGATGGGCGTCTCTCGGATGTAGTGGTTGTAGAGGTCGGTGAGGGCATCGAGGTCCGCCTCGACTCCTGCTCTGACCTGCACCTCTGTGAGCTCCAGCGACATCCCGCCTCCTCGTGTGGCGGCACAGGGTACTGCAAGATCATAAAAATAGTGGGACTGCTTGGGAATTCTGTCCTGATTCCAGTCGTTGTTTCCATCGGATGCCGGGCACTCGGGAGAGTGTCCGAGCGGCCACCAGGACCAGTGCAGGACCGGACACGACCCTGCAAGCCCACCATCGCAAGGGAGCACGCATGGCAACCCGTGCCGTCGCCGCTCGTCGTTCGTCCGCCTCCGGCGGGAGCGACGCGGCTCGCAGCGTTCGCGCCTCTGGCGGCGAGATCGCCGACCGCGACCTGGTCGGCATGTACCTCGACGAGATCGCGCGTACACCGTTGCTCGACGCCGCCAGGGAAGTCGAGCTGTCCGAGATCATCGAGGCGGGTGTGTTCGCACGGCAGATCCTCGACGGCGAGGCGGAGGCCAAGGCCGACGCCACCCGCGAGGAACTCGAGGCCCTCTTCGCCGAGAGCGAGCGGGCCAAGGACGTCTTCATACGGTCGAACCTCCGGCTCGTGGTGGCCGTCGCCCGGCGCTATCCGCGCAGCGGACTCCCCCTGCTCGACCTCATCCAGGAGGGCAACGCCGGCCTGGTCCGCGCGGTCGAGAAGTTCGACTACCGCAAGGGCTTCAAGTTCTCGACGTACGCCACCTGGTGGATCCGCCAGGCCATCACCCGCTCGATAGCCGACCAGTCGCGAACCATCCGGCTGCCCGTCCATCTGGTCGAGGAGCTGGGCCGGGTCCGGCGCGTCCAGCGCGAGTTCAACCGCGAGCACGGGCGCGACCCCGAGCCCCAGGAGATCGCGGCCGAGCTCGGCTCCACCCCGGAGCGCGTCAGCGACGTCCTCGACTGGGCCCGCGACCCGGTCTCCCTCAACATGTCGGTCGACGACGAGGGCGAGACACAGTTCGGCGATCTGCTGGAGGACACCTCCGCGGTCTCCCCGGAACAGTCCGTGCTGACGCTGCTGCGCAGCGAGGAGCTGGACACCCTCATCGGGCGCCTCGACCAGCGCACGGCCTCCATCATCAAGATGAGGTACGGCATCGAGGACGGCCGTGAGCGCACCCTCACCGAGGTCGGCAAGGAGCACGGCCTCACCCGTGAGCGGATCCGGCAGATCGAGAAGCACGCCCTGCTCGAACTGAAGAAGCTGGCCCAGAACACCGGATTCGACGCGGCGGCCTGACACCCGCCCGGCGAGCCGTTCAGCAATAGCGAGCCGTTCAGTGGAAGGTGGTCCCAGTCCCGTCGACCGGCCCCCGGGCCGACCGACGGTCGTCCCGACGACCGACCAGACCACCTTCCACGTGGACGCTCGCACGGCACGCGAACCGTCGCACATCAGCCACAACCCGGGCACGGTACGTCCACAGGTTGGCCGTACTACGCCGCTTCAACCCCGCGCTCCGGGGGCACAACACTTCCGGGCCCATGATTCCACCGGGCCCGGAGCCGAGAGGCCCGGGACCCGGAGTTCGAAGAGGGCGTCGGGGCGCCATGCCACAGTTTGTGCAGCCGTACGACGACGTATCAGCCCAGCCCAGCCTCGTTCCGTCCCGTTCCTTTCCGTTTCGTTACGACAGCACCTTCCGGGTCGCGCCCTCGCCGGCCCCACCGAAGCCAAGTCCCGACGCTATCCCCCCAGCGCCGGGACTCTCCCCGAGTCGGGCTTCGGCGCCCTCCCCCCGGCGCCGGAGCCCGACTCCACGTTCGGCCCGGAGCCCGACTCCGCGTTCGACAGCGGCTCTATTCGGCCGCCCCACCCGCCGCCCGCGTCAGCTTCGCCCCCAACTCCCTCACGTACTCGATCAGTTCCGGCGGCTCGTGCACCGTGAATTCGCAGCCCGCCATGGCCAGCCGTACCGCCAGCCACTCCACCGACTCGCTCGCGGTGGCCCGCAGCCGGCAGCTGTGCTCGTCGACGGGGGCGGGCGGACCCAGCCAGGCCGGAATCCGGGTCGCCATGAAGGCCGCCGACGCGGCGAAGGTGACGTCGAACGTGTACGTGTCCTGCCCCCTCCGGTACATCGACTGCTTCAGATACTCCTCCGCGCCCCCCTTCGGCAGCTCGCGCGGCGCGAACCGGGCGCCCGTGGCGGACGGGGCGGCCACCCGGTCGACACGGAAGGTGCGCCAGTCGGCGCGGTCGAGGTCGTATGCGACGAGGTACCAGCGGCGACCGGTCGAGACGAGGCGGTACGGCTCGCAGTGGCGGCGGGTGTCGGCGCCGTCGCCGGAGCGGTAGTCGAAGCGGAGGCGCTCGTGGCCGGCCACCGCCGAGGCCATCACCGTCAACGTCTCGGGCGTGACCGTCGCGCCGTCGCCGCTGGTCAGCGGGGTCGTGGCGGCCTGGAGCGTGGTAACGCGGTGGCGCAGACGGGAGGGGAGGACCTGCTCCAGCTTGGCCAGGGCCCGTACGGAGGCCTCGTCCACGCCCTCGATCGCGTGCCCGGCCCCGGCCCGCAGCCCGACCGCGATCGCCACCGCCTCCTCGTCGTCCAGCACGAGCGGGGGCATGGCCTTTCCGGCCACGAGCCGGTAGCCGCCGTCGGCGCCCTTCGTCGCCTGCACCGGGTAGCCCAGCTCGCGCAGCCGGTCGATGTCCCGGCGGACCGTACGACGCGAGACCCTCAGTCGGTCGGCCAGTTCGCCGCCGGGCCACTCGCGAGGCGTCTGGAGGAGCGAGAGGAGTTGAAGGAGCCGGGCGGGGGTGTCGATCGTCATGGACGCAGCATGGCGCACGACTAGGACATGGTCTGACCTAATGGGCCTCTAGCTTCGACACATGACCTCAAGCGAGCCCATCCGCGAAACGCCGGCCGACAGCCGCGCCCCGAAGGGGCACGGGGAACTGCGCGCCCAGCCACGGACCACCCGCGGCGACGACACGACAACCACATCGACGGCGCCCGACCCGGCCTCCCCGAGCGGAGCGCGATGGTTCGCACTCGCCATCGTCATGACCGCCGCCTTCATGGACCTGGTCGACGTGACGATCGTCAACATCGCCATCCCGTCCATCCAGCGGAGCGCCGGCGCCTCCGTCAGCCAGATCCAGTGGATCACCGCCGGTTACGCCCTCGCCTTCGCCGCCGGGCTCGTCACCGGCGGGCGACTGGGCGACATCCACGGCCGTAAGCGGATCTTCCTCATCGGTATCGGCGGCTTCACCGTCGCCTCCGCGCTGTGCGGCTTCGCCGCGAACCCGGAGATGCTCGTCGCCGCCCGCATCGTGCAGGGCGCCACGGCCGCGCTGATGGTCCCGCAGGTGCTGTCGATCGTGCACGCGACCTTCCCGGCGCACGAACGCGGCAAGGTGTTCGGCCTTTTCGGCGCGATCGTCGGCCTCGCCGCGGTCTCCGGGCCGCTGCTCGGCGCGCTGCTCACCGAATGGAACCTCTTCGGCCTCGAATGGCGTGCGATCTTCCTGATCAACCTGCCCGTCGGCATCGCCGGCCTCATCCTCGGCAGCCGTTTCATCTCCGAGTCCAAGGCCCCGAAGGCCCTACGGCTCGACCTCGTCGGCGTGGCCCTCGTCGTCCTCGCCCTGATGCTGCTGCTCTACCCGCTCATCCGCGGCCGCGAGCTGGACTGGCCGCTGTGGGGGTACGTGGCCATGGCGGGCTCGCTGGTGGTGTTCGCGGCGCTGGTCGCGTACGAGCGGAGGAAGGCCGTCCGCGACGGGTCCCCGCTGGTCGAACTGTCCCTGTTCAAGGTGAAGAGCTTCGCCGCCGGCATCGCCGTGCAGACCGTCTTCAGCGTCGGCCTCGGCGTCTTCTTCCTCGTCTGGACCCTCTACATGCAGAACGGCCTCGGCTGGAGCGCGATGCGGGCCGGTCTGACCGGCGTCCCGTTCTCCATCGCGGTCTCGACGGCCGCCGGACTGTCCGTCCAGAAGCTCGTCCCGCGCTTCGGCCGCAAGGTCCTCCAGGCGGGCGCGCTGCTGATGGCGGCGGGCGTGCTGCTCTACCTCGCGGAGTCCGCGCGCCACGGCCTCGCCATCACCTCCTTGCAGATGGTGTTCCCGCTGGTCGTGATGGGTCTGGGCATGGGTCTGATCGTGGCCCCGCTGACGGACGCGATTCTCTCCGGGGTCCCGCGTGAGCACGCCGGTTCCGCGTCCGGGCTGATCAGCACGGTCCAGCAGACGGGCAACGCGCTGGGGCTCGCCCTGGTCGCCGTCGTCTTCTTCGGCCGGGTGCCCGACCATGTCCTGCCCGCCGAACTCGGCTCCGCCTTCGTAGACGCGTTCGAGTACGCGCTGGGATGGGTCGCGCTGGTGATGGTGGCGATCTTCCTGTTGATGTTCGCGCTGCCGAAGCGGGCGGGGGCGGTCGAGAGCGGGGAGCGCGAGGAGACGGTTCATACCGTCGGTGCGGCCGGTGCGGCCGGTGCGGCCGGTGCCGTCGACGCGTTCGAGGGTGAGAAGGGCGAGCGGGAGTCGCAGCTCGTGCACTGACCGGCAGCTCGTGTGCGGAGGGGTGGTAACGGACGGGCCCGGCACCTGGGATGACAGGGGTGCCGGGCCCGCCGTTTCTCTCCCTGGGCCCGTTTATGTCTGAGTAATGCCCGAACCTGTTTACTTTTTGGAAATCCGGGCGTAGCCTCCAGCCGAAACCACAGAATCGGGCATCGGTCGGAGGCGAACGGACATGTACGCACCGGAGCGGCAGCAGGAGATCCTCCGGCTCGCCCGTGACGGCGGCCGGGTGGACGTGGTGTCGCTGGCGGAGGAGTTCCAGGTCACCGCGGAGACCATCCGGCGCGACCTGAAGGCCCTGGACCGGGCAGGTCTCGTCCAGCGGGTGCACGGCGGCGCGATCCCGGCCGGGCGACTGGACTTCGAGCCCGACCTCGCCGAGCGCGAGGGCACCGCGGCCGACGAGAAGGACCGCATCGCCCACGCCGCCCTCGCCGAACTGCCCACCGACGGCACGGTCGTCCTCGACGCCGGTACGACGGTCGCGCGCCTCGCCGCCGCCATCCCGCTGGAGGCCACGCTCACCGCCGTCACCCACAGCCTGCCGATCGCGGCCCGCCTCGCCGACCACCCGGGCATCCAGCTCCACCTGGTCGGCGGCCGAGTCCGCCACCGTACGCGCGCGGCCGTCGACGCCTGGGCCCTCAGGGCCTACAGCGAAATCCGCGCTGATGTGCTTTTCGTGGCGGCGAACGGTTTTTCCGTCGACCATGGCCTCACCACTCCTGACCTTGCCGAGGCCGCCGTGAAGCGCGCGGCGATGGCCGCGGCCCGCCGTGTGGTGCTGCTCGCCGACTCCGCCAAGCACGGCCAGGAGCACTTCGCCCGCTTCGGCGACCTGAGCGACATCGACCTGCTGATCACCGACAGCGGGCTGAGCCCCGAAGACGCCACCGCGATCGAACGCGGCGGCACGGAAGTGCTGCGGGTCCCGGGCACTGAACCCATCAGCGGCTCCGCCGCGGGCCGGACCACCGGCCGGAAAGACCGCCGATGATCCTCACCGTCACCCCGAACCCCTCCCTCGACCGCACCTACGAGGTCCCCTCCCTCGACCGCGGCGAGGTCATCCGGGCCACCGGCGAACGCATGGACCCGGGCGGCAAGGGCGTCAACGTCTCGCGGGCGGTCGCCGCCGCCGGCCGCCGGACCGTGGCCGTACTGCCGCTGGGCGGGGCACCGGGCGCGCTGGTCGCGGACCTGCTCGACGCGCAGGGCATCGAGGTCGCACGGGTGCCGGTGGCCGGGGCCACCCGATCCAACATCGCGCTCGCCGAGGCCGACGGCGTCCTGACGAAGATCAACGCACCGGGCCCCGAACTGTCCGCCGCCGAACAGGAACTCCTCCTCGAGACCGTGCGCGCCCAGTCCGCCGACGCCTCCTGGATCGCCTGCTGCGGCAGCCTCCCGCGCGGACTCGCCCCGTCCTGGTACGCCGAACTCGTCGCCCGCGCCCACGCCTCGGGCACGCGGATCGCACTGGACACCTCGGGCCCGGCCCTGCTGGCCGCTCTCCGGGAACGCCCGGACGTGGTGAAGCCCAACGCCGAGGAACTGGCCGAAGCCGTGGGCCGCCCGCTCGCCACCGTCGGCGACGCGGTCAAGGCCGCGGAGGAACTGCGGGAGATGGGCGCCGCCGCCGTGCTCGCCAGCCTCGGCGCCGACGGCCAGATCCTCGTCGACGCCTCGGGCGCCTGGTTCGGCAGCGCACGCGTCGGCACCGTACGCAGCAACGTCGGCGCCGGCGACTCCTCCCTCGCCGGCTTCCTGATCGCCGGCGGCAACGGCCCCGAGGCCCTCGCCTCAGCCGTGGCCCACGGCGCGGCTGCCGTCCAACTGCCGGGCAGCGTCATGCCGGCCCCGCAGGACCTGGACCTGGCCGCAGTGACGGTCACGGCTGAGGTGCCGGTGGATCGGGAACTGCGGGAGGCGGTGTTGTGAGCGAGGAGTCGGGAACGAACGTTCGTTTTGCGGATGGGGTTGGCGTGGGGGTCGGTAGCGGGGCCGGGGGTGATAGCGGGGCTGAGGTCAGGGCCGGGGTTAGGGCCGGGGTCAGGGCCGGGGTCAGAGCCGGAGTCTCGCGAACGAACCTTCGTTTTGCCCGGCTCGGCGGCGCTGCGCTCGCGAGTCCGCGAACGAACCTTCGTTTTGCATCACCTTCCCCAGCGGAGCCGGCCCCGAAGCGGCGATACCTCCCCTTATCCGCCGCAGCCAAGGGCAGGCGGGGCTCTCCCCGCCCCGCCTCCGCCCCGCTTCTCCCCGCGCCGGCCCCCATGGCCCGCGCCCCCCACACTTCCGTCCCCACCCCCGCCCACCGCACCCCCCGGGCGATACGCGTGCGAAGGAGCCCGCGATGAGCGAGATGATCACCGCGGACCTGGTCGACCTCGACCTGTCCGCCGACAACAAGGAAGCGGCGGCACGTGCCCTCGCCGAGCGCATGGTGGCCAAGGGCCGGGTCATCGACCTGGACGGTTTCCTCGCCGATGTGGCGGCACGCGAGGCCCAGATGCCGACCGGTCTCGACGGCGGTATCGGCATCCCGCACTGCCGCAGTGAGCACGTCACCGAGCCGACCCTCGCCTTCGGGCGCAGTGCGGCCGGTATCGACTTCGGCGCGGCCGACGGTCCGGCCGACCTGATCTTCCTGATCGCCGCTCCGGCGGGCGCGGACGACGCGCACCTCACGATCCTGTCCTCCCTCGCCCGCCAGCTGATGAACGCCGAGTTCACGGACGCGCTGCGCGCGGTGGACGACGCGGCCCGCGCCGCCGCGCTCATCCGGGGCGAGGACGTGACCGAGGGCACCACAGACTCCGCGGCGGCGTCGGGCGGAACGGCCTCCCCCGACGCCGCCGCGGTCAGCACGAACGCGGCCGAGGCCTCGGCGCCGGAAGCCACGGACGAGCCCGCCTCCGACGCGAGCCGCCCCTTCCATATCGTCGCCGTCACCTCGTGCCCCACCGGCATCGCGCACACCTACATGGCTGCCGAGTCGCTGGAGAACGCGGGCCGGGACGCCGGTGACGTCGAGATCGTCGTCGAGACGCAGGGCTCGGCCGGCTTCACCCGGCTCGACCCGGCGGTCATCGCCGCCGCCGACGGCGTGATCTTCGCCCACGACGTGCCCGTACGCGAGAAGGACCGGTTCGCCGGGAAGCCGACCGTCGACGTCGGCGTGAAGGCGGGCATCAACCGCCCCGCCGAGCTGATCGCCGAGGTCCGCGGCAAGGCCGAGCGCGGCGAGGTCACGGCCGCCGCCCGCCCCGGCTCGCCCGTCGAACGCGCGGGCGAGCCCGGCGAGGGCTACGGCACCAAGCTGCGCAAGTGGCTGATGTCCGGCGTCAGCTACATGGTCCCGTTCGTCGCGGCCGGCGGCCTTCTCATCGCCCTCGGCTTCGCGATCGGTGGCTGGGAGATCAACAAGGCCAAACCGGTCACCGAGCACTTCGACTGGCTCCAGGTCGACAGCTGGGCGGCCTTGCTGTTCCAGATCGGCGCCGTCGCCTTCGGCTTCCTGATCCCCGTCCTCGCCGGTTACATCGCGTACGGCATGGCGGACCGGCCGGGTCTCGTCCCGGGCTTCGTCGGCGGCATGATCGCCGCCAACATCAACGCCGGTTTCCTCGGTGGCCTGGCCGCCGGTCTGATCGCGGGCTCGGTGGTCCTCGCCATCCAGCGGATCAAGATCCCGCCCGTGCTGCGCGGCATCATGCCGGTGGTCGTGATCCCGCTCGTCTCGTCGATGATCGTCGGCTTCCTGATGCTGGTGGTGATCGGCAAGCCCATCGCCGAGGCCCAGAAGGGCATGACGGACTGGCTGAGCGGCCTCTCCGGCAGCAACGCGATCCTGCTCGGCGTCCTCCTCGGCCTGATGATGTGCTTCGACCTGGGCGGACCGGTCAACAAGGTCGCGTACGCCTTCGCCACCGCCGGTATCGCCGTGCAGGACCCGAGCGACTCCGCGATGAAGATCATGGCCGCGGTGATGGCCGCCGGTATGGTCCCGCCGCTGGGTATGGCCCTGGCCACCACGATCCGCAAGAAGCTGTTCACCACCGCCGAGCGCGAGAACGGCAAGGCGGCCTGGGTGCTCGGCGCCTCCTTCATCTCCGAGGGCGCGATCCCGTTCGCCGCCGCCGACCCGCTGAGGGTCATCCCGGCCTCCATGGCGGGCGGCGCGGTCACCGGCGCGCTGACCATGGCGTTCGGCTCGACCCTGCGTGCCCCGCACGGCGGTGTCTGGGTCACCCTGCTGATCGGCAAGCCCGTCCTGTACCTGCTGGCCATCGCCATCGGTACGGCGGTCACGGCCGGCCTGGTCATCGTCCTGAAGGGCATGCGCAAGACCCAGCCCGACGGCGCGGCGGCCGAGTCGGCGCCCGCCGCCAAGGCCGAGAAGAAGGAGCCGGTCGCGGCCTGAACGCCCCCGACCGCGCGGACCGGTCAGGTCACGCCCTGACCCCGCCCCCATGACCGTACGACGGCCGCAGCCCCTCCCCGAGGGACTGCGGCCGTACGCGTTCCCGCAAGCCTCCGCCCGCGTACGCGTTCCCGCTCACCTCCGCGTACGCGCCCCCGCGCACCCTCGCGTACGCGCCCCTGCGCACCTCCGCGTACGAGTGTGACCGCACGCCTGGAACAGCGCCCCCCGCGCCCCCTTGATTACCTTTACAACCCCTGTGAGTTGTACGCCGTACCTGCGAGATACGTCACGATCCGGGCTCAAAGTCCCGTCCGGTGGTGTCTACTGGACGGCATGCCTGAGCACGTGTCGATCCTCCAGCTGGTGGGCGTGGTCGCCCTCGCCCTGGCGGCGGTCATCTGGGTCGCCGTGCTGGTCCGTGTCCTGCGCCGCGATCGTGAGGTGCACCGCGGCCGGTTCGTCGCGATGGCCCGCCGCCGGGGCGGGGGCCTGCGCGCCCTGCCCCATCCGCGCCGGAAGGGCCCGCACGTCGAACATGTGGAACTGACCCCGGCGGAGCAGGACACCTTCGCCCTCCTGGCCCGCCGCCTCAGCGACGACCGGCTGTAGGAGACGTAGGCGCCCTCCAACACTCCGGCGGTTACCCGACACTCCCGGCCCGCCGCTCCATCGCGTCCCGGGCCGCGTCCTCCGTCACATACACCTCGCACATGTGGCGCCCGTCCGGCGTGGCCGTGTGCTCGACCTCCCACAGGGAGATCTCCCGTCCGTCGCTGAGCAGGAACGCGTGTTCGTAGAGCGAGAAGCTCATCCCGGGGCGGCCGCCCCCTGGGGGGCGGTTCGGACGGCCGAAGGCCTGGGTGATCTCGTGTGCGAACGCGGTCCGCAGCAGCAGAGTGGCCAGCTCTCCGTCGGGAGGGTCGGGGTTCTCCGCGCGGCGCAGCAGCCGACGGGCGTGGTCCGCCGAGTCATCCGGCACGTACTCATGGCGGGGCTCGGGGAACGCGGCCAGCTCCACCATGGGCGGCAGTTCGAAGTCGGGCGTGTCCGGCGGCAGTGGAAGCCGTGCGGTGGCGGCGCGCAGCTCCTCCTGGTCCGTGTACACCTCGTGCTGGGTGTCACTGCCGAGGGCCGTGTTGTGCACCAGCTCCCACAGGGTGAGCGCGGAGCCGTCCACGAGGAGCCAGGTGTGGCGGTACGTCGCCCGGTGCAGCCCTGAGCTGTAGTGCGCGGAGTGCAGCGAGCTGTCGTGCGCCAGCGCGCAGTCGAGCTGCCGTATGGTCTCGTCAGGAAGTTCGAAGGAGTTCAGGGCGCGGCCGAGGAGTCGCGCGAGGTGCTCCTCCGGAGACTCGGGCGACTCGGGTGGCTCGTACGCTGCCGTCTCGTACGGAACGCTCAAGGTTTCTCCCGGCGTTGCTGCATGTCACCTTGTGGGTGCATACCGTAGCCCCTCGGTCGGACATCATGTCCGGGAACCGAGAAAACGTACGCCCCTTGAACGCTCGGGCCGCGCGATTCGTTCCCGCGCGGCCCGATGAACTCTCGGAGTCCTGCCCCGCAAACCCGCTTGTCAGTCTTCCGCAAACCCTTGTCAGCCTTGCTGCCAGGCGCTCCACGACAGGTTCCAGCCGTTGAGGCCGTTGTCCGGGGAGACCGTGTCGTCGGGGGAGTTCTTGACGATCACCACATCGCCGACGAGGGAGTTGTCGAAGAACCACTTGGCGATCGTGTCGCCGTTGGCGCCCTGGACGTCCGCGAGTCCGACGCAGCCGTGGCTTGTGCCCTGCTGTCCGAAGGGCGGATTCGACCTGTTGTACCAGTAGTTGCCGTGGATGAAGGTGCCCGATGTGGTCAGTCGCATCGCGTTCGGCACGTCCGCGATGTCGTACTCACCGCCGAAGCCGACCGTCGACCCGTTCATCCGCGTCTGCTTGAACTTCTCCGAGATCACCATCTGCCCGTTGTACGTCGGGTTCTGCTCGCTTCCGGCCGAGATCGGCACGGTCTTGATGGTCTTGCCGTCCCGTACGACCGTCATGGTCTGCGTGTTGACGTCGACCGTGGAGACCTGCGAGCGCCCGACCGTGAAGGTGACCGTCTTGTCCTGCACGCCGTAGAGGCCGTTCGCGCCCTCCACGCCGTCCAGATCGATCTTCATCGTGACCTTGGAGCCGGCCTTCCAGTACTCCTCGGGCCGGAAGTCGAGCCGCTGCTCCCCGAACCAGTGCCCGACCACCTCCTGACCGCTGCTCGACGTCACCGTGATGTGCGACTTCACGGCCTTCTTGTCGGTGATCGCCTTGTCGAAGGTGAACGACACGGGCATGCCGACGCCGACCGTGGTGCCGTTGTCGGGGGTGTACGTCCCGATGAAGCTGTTGGCCGTCGAGACGGTGGTGAAGATGGAATTGGCCGCCGACGTCTTGCCGTCGGGGTTCTTCGCGGTGGCCGAGATCTGGTACTTCGTACCGCGCTCCAGCTGCTCCTTCGGCTTCCAGGACCGCCCGTCCGCCGCTATCTCACCGGGTACGGCCGTGCCGCTCTCGGTCGCGGTCATCTTCACCTCGGTCAGCTTGCCGCCGCCGACCTTCACCCCGGTGGTGTTGATGGACGCGCCCGTCGAACCGTCCTTCGCCGAGATCGTGATCGTCGCCGCCGAGTCCTTGGCGGACTGCCCCTTGCCACCGCTCCTGTTGTCGGCCTTGGCGTCACCGCCGCAGCCGGTGAGGGTCAGCGCACCGACCACCAGGACAGCGCAGGCCACCGTCGCCCGCCGTACCGCAATCTTCGGCCTCGTCACGATCTGCTCCAACTTCTACGCGTCCAGGTGATCTATGCGATCCGCTCCCTTACGTCGGGGAAGAGTGAGCCGTGCCCGAGAGGGTTCCCGCCGGCCACGGCTCAGGGCATCACGTGACAGAACCGGGACAATTGCCGACCGGGGCCCGGGTGGTGCCGGCCGCTGCCGCGCAGCCTGCTCCCCGTTCGGTCTGCTTCCCGGCCGTCTACTCCTCGGCCGTCGCCACGGTCACCGCCGAGACAGGGGCACGGCGACGGCGGCCGGCGGCGGGAAGACACTCACGGTGTGCTGCAGCGTGGCGGCACGACGCCCAGTTCGAAGAACCTGCCATTGAGCCAGCCGCCCAGCGCACTCATCGTTCTCGTTCGCCGCGGGTGCTGCCAGGATCACCTCATGGATCTTTCCGAGGGCTTGGCCGACTGGACGGACTGGGACGGCGCCGCCTTCCTGGTGGGGCGCTCGCTGGGCATCTTCGACGCGTCCGAGACGTTCCCCGAGACCAAGCACGTGTTCTGGACGGACAACCCGCTGGGGAACGCCCTGCACGAGGTGCTCCTCCAACTCGCCGCGGCCGGCGTGCTGGAGCGAAGGGAGGAACCGGACGAGCAGTTCCGCCGGCCCTAGGGCGTGTTTCGAAAGTGGCGTCGTCCGCCCGGAGGGCGGGGCCCGCAGCGTCTGGTGCGGTGCATCGCAAGGCGGAGGGTCGTCCGCGTACTGGGTGTACGCGGACGATCCCGACAACGCGGCGAGGTGCCGTGCCAGGCGTCGCGGGGCAGACGGGACTTTCGAAACACGCCCTAGCCGTACAACTCCCTGTACGACGGCCACACCCCGTCCGGACCCTCCGCCGACTCGGCCGCCCGCACCGCCCGTACGATCGCCCGCGTCACCAAGTCGGCGCCCGCCGCGAGGAGTTCGTTCAGGGCCAGCGGGTTTTTTGATGCCAGCGGTCTGGCCGCGGTCGCCAGGGTGAACACCGTGTCCCCGTCGTTGAGCAGATGCACGGGGCGTACGGCCCGGGCGATGCCGTCGTGTGCGGTGCCGGCGAGTTTCTGGGCCTGGGCGCGGGTTATGTCCGCGTCGGTGGCGACCACGGCCAGCGTGGTGTTCAGCGAGGGCGCGGTGTTCTTCGCGGCGGCCTCGGTGAGGCGTCGCCTCGCGGCCTCGTGCACCTCGGCCGCCGGATACGCCGCCCGGCCCTGGAACAGTTCCCCGTACAACACCCCCGTCTCCGGATCCACCACCGAACCCCGTGCGTTGACCACCACCAGAGCCGCCACCGTGATCCCCGAGTCGAGCACGGTGCTCGCGGTGCCGACGCCGCCCTTGAACTGCCCCGCGACCGCCCCCGTACCGGCGCCCACACACCCCTCCTCGACCGGGGCGCCCGGCCCGCTCGCGGCGGCTGCCTCGACCGCGGCCCGGCCGGTGGCCGCGTCCGGCCTGGCCCGGAAGTCGCCGCCACGGCCCAGGTCGAAGACACAGGCCGCCGGTACGACCGGGACGACATGCGCCGGATCGGGTCCGACCCGAACCCCGCGCCCGCGCTCCTCCAGCCAGGCCATCACCCCCGACGCCGAGTCCAGCCCGTACGCGCTGCCCCCGGTCAGCACGACCGCCTCGACCTTCTGCACCAGGTTCCGCGGGTCGAGCGCGTCCGTCTCCTTGGTGCCGGGGCCGCCGCCGCGCACATCCACGGCCGCGACCGCGCCGCCCTCGGGGGCGAGCACGACCGTGGTGCCGGTGAGCCAGCCCGCGCCGGTCCGGGTGGCGTGGCCGACCCGGAGGCCGGCGACATCTGTCAGAGCGTCGACTGTGACTGTCATGGGGTCAGTGTGATCCGTGCGGGTGGCTGTGGCATCGGGAGCGTCCAGAGCACCCGGGGGCACTGTGAGCCTTGGCTGCCTGCGGGGGCGTCAATCGGCTGCTGTCGCCTCCTTCTCCGCTCCCTCTTCCCTCTGGACCATGCGGGCGGTGAGCGTCGTGCCGGTCGCCACCGTCGCCGTCAGCGCCAGGCCCGCCGCGAGCACCGCCCAGTGGCCCAGGAACGTGCAGGCGATCACCACCAGCGCGGAGGTCGGCAGAACGGCCTGCTGGAGCGTGCCCACCTTGTAGTGGCGGGCGTGCAGCACCCACACGCTGAGGAGATAGAGCGCCGTCGGCAGGGTCACCGCGGCGGACGCGGCCAGCGTGGAGATGTGCGCCTTGTGGACGGCCTGTTCCACCGAGACCTCCAGACCGGCGCCGATCGCGGCTGCCGAGGCGAAGATCAGATAGTGGCCGTAACCCCACAGGAAGCTCTCCTTGCTGGAGCGCAGATGACCGTGGATCGGTACGACGAAGTAGATCCACCACGCCGAGAACACGATCAGCAACCCGCCCACCGCGATCGGCAGCAGCTCGCCCAGCGCGTCGTTCTCGGCCACGGCCGACTTCACCGCGACCGTGGCCGCCAGGATCGTCTCGCCCAGCACGATGATCGTGAACAGGCCGTACCGCTCGGCGATGTGATGCGGATGCCAGGAGGTGGTGTGGTCCTTCTCCGCGTACACCGGGACGCACAGTTCGACGATCGCCATCACCAGGAACAGCCAGGGCCGGCCAGTCTCAGGCAGGACCAGCAGCCCCACCCAGCCGATCTGGCAGAGCAGCACGCCGACCGCGTACCGCAGCGCCATGACGCGCTCCCCGCCCCGCGCGGACCGCGCGGCCCGCAGCCACTGCGAGACCATCGCCAGGCGCATGATCACGTAGCCGAGCCAGACCAGCAGGAAGTCGTGCTCCTCGAAGGCCCGGCTTACGCCGGCTGCCAGCACCAGCACACCGGCTATCTGGACGAGGGTCACGATCCGGTAGAGCACGTCGTCGTTGTCGTAGGCCGAGGCGAACCAGGTGAAGTTCATCCAGGCCCACCAGATCGCGAAGAAGACCATCGCGTAGTTGAGGATGCCCTCGGCCGCGTGCGCCTCGGCGACGGAGTGCACCAGCTGGACGCCGGCCTGGGCGACGGCGACGACGAAGCACAGGTCGAAGAAGAGCTCCAGGGGTGAGGCGACCCGGTGCTCCTCACCGCGTCCCCGCGAGACCAGTTTGCGGAGCGGCCCACCGCCGGGGAGGGGTGTCGGACGGGTGTGTGGCCCCGGGGAGGGAGGAGGCGGTGGGGAACTGGGCGTCATGGGGCCAAGCACACCAGAAAACCTGACGGAATTCTCGCGCAGGTGTTCACAGGCGCGCTTGAGGGGCGGGGCCGGTCGTACCTGGTGGCCGGGGCCGCGAGGCCCGGTTCGCGGCGTGGTGCCGCCCTCTTCGGTGGAGCAGAGGGATCCGGTCGGTGCCGGGCGACGGCTGTCCGCGGGGCCGTACTCTGGAGGCATGAGTACCGCTCCCGCACCCGAGCCGCGTGACCCCAAGGCCGCGCTGGTCTTCGACGACCCGCTGAGCCGGCCGTCCTCCGACGACACCGACCACGGGTGGGGCGAGCGGCCCGGCGGTGACAGCGACAGCGCGGCCGACCTGAAGCGCTTCCTCGACGAGAAGCCGCCGCACCACATCTGAGGCGGCCGGCTCGAACACCACCGCCTCCACCATGCCCGGCATTCTCGGGCGGCCGCTGTGAGTCGCTCGGCTACTCGCGGTCGTGGCCCGAGCCTCGCTGGGCCACCAGGGCGTCGCGGATCTCCTTCAGGACCTCCAGCTCGGTCAGCTCGATGACCTCCTGGGTGCCTTCCTTCGCCTTCCGGCGGGCCTCCTGGCGGGCCAGGTACTTCGACATCGGCAGGACCATCAGGAAGTACACGACGGCCGCGGTGATGACGAAGGTCAGCGTGGCGCCCAGCACCGAGCCCCACAGGATCGGGACGCCCTTTGTCACCGTGCCGTCCGGGGCCACCTCGCACGGGTGCTGCAGACAGGAGCTGTAGCTGTCGAGGTTCTTGGTGCCGATCGCGCCGACCAGTGGGTTGATGACCCCCTTCACCACTGAGTTCACGATGTTCGTGAAGGCCGCGCCGATGACCACGGCCACGGCCAGGTCGACGACGTTCCCCCGCATCAGGAAGGCCTTGAAGCCCTCCAGGATGTTCGGCTTCTTCTTCTCGATCACCACGAGGCCTCTCTGCGCAAGCTGCGGAACAAACGACTCCGCAAACTACGTCAGAGCATGGTCGATGTGTCCAAGGGGGTCCCCCTGATGAAGGACTTGGAGACCCCGCGAGCGCAACTGCCCTGCGGGGGCGGCCTGGTGAGGTCAGCACAGCGTCACCGCCAGACGCGCGGTGGCGCCCGCGCCGGCCAGCCGGGCCGCTGTGGGCCGGGGTACGGACAGGACGACCAGCGCGCCGCTCTCCGTGGCGCTCGCGCGCGGGACGTCGGACACCCGGGCCCCGCGTGCGACCACCCTCGCCTCGCCGCCACCCGGCGTGGACTCGCCGGCCGCGATCACGTCGACGCGGTCGCCGGGGCGCAGCAGCCGTACCGTCGCGCCGTCGGCGATGCGTACTGGTGCCGCCACCATCTCGACGGTGCGGCGCTCGGGGAGCGGGTCGGCCACCGGGTGGCCCCGGACCCGTTCCGCGTCACCCGGCCCCGCGCCCGCCGCCAGCAGTGCCGTCGCGATCACCGCCAGGCCTGCGGCCACGGCTCGCCTCCGGCATCGGACGAGCCGTCGCAGCCGGTGGGCTCCGCCTTGTACCCGTAAGGGGGCGAAGTGCGGTACCTCGGAGGTGGGAGGGGTGTCGGTGCCGGGTGGGCCGGCGGCCCAGGACGGGGTGCGACGTGCTGAGGGTGCGTAGGAGGGGACGTGCGCGGGAGAGAGGGACATGAGGACCACCACCTGGTGCGTGAGATCGGCTTGCGGTCCCACGATGAGGGGGTGCGGCGGATCGTGCTGGAGGCCGTGGACTACTGGCCGGTTGTGGAAAACCTCGCCACTCGAACGACGAATTCCGCCCCCGCCGCCCCTACCCGATCCCGTCCCCTGGGGGCGGCAGCCCCCAGACCCCCGCTGTCGGCCTGAACGGCCTCGTCCTCAAACGCCGGACGGGCTGAGGGGCCTGGGGCGGGTGGATCGTCTGGGGTGGGGGTGGGGTGTTGGCCTTGCGGCCTCGTCCTCAAACGCCGGACGGGCTGAGGGCGCCTGAGGGCGCCCGAGGCGGGGTGGGTTCCGGACGGGGTGATGCCCCCGGCCCCTACGGCAGCGCGAACCCCGGATCCATCCCGCCCAGCGCCTTCGCGCACAGGCAGTCCCGTGGGGCGTCGGCGGGAGGGAGCGCGGCGACCGCGTCGAAGAGGACGCCGCGCAGGCGGTCGACGTTCGCCGCGAAGACCTGCAGGACCTCCTCGTGCGAGACGCCCTCCCCGGTCTCGGCGCCCGCGTCGAGGTCGGTCACGAGGGTCAACGAGGTGTAGCAGAGCTCCAGTTCGCGGGCGAGGATCGCCTCGGGATGCCCGGTCATGCCGATCACGGACCAGCCCTGGCCCCGGTACCACAGCGATTCGGCGCGGGTCGAGAACCGGGGCCCCTCGATGACGACCAGGGTGCCCCCGTCCACCGGCTCCCAGTCCCTGCCGCGCGCGGCCTCCAGGGCGGCCTTGCGGCCGACGGGGCAGTACGGGTCGGCCAGCGAGACGTGGACGACATTGGGGACGGTGCCGTCGGGCCTCGGCAGACCGTCGAAGTACGTCTGCGCCCGTGACTGCGTACGGTCCACCAGCTGGTCCGGTACGAGAAGGGTTCCCGGGCCGTACTCCGGGCGCAGCCCGCCCACCGCGCACGGGGCGAGCACCTGGCGTGCCCCGACCGAGCGCAGTGCCCACAGGTTGGCGCGGTAGTTGATGCGGTGCGGCGGCAGATGGTGGCCACGGCCGTGTCGGGGGAGGAAGGCCACCCGGCGCCCGGCGATCTCGCCGAGGAAGAGGGAGTCGCTGGGCGGACCGTACGGGGTGTCCACCTGTATCTCGGTCACGTCGTCGAGGAAGGAGTAGAACCCCGAACCACCGATGACACCGATCTCGGCCGACCCCGCCGAGGCCCCGGAACCCGCCTGGGCCACCCGCTCCACCTGCTCCGTGTTCGCCATGCCCGCACCCTAGCCGGGCCTCCGCGAACACCGCCCGCGCATTGGCGGAACGACACCCGGCCCCGGCGGAACACCGACCGGCCCCGGGAGACGCCAAAGACCCCGTCGCCTGAAGACGACAGAGTCCCTGAACGGGGTGGCTGACGGAGTGGCTACGCGGCCGAGCTGCTGCTCGTGGAGGAAGAGCCCGAGGACGACGACTTCGAGTCGGACGAGGACGACGAGGACGACGTCGACGAAGTCGAGGACTTCGCGTCCGAGGACGACGACGCCGGCTTCGACGACGCCGGGCTGCTGCTCGACGACGAGCCACGGCTGTCGTTCCGATAGAAGCCGGAGCCCTTGAAGACGATGCCGACCGCGGAGAACACCTTCTTGAGGCGGCCATTGCAGCTGGGGCACTCGGTCAGGGCGTCGTCGGTGAACTTCTGCACCGCTTCGAGGCCCTCACCGCATTCGGTGCACTGGTACTGGTACGTCGGCACTGGTTCTTCCTCCTGGCACTCTCACTCGTTGAGTGCTAACGATCGTCCATGTTAACCCGTGCCGCCAACGAATGGAGTAACGCACGTCACCTGCCACGGGCGGCGGTCGGGGCTTGACCCCCACGAGAGCCTTCTGGCGCAAGTGGGAAGCCGTGTGAGCGGTGGATTCACAGTGACCCGTTCCACGGAGAAGTCACAGGTCACATCTCACCGATCGCGACAGGTTCGCGACGGGCCGCGTGGCGGGTGACCATGCGGGTCACGCGCCGCGGCGCCAGCCGCCCGCGCAGCGCCACCAGGGTCGCCAGCGCCAGTGCCGTACCGGCCATCGGCACCAGGAACCCGGCGCCGTCCCACAGCCGGTCCTCCAGCTGTCCGGCGACCGTCACGGCGGCCGCCTGACCGAGGGCGACCGCGCCGGTGAGCCAGGTGAAGGCCTCCGTGCGGGCGCCGGCGGGGACCAGGGAGTCGACCAGTGTGTAGCCGGTGATCAGGGTGGGCGCGATGCACATGCCTACCAGCAGGCCGAGCGTGGCGAGGACGAGCACCGAGTCGGCGGTCCACAGGGCGGAGGCCACGAGCGCGAGTGCCGTGTAGCCGACGATCAGGCGCCGCTGTGGGGCCACCTTCCAGGCGATCGCGCCGCAGACGATGCCCGAGAGCATGTTGCCGGCCGCGAAGACGCCGTACAGGACGCCGTTCATGCCGGGCTCGCCGATCGACTCGGAGAACGCGGCGAGTGAGACCTGCATACCGCCGAAGACCGCGCCGATGCCGAGGAAGGTGGCGATCAGAACGCGCACCCCGGGGACCGAGAGGGCGGGAGCGTGCTCCACGCGCGCGTGCGGCGCGGTGGCCACCACGGGCTGCGTGCTCTTCTGCGCGGCGAACAGCAGACCGCCGACCAGTGTCAGCGAGGCCTCCGTGACCAGGCCCGCGGCCGGGTGCACGGTGGTGCACAGCGCGGTCGCCACCAGCGGGCCGAGCACGAAGGTCAGCTCGTCGGTGACGGACTCGAAGGCCGCCGCGGTGGTCATCAGGGGCGAGCCCTGGAGCCTCACTCCCCAGCGGGCGCGGACCATGGGCCCGATCTGCGGCACCGAGGCCCCGGTCGGCACGGCGGCGGCGAACAGCGCCCACAGAGGGGCGTCCATCAGCGCAAGCGTGGTCAGGGAGAGGCCCGCGACGCCGTGGACGAGGATCCCGGGGATCAGGACGGCCCGCTGGCCGTGGCGGTCCGCCAGACGGCCGCTGTACGGCGCGAACAGCGCCATCGAGACACCGGTCACGGCGGCGACGGCGCCGGCCGCCCCGTACGAGCCGGTGGTGTGCTGGACGAGCAGCACGAGGGAGATCGTCAGCATCGCGAACGGCTGGCGCGCGGCGAAGCCGGGGAGCAGGAACGTCCAGGCGCCGCGCGTGCGCAGCAGTTGCCCGTATCCCGGGCGGGACGTGTCGGAGGTGACCGTGGATGCCACGGCCCGTGCCTTTCTGCCGCCTGGTAGCGCGCCCGTGCGGGGGGCGCCGAGAGCTGTCCTCTTGCGCTACTGCGGTAGATGCCGGCGCCCCTTCGAAAAGGGCGTCCCGGCCGCCATACGTTCGCGCCAGCTCTGCTTCAGACAGAGTTGGTTCGATCAAGTGCGCCTTCATCGTACAGGGACATGGGGCGGGTGACCTGTGAAAATGAGCACTATGGCGGGCCCCGCCTCTGATTCAGGAGGGTGTGAACGGTACGAACCTGCCGTCGACCCGGTCGCCGGCCCCCTCGCCTAACTCCGCGACGCGCCGTTCCCGGCCCCCAGCCACCCCGCCAGCTTTCCGCCCTGGCCGACGGCCCTCAGCCGCTTCTCCGCGGCGTCCCGGACGGGATCGGTGGCGACCACCAGCAGCTCGTCGCCGCGCCGCAGCACCGTGGACGGCAGGGGGACGAAGGACGTGCCGTCGCGGACGACGAGGGTGACGGCGGCGCCCGCGGGCAGTCGCAGTTCGTTGACCTCGACGCCGTGCATCCGGGACTTCTCCGGGATGGCGACGGACAGGAGATGGCCGCGCAGGCGCTCCAGGGGGGCCGACTCGATGCCGAGGTCGGCGGCCTCCGGGTCGCCGCCCAGGCGGAGCTTGGCGGCCAGCCACGGCAGTGTCGGGCCCTGTAGGAGGGTGTAGACGACGACCAGGACGAAGACGATGTTGAAGATCTGGCGGTTGGCCTCGACGCCCTCGACCATGGGGATCGTCGCCAGGATGATGGGCACCGCGCCGCGCAGTCCGGCCCATGACAGCAGTGTCTGCTCACGCCAGGGCAGCCGGAACGGCAGCAGCGCCACGACGACGCTCAGCGGCCGGGCCACCATGGTCAGCGCCAGGCCGATGACGAGCGCGGGCCAGATGTCGTCGCCCATCTCGTGCGGGGTGACCAGCAGGCCGAGCAGCACGAACATGCCGATCTGGGCGATCCAGCCGAGCCCCTCGGCGAAGCCGCGCGTGGCCGGCCAGTGCGGCAGCTTGGAGTTGCCGAGCACCATGGAGGCCAGGTAGACGGCGAGGAATCCGCTGCCGTGGGCGAGCGCGCCGGCGGCGTACGCGGTGACGGCGATGGCCATGACGGCGATCGGGTAGAGGCCGGAGGCGGGCAGCGCCACATGCCGCATCGCGTAGGCGCCGAGCCAGCCGCTGGCGAGGCCGATCGCCGCGCCGATGGCCAGCTCCAGGGCTATTTTGCCGATCAGGACGTACCAGTGTTCGACCTGCCCCGTCTGGGACAGCGAGACGACGAGGATGACCACCGGGGCGTCGTTGAAGCCGGACTCGGCCTCCAAAGTGCCCGTCACACGCGCGGGGAGGGGGATTTTCCGCAGGACGGAGAAGACCGCGGCGGCGTCCGTGGAGGAGACCACCGCCCCGATGATGAGTGACTGCCGCCACTCCAGCCCGATCAGGTAGTGCGCGCCCGCGGCCGTGACGCCGACGCTCACCGCGACTCCGACCAGCGCCAGCGAGGCGGCGGCAGGCAGAGCCGGTTTGATCTCCTTCCACTTCGTGCCGAGGCCACCCTCCGCCAGGATCACGACGAGGGCCGCGTAGCCGATGACCTGGGTCAGTTCGGCGTTGTCGAACTGGATGTCGCCGATGCCGTCCTGGCCCATCGCGACGCCGATGCCCAGGTAGACGAGCAGGCTGGGGAGCCCGCTGCGCGACGAGATCCGGACCGCGGCCACAGCGACGAGCAGGACGAGCGAGCAGACGAGCAGGAGCTGGTTGAGGTGGTGAACAGTCAGCGGCCGTTCCTTTCTCGCCGATCCGGACCCGCGCGTCAGGGTGCGTGGGTCCGAGCTGTGTATGGGGTTGGAGCGCCGGAACCGAGTCCCCGGGGCGGGGTCCACGCGTGCGTGGACCTGCGAAAGCCGATCACGGAAGCAGGTGTGCTGCGGTTACTTCAGCGCCAACACTTCGTTACCTTACCTAACTCTTGACGATTTCTTGACGCTCCAGAGGGCAAGATCGAACGTCCGTCCGCGCCAGTTCTCGACTCCGCGTCAAGTCGTGTCGGGCCCTGCGCCTATGGTTGCTCCAGCGTTCAGTACAAAGCACAGCCCGACCTGCCGCTCGTGTTAGGACAGCAAGGACAGCGATGCCCCCCAACACCACCGCCTCCTCCGGCCAGCAGTCCGGCAAGTCCGGCAGGAAGAAGGGGCGGAAAGTCCGACTTCTCCTGATCATTCTGGTCCTGGCCATCATCGGAGGCGTCGGTTACGGGGCGTTCTGGTCGGTCAGCACCGTCCGCGCCTCCTTCCCGCAGACCAAGGGTTCGATCACCCTGGACGGCCTGTCCGGGCCGGTCGACGTCAAGCGCGACGGCTACGGCATACCCCAGATCTACGCCTCCTCCGACGAGGACCTGTTCATGGCGCAGGGCTACGTCCAGGCGCAGGACCGGTTCTACGAGATGGACGTGCGCCGCCACCTGACGGCCGGCCGCCTCTCGGAGATGTTCGGTGAGAGCCAGGTCGACAACGACGAGTTCCTGCGCACCCTCGGCTGGGACCGCGTCGCCGAGCAGGAGTACAAGAGCACGCTCTCGGCGGAGACGAAGAAGTACCTCGACGCGTACGCCAAGGGGGTCAACGCCTACCTGTCAGGCAAGGACGGCGAGGACATCTCCCTGGAGTACGCGGCCCTGGGCTTCGTCAACGACTACAAGCCCGAGAAGTGGACCCCGGTCGACTCGGTCGCCTGGCTGAAGGCGATGGCCTGGGACCTGCGCGGCAACATGCAGGACGAGATCGACCGCGCTCTGATGACCAGCCGCCTCGGCCCGAAGCAGATCGCCGATCTGTACCCGGCGTACCCGTACGACCGGAACAAGACGATCGTGCAGACGGGCTCGTACGACGAGCTCACCAAGACCTGGACCGACGGCTCGACGCCGAGCCAGGGCACCGCGGGCACCCCGGGCGCCGCGGGCACGCAGAACGCCACCGGCTCCACGCAGGGCACCGCGGGCACGGGAACGACCGGGAGCACCGCGGGGACCTCCTCGGACTCCTCGGCCGTCACCACCCAGCTGACGGGCCTCTACAAGGTCCTGGAGGACATCCCCGACGCGGTCGGCGTGAACGGCAACGGCATCGGCTCCAACTCCTGGGTCGTCTCCGGCGACCACACCATCACCGGCAAGCCGCTGCTCGCCAACGACCCGCACCTGTCGGCGACGCTGCCGTCGGTCTGGTACCAGATGGGCCTGCACTGCAAGGCCGTCACCAGCAAGTGCCAGTACGACGTCGCCGGCTACACCTTCGCGGGCATGCCCGGCGTGGTCATCGGCCACAACGGGAACATCGCCTGGGGCATGACCAACTCCGGGGTCGACGTCACGGACCTCTACCTGGAGAAGCTCACCGGCGACGGGTACCAGTTCGGCGAGAAGGTGCTGCCGTTCGACACCCGTGAGGAGACCATCAAGGTCGCCGGGGGCGAGTCCAAGAAGATCGTCGTCCGCACCACCAACAACGGCCCCCTGCTGTCCGACCGCAACGACGAGCTCGTCAAGGTCGGCAGGAAGGCCGAGGTCGACCAGGACGCACCCGACCGCGGCGACGGCTACGGCATCGCCCTGCGCTGGACCGCCCTGGAAGCGGGCACCTCCATGGACGCCGTCTTCGCCATGGACAAGGCCGCGAACTGGACCGACTTCCGCAAGGCCGCCGCCCTGTTCGACGTCCCCTCGCAGAACCTGATCTACGCCGACACCAAGGACAACATCGGCTACCAGCTGCCGGGCAAGATCCCCACGCGCGGCAAGGGCGACGGTTCGGTGCCGGCGCCGGGCTGGGACGCGAAGTACCGCTGGACCGGGTACATCGACCAGGACGAACTGCCCTACGAGTACAACCCCAAGCGCGGCTACATCGTCACCGCCAACCAGGCCGTCGTCGACAAGAAGTACCCGTACACCCTCACCACGGACTGGGGCTACGGCACGCGCGCGCAGCGGATCTCCAGCCTGATCGAGTCGAAGATCAAGGACGGCGGCAAGATCTCGTCCGACGACATGCGTCAGATGCAGATGGACAACAGCAGCGAGATCGCCAAGCTGCTGGTGCCCCTGCTGCTCAAGATCGACGTCGACGACAAGCACGTCCGCGAGGCGCAGAAGCTGCTGGAGGGCTGGGACTACACCCAGGACGCCGACTCGGCGGCCGCCGCCTACTTCAACTCGGTGTGGCGCAACATCCTCAAGCTCGCCTTCGGCAACAAGCTGCCCAAGGAGCTGCGGGTCGAGGGCCAGTGCCTGTACGTCGCGCCGGTCGACACCACCGGGCCCGCAGACGCGAACCAGGCCGTGCGCGAGTGCGGTCAGCGTGACGCGGACCAGGCGCAGCCGGACGGCGGCGACCGCTGGTTCGAGGTGGTCCGCCGGATCATCGACGACGAGGACAACAACTGGTGGTCCACGCCGAAGACGCGCACCCAGACGGCCGCCGACACCCGTGACGAGCTGTTCAAGCGGGCCATGCGCGACGCCCGTTGGGAGCTGACCGCCAAGCTCGGCAAGGACATCGACACCTGGAGCTGGGGCCGGCTGCACCGCCTGTTCCTGAAGAACCAGACGCTCGGCACCGAGGGCCCCGACATCGTGCAGTACCTGCTCAACCGCGGCCCCTGGAAGCTGGGCGGCGGCGAGGCCACGGTCAACGCCACCGGCTGGAACGCGGCCGGAGGCTACGAGGTCGTGTGGGTGCCGTCGATGCGGATGGTGGTCAACCTCGGCGACCTCGACAAGTCCAAGTGGATCAACCTCACCGGCGCCTCCGGGCACGCCTACAACGCCCACTACACCGACCAGACGGACGAGTGGGTCAAGGGCGAGCTGCTGACCTGGTCCTTCTCGGAGAAGGCGGTCGACAAGAACACGAGTGACACGCTGCTGCTCAAGCCGTAGCCAGTCACCGGCTGCCGACGGAAACGGCCTCCACGCACGCGTGGGGGCCGTTTTTCATGCGCCGGTCATCTGAAGCGCCGCACCCCCGAAGGCGTCACCACCGCGTGCACCGGACGGTCGTGCGGCTCCTCGGGGACGCGGTCCACGACCTCCGAGTCGTACAGCAGGACCACCAGGGCCGGGTCGGCGCCCGCGCGTTCGAGGCGGGCCAGGACACGGTCGTACGAGCCGCCGCCGCGGCCCAGGCGCATCCCGCGCGCGTCCACGGCGAGGCCCGGCAGCAGGACGGCGTCGGCGCCGGTCACGGCGTCCGGGCCGAGCCGCTCACCGACGGGCTCCAGCAGGGCCATCCGGCCACCGCCGTGCTGCACGCGCGCGAGGGAACCCTCGCCCTCGTACGCGCCCCAGTCGAGGTCGTTGTCCGCCAGCAGGACCGGCAGCAGGACGCGCACCCCGCGCGCGCGGAGCGCGTTGAGGAGCGCGAGCGTGCCGGGCTCGCTCCCCACGGAGACGTACGCCGCGACCGTGCGCCCATGCGCCAGCTCGGGCAGGTCCAGGGCGCGGGCGGCAAGGGCCTCGGCCGTTCTCCGGACGTCATCGGCCGTCAACCTGCCTCTCACCATGAGGAACTCTTTGCGCAACATTCGCTTGGCAGGCTCCGCTCCGGGACCCATCTGACTCACAGGTTGCTCCAGTACCCTTCGTAATCGGCTTATATGAGAGCGAATTAACCGGAACCACAGATTCTTCATAAAGGCACCGGATAAGGTTGCGGGCATGACTGAGGCGAACCCCAGGATCAGCAAGGCTGTCATCCCCGCCGCGGGTCTCGGAACCCGCTTCCTGCCGGCCACCAAAGCCACTCCCAAGGAGATGCTGCCGGTCGTGGACAAGCCGGCGATCCAGTACGTGGTCGAAGAGGCCGCGTCGGCGGGGCTGGACGATGTCCTGATGATCACCGGTCGGAACAAGCGGCCCCTCGAGGACCACTTCGACCGCAACTACGAGCTGGAGTCGGCCCTGCAGAAGAAGGGCGACGCCGGCCGACTGGCCAAGGTCCAGGAGTCCAGCGACCTCGCGACCATCCACTACGTCCGCCAGGGCGACCCCAGGGGCCTCGGGCACGCCGTGCTCTGCGCCGCACCGCACGTCGGCCAGGAGCCCTTCGCCGTCCTCCTCGGCGACGACCTGATCGACCCCCGCGACCCGCTCCTCAAGCGCATGGTCGAGGTCCAGGAGCAGAGCGGCGGCAGCGTCATCGCGCTCATGGAGGTCGCACCCGAGCAGATCCACCTCTACGGCTGCGCGGCCGTGGAGGCCACCGAGGACAGCGACGTCGTCCGGGTGACCGGCCTGGTCGAGAAGCCCGACCCGGCGGACGCCCCGTCCAGCTACGCGGTCATCGGGCGCTACGTCCTCGACCCCAGCATCTTCGGGATACTGCGCAAGACCGAGCCGGGCCGCGGCGGCGAGATCCAGCTCACCGACGCCCTCCAGCAGCTCGCCGCGGACGAGAAGGTCGGCGGTCCCGTGCACGGCGTGGTCTTCAAGGGCCGCCGCTATGACACCGGCGACCGTGGCGACTATCTGCGTGCCATTGTCAGGCTCGCATGCGAACGTGAGGACCTGGGCCCGGACTTCCGGACCTGGCTTCGCAGTTACGTAGCCGAGGAGATGTAGCCACTTTGAGCAGCGCCGCCACCCCCGCCACCGACCCGGACCACCTCTGGTCGGTGACCGAACACCTGGAGGACATCCTCGCCACCGTCCACCCCCTGGAACCCATCGAGCTGCAACTCCTCGACGCCCAGGGCTGCGTCCTGGTCGAGGACGTCACGGTGCCGCTGTCGCTGCCGCCGTTCGACAACAGCTCGATGGACGGGTACGCGGTGCGGGTCGCGGACATCGCGGGCGCGAGCGAGGAGTTCCCGGCCGTGCTCACGGTCGTCGGGGACGTGGCGGCGGGCCAGGCCGAGCAGGTCCAGGTCGGCCCCGGCGAGGCCGCCCGCATCATGACCGGCGCCCCCCTGCCGCCCGGCGCCGAGGCGGTCGTCCCCGTGGAGTGGACCGACGGCGGCCTCGGCGAGGGCCCCGTCTCCGGGATGCGGGCCCGCAGCGCGAGCCCCGAGGGCGCCACCGGCCAGGTCGCCGTCCACCGCGCCGCCGAGGCACGCGCGCACGTACGCGCGAAGGGCAGCGATGTGAAGGCGGGCGACCGCGCCCTCGCCGCCGGCACGATCCTCGGCCCGCCGCAGATCGCCCTGCTGGCCGCCATCGGCCGCGCCTCGGTACGCGTGCGCCCGCGCCCGCGCGTGGTGGTGCTCTCCACCGGCAGCGAACTGATCCCGCCGGGCGGCGAGTTGGCCACCGGCCAGATCTACGACTCCAACAGCTTCGCGCTGACCGCCGCCGCCCGCGACGCCGGGGCGATCGCCTACCGCGTGGGCGCCGTCGCCGACGACGCCGAGACGCTCCGCTCCACCATCGACGACCAGCTCGTCCGCGCCGACCTGGTGGTCACCACGGGAGGCGTGAGCGTCGGGGCGTACGACGTCGTCAAGGAGGCCCTGGAGTCCGTCGGCGACGAGGACGAGGAGGGCGCCGGCATCGAGTTCCGCAAGCTCGCCATGCAGCCCGGCAAGCCCCAGGGCTTCGGCACGATCGGCCCCGACCACATCCCGCTGCTCGCCCTTCCCGGCAACCCCGTGTCGTCGTACGTCTCCTTCGAGATCTTCGTCCGGCCCGCGATCCGTACGCTGATGGGCCTGACGGACGTCCACCGGCCCACGGTCACCGCCACCCTGGACGCGCCCAAGGCACTGACCTCGCCCGCCGGGCGCCGGCAGTATCTGCGGGGTTCGTACGCCGAGGGCAGGGTCACCCCCGTAGGGGGCGCGGGATCGCACCTGGTCGCGGCCCTCGCGCAGGCCGACGCGCTCATCGTGATCCCCGAGGGCGTCGAGTCGGCGGAGCCCGGTACGGAGGTCGAGGTCGTCCTGCTCGGCTGACCGGCCGGGTGCCGGCACGGTGTCGCTCGGCCGACCGGCCGGGGGAGCGGGTGGTCCTGCTCGGCCGAACCGCCGAGGGTGGCGTACCGTGTCGCGCACAACAGGCCGCGCGCCGCACCGCGCCGGGCCCGGACCGGGAGCGCCACACCACCATGAGTACGCCGCAGGACCGACTGACCCACATCGACGAGGCGGGCGCCGCGCGCATGGTCGACGTATCGGGGAAGGACGTGACCGCGCGCACCGCCCGCGCCAGTGGCCGCGTCCTGATCTCGCCCGAGGTGGTCGAACTGCTCCGGGGCGAGGGCGTCCCCAAGGGCGACGCTCTCGCCACCGCGCGTATCGCGGGCATCATGGGTGCCAAGCGCACCCCCGACCTCATCCCGCTCTGCCACCCGCTGTCGGTGTCGGGCGTCAAGCTCGACCTGTCGGTCGCGGACGACGCGGTCGAGATCCTCGCCACCGTGAAGACCACGGACCGCACGGGCGTCGAGATGGAGGCCCTGACCGCGGTCTCCGTCGCCGCGCTCACCGTGATCGACATGGTCAAGGCGGTCGACAAGGGGGCGGTCATCACGGACGTGCGCGTGGAGGAGAAGACGGGCGGCAAGTCCGGCGACTGGAGCCGGTCATGACAACCTCACCGCATCCACCCACCGGGAGCGCGCCGGTCGGCGACGCCCCGGCCTCCCCTTACCGCGCCCTGGTCGTGACCGCCTCCAACCGGGCCGCCGCCGGGGTGTACGAGGACAAGGGCGGGCCCCTGATCGCCCAGGGGCTCTCGGGGTTCGGCTTCGCCGTCGAGGGCCCGCAGGTCGTGCCCGACGGCGACCCGGTGGAGGCGGCGCTGCGGGCGGGCGTCGACGCCGGGTACGACGTGATCGTGACGACCGGCGGTACGGGCGTCTCGCCGACCGACCGCACCCCCGAGGCGACCCGCGCGGTGCTCGACCACGAGGTGCCGGGCATCCCCGAGGCGATCCGCGCGTACGGCCGGGAGAAGGTGCCCACGGCGGCGCTCTCCCGGGGCCTCGCCGGAGTCGCGGGCCGCACCCTGATCGTCAACCTGCCCGGCTCCACCGGCGGGGTGCGGGACGGCCTGGCCGTCCTGGCGCCCCTCCTGATCCACGCCGTCGACCAGATCCGCGGCGGCGACCACCCGAGACCGGCCGTCGGCGAGCGCCCCGCGGCCGACGCTGACCCCTCCGGACCCCATGGGGGTGCGAGCTGAACAGCCCATCCTGGCCTGTCGTGCTGACGGACGGCGAGGTCGTCCTGAGGCCCATAAAGCTGCGCGACCAACGGGCCTGGCGCGAGGTCAACCGGCGCAACCGGGACTGGCTGCGGCCCTGGGAGGCGACGATTCCGCCGCCCACGCCCAGCGGGCCCATAGCGCACCGGCCGACGTACCGTCAGATGGTCCGCCATCTGCGCTCGGAGGCGCACGCGGGCCGGATGCTGCCGTTCGTGGTCGAGTACCAGGGGCGGCTCGTAGGGCAGTTGACGGTCGCCGGGATCACCTGGGGCTCGATGTGCTCCGGGCACGTCGGCTACTGGATCGACGAGTCGGTCGCCGGGCGGGGCGTGATCCCCACGGCGGTCGCGCTCGTCGTCGACCACTGCTTCCGGACCGTCGGGCTGCACCGCATCGAGGTCTGCATTCGCCCCGAGAACCGCCCCAGTCGGCGGGTCGTGGAGAAACTCGGATTCCGCGACGAAGGGATTCGTCCACGATATCTTCACATCGACGGTGCCTGGCGTGACCATCTCGTCTTCGCGCTCACCGCCGAGGAAGTGCCCGAGGGCCTGCTCGGCCGCTGGCAGCGGGAACGGGCGCGGGACGCGGCGCCGGAAGGCCGCAACAACGGTAAATGAAATAAGTGTTCGAAATATTCGTATCATTGGTGATCGAGTCGAAGCGGTCTCGGTGCGTTAATTTCACGCTCTCGGCAGCCTGCTGATCGCATCGGTCACAAAAAAAGCTCGAAATATCAGCCGGATCGTGCGACACACCGGCCCAATTGGCCGATGGCCTCGCGGAAACCCCTCTACGGTGTGAGGCGTGAGCAGCAGCGGCCTCATCTACGCAGTCATCGTCGGGGCCTGGGCCGCCTACTTGGTGCCGATGTGGCTCCGTAGGCAGGACGAGCTGAACGAAGCCCGTCCGACGGAACGCTTCAGCACCGCCATCCGGCTGCTTTCCGGCCGGGCGGGGATGGAGCGCCGATACGCCAAGGACCTGCGGGCGCGCTCCGCCGACGAGGGGGAGCCCAGCGCCGATCCGGACGCCGTCACCGACTCGGTGGACGTCCGGGCCTTCGCCATGCCCCCGTACAGGGCGCAGACGAAGGCCCAACTCCCGGTGGAGCGGGGTGAGCCGTCGCAGCCCGGGGTGTCACCGCAGCAGGGCGCACGCCAGGCGGGCAGGGCGGCAGCGGCGTCGGGTGCGTCAGGTACGTCAGGTGCGTCCGCCGGGTCCGGTGCGGCCCACGCTTCCGCCGCCCAGGCCGCCCAGGCCGCCAGCAAGCCCACGGGCAAGCCCACCGGTAAGTCCGCCGCGAAGCCGGCCGGTAAGTCCGCCGCCAAGCCCGCTCCCGCGAAGCGAGTATCCGGCGCTCGCCGAGGCTCCTCGGCGGAGGCCAAGGCACGGGCCCGGCGCTCGAAGGCGCTCGCGCGCCGACGGCGTACGACCGTGATGCTCTTCATGGCCTTCACGCTCGGCGCGGTCGTCGCGGCGGTCGGCGGGGTCGCGTTCCTGTGGGCGCCCGCCGTACCGGCGGTGCTGCTGAGCGCGTACATCGCGCACCTGCGTGTCCAGGAGCGGCGGCGGTTCGCCTTCACCATGGACCGGCGGCGGGCCGAGGTGGCGGCGCAGCGGCTGAGGGAGAGCCGGCCCCGGCGGCGGCCGCAGCCCGAGCCGGACCTCGACGAGCCGGAGGACGGACCCGAGTCGGAGGAGACCAGGCCCGACCTCACCGCGCTCGCCGCCGACCGCCGTGCCCTCGTCGAGCAGACCGACCACGCCGAGTGGGTCGACCAGCAGCGCGAGCGGCAGCGGCGACCGGGCCACGGCGACAGCTGGGACCCGGTGCCCGTGCCGCTCCCGACGTACGTGACCGCGCCGGTGGCCCCTCGGAGCACGTCCGACGTGGACCTCGGGGCGCCGGACGCGTGGAGTTCCGCGCGGTCGAGTTCGGCCGACCCGAACGGCTCCTCGCGGGAGCCGGAGGAGCCGGAACCCGACGCCGACGAGCACCCGGAGGTGGCCGGCGCCCCCGACGACGGCCGCTCGGACGCCCGCCGCGCGGCCTCCGCCCGGCGCTCCCGTGAGCGGGGCCGCACACCCCTCTTCGACCAGTACGAGGACGGCGACCGGCCCCGGGCGGCGAACGAGTGACCCGGCGTCGCCGTCGGATTTCCTGCTCCGCTGACCAGCCGGGAACGGATTTCCAAGCACCCGGATCGGGATGCTAGAGTTTCACTCGTTGCAAGGGCCTGTGGCGCAGTCCGGTAGCGCACCTCGTTCGCATCGAGGGGGTCTGGGGTTCAAATCCCCACAGGTCCACGCAGCTCGAAGCCCCAGTCGGTGAACACCGACTGGGGCTTCGACGTGTTGGCCGCGGGTTTCTACAGGGCCTTCGCGAAGCAGCGGCTCAGCGGGCTGTCGCGGTAGTAGCCGAACTTGGGGCAGAGTTCGTAGCCGCTGGAGGCGTAGAGGGCGATGGCCTCCGGCTGCTTGTCGCCGGTCTCCAGGACCATGCGGAGGCGGCCGGCCGCGCGGGCGTCCTCCTCCAGGGCGGCCAGGATGCGGCGGGCGAGGCCGAGACCGCGGGCCTGGGGGACGACGAACATGCGCTTGAGCTCGGCGTCGCCGTCCAGATAGCCCTCGGGGTTCGTCTCCTGGGAACGCCAGCCGCCCGTGGCGACGGGGCTCTCCGAGTCGTCGTACGCGATCAGATAGAGGCCCGAGGGCGGGGCGAACATCGCCGGGTCCAGATGGGTCTCGTCGCCGCCGTCGCCGTAGCGCACCGCGTACTCGGCCTGTACCTGGTCGTTGAGCTTCACGGCGTCGGGATGGTCGAACGGGACGGGACGTATATTCATGTTGATTATCGTATATCCATGCGCTCGGCTGTTGTCTGCGCGTCCCAGTGTGCCGGTATCGTGCCGAGGTGCTCACTGTGACCTCTGTAAATGTGAACGGGCTGCGGGCCGCCGCCAAGAAGGGCTTCGTGGAGTGGCTCGCCGACACCTCCGCCGACGCGATCTGTCTGCAGGAGGTGCGCGCCGAGCCGCAGCAGCTGAGCGAGGGGGTGCGGCAGCCCGACGGGTGGCATGTCGTGCACGCCCCGGCCGCCGCCAAGGGGCGCGCGGGGGTCTCCCTCTACACCCGGCGTGAGCCCGACCGGATCCAGGTGGGCTTCGGGTCGGAGGAGTTCGACGACAGCGGGCGCTACGTCGAAGCCGATCTGCCGGGGGTCACGGTCGCCAGCCTCTACCTGCCCTCCGGGGAGGTCGGCACCGAGCGCCAGGACGAGAAGATCCGGTTCATGGGGGAGTTCCTCGCCTACCTGAAGGAGCTGCGGGAGCGGGCCGCCGCGGGCGGACGGGAGGTCGTGGTGTGCGGAGACTGGAACATCGCCCACCGCGAGGCCGACCTCAAGAACTGGCGCGGCAACACCAAGAACTCCGGGTTCCTGCCCGAGGAGCGGGAGTGGCTCGGGAGGGTGTTCGAGCCGGATGACGGGGGGTACGTGGATGTGCTGCGTGCGCTGCATCCGGACGCCGAGGGGCCGTACACCTGGTGGTCTTACCGGGGGCGGGCCTTCGACAACGACAGCGGTTGGCGCATCGACTACCAGGTCGCGACACCGGGGCTCGCCGGCAGGGCGGTCAAGGGGGTCGTGGAGCGGGCGGCCACGCATGGGGAGCGGTGGTCGGATCACGCGCCCGTCACCGTGGTCTACGAGTGATCCGTCACTGACGGGGCGACCAACGTCACAGGTCTGCGACGCACCACGCCGTGCGGCACCGGTTGTTCGATTGCCGTGCGGAAATACTCATCCCCAGGAGGCGGTACTTACCCGTCGGATGGGGGAGACGTGCGGGGGCAGGAACGGGGCGACCACAACGAGCTCAGCGGCGTCGTGCACGGTCCCAGCGTGCAGGCCGCCGTCGTGTACGGCGACGTCCACGTCCGTACCGGCGATCCGGCCGCATCACAGCCGCGCACCCCGCTGCCGTGGCAGCTCCCGCCCCCGGTTCCCCTCACCGCCCGCACGGCCGAAGTCGAGCGCCTGGAACACCACCGGGCCTCCGCCGCCCGCCGGGGCCATCCCGTCCTCGCCACGGTGAGCGGACTGGGCGGGGTGGGCAAGACCGCCCTCGCCCTGTCCTGGCTGCACAGGCTGCGCCCGGATTTCCCGGACGGCCAGTTGTACGCGGACCTGGGCGCCCAGTCGCCGGCCGGGCCCGCAGATCCCGCCGAGGTGCTGAGCGGATTCCTGCGTGGCCTGGGCGTGCCGCCCCGGCAGGTGCCCCACGGTCTGGCGGAACGGGCGGCGCTGTACCGCTCGTTGACCGCCGAGCGCGCCGTCGTGGTCCTGCTCGACGACGCGGCATCGGCGGCCCAGGTGCGGCCGCTGCTGCCGGGCGGCTCGAACGTCACCCTCGTGACCAGCCGTCGGCGGATGTCCGGACTGGCACTCGAGGGCTGCTATCAGATGCAGTTGGAGCCACTCGCCCCGGAAGCGGCGATGGAGCTGCTCGCGGCGACCCTCGCCGACGATCGGGTGGCCACCCAGGCCGACGACGCCCGGGCCCTCGTAGGTCTGTGCGCCGGGCTGCCGCTCGCCGTGCGCGTCGCGGGAGCCCGGCTCGCCGCCCGGCCGGGCAGACGGATCACCACGATGGTGCGGGCCCTTGCCGCCGAGCAGGGGCGGTTGGACGCGCTCGCGATCGACGGCGACCACGGCGTACGCGCCGCGCTCGACCTGTCGTACCGGGGGCTGCCCGAGACGGCGGCCCAGCTCTACCGGCTGCTCGGTGTCCACCCGGGAAGGGAGTTCGGGAGCGCGGTGGCGGCGGCGGTCCTGGGGCGCGGGTCCGCCGCCGACGGGCCGGGGTCCGCCGCCGACGGGCCGGGGTCCGGCGCCGTCCTGCCCGATGTGGAGCGGTCGCTGGAGAACCTGTACGACGCCAATCTGCTGATCGACGTGGGCGAGGACCGCTACCGATTCCACGACCTCGTCCGGTTGCACGCCACCGAGAAGGCCGCGCAGGACGAATCCGAGGCGGGACGGGCCGCCGCGTTCCGCCGTATCGCCGACCACTATCTGGCCACCGCGACCCGGGCGGAGAAGGCCGTCGAGCCGTACCACCCTTTGCGTGAGCGGTCCTACGGTCCCGGTCCGGTGGTCGAGGGGGACCCCGGCCCCGGCCCACGGGCGGCGTTGGACTGGCTGGAGCGGGAGCTGCCCCAGTTGATGGCGGTGATCCGGCACGCCAGGGCGGCGGGCGCGGCGGCCGCCTGCTGGCAGCTCGCCGATGCCATGGGGCCGCTCTTCATCCGCCGCAAGCACTACGACGAGTGGCACGCGGTGTACGAGGAGGGGCTGGTCGCGGCGCACGAGGTGGGCGACACACAGGCCGCGTGCCGGATGCTGACGTCCGGGGGCCAGGGCGAGCTGGGGCGTGGACGGCACGAGCGGGCGCTGGAGATGTTCGAGGAGGCGGCCAGGCTCTTCGCCTCCGTCGGGGACCTCCTCGGCCATGCCCGTACGCTCAACTACCGCGGACTGGCTCATCAGCGCCTGGGGCAACTGGACGAAGCAGCCGTGCTGTTCGACCGCGCGGCCGTCGAACTCCCGAGGCACGGGGACGAGCGGGCGGGTGGGCTCGCCCGGCTCAACGCGGCCGACATCGAGCTCGCCCGCGGCCGGCCTGAGCGGGCCGCCGAAGGTGCCGCCGCGGCACGCGCCGCGTTGGTGGCCGTGGACGACCCCTACAACGCGGCACGTGCCACCACCCTGCTCGGCCGGTCCGCCCTGCTCCGGGGCGGGCTCGACGAGGCGGAGCGGCTGCTCTCCGGAGCACTGGCCGATCTCGGTGCCGTGGGAGCCGATTCGGAGACGGCCCGTGCGCTCCGGGCCCTGGCCGAGGTCGCCGAGGGGCGTGGGCAGCGCGCCCTCGCCCGGCAGCGCTATCACCAGGCGCTCGCCCTGGCCGTCGCGGCGAACCAGCCAAGACAAGCCGACGAACTGCGTGCGCGACTGCGGCTGCTGGGCGAGGACGACGGGGCCGACTGACCGGGCCGACGCGGGACGGCAACCACCGTCGCCCGGCGACCGGGCCTGCGGTACGTGGCGGTTGGACGGTTGTTGCTTGGTGGCTGGGCTGGCGGTCTCTTGCGGTTGGACGGTTGTTGCTTGGTGGCTGGGCTGGCGGTCTCTTGCGGTTGGACGGTTGTTGCTTGGTGGCTGGGCTGGTGGTCTCCTGCGGCTGGACGGTCGTCGCCTGGTGACCGGGCTGCCGAACTTTGGCGTCTGAACCGCCGTCGTCTGGCGACCAGGCTGCTGTACCGCGGGCCCGGACGGCCGTCTCCGGTGACCGAGCCGCCGTCGCCGCAACCGAACCGCGGTAGGGAACCGCCGGCCCCCGTGCCGCGACACCGTGCTGCCGCGGGCACCGTTCACCGTGCGCCCGTCACCAGCCAGGCATACGCCAGTGACGCCCAGACCGGCCACGGGCACACGGCCGCGTGCCGCTCGGTCAGGACCAGCCGTAGCGGCACGCGCCCGTGCGGGCCCACGCGCAGCCAGCAGCTCCCGGCCCCGGTGTGCACCGCCACCACCGCCGCGCCCGGATTGGCGGCGGCGAGCTCGTCGGCCGCACCGTTTCCCGCCCCCGGCGCCACCAGCACGTCGGCGAGGGCGGGCCAGGGCGGCGGGGCGGGCAGTTCCACCCGCAGATGCTCGTCCACGGCCGCCGGACCGCCGTCCGGTCCCGGCGGTGTGACGCGGACGTACCGGGCCCACGGCCCCGGCGCCCGCCGCGCTGCCGTACTCACGGCCTGGCACCCCCCGGCTCGCCGTACCGCAACAGGACCGGCAGTGCCGCTGATTCCGGCGCGGGGCGGGCGACCGGGGCGCGCAGGCGCAGCTTCCGGTACAGCAGGGTGCGCATCCTTCGGGCGAACAGGCCCGGCTCCGAACTGATCCGGGCCGCGACCCGCGCGTACCGGTCCGGGCGGTACGTGGCGGAGCTTCGCCGCAGCTGGCGGAGCAGAGGCCGATCCGCGTCGATCCGGGGTGCCAGCGAGCGCAACTCGGCCATCGGTGAGGAGGGATCGAGGTCGGTGTCCGGGGAGCCGGCGGTCAGCAGGCGGGCGCCCGTCATCGTCCCGTACAGCGACACGGAGCCGTGGTCTCCCACGATGTAGTCGGCCGCGACCAGGGCGCCGCACCACTCCGCGTGCTGGCTGACCAGTCCGACGCCACAGCGGCTCAGCCCGGCGAACGCACTGCGGATGTGCCATTCGCTGTGGGCGTTCCAGACGTTCGAGTGGAGCATGACGACGATGCGGAAGTCCTCCCGGGGGAGTTGGGCGGCCAGCTGCTCCAGCAGGTCCCAGTGGCGGCCGAGAAGCGAATCGGGCCCCCAGGTAGAGCAGACGAGCACCACCTCCTGGCGGGGTGCCGCGCCCAGTGCAGTCCGGTACAGGTCCCGCGCGGACAGGCTCGCCGCGACGCGGTCGTAGCAGGGGTCCCCGACCACCTCGGCCACGGGCAGCGCCTCGGGGCACTCCCGGCCGAGGCGGGTGCGGTCGTCCTCGTGGGCCAGGACGATCGCCGCGGGCACCACCACCCCGTCGCGGACCAGCCACTGCCGGCCCAGCCCGTACACCTCGCGCAGCGCGGGCAGACGGCCGCGGCGGCCGTCGGGCACGGAGATGCGCCGGTTGTACGAGGCGCCGTGCGGGAGCACGATCACCGGCACGTTCAGTTCGTGCAGGCTTCCGTAGCTCGCGGCCAGCGCGAGGTCGAAGCGTGTGTGCACGGCCTGGCCCCACGGCACGACCAGGGCCCTGGTGTCCTCGAGGAACTCGTCCACGCCGTGGTTGAAGACGTCACCGGCCACCGTGAACAGGACCTGCACCCGAGGGTCGCCCTCCAGCAGCCGGACCGCGTCCAGCAACCGCCGGGCGGAGGTCACCGTGTGCACGACCGCGAGCACCCGCTTGCGGATGCGGAAGGTCGCCCAGCGTTCGACATCGAGACGCAGCGGCACGGCAGGGCGCCGGTCGGCGTCCGGCATCAGCAGGCTCATGGGAACTCCCCCGTGTGGCAACCGAGTTGAGGTGTGCGGCCGGTATGTCGTGCGCGGCCACGGCTCAGGTCTCCCCGGGTGTTTGGACGGCGGGCTTGCAGAAAACTTGCACTTCTCGGACGCCGGTCTCCTGCCCGGCTCTGTGCGCCCCTTCGCGCGACTGTGCGCCCTGCTTTACACCTCTGTTCCATCCGTCGAGGTGGCGACAGTGAGACATGAGGTGGACTGGTGTGCGACCCGTCGGGTGCCCCGTGCGGGAACCGCCGACGCGAGAAAAGCGCATCGCCGGGACAGCGGCGCCACACCTGGAAATTCGCGCCCCACCTGAAGAGTCGCGCCCCACCTGAAAAGTCGCGCAACGCCTGGAAGAAGCGGAACCACCTGGGGGAAGTGGTGCACCTTCTCGCGCTCGGGCCGCTCGAACTGTGGCACCGGGGACGGCAGTACCCGCTCGGATCTCTGAAGGAGCGCAGGGTGCTGGCGGTCCTGCTGTACGCCCAAGGGGATCCGGTCGCCTTCGACACGCTCCTCGAGCGCGTCTGGGACGACGACGAAGTGCCCGTGACCGCCGTGGAGACCCTGCACACCTATCTCTCCCGGCTGCGCACCCGGCTGCGCCGCGCCGTCGGTGATCTGGCGCGGCTGGAGCGTCCGTCCCCGCGCCGCTACCGGCTGCGTGTCCAGCACACGGACGACGTGGACTTCGTCCGGCTGCAACGGCTGCGTGCCGAGGCCCGGGCGGCTGCCGGGCGCGGTGACCGGGAGTACGCCGTCGGTCTGCTGCACACCGCCGAGTCGCTGTGGCGGGGGGAGCCGTTCGCGGAGTTCACCGGCGACTGGGCCGCCTCCGCCCGGGCTCGGCTGACCGAGGACCACCGTCGGATCCGGGAGGAGCGCATCCGGCTGGAGCTGGAACTGGGCCGCCACGCCGACCTCCTGGGCGAACTCCACGAGCTCGTCTCCCTGAACCCCTTGGCCCAGCAGGCGGTAGCCGCCCTGATGCTGGCCCTGTACCGGTCCGGCCGGGACGGCGAGGCCCTGGCCCTGTACCGCACCACGCGGCACCGGCTCGGCGAGGAACTCGGCATCGACCCCGGCACAGAACTACAGGAGCTGCAGGTTCGCATCCTCGGCCAGGACCCCGCCCTGCGGGAGCACAGCCCGGCGACCGGTGTGCCGGGGAGCGGCCAGGGGGGTGCCGTGCGGGCGGCGGACCGTGCGGTCGGCCATCCGGGGAGCAGCCTGCCGCGCGACACCAGGGATTTCACCGGCCGCACGAGCGAGCTCGACATCCTGCTCGCCGATCCCGTTCCCGAGGGCAACGGGACGGCGCTGCCGGTCACCGTCGTGCACGGTATGCCCGGGGTGGGCAAGTCCGCGTTGATCGTGCATGCCGCGCACCGGATGCGCGGCCGCTACCCGGACGGTCAGTTCTATGTGGACCTGCGCGCCTACAGCGATCAGCCGCCCTACGATCCCGCGGACGCCCTGGCGTTTCTGCTGCACACCGTCGGCGTCCCCGATCCGCTGCCGGTCACCCTGGACGAGCGGACCGCGCGCTGGCGTGAGTGGACCGCCCAGCACCGGGTGCTGGTCGTGCTCGACAACGCCCGGGACGCCGAACAGATACGGCCGCTGCTGCCCGGCTCGCCGGACTGCCACGCGATCGTGGCCAGCCGCAACCGGCTCTCCGAGCTGGACGGCGCCACCTCGCTGCATCTGGACGTGCTGTCGGTGTCCGAGGCAGGTGCGCTCTTCGCCCGGATCGCGGGGGCGGCCCGGGTCTCCGACACCGGGGTCCTGCGTCGCGTCGTGGAACTGTGCGGCCGTCACCCGCTCACCGTGCAACTGCTCGCGAGCCGGTTCCGCCACCGGGACACCTGGGACCTGGAGTACGTCGCGGACCGGCTGGACGGGGCCACCGACCGGCTGGACGAGTTCGACGAGCGGGTCGCGGCCGCCCTGCAACTGTCGTGCGCCGACCTCGACGTCCCGGCACGAAGACTGTTCCGCAGGCTGGCACTGCATCCGGGTCCCGACATCACCCTGGAGGCCGCGATGGCGCTGTCCGGGGACGTCGAACCGGGCGCGGTGCGCCGAGCGGCGGATGCCCTGCTGGACCGCCACCTCCTCGACGAACGGGTCCGGGACCGCTACCAACTCCATGACCTGGCCCGCGCGTTCGGCGGTCGCCTGGGTCGCCGGGAGGAACTTCCGGCCGAGCGTCGCGCGGCGCTGCGGCGCCTGATGTCGTACTACGTCACGGCCGCGGACCGGGCGGATCGGCTCGCCCACCCCCGGCGCCGCAGGCGACCTGTCCCGCCGGAGCTGACGGCACCGATCACGCCCGGTTTCACCATGGGTCCACACGCCGAGTCCGCCGCCGACGAGGCGTCGGTGTGGTTGACGGTGGAGCGCGGAAATCTGCTGGCCGTGGCGCGTACGGCCGCGGGGGAGTTCCCGGAGTTCGCCGGTCTGTTCCCGCACGTCCTCGCGTACTCCCTGCAGCTCTGGGGCACGCACCGCATCACCGCCGAACTGCACGCCGCCGCCCTCACCGCACTCCGCTCGGGCGAGGACCGGCCGGCGCTCGCCCAGACGTTGGTGGAGCGGGCGAGCGTCCTGGCCCGGGAGAACCACGGCGCCGCCCTCGCCGCCGCGACCGAGGCGCTGAGCCTGTTCGAGGGCCTCGACGATCCCCGGGGCCGTGCCGACGCCCTGTTCGAGATCGGCCGCGCCCATCTGGGGGCGGGCCGAGGTGAGGCGTGCTTGCGGGAACTGGCCCGGGCCCTTGTGCTCTACCGCGCCGTCGACGACCGGCGCGGGGTGGCGGCGACGCTGAACGTGCAGGGTACGGCCAGGGTGCACCGGGCGGAGTACGCCGAGGCGACGCACTGCTTCCGGACCATGCTGGACATCAACCGGGAACTGCGCGACCGCCACGGCGAGGCCCTCGCTTGGAACAACCTGGGGGACATCCGGCTGGCCCTGGGGCTCCACGAGGAGGCCGGCGATCACTACAAGCGCGCTCTGGCGCTGATGCGCGAGGTCGGGGGCAAGAAGGAGCTCGCGATCCTCGACACGAACCTCGGTGCCGTGTACAGCGCCACGGGGCAGCCGGGACGCGCGCTCGCCTGCTTCCGGCGGGCCCTTGCCAGCCACCGGGCCGGCGGGGACGCCATCGGTGAGGTCAACGTCCTCATCTGTCTGGGCGAGACCTGCGCGGGTGCCGGACGCATGGAGGAGGCCCTGGCCCACTTCGGGGCCGCGGAGGAGGTCGCCCGCCGTATTGACAATTCGTATGAGAGGCAAAGGGCTCTCCTCGGAATTGCTGACACGCATTACAGGGAGAGGCGGTTGGGTGCTGCGCTGGACACGTATCGGAACGCGCTTTCTATAGCGCGCGAGCACAGTTATTCGCTGTGTTCGGCGCGGGCGCTGGCCGGTATTTCCCGGGTGCATCTCCGTATGCGCAACTTCCCGTCCGCCCGGGCCCACGCGCAACGCGCGCTGACGGTCTACCGGAGGCTGGGGACGGACGGGGAGGCTGCTGAGCTGCACCGTCTGTTCGACGAGTGGGGTGCTACCGGCTCCTGAGAGCCGCTGGGGCTACCAAATGCACTCGGCGAACGCGGAGGTCATGTTCATGACCGAAATAGCAGCCGTGGCGACGAGGACGGAAAACGTGCGCACTTCTCTCCTGATTAGAGTGGGTGTACGAAGTGAGAGCGTCTGATCGATGATTCGTGGAAACATTAGCCGATGCGAGGGCGTGGCCGAACGATTCTTCTTCCTCGAACGAGTGAATTTGGGCGCCTGCGGCCACCTGCCCTGGCTTTATGTATTTGTCGACTGTTGTAGCCGCCGGTCCAGCGCCATCGACAACTCCGCCTCCGCCACGCTCTTCGCGAGGGGGCGTAGGCGTGCGAGGTCCTCGGTCGTGTGGCCGGGCTGGGTGAGGATCAGGTCGGTGAAGAGGGCGGCCAGGGCGTCGGCGTGTTCGCGTACGCGGTGGGCCGTCGCCAGGACGTCGGCCAGGGGGATGCCCTCGCGGACCAGGGCCGCCGAGACGTCCAGCAGCCGGCGGCTGACGTGGACGATCTCGCCGCCGTCCGTGGCGAGGTAGCCGAGGTCGAGGGCGGCGGAGAGGTTCTCCGAGGTCGCCTGGTCGCCGAAGTGGTCGGCGAGGTCCTCGGGGGAGAGGCGGACGGGGACCTCTTCGGTGGGGGCGCCCAGGCCGAGGAGTTCGGCCACGTTGCGGCCGTGGTCGAAGGCCTCGGCCAGCTCGGCGATGCCGCTCAGGGTGTGGCCGCGCTCCAGCAGGGCGGCGATCGTGCGCAGCCGGGCCAGGTGGGTGGCGTCGTACCAGGCGATACGGCCCTCGCGGCGGGGCGGCGGTATCAGCTTGCGCTCCCGGTAGAAGCGCAGGGTGCGGACGGTGATGCCGGCCTCTCGGGCCAGCTCCTCCATGCGGTACTCGTGTCGCTCGCCGTCTTCTGCCACGTCGGCACCCTATGACGTCGGTGGCCATCTCTACCGCCGGTAACGCCTACCCCCCAACCCCTACCCATCGGTACGGGCCTGCTCTACGCTCCCCATTGCGCCAGCGATCACTGGCAGTTTTGTACGGCAAGGGAGGCGTCGCCAATGGCCGAGGACGAGCGCGAGCATGTGCGGGTCGCCATCGTCGGGTCCGGGTTCGGGGGGCTCGGGGCCGCCGCGCGGCTGCGGCGCGAAGGGGTCACCGACTTCGTCGTGCTGGAGCGGGCCGGCTCCGTGGGCGGCACCTGGCGGGACAACACCTACCCGGGGTGCGCCTGTGACGTGCCGTCGCACCTCTACTCGTTCTCCTTCGCGCCCCACGCCGACTGGCCGCGCACCTTCTCCGGGCAGGAGCACATCCGGGCGTATCTGGAGCAGGTGACGGACCGCTTCGGGCTGCGGCCGCACCTTCGGCTCGACACCGAGGTGAAGCGCATGCGCTGGGACTCGGCACGGCTGTGCTGGGAGATCGAGACCAGCGGCGGACGCCTCTGTGCCGATGTCGTCGTCTCCGCGACCGGCCCCCTCTCCGACCCCAAGGTCCCGGACGTCCCCGGCATCGGCACCTTCCCCGGCAAGGTCTTCCACTCCGCCCGCTGGGACCACGACTACGACCTGCGCGGCAAGCGCGTCGCCATGGTCGGCACCGGCGCGTCGGCGATCCAGATCGTGCCCGCGATCCAGCCCGAGGTCGAACACCTCACCCTCTTCCAGCGGACCCCGCCCTGGGTGCTGCCCCGCGTCGACCGGGACATCAGCGATGTCGAGCGCCGACTGCACCGGACGCTGCCGTTCACCGCGAAGCTCCGGCGCGGCTTGCTGTGGGGCATCCGGGAGGTGCAAGTCCAGGCCTTCACCAAGTATCCGAGCGGACTGGGCCCGGTCGAGCGGATGGCCGAGCGGAACATCGCCCGAGCCGTCAAGGACCCGGCCCTGCGCGCCAGGCTCACCCCCGACTACCGCATCGGCTGCAAGCGGATCCTGCTGTCGAACACGTACTACCCGGCGCTCGCCCGGGAGAACGTGGACGTCCTCGCCTCGGGGCTCGCCGAGATCGACGGGTCCACGCTCGTCGCCGCCGACGGCAGCACCGCCGAGGTCGACGCGATCGTCTTCGGCACCGGCTTCCACGTCACCGACATGCCCATCGCCGAGCGGGTCGTGGGCGCCGACGGCCGTACCCTCGCCCAGGCCTGGGCCGAGACCGGGATGCGGTCGCTGCGGGGCGCCTCGGCCGCCGGGTTCCCGAACTGGCTGACGATCATCGGGCCCAACACGGGCCTCGGGAACTCCAGCATGATCCTGATGATCGAGTCCCAGCTGAACTACATGGCCGACTTCGTACGGCAGTTGGACGTCCTCGGCGGCCGTGCCGCGCTGGACGCCCGCCCCGAGGCCGTACAGGCCTGGAACGACCGGGTGCAGGAAAGGATGAAGCGCACGGTGTGGAACACCGGCGGCTGCACGAGCTGGTACCTGGACGCGAACGGGCGTAACACGACCGTCTGGCCGGGTACGACCACCGAGTTCCGCAGCGCCACGCGGCGCGTGGACCTCGCGGAGTACGAGGTGCTGCGGGTGCGCGGCAGAGACAGCGACGACACGAAGGTGGAGGTCGGAGCGTGACCCGACTGATGCATGTGAAGCACGGGCCCTACGCCCCTCCCGTCCCCGCACGGGAGTTGACGGCCCTCTCCGCCGACGGGGCCCGGCTGCACGTCGAGGTGCACGGCCCGGACGGGGCGCCCGCGGTCGTCCTCGTCCACGGCTGGACCTGCTCGACCGCCTTCTGGGCGGCGCAGCTGCGCGATCTCGCCGCCGACCACCGGGTCATCGCCTACGACCAGCGCGGCCACGGCCGCAGCCCGGCGAGCGAGACGTGCGGCGTGGACGCCCTCGCCGACGATCTGGAGGCGGTGCTCGCGGCCACGCTCGCGCCCGGCGAGAAGGCCGTGCTGGCCGGGCACTCCATGGGCGGCATGACCCTGATGGCGGCCTCGGCGCGACCGGGCTTCCGGGAGCACACGGCGGCGGCGCTGTTGTGCAGCACGGGCAGTTCACGGCTGGTCGCCGAGTCGCTGGTCGTCCCGATGAGGCCCGGGCGGGCACGCACCTGGCTCACCCGGAAGGTGCTCGGTTCGCGGGCGCCGCTCGGGCCGGTCACGCCGATCGCCCGCCGGATCCTCAAGTACGGGACGATGGGCGCCGGTTCGGCGCCGGACATGGTCGAGGCCTGTGCCCGGATCGTGCACGCCTGCCCGACCCGGGTGCGGTACGCCTGGTCGCACGTCCTCGACTCGCTCGACCTCGACCACGGCGTACGGGAGTTGACGGTGCCGACGGCCGTCGTCGTCGGCACGTGTGACCGGCTGACCCCGCCGGTGCACGCGCGGGCGCTGGCCGCCGCCCTGCCCGACTGCGTGGGCCTGACCGAACTGCCGGGCATCGGACACATGTCACCGGTGGAGGCACCCGAGCTGGTCACCAAGCGGATACGGGAGCTGTCGGCCGCGCATCTGACCAGTACGCAAGGCGAGTTGGAGGAGGCAGGGGCATGAGCGCAAGCAGTGCGTTGGAGGGGCGGGTCGCGGTCGTCACCGGGGCAGCGCGGGGCGTCGGCGAGCTGCTCGCCCGGAAGCTGTCCGCGCGCGGGGTGAAGATCGCGCTGGTCGGGCTGGAGGCGGAGGAGCTGAAGCGGGTCTCGGAGCGGCTGTACGGCGGTGGGGGAGCGTACTGGCACGCCGATGTCACCGACCAGGAGGCCATGGCCAGGGTCGCGGAGGAGGTGAAGGAGCGCTTCGGCCGGGTCGACATCGTCGTCGCCAACGCCGGTGTGGCCGGCGGCGGGCCCTTCGCCGAGTCCGACCTCGACTCCTGGCGCCGCGTGATCGAGGTCAACCTCGTGGGGTCGGCCGTGACCGGGCGGGTGTTCCTGCCGGCGCTGATCGAGAGCCGCGGCTATCTGCTCCAGATCGCCTCCCTCGCCGCGATCACCCCGGCGCCGATGATGTCGGCGTACTGCGCCTCCAAGTCGGGCGTCGAGGCGTACGCGCACTGCCTGCGCGCCGAGGTCGGGCACAAGGGGGTCGGCGTAGGGGTCGGGTATCTGTCATGGACCGACACCGACATGGTGCGCGGCGCCGACCAGACCGACGCCATGCGTGAGTTGCGGCAGCGGCTGCCGTGGCCGGCCAACAAGACGTATCCGCTGGGCCCGGCCGTGGACCGGCTCGTCGCCGGCATCGAGCGCCGGTCGAGCCATGTCTACGGCCAGTGGTGGCTGCGCGGGATGCAGGGTGTGCGCGGATATCTGCCGGGGATCATCGGGGCGGTCGGGCCGCGGGAAATGCGGCGGTTCGAGGGGCGGTTGAGCGGGATTCCCAAGGGGCTGGTGGGGGCGGGCGGCGCCGCCGACGAGCGGCAGCGGGGGGCCGGGGTCTGAGTCCGTGCGTCGTGAGCCGCGTACGAGGTTGTCGTGCGCGGCCGATGTGCGGGGCTGTCGTGCGGGGCTGTCGCACGGGGCTGGGGTGTGGGGCAGCCGTGCGTGGCTCGGCTCAGGACACCGCGAACTCGGTGATGTCGCCGGTGGTCACGGGGGCCTCGGTCGCCGGGATCTGCTCGAAGCCGTCCGCGTTGACGGAGAGGTCCTGGTCGGCGACGCGTGGCACGCCGGCCAGGCGCAGCCTGACCTTGCCGCCCGGGGGCAACGCGGCTGGCCGCGCACGTCGGCGGGGCTGTACCCGGGCGCGGTGAGCGCCCCCGTGAACGCTGCGTAATCGATCGAAATGCGAGCTTTGTCCGAGCGTGTTTGTCTGGTCGAAGCCCGATCCCCTCACCCACAACTGGGAGTGAAACCACATGGGCATGAAGGACCAGTTCCAGGACAAGGCCGAGCGGCTGAAGCAGCAGGCCAAGCAGAAGCAGGGCAAGCAGCAGGGCCAGCCGGGCCTGTCCGAGGACGAGCTGCGCGAGCGCGCTCAGCGTGAGCGTGAGCAGGAGACGCAGCGCGGGCGGGAGCCGCAGCGGGAGCCGCAGCGCGGGCGTCAGTCGGAGACTGAGCGGCTGCAGCAGGAGGAGCAGGACCGGTTCGACCAGGACTACGACATCTAGTCGTTGAGCCCTGGCTTCGGCTGGATGACGTGGGGTGCCCTTCATTTGATGGAGGGCACCCTGCGTTTTTGGTCTGCCGTGGGTGTGTTGTCGGGTGCGTGCGGGTCGGCGGGTGCGGGTCGGTGATGCGGCCAGGCGGCGGAGCCGCAGAATCTGATCTGCGGCTCCGCCGCCTGGCTTCAAGCACGCGGCGGCAGCTGTGGCCTTGCCCGGTTCGGTACGTTCTTGTAGTCCGGCGGAGTGGCGACCTCTGTGGAGTCCAGGAGGTCCAGGGCCAGTTGGACCGCCGCCGACAGCTGGGTGTTTCTGCCTTCCGCCCAGTCCAGGGGTGTGCGCAGGACCTCCAGGTCCGGGGTCACGCCTCGGTTCTCGATGGACCAGCCGTACGCGTCGAACCAGGCCGCGTTCATCGGGACCGTGATCACCGTGCCGTCGCCGAGGCTGTGGCGGCCGGTCATGCCGACGACGCCGCCCCAGGTGCGCAGGCCCACGACCGGGCCCAGCTTCAGCAGCTTGAACGCCGCCGTGATCATGTCGCCGTCGGAGGAGGTCGCCTCGTCGGCCAGGGCGACCACCGGGCCGCGCGGCGCGTTGGAGGTGTACGACACCGGCTGGGCGTTGCGTGTGAGGTCCCAGCCGAGGATCGTGCGGGTCAGCTTCTCCACCACCAGCTCGCTGATGTGGCCGCCCGCGTTGCCGCGTACGTCGACGATCAGGGCGGGCCGGGACACCTCCAGCCGCAGGTCGCGGTTGAACTGGGCCCAGCCCGAGCCGCCCATGTCCGGGATGTGGAGGTAGCCGCAGCGGCCGCCGCTCAACTCCCGTACGACCGCCCGGCGTTTGGCCACCCAGTCCTGGTAGCGCAGCGGGCGTTCGTCGATCAGGGGGACCACGGCCACGCGCCGCGACCTGCCCTCGCTCTCCTTCTGCGTGAACGTCAGCTCCACCGTCGTACCGCCCGCGCCCGCCAGTAGCGGATACGGGCCCGCGACCGGGTCCACCGGGCGGCCGTCCACATGGGTCAGGACGGCGCCCTCTCTGATGCCCGTGCCGGCGAGGGGCGAGCGGGCCTTGGAGTCCGAGGCGTCGCCGGGGAGGACGCGGCGGACCGTCCACCCCTCCTCCCGGTGGACGAAGTTGGCGCCCAGCAGGCCCTGGCGGCGCTGGTAGTGGGGCGGGCCCTCGTTGCGGCGGGCGGGGGACACATAGGCGTGCGAGGTGCCCAGTTCGCCCAGGACCTCCCTGAGCAGGTCCGCGAACTCGTCCGGGGACGCGACCCGTTCGACCAGCGGGCGGTACTGGTCGAGGACCGCGTCCCAGTCGATGCCGCTCATGCCCGGGTCCCAGAAGTACGCGCGGATGAGGCGCCCGGCCTCCTCGTACGACTGCCGCCACTCCGCCGCCGGGTCGGCCTCGTGCAGGATGCGCCGCAGGTCCAGCCAGACGATCGTGTCGCTGTCGCCCGACTCGGTGGACGGGACGGCCCGCAGGTCGCCCTCGTCGACCACGACCAGCCGCGTTCCGTCGCCGCTCACCGCGAACCAGTCCAGATGCCCGACCAGATCGGACTTCTTCGCCTTGCCGATGGTGAAGTGTTCGAGGGTCGGCCGCCCGGTCATGTCGTCCGGGTTGGCGAACGTCTCGCCGAGCGCGCCCGAGATCGGCCAGCGCAGCCAGACCAGACCGCCGCCCGCGACCGGGTGCAGCGCCGAGTACTTGGAGGCGGTGACCGGGAAGGGCGTGACCCGGTTCTCCAGGCCCTCGATCTCGACGATCACCGTGCCGCCGTCCGCGCTCTCCTCGTCCTCCAGCGGGTCCAGGCCCCCGGCCGCCGGACGCCCCTCCGGGTTCAGCGCGAAGGGGGAGGGCGTGGCCGAGGAGAGCGGCACCAAGTAGGGCCTGCAGCCCAGCGGGAAGGACAGGTCGCCGGTGTGGACGTCGTACACCGGGTCGAAGCCCCGCCACGACAAGAACGCCAGATATCTGCCGTCGCGGGTGAACACCGGGTTCTCGTCCTCGAAGCGGCCATTGGTGACGTCGACGATGAGACGGTCCTTTATGCGCGCCATCTTGATCTGACGGAGGGAACGGCCGATACCCGGATGCGACCAGGTCAGCCAGGCGCCGTCGGGCGAGAAGGCGAGGTCGCGCACGGGCCCGTTGACGGACGCGATCAGCTCGATGACCTCGCTCCCACCGTTCTGGCCGTCCCCGGCCTCGTTCCCGTCCGCGTTCCCCTCCCCCTCTCCGTCCCCCTCCCCCTCCCCGGCCTCGTTCCCGGCCGCTTCCCTCGTGTCGAGGACGAGCAGGCGGCCGTCGTCCGCCGCGACGGCGAGGCGTTCGCCGCCCGGGTCCGACACCAGTTCCAGTACGCGGCCCAGCGCGCCGGAGGCGAGGCGGCGGGGCTCGCGGTGGCCGCTGGCCCGGGGGAGGTGGGCGATCTCGATCGCGTCCTCGCCGTCCGCGTCGGTCACGTACGCCACCTGGCCGCCGGAGCCCAGCATCTCGGGGAGGCGGACGCGTACGCCGGGGGTGTCGGCGATGGTCCGGGCCGGGCCGTCGCGGTGCGTGAGCCAGTACAGGCTCCCGCGTACGACGACGGCGCTCGCCCGGCCCGTCTCGTCGACGGAGATGCCGTCCACGTGCTGGGCGGCCGGGACCTGGTACGGCCGCCGGCCGGTGCGTGGGCCGCCGAGCGTCACGTCGAGGCGGCGGGGGACGGCGTCCGGGGAGAGGTCGTCGACGATCCACAGGTCGCCCGCGCACTGGTACACCACCCGGGTGCCGTCGCCGGCCGCGTGCCGGGCGTAGAAGGCGTCGTGATCGGTGTGGCGGCGCAGGTCGGAGCCGTCGTACGCGCAGGAGTAGAGGTTGCCGACGCCCTCGTGGTCGGAGAGGAAGGCGATCCGGCCGCCGACGAACATGGGGGAGCTGATGTGTCCGTCGAGATCGGCCAGCAGGCGTTCCCCGTGCAGCCAGAGGCGGCCCATGGCGCCGCCCCGGTAGCGCTTCCAGGAGGCCGGTTCGTGGGGCGGGGTGCCGGTGAGGAGGAGCGTGCGGCGCTCGCCGTCGATCTCGGCGGTCTGGATGTCGGCGACCGGGCCCCACGGCAGCTTGCGGCCGGGTTCGCCGTCGAGGCGGAGCTTGTAGGCCCAGGTGAAGTACGAGAAGGGCTCGCCGTGGGAGGCGACCGCCAGGATCTGCCCCTCGGGAGTCCAGCCGCAGACCTGGGTGTCCGGGCTGCCCCAGTGGGTGAGCCGGCGGGCCGGGCTGTCGCCGTCCACCGGCGCGAGATGGATCTCGGGGACGAGGTTGCGCCAGCTCGTGTACGCGATGTGGCCGCCGTCGGGCGAGAAGCGCGGATGGGCGACCTTCGTACGGTCGGCGGTCAGCCGCCAGGCGCGGCCCCGGCCGTCGAGCGGGGCCAGCCAGAGGTCGTCCTCGGCGACGAAGCAGAGGCGGTCGCCGCTGAGGTGGGGGAAGCGGAGGTAGCCGGGGTTTCCGGGGTTGCCGGTGGGGGTGGTGCCGGTGGGGGTCTCGTGCGGGTCGCTCACCCTCCTCATGGTTTTCCGGGCCGGAGGCACCGGCAACTTGTGGAACTGGGTGGGGGGTGCTCGCGTGACCTGCTTTCCCCCCGTGACCCAGGTCACGGAGGCGTGGCGAACGAAACCGTTTCGTTTCGTAGACTCCCGGGGTATCTTTGTGAACGTACGAAACAGTTTCGTTCGCGGGGCTGGGTCGTCCGGAAGCCCGTGCCCCTGGCGTGCGACCGGTAGCCTGGTCACCTCGAACGTGCAGACGGAGTAGGGGGAGTGGGATGACTGAGACCGCGACGGTGCGCCGCAGTCGGCTCACCCCCGAGCGCGAGGCCGAGCTGTACGCGGCCGTGCTCGACCTGCTCCGCGAGGTCGGCTACGACGCCCTGACCATGGACGCCGTGGCCGCCCGCACCCGCTCCAGCAAGGCCACCCTCTACCGCCAGTGGGGCGGCAAGGCCGAACTGGTGGCGAAGGCGATCCGGTCCGGCAAGCCGGGCAACATCTCCGACGTCGACACCGGGTCCCTGCGCGGCGATCTGCACGCCCTCGTCGCCCGCGAGGACGACTGCGCCATGGAACAGAACTCCGCCCTGATGCGTGGGCTGTTCATGGTGGTGCACGGCAACCCCGACCTCCTGGCGGCGTTCCGGGAGCATCTGGTCAACCCGGAGATGTACGAGTTCCGGCGGGTCGTCCAGCGGGCGGTCGACCGCGGGGAGGTCCAGGCGGACAACCCGGCGATCGATTTCACCGTGCACATGCTGTTGGGCGCGTTCGCCACGCGGACCATCCTCGAGGAGCGCCCGCCCACGCAGGCCTACCTCCGTTCGTACATCGACGCCGTGGTCCTCCCAGCCCTCGGTGTACCGACCGACTGACGTCCACATCGCCGCGTAGCCACCACCACCCGGGTGGCTGAGCCGTACCTGACGCGACCGCTCACGTCGTCGGGCCGATCACCCCTGCCCTTCCCCATCACCCCTGGCACGGGCTGATCACTCCTGCCCTCGCGCACGTCCACGATCTGAACGGGAGTACGCCTCCGTGGCCACATTCCTCTACAAACTGGGCCGAACGGCCTTCCGGCGACGACACTTCGTAGCCCTGGTCTGGGTGGCGCTGCTGACCCTCGCGGGTGTCGGCGCCGCCTCCGCGCCCTCCGCGGGCTCGACCTCCTTCTCCATCCCCGGCACCGAGGCCCAGAAGGCCTTCGACCTGCTGGACCAGCGCTTCCCCGGCACCAGTGCCGACGGCGCGACCGCACGCGTCGTCTTCAAGGCGCCCGACGGGCAGAAGATGAGGGACGCGGGCAACAAGGCGGCCGTCGAGCAGACCGTCAAGGAACTGCGGACCGGCTCCGAGGTCGTCTCCGCCACCGACCCGTACAAGACCAAGTCGGTCTCGAAGGACGGCACGATCGCGTACGCCCAGGTGCGCTACGAGGTCTCCGGCATGGAGCTGGAGGACGCCTCGAAGGACGCCCTGGAGGACGCGGCGGCGGGCGCCCGCGACACCGGGATGACCGTCGAGATCGGCGGTGACGCCCTCCAGGCCGTGCCGCACACCGGCTCCACGGAGATCATCGGCATCGCGGTCGCGGCGGTCGTCCTCGTCATCACCTTCGGCTCACTGGTCTCCGCCGGGCTGCCGCTGCTGACGGCGCTCATCGGCGTGGGCATCGGCGTCTCGGCGATCACGGCACTGGCGAGCACGCTGGACCTGGGCTCGACGACCTCCACCCTGGCCATGATGATCGGCCTCGCGGTCGGTATCGACTACGCCCTGTTCATCGTCTCCCGCTACCGCGCCGAACTGGCCGAGGGCCGCGACCGCGAGGAGGCGGCGGGCCGCGCCACCGGCACGGCGGGCTCGGCGGTGGTCTTCGCGGGCCTCACGGTCGTGATCGCGCTGGTCGGCCTCTCGGTGGTGAACATCCCGATGCTGACGAAGATGGGCATCGCGGCGGCGGGCACGGTCGCCATCGCCGTACTGATCGCCCTCACCATGGTCCCGGCGCTGCTCGGCTACGCGGGCAAGAAGGTGCAGCCGACAGGGCACAAGGCCAGGTGGATGGGCGGCGGCAGGCGGGCGGAGCAGGTTTCTGTCGAGAAGCAGGCGGCGAAGCCCAACCTGGGCACGCGCTGGGCGAGCTTCGTGGTCCGCAGGCCCCTCGCCGTCCTCCTCGTCGGCATCGTGGGCCTCGGCGCGGCGGCCATCCCGGCCTCCTCGCTCGAACTGGGCCTGGGCGACGACGGCACCCAGCCGACCTCCACCACCCAGCGCCGCGCCTACGACCTCCTCTCGGAGGGCTTCGGCCCAGGCTTCAACGGCCCGCTGATGGTCGTGGTGGACGCGAAGAACGCGGACGACCCGAAGGCCGCCGCGACGGACGTCGCCGACGAGATCAAGGACATGAAGGGCGTCGCCTCGGTCACCCCGGCGACGTTCAACAAGGCCGGCGACACGGCGATGATCACCGTGATCCCCGACTCCAAGCCGTCCTCGGTGGCGACGGAGGACGTGGTCCACGAGATCCGCGACGCGGGCGCCGAGATCAAGACGGACACGGACGCGAACGTCCTGGTCACCGGCGCGACCGCGATGAACATCGACGTCTCGCAGAAACTGAACGACGCACTGGTCCCGTACCTGGTCCTGGTGGTGGGCCTGGCGTTCCTGCTCCTGATCGTGGTCTTCCGCTCGATCCTGGTCCCGCTGAAGGCGGCCCTGGGCTTCCTGCTCTCGGTCATGGCGGCGCTGGGCGCGGTCGTCGCGGTCTTCCAGTGGGGCTGGCTGGCGAATGTGCTGGGCGTCGAGGAGACCGGCCCGATCATGTCGATGATGCCGATCTTCATGGTGGGCGTGGTCTTCGGCCTGGCCATGGACTACGAGGTCTTCCTCGTGACGCGCATGCGCGAGGCGTACGTCCACGGCGAGACCCCCGGCCAGGCCGTGGTCACCGGCTTCAAGCACGGGGCGAGGGTGGTGACGGCCGCGGCGGTCATCATGATGGCGGTGTTCGCGGGCTTCATCGGTTCGAGCGAGTCGATGGTGAAGATGATCGGCTTCGGTCTGGCCATCGCGGTCTTCTTCGACGCCTTCGTCGTCCGCATGGCCATCGTGCCCGCGGTCCTCGCACTGCTCGGCAAGAAGGCCTGGTGGCTCCCCAAGTGGCTGGACCGCGCGCTCCCGAACGTGGACGTCGAGGGCGAGGGTCTGCGCACGAAGGACGAGGTGGAGGAGAGGGAGCTGGTACGCGCCTGAGGCGGACCCGACTCCTGATCAGAACGGCCGGTGAGGGCCCCGTGGGGACGGGGAGCCCTCACCGGCTCTTTTCGTACTTGCGTAGGAAACTGATCGTCTGCCCGACGACCCTTCCGACGAGGAGTGCACCAGTGGCCGACGACAACCGCGTTGGACCGCCGAACTTCGGCACCGAACGCGAGATGCTGCGCGCGTTCCTCGACTACCACCGGGCGACGCTGGCGATGAAGTGCGAGGGCCTCACGGACGAGGAGCTGAGACAGCGGTCGATGCCCCCGTCGACGCTTTCTCTGCTGGGCCTGGTGAGGCACATGGCGGAGGTGGAACGGGCTTGGTTCCGCCGGGTCTTCGAGGACGGAGACGCCCCGATGGTCTGGTCGGACGAGATCGGCTTCCAGGCGGCGTACGACGCGAGCGCCTCTACCCGGGCGGAGGCCTTCGGGGCGTGGGAGGCGGAGGCGGAGAACTCACGCCGAATCGAACGGGAGGCGGACTCCCTGGACTTGGCGGGCCACCAGCCGAGATGGGGTGAGGACGTCTCGCTGAGGATGGTCATGATCCACGTACTCCTGGAGTACGGCCGCCACAACGGCCACGCCGACTTCTTGAGGGAGGGGGTGGACGGAACGGTGGGGGCGTGAGCGGGCCGGATGAAACCCTGTTGTCGATGGGGCGGCGGCTGGATAGGAAGAGGCCATGACTGGACTCGGAGCCGTGTTCCGCCCCCAACTGCCCCCCGAACGCATGCGCGAGGTCGCCCGCCTCGCGGACGAGACGGGCCTGGAAGAACTCTGGCTGTGGGAGGACTGCTTCAGAGAAGGCGGCATCTCGGCAGCGGCGGCCGCCCTCGCCTGGACGGAACGGGTGCGGATCGGAGTGGGCCTCCTGCCCGTCCCCCTCCGCAACGTGGCGATCACCGCGATGGAAGTGGCGACGCTGGAGCGCATGTTCCCGGGCCGGGCGATCGTGGGGGTAGGACACGGAGTACAGGACTGGATGGCGCAGGTAGGAGCGCGCCCGGAATCCCCCCTGACCCTGCTTCGCGAGCACCTCACCGCACTACGCGCCCTGCTGAACGGCGACCGGATCACGACGACCGGCAGATACGTGACCTTGGACGACGTGGCTCTCGACTGGCCCCCGAAAGGCGAGGTCAAGCTCCTGGCCGGCGCGACGGGCCCCCGCACCCTGCGCCTCTCCGGCGAGGCAGCGGACGGCACCATCCTCCACGCGGGCACGCCCCCGGAGGGCGTACGCAGAGCGCGCCGACTCATCGACGAGGGCCGAAAGTCGGCGACCCGCACGGACCCCCACAAGGTGGTCGTCTACCTCCTGACGGCGACGGGCCCGGACGCGGTCACCCGCTTGCGAGCCGAGCTGACCGCCGAGGGCCTGTCCTCGGTCCCGAACCTGGGAGTCTCCGGGGACGCGGCGGCGGTGGCGAAGGCCGTGGAGCGACTGACGGACGCCGGCGCCGACACGGTGATCCTCCAGCCGACGGGCGACGAACCGGACCCGGAGGGGTTCGTACGGTGGGTGGCGGAGGAGGTACGGCCGCTGGTGGTGTGACGTCGGGGTCGGTTCCGCCTACTTCTGCGGGTAGCGCGGCAGCCCATCCGTCGAGATCGTCCAGTCGCCGATGGTGACGTCCTCGCCATGGACGAAGTCCTTGCGGGTGGCCCAGCGGGGGCCGTCCGGGGTGGAGTGCATGTCGGTGAGGACGGCGCCTTCGCCGGTGCGGGGGTCGAAGATCGCGTAGATGGGGATGCCGAGCAGGGGGTAGTCGCGCAGCTTGGTGACCCAGTCGTCGTCGGGGTTGGAGCGGGAGACGACCTCGGCGGCGTAGATCGTGCGGGGATCGAAGGTTCCTTCGACCTCCATGTCGGCTTCAGCGATCACCATCACCTCGGGGCGTCGCATGATGCCTTCGGACTCGCCTTCCACGTCCGGCTCACCGGTATGGGCCACGATCTCTTCCGGCATCACCTTTTCCAGGCGCTTCCGAAGGCGCAGCACGGTGAGCTCGTGCGGCCCGATGGGCGACATCATGTCGTGGACGATCCCTTCCTTGGTGATCTCGAACTTGCCGGGGAGGGTGTCGTCCATCGACTGAACGAAGTCCCGCATGGCCCGGTACTGGTAGGTAGGCCCTCGGGTGGGAGGTCGGTGGTGAGGGCGTGGCGTACGGCCGTCGGGCCGACGTCGCGTTGCAGCCAGGCCGCGACGCCCGGGGCGAGGTGGTTGGTGTCGCAGGCGGAGAGGAACAGACGGGGGTCTCGGTGGCGGAGGTCCGCGAGCAGGTCGGTGGCTGTCCGGAGCAGGGTGGGGGAGGGATAGGCGGGTTGGGGTACGGGGGGTAGGGGCTTGCGGGGTACGCGCTCGCGCTTCTTCGGGGCGGGCGGGTGCGTCGGTGTGGGTGTGGGTGTGGGTGTGGGTGCGGGTGCGGGGCGTACCGGGTCTGCGCTCGGCTCGGTTTCTACGTCGGCCTCCGCCCTGCGGCCCGGCTGGTTGCAGGAGGTCGTCCGGGTGATGATCTGGCCGTTGGGGGTGCGTACGTGTTCGCGGCGCAGGTAGCCGTGGGTTTCCAGTTCGCGCAGGGCGGCGGCGACGCGCGCCCTGCTCTCCGGGAAGCGGTCCGCGAGGGTCCTGATGTCGACGTGGGAGTTCTGCGGAAGCGACTGGATGTGCACACCCAGTCCGATCGCCAGGCCGGACAGTTCCGGGTGCTGGGCCAGATGGTTGCCGACCACCGTGAAGCGGGTGGTGTGGCGGGTGTGGTCGTGGATCAGACCGCCCCCGGAGTGGCCGGAGTGGGGCCGCCGGTGCGGGTGGTTGTTGCCCGCAACGCGGGACCGGGCGCGCGAGGGCGCGCTAGGGTGCTGCGTATCCATCGGGAAGCTCCTACTTCCTCGGTGGTCAGGCCCTCGCATTGGGATTGCCGTCCCGGCGGGGGCCGTCGCATGTCTGCGGTTGTTTGTGGGGGTTGTGCTGCGCTGAGCGTAGAGGTATCAACCGACCCGAAATCCAGCCGAGTTGGCGATGTTCACCCGCGAGGGTGAGTTTGCGCTCGGCGGGGCGGGATGGGGTGGGGCTTGGTCGGGTTCTCTCACTCCGGTAGTCCTTTGGCTTTGATCGCCCACGGCACCGGAGCCCGGGTTTCCGGCTTCCGGTGGCAGAACGATTTCCGCCCAGACCGTCTTGCGCGGCCGCAACCCCTCCGCCAGGCCCCAGCGATGGGCCAGCGCGTCCACGATGACCAGACCCCGGCCCGTCTCGCTGTCCGGTTCCGCGTCGTGTCGGACCTGTGGCAGCCGGTCGTCACGGGTGTCCGTGAGTTCTACGCGCAGGGTGTCGGCGATGACGTAGAGGGTGAGGCGGAAGTCGCGTCCGGGTACGCGGCCGTGGGTCGCCGCGTTCGCCGCCAGCTCGGCCACGATGTGCTCCGCCGGGTCCAGCGGCAGCCCCCAGGTGCGGAGTTGCTCCGTCGCCAGCAGACGGGCGAGGCGGGCGCCGCGCGGTGTGGGGGACAGCAGCACGCTGAAGGTGGGGATGGGGGTTTCCTGGTTCACATCACTCAGCGTGGCCGACTCCGCCTGCGGTGACCTGCCGTGACGCCTGTGCGTACGGGAACTGTCCGGGCTTTGTCCCGCCTTGTCTCGGCTGTCCTGGGTGTCGTACGGGTACGGGTGCGCGTTGGAGGTGGACATGAACGACGTTGCGGAAGAAGCGGGTTGGGATGTCGAGCCGGGGGACGAGATCGCGTCCCTTGTGGAAGCCGTGGGGCGCCTGATGCGGCACTTCCGCGAGGCCGCAGGCCTGCGGGCGGCCGACTTCGCCGAGGCACTCGGGTACGGCGAGGATCAGGTCCGGAAGATGGAGCGCGGGGTACGCATTCCCCGGCCGGAGACCCTGGACAAGGCGGACGAGGTGCTGGGCGCGCGGGGAAGCCTCAAGGCGTTCAAGGAGGACATGAGGAGGGCGCGCTACCCGAAGAAGGTTCGGGAGCTGAAGGCTCTGGAGGATCGGGCGGTCGAGGTGCTGCTCTACAGCAACCACAACATGCATGGCTTGTTGCAGACGCAGGAGTACGCGCGGGTGTTGTTCGAGATGTGGCAGCCCGCGTACTCGCCGGACGTTGTGGAGCGAGAGACCGCCGCACGCATCGCCCGTAAGTCGATCTTCGAACGAGAGCCCGCACCAACGCTCAGCTTCGTCCAGGAACAGGTGACACTGGAACGCCCCTACGGTGGGAAAATGGTGCTACGCCGACAACTCGAACACCTGCTGGAGGTGGCGCGGTTGCGGAACGTCACGTTGCAGGTCATGCCGACCGACCGTGAGGAACACGCCGGGACGCACCCCAAGGACCTTCATACCCTTGAGTTGCGGTATGGCATGATCCGAGCCCAGGCTCTCCCCCCCTAGGGAGTCGCTGGACTTCATCGAGCAAGCGCTGGGGAGACTATGAGCGCCACTGAACTCCACTGGTTCAAGAGCAGCTACAGCAGCTCAGGCGAGGCCGGCGACTGCGTCGAAGTAGCCATAGCCCCCACCAGCATCCACATCCGCGACTCGAAGAACCCCGCCTCCCCCCACCTCACCCTCACCCCCACCCCCTGGGCCCTCTTCCTCAAGAACCTCTCGGTGGACTGAAAGCAATCGCACAGCAATCGCTCATAGCATCTGGCGCATTCCATGACGGGAACCCGAAGAGAACGCGCAGGCACACCATGAGCGAGAAGACCCGCAGTCACAGCCACGGCCACCATCACGACGACGAGCACGAGATCGACGGGGGGCTCGCCCACGACATCCCCATGTTCGCCCGCCGCCGCATGATCAGACTGCTGGCGGGCGCGAGCATGGCCCCGCTGTTGGTGGCCTGCGGTTCGGATTCGGATGACTCGGCGTCGTCCTCCTCGGGCTCGTCCTCATCGGGTTCGTCCTCGTCCGGCTCGGACTGTGAGGTCATCCCGACGGAGACGGCCGGCCCGTACCCCGGTGACGGTTCGAACGGCCCGAACGTGCTCAAGGAGAGCGGAGTCGTCCGCAAGGACATCACGAAGAGCTTCGGTTCGGCGAGCGGTGTCGCCGAGGGCATCCCGCTGACGGTCACGCTGACCGTCGTCGACCAGGCCTCCGGCTGCGACACCCCGAAGGAGGGCGCGGCCGTCTACCTCTGGCACTGCGACCGCGAGGGCCGGTACTCCCTCTACTCCGAGGGCGTCACCGAGGAGAACTACCTGCGCGGCGTCCAGGAGACGGACGAGAAGGGCCAGGTCACGTTCACCTCGATCTTCCCGGCCTGCTACACGGGCCGCTGGCCGCACATCCACTTCGAGGTGTACGGCAGCCTGGACGACGCCACCGCCGCCCAGAACATCGTGGCGACCTCGCAGCTCGCGTTCCCGAAGGACGTCTGCGACACGGTCTACGCGACGGACGGCTACAGCCAGAGCGTCAGCAACCTGGGCCAGCTCTCCCTGGAGACCGACAACATCTTCAGCGACGGCTACGACCAGCAGCTCGCCACCCTCAAGGGCGACACCGACAAGGGGTACACGGCCACGCTGACCGTCCCCGTGTAGCCCTGGCGACCGGTGTCAGCCCCTGACCGGCGTCGCCATGTACGTCCGCCGCAAGAAGCGGATCAGCGTCTTCGAGTCGAACTGCATCACCGCGACGCCCTGCGCCGAGTGCAGTTCCATGACCGCCTGGACGCGGCCCAGGGGCCAGATGCGTACGTCTCCGGTGCCGGTCGGGGTGCGCAGGCCGCGTTCGAGGAGGTCACGGGAGAAGGTCCACTCCTGGGAGCCGGGCAGGTCGACGTGGACGGCGGCGGGCTGGGCGTCGTCGGGGTCGTAGCGGAAGAGGACCGGGACGGTGTCCTGGGCCTCGGGCGAGTCCGTGACGACATGGGCCCGGGCGTACTGCTCGACGACTACAGACATCGATCGGCTCCTCACGCTGCGTTACCCGAGCAGGGGGCGGAAGCTATGCGTCCGCTATCCGCTTTGTCTCTAATGTCGCATATTTTCGTTCGTTCGCTTCCGGAGCGTTCCCGGGTGCCGTTCCGGCAAGCCGGTCGCTAATCGGCAACTACGCGCTCTTGCGAAGGGATTGCAACAAGGCTCTATCATCGTAAGGTTCCAGCCAGCCGTGGCTTGGCCCCGACCGAGGAGAGCGAGCCCTCCATGCACGTGCCCGACGGATTCATCAACGCACCCGTCTCGGCGGTCGCCGGAGTCGTCGCCGTCGGTGCCGTCGCCGTGAGTCTGCGCGGGGCGCGGCGCGAGCTGGACGAGCGGACGGCGCCGCTGGCCGGGCTCGTCGCCGCCTTCATCTTCGCCGTGCAGATGCTGAACTTCCCGGTCGCCGCCGGGACGAGCGGGCATCTGCTGGGCGGGGCACTGGCCGCGATACTCGTGGGGCCGTACACGGGTGTCCTGTGCGTGTCCGTCGTGCTGCTGATGCAGGGGATCCTCTTCGCGGACGGCGGCCTCACCGCGCTCGGTGTCAACATCACCGTCATGGCGGTCGTGACATCCGTCGTCGCCTACGCCGTCTTCCGAGGACTGGTCATGGTGCTGCCGAGGACCCGGCGCTCCGTCACCGTCTCCGCCTTCGTGGCCGCGCTGCTCTCCGTGCCGGCCGCCGCCGTCGCCTTCACGCTCGTCTACGCGATCGGCGGCACGACCGACGTACCGATCGGGTCCGTTCTCACCGCCATGGTCGGTGTGCATGTGCTGATCGGCATCGGCGAGGCCGTGATCACCGCGCTGACCGTCGGCGCCGTCATCGCCGTACGGCCCGATCTCGTGCACGGGGCCCGTGGGCTCACCGCGCCGCTGAAGCTGCGGGTCGGCGGCGAACTCGTCGACGCGCCAACAGCGCGGCCCACCCCCGTCGCCGCCCGCTCCCCCCGCAAACTGCTGCTCGCCGGGCTCGGTGTCTCCCTCCTCCTCGCCGGGTTCGTCAGCTTCTACGCCTCCGCCAACCCCGACGGGCTGGAGAAGGTGGCAGCCGACAAGGGCATCGACGCCAAGGTCGAGGACCACGCCGCCGCCGACTCCCCCCTCGCCGACTACGGCGTCGAGGGGCTGACCGACGCCCGGCTCTCCAGCGGTCTCGCGGGCGTGATCGGCGTCGGCGTCACCGTCGTCGCCGGCACCGGCGTCTTCTGGGCCGTACGCAAACGCCGTACCGACCAGGCCGCCGCCACGCCCACCTCCGTGCCCAAGAGCGTCGCCTGAGGTGGGCGCGGGTCACGCACACAAGCTCTACCGGCACGCGCACTCGCCCGTGCACGGTCTGCCGCCGCACACCAAACTCGCGGCCGTCTTCGCCTTCGTCGTGGTGGTCGTCTCCACGCCCCGGGAGGCGGTCTGGGCGTTCGGGTTCTACGCCGTACTGCTGGGCGCGGTCGCGTACGTGGCCCGCGTGCCCGCCGGGTTCGTGCTCCGGCGGCTGCTCATCGAGATCCCGTTCGTCGGGTTCGCCGTGCTCATGCCGTTCGTGGCGCAGGGCGAGCGCGTCGAGGTCATGGGGCTGTCCCTCAGCGTCAGCGGGCTGTGGGGCGCCTGGAACGTCCTCGCCAAGGGCACGCTCGGCGTCGCCGCCTCCGTACTCCTCGCCGCCACCACCGAACTGCGCGAACTCCTCCTCGGCCTGCAACGCCTCAAACTGCCGCCGCTCCTCGTCCAGATCGCGTCCTTCATGATCCGGTACGGAGACGTCATCACCGACGAGATGCGGCGGATGCGGATCGCCCGCGAGTCGCGCGGCTTCGAGGCGAGCGGCGTACGGCACTGGGGCGTGCTCGCCAAGTCGGCCGGGGCGCTGTTCATCCGCTCCTACGAGCGGGGGGAGCGCGTGCATCTGGCCATGATCAGCCGGGGGTACGCCGGTGCCATGCCCGTCATCGACGAGGTGACCGCGTCCCGGGCCCAGTGGTCGTACGCCCTCACCCTTCCGTTCGCCGCGCTCCTCGTATGTCTGTTGGGATGGACCCTGTGACCGCCACGACCTCCGCCTCGCCTGAGGGCCCCTCACTCGAAGTCGCCGGGCTCGCCTTCGCCTATCCCGACGGCCACCAGGCCCTCTTCGGCGTCGACTTCACCATCGGGCGCGGTGAGCGGGTCGCGCTGCTCGGGCCCAACGGCGCCGGCAAGACGACCCTCGTGCTGCACCTCAACGGCATCCTCACCGGCGGTGCGGGCACGGTGACCGTCGCCGGGCTGCCCGTCGGCAAGCGGCACATGGCGGAGATCCGGCGGAAGGTCGGCATCGTCTTCCAGGACCCGGACGATCAGCTCTTCATGCCGACCGTGCGGGAGGACGTGGCCTTCGGCCCGGCCGCGGCGGGAATCAAGGGCCCCGAGCTGGAAGCGCGCGTGGACAAGGCCCTCGGGCAGGTCGGCATGGCCGAGTTCAAGGAGCGGCCGCCGCACCACCTCTCCTTCGGTCAGCGGCGCCGGGTGGCCGTGGCGACCGTGCTCGCCATGGAGCCGGAGATCCTCGTCCTCGACGAACCCTCGTCCAACCTCGACCCGGCCTCGCGCCGCGAACTCGCCGACATCCTGCGCTCGTTGGACGTCACCGTCCTCATGGTCACGCACGACCTGCCGTACGCCCTCGAACTGTGCCCGCGCGCACTGATCCTCAGCGAGGGCGTGATCGCGGCCGACGGGACGACCGGTGATCTGCTCGCCGACGACGTGCTGATGCGGGCGCACCGCCTTGAACTGCCATTCGGCTTCGACCCGCGCTCGGTCACGACGAGTCGCTGACGACAGGTAGGTGTTCACTTCGGTAACCGGTAAAACCGGTTACCGAAGTGAACCAGGGTAGATGCCGACCGGTGGGCCGTCGCGGACGGCGTCCGTGACAATGTGGGGCCGTGACGAATCAAGAGGACGCCGCGTGGCGCGGGTCGCTGCTCCTCGACGAGCAGTTGTGCTTCGCGTTGTACGCGGCCCAGCGTGCGGTCACCGCCGCATACCGCCCGCTGCTCGACGAACTCGGCCTCACCTACCCGCAGTACCTGGTGATGATGGCCCTCTGGGAGCGCGGCGAGAGCACGGTCAAGGAGCTGGCGGGCGCCCTGCGGCTCGACTACGGCACGGTGTCGCCGCTGCTGAAACGGCTGGAGGCGGCGGGGCTGCTGAGCAGGGAGCGGTCGGCCCGCGACGAGCGCTCGGTGCAGGTCACGCTCACCGGGCGCGGTGAGCAGCTCCGCGAGCGCGCGGTCACCGTCCCCGGCACGCTGTTCGCGGCCACCGGGCTGCACGGCGGCGAGGTGGCCCGGCTGCGCGAGGAGCTGTGGCGGCTGGCGGAGCGGGCGGCGGAGGCGGCCGGACGCTGACCGCCCACCGTGGGTTACCCGCGGTTACTACCCCCCGGTAATGAATAACTGCCTACCGCTCGGTACCTTGTGCACGATGTACTTGCGTGCGCTTGTTTCTGGGGGAGGCCGATCATGACCGACGACGCCGTAGCTGACACCCGTCCCACGAAAATCATGTACGTCGCGGAGGCCACCGCGCACGGCGGCCGCGACGGCTACATCACCAGCCAGGACGGCCAGATCGAGCTGAAGGTCGCGATGCCCCCGCAGATGGGCGGCGACGGCAACGGCACCAACCCCGAGCAGCTGTTCGCCGCCGGGTACAGCTCCTGCTTCCACAACGCGCTCGTCCTGGTCGGCCGCCGCGAGGGCTACGACCTGACCGGCTCCACGGTCGCCGCGAAGGTCGGCATCGGCCCCAACAAGCAGCGCGGCTACGGACTCGCCGTCGCCCTCAGCGTCTCCCTCCCGGTCATCGACCAGGGCATCGCGGCCAAGCTCGTCGACGCGGCCCACCAGGTCTGCCCGTACTCGAACGCGACCCGCGACAACATCGACGTCACGATCCTGCTGGGCTGAGGAATCGAAGGTCTCGTACCCGTGTTGCACTCGATGTCGTGAGTGCGAGCAGGCAGGGAGTACGGGCGTGGTGGACGTGAGCGGCCTGGTGGCCGACGGTTTCGAGCCGGTCAGGGACGCGTTCGTACGCAACTTCGACACGCTCGGCGAACGGGGCGCGGCGGTCGCCGTCTACCGCCAGGGCCGCAAGGTCGTCGATCTGTGGGCGGGCACGCGGGACTTCGACGGGGACCTGAAGGACGGTGGCGCGCCCTGGGAACAGGACACCGCGCAGATCGTCCGCTCGGCGACCAAGGGTGTCGCCGCCGCCGTACTCCTGCTGCTGCGCCGACGCGGGGAGCTGGACCTGGACGCGCCGGTCGGGGAGTACTGGCCGGAGTACAAGACGGCGGGCAAGGAACGGACGCTGGTGCGCCACCTGCTCTCCCACCGGGCCGGCGTCCCGGTCCTGGACCGGCCGCTGACCCCGGCGGAGGCGGCCGACCCGGCGCTCGGCGCGGCGGCGGTCGCCGCGCAGGCCCCCGTCTGGGAGCCGGGCACGGACCACGGCTATCACGCGCAGACGTTCAGCTGGCTCACCGGCGAACTGGTCAGGCGGGTCTCCGGGCGCGCGATCGGCGACTGGATCGCGGACGAGATCGCCGAGCCGCTGGGCCTGGACCTGTGGGTAGGGCTGCCCGCGGAGGAGGCGGGCCGGGTGGGCCGGGTCGGCCAGGTCGAGGCGCCGGTGGCGGCGGGCGCCCTGAAGACCCGCCCCAAGCGGTCGGTCTCCGAGGCCTACAAGGACCCCGGCTCCCTCACCCGCCGCGCCTTCGCCGCGATCACACCACTCCCGGACGAGAACGACCCGGCGTACCGCGCCGCCGCCCTGCCCGCCTCCAACGGCATCGCCACGGCCGCCTCCCTGGCCCGCTTCTACGCCGCGCTGATCGGCGAAGTCGAGGGCGGGACACGGCTGTTCGACCCCGAGACCGTCGAACTGGCCCGGACCGAGCAGTCCGCCGGCGCCGACCGCGTCCTCGTCGTCCACACCCGCTTCGGCCTCGGCTACATGCTCCACGGCACGGCCTCGCCCCTGCTGTCCCCCACGTCCTTCGGCCACCCCGGCCGAGGTGGTGCCCTCGGCTTCGCCGACCCCGAGTCGGGCCTCGCCTTCGGATACGTGACGAACGGCTTCCGCAAGAGCGTGACGGCGGACGCACGGGCGCAGGCGCTGGTGCGGGCGCTGCGGGAGTCTCGCGTCTAGAGAGGGCGCGCCCCTGGGATCAGAAGAGGCGCGCCCCCGAGGGAGGTGGGGGCGCGCCCCGTGAAGGGCGAGGGGAACCGCGCGAGCAGCCACATACGGCCCGCAGTCGCCGTATCGCAGTCCCCACCGAGTCATAAGGCGCCCGGTCCCCCTGCGGAGCTTCCGGCGGAGCGTCCGGCGGCCGGATCGGGCCAGGGCTCCCCCGAGTGTCCTGGCCCGTTCCTCCTGATCCGGACGACCGCCTTCCGAAGCGGCGAACACCAGCATGCGTCGCAGACCGGCGCATGTCGTTGCCTCTCGCTACACAGCTACTTGGCGGAGAGTGAACGATTCACGGAGAAGGAACCGGGCGGGGGAGACCCGGACAGTCGGCAGCCCGGGGCCGCGCCCCGGGCCCCGGGCTGGACACATGGGATCGGTCAGAGCGCTATCGAGTGCGACGTCCTGCCCGAGGCGTCGTCGATCTCGCCGTGTGCCTTGGTGAGCAGTTTCATCGCCAGCTCGTTGAGGGCCCTCGCCCCCGCTATCTCCTCGCCGACCCGCGGCTGATTGGAGTCGGAGCGGTGGCGGCTGGCGTAGCCGTTGGCCCGTACCTCGTTCCCGTCGGGAAGCCGTACGAGGGCCGCCGCCCGTGTGCGCTGTTCGTCCTCCTCGAATTCCAGCTCGACATGCCATCCGACAGCGGTGTGCATCATGACGATCACCTCCGGAACCGCTTCTTCCAGAGTGCTCCTCCGGGCCCGCCGACGCACGGGCAGGAGGAGGGGAGAACCCGGCGTACTCACGTCTACCCGGCCCGCAGCATCAGGCCGATCCCCACCACCAGCAACCCCGCCGCCACGATCCGGGGAGCCCCGAACCGCTCCTTGAAGAACACCGCACCGATCGCCGCGCCCACGATGATCGACGACTCGCGCAGCGCCGCGACGGGCGCCAGCTCCGCCTTCGTCTGCGCCCACAGGACGAGGCCGTACGCCCCCACGGACAGCGCGGCGCCCAGCAACCCCACCGCCGCGTACGGCCGCAGCCGCGCGACCGTCCCGCCCCGCCAGCGCCAGAGCGCGTACGCCGGGATCGCCAGCCCCTCCAGCGCCATCAGCCAGGCGATGTAGCCCGGGGCGGACCCCGAGGCCCGTACGCCCAGACCGTCCACCACCGTGTACGCCGCGATCGACAGGCCGGTGGCCAGCGCCGCCCCGATCGCCGCCCAGTGCGGCCTGCTGCCGCGCATGCCCCACAGCGCGACCCCGGTCAGCCCGGCGCAGCTCACCGCGATGCCGGCGGCCGCCAGGCCGTTCGGTACCTCGTGCGCGAAGACGGCGGCGAGGACGGTCACGACGAGGGGCGCGGAGCCGCGGGCGAGGGGGTACGCCTGCCCGAAGTCGCCGAGCCGGAACGACGTCATCAGGAGGATGTAGTAGCCGAGGTGGATCACCGCGGAGGCGATCAGATACGGCCACGCGCCGGCCGCCGGTACCGGTACGAACGGGATGGCGACGAACCCGATGAGCGCGCCGCCGCCCGCGATCAGCGTGAAGCCGACCAGCTTGTCCGTGATGCGGTGGGCTATCGCGTTCCAGCCGGCGTGGGTGACCGCGGCGAGCAGCACCGCCGCGGTGACGACGGGCGTCACGCGCTCTGCTCGCGCACGTCCACGAGGTTGCCGTCGGCGTGCGCGATCAGCGACTTGGGGTCCATGGGGAAGACGGTGTACGGCGTACCGGCCGCGGCCCACACCACGTCGTGCTCCAGCAGCGAACGGTCGGCCAGTACGCGGGTCTTCGTCCGGTGGCCGAAGGGCGGGACACCGCCGATCGCGTACCCGGTCGTCTCCCGTACGACGTCGGCCCTGGGCCGGGTCACCTTGTCGGCGCCGAGCTCCTGCCGGACGCGCTCGACATCGACGCGGGAGGCGCCGTCCATCAGGACCAGAACCGGGACGCCGTCCGCCGCGAAGATCAGGGACTTGCAGATCTGGCTCAGCTCGCAGCCGATCGCCGCGGCGGCCTCGGTGGCGGTCCGGGTCGCCTCCGGGAAGCGCCGGACCTCACCGAGCAACATCCCCAGCCCCAGCGTGTCGAGTGCCTCGGCGAAACGGGGGTGGGCTCCGGAGTCGGCGGTGTCCTGCGAGGGGTTCGTGGTCATGCCGGGCACGCTAGCGGTGGGGGCGGTGAGGAGGCGACCGAGTTCCGCGTGCGCGACAAGCCCGCACCTGCCCGCAGCCGATGAACCGGCCCCCCTCTCAACCACAGAGACGGCACTGGACCAATCTGATCCATCTCGCCCACCATCGGCGCATGACAGTCAACGACCGCGCCTTCCTCATCCTCCACGGCTGGCAGAACCACCGCCCGGCCACCCACTGGCAGCACTGGTTGGCAGACCGGCTCAGTGATCTGGGCCACGAGGTCGCCTACCCGCAGCTCCCGGAACCCGACGACCCCGACCTGGAGCGATGGCTCGCCGAACTCGACGCACTGCTGGGCGAGTTGGAGGGCAGATCCATCACCGTGCTCTGCCACAGCCTGGCCTGCCTGCTGTGGCTGCACGCGGTCGCCCGTGAGGACGTCCTGCCCGGCCGGAACATAGACCGCGTCCTCCTCATCGCCCCACCCTCCGCCGACGTCGCGCACCGGAACCCGGAGATCGCCGAGTTCGCCCCGCCCCCGCTGACGCCCGCCCGACTCGCCGAGGCCGCCGCGTACACCCGCGTCGTGGGCAGCGACAACGACCCGTACTGCCCGCGCGGCGCGGCCACCGAGTACGCCGAACCCCTGGGCCTGCCCGCCGACGTAATCCCGGGCCAGGCCCACCTCAACCCCGACGCGGGCTACGGCGACTGGCCGTCACTGCTCGACTGGTGCCTGGAGCCGTCGGCGGAGACGTACGAGAAGGCGGCCGTCGAGGGCCGCGGCTGACGACGGTCAGCCGCCCGCGCGCAGCAGCGCCGCCACGATCGGCCCCGCCGACTCACTGCCGTGGCCGCCCTCCTGGACCACCCCGGCGGAGGCCAGATCGCCCTTCCAGGCCGTGAACCAGCCGTTGGGCTCCTCCTGGCCGTCGACCTCGGCGGAACCGGTCTTGGCGCCGTAGTCGGGGCCGAGACCGGACATGGCCTCGGCGGCCGTGCCGTACGCCGCCGTGTACCGCAGGAGTTCGGTCAGCTGGGAGCGGACCGTGGCCGACAGGGGACGGGAGGCGGTCGCGAGGGCGCGGCCGTCGACCGACGGGGAGACGAGATACGGCTGCTTGAAGACGCCCGTCTTGGCCGTCGATACGACGGACGCCATGTTCAGCGGGTTCATCCGCACCCCGCCCTGGCCGATCAGCGACGCCGCCATCGGGGCCGCGCTCTGCACCGGCACGGAGCCGTCGAAGGTCGGCACGCCGATGGCCCAGTTGTTCATACCGAGGCCGAAGACCTGCTGGGCCTCCAGGGTCAGGGAGTTGTCGTCGAGTTTCTTCGCCTGCGAGATGAAGGCCGTGTTGCAGGACCGGGCGAAACTCGCCTTGAACGAGCCGTTCTTGATCTCGAACTTGTCGTCGTTCTGGAACTTCCAGCCGCCGTACGAGGAGTACTTCGGGCACGGGTGGACCTTGTCCGCCGAGGCCAGCCCCTTGTCGATGAGCAGCGCGGACGACACGATCTTCATGGTCGAGCCGGGGGCGAGGGAGCCCTGGAAGGCCGTGTTGAAGTTCGGGTTGGAGTTCGCGACGGCCAGGATCTCGCCGGTCGAGGGGCGCATCACGACGACCGAGGCCCGCTCGGTGGCGCCGACCCGCTTCTCGGCCTCGGCCTGGAGGGTGGGGCTGAGCGTGGTTCTGACGGTGCCCGGCGTGCCCTCGCTCAGCTCCAGCAGCGTCTTGTCGGCGGTCTTCTTCTTGCCCTTCTCGGCCTTGGCGCGCACGACCCGCAGCTCGATGCCCGCCTTGCCGCCCGCCTTCTCACCGAACTTCTCCCGCAGCCCGTCCAGCACCGTGCCGAGCGAGGGGTACTTCTTCGTCGTCATCTCGCCGCCGTCCCGGTCGAGGGCCTTCACCGGAGGCGTGCCCGCCTCGCCGGTCACCAGCCGGTCGCCCTCGGCCAGCGCGGGATGGACGACGGACGGCTGCCAGCTCACCACCGGCTCGCCGTCCTTCCTCGCCCGTACGACAGTGAGGGAGGACTCGTAGGCGAGCGGCTTGCTCGTGCCCTTGTAGGCGACCGTGCCCTTGACGGAGAAGGCGACCTCGTCGCCGGCGCGCTTGCCGCGGGTCAGCTTCACGTCCTTGACGTGCGCGTCCTTGGTGAAGCCGGTCAGCGCGGTCTTCGCCGCCGCCGAGTCGTCGGTCGCGGCGGCGGCCTTGGCGGGGCTGCCGCCCTGCCAGGCGGTGAGGAAGGCGGTGGCGGCCGTACGGACCTCGGAGGCGGACAGCGGGCCGGTCTTCACGGCCTTGGCGTCACCGGCTGAACCGACCTCGGCGACCGCGCCGCCGCCGAACACGTAGTACACGGCGAACGCGCCACCGCCGAGCACCGCGGCGGCCATCCCGCCCAGTGCGAGCGGCCGCTTCGACTTCGCCGCCGACGTCCGCTCGGCGACCCGCCTTCTCTTACCCACGCTCCCGACCTTCCACTGCCCCCGACCGCCCCACACGCCTCCAACGAGGCTCCCCACAGTAGAGTCCCGCACCGACAGGGGTGACGTGAGCCACGGAAGTCTCATATGCCGGGCAGAGGAGGGCGCCTTTCGAACGGACATGGCAACAGCGCCCTCCAGAACAGGTCATCCCGCCCGCAGCACATCCACGACAACGGGCCCGGCAGCCTCGCCCCCGCGCCCACCGCCCTCCACCATCGCGGCGGCGGCCACATCCCCCCGGAACCCGGTGAACCAACTGTCCGCCGACGCCTGCCCATCCACCTCCGCGGAGCCGGTCTTCGCCCCGATGTCGCCAGTCAGCTTGGACATCACCGGCTGAGCGGTCCCCTGCGTCGCCGTAAGCCGCATCATCTGCTTGAGCTGCGCGGACGTGCTCTGCTTCAGTCCCTTCGCCGTGGCCAGATCACGATCGTCCAGCTCCCGCGAGACGAGATACGGCTGCCGGAACTGCCCCGTGATCGCGGTCGCCGTCACCGACGCCATGTTCAGCGGGTTCATCTGCACCTCGCCCTGCCCGATGGCGTTGGCGGCACGGTTCGGCCCGGTGGAGGGCGGCACGCTGCCGTCGAAGGAGGTGATGCCGGTCTGCCAGTTGTCCTTGCCGAGCCCGAATCGTTCCTGGGCCTCCTTCGTCAGCGAGGCGTCGTCCAGCGGCTTCTCGTCGATGAGCTTGATGAAGGCGGTGTTGCAGGAGCGCATGAAGCTGTTGGCGAGGGTGGCCTTCGGGGTCTCGTCGGCCTTCAGGCCCGGGAGGTTGTGGAAGGTCTGGCTCTGCCACATGGCGGTGTCCGGGCAGGGCGCGGGGCCGTTCATCGAGGTCACGCCGTTGTCGATGAGCATCGCGGCGGTGATGATCTTCATGGTGGAGCCGGGGGCGACCTTCCCCTCGAAGGCCGCGTTGAAGGCGTCCTTCGTACGGTTGTTGGCGACGGCCAGCACCTGGCCGGTGCTGGGCTGCACGGCGACGACCGACGAGTCGGCGTACTTCTTCACGGCCTTCTCGGCGGCGGCCTGCGCCTTGGCGCTGATGGTGGTGGGCAGCTTGCCGGTCTTGCCCTTGGCGAGGGTGAGGAGCGTGGTGTCCGCGGCCTCGGTCGTGGTGTGCTGGATCGCCAGCTCGATGCCGGGGGTGCCGCCCGCCTTGTCGCCGTATCGCTCGCGCAGGGTGTCGAGGACCGGCCCGAGGGAGGGGTACTTCTCCTTGGTCAGTTCGGCGCCGTCACGGTCCACCGGCTCGATGGGCGGGGCGGCGGCCTCCCCCGTGAACAGCACGTCGCCCTTCTTCAACTCGGGGTGCAGGACGGACGGTTGCCAGTCCACCAGCGCCCGCCCGGTGGTCTTCCCGCGCACGACGGTGAGGGACGACTTGTACGTGAGCGCCGCGCTCTTGCCCTTGTACGCCACGGTGGCCTTGACGGAGAACGGAACGGTCCGCTTGCCGGCGCCGGTGGGCGCACCCGCCTCGATCTTCACGTCGTCGATGCGCGCGGTGTCGAAGTAGCCGGTGAACATCCTTCCGGCGTCACCGGCGTTGTTCGTGTACGAGGACGCCGTGACCGAGTCGCCCTTCTCCCAGGCCGCGAAGAACTTCTCGGTGGTCTCCTCGACCTCGTCGCCACTGGGTGGCCCGGTCCGTTTCTCCGCACTCGTACCACCGTCGCCGAGCGCGTCCACGAAGTTGTACGCCCCGTACCCGGCGCCCCCCACCAGCGCCACGAGCACCCCGCCGACGATGGCGATCTTGACTCCCTTGCGCATCTCGCGATTCCTCCCCGTTGCTTCCCCGTTGGTGCCCTTGCGGACGGTTTCCGAGTATTTTGAACACGTTCAGAAATGCTCGATCGGGGTCACTGTAGGCAGGGGAGGTGAACGTGGGGGCGGGTGTTCGCTGTGTGTTCCCCGATTGTTAGATCAGCATGGGGCGACCGGGTCGGGATGCGACCTGTGTGGCCGAAGCGCACGGTGGTACCAAAGGTGCGTTTTTGGGAGGTGATGATTATGCGACGCTTGTTCACCAGTGCGACCTTGGTCGCCTCGCTCGTCCTGGTGGGAGGCGTGGGAGGCGTGGGAGGCACGGCCGCCGCGGCGCCCCAGGGCCCCGTCACACACGGCAGCCGGGACATCTGCAACTTCACCATCAGCCGGCCGACCCTCAAACTCGGCTCCTCGGGCCCCGCCGTCCGGCAGGCCCAGTGCTACCTGAACCACTCCCTGACGGGCCCCGACCTCACCCTGGACGGCGTCTTCGGCCCGGTCACCGACGCGGCCACGAAACGCTTCCAGGCCTGCGCGGGCATAGTCCGCGACGGTGTCGTCGGCGCCCAGACCTGGTCCTTCCTCGTCTTCTGGGCCAACTCGACGGCGTTCGCGTGCTGATGCCCGGCTGTCGCCAGGGATCGCCCGGCCCGGGCCGGTCACCGCGCTGCCGCGGTCACGACTTCTCCTTCTTCGCCGGAGGGTAGGGGCAGTTCCAAACACCGGTGCTCTGGACTCGGATGGACTCGATCGGCTTGGTGCCGGGCAAGGTCTCCTTGAAGCCCGGAGCGTCGCCCAGCAAGTTCTGCAGCACTGTGTCCGAGGATCGCGGCAGCAGGAAGACGTGGATCCAGAAGTACGTGCCCTTGTGCTTCTGCCCTTCCCCCACACCGAACACCGGGGTGTGCCACGTGGCCTGCCCCTTGGTCTGAACCACCCGCTGCAGGTTGTAGAGGTTCGCCGGGTCGGCCTCGCCGTCGATGTCGAAGTTGTTGGCCACCCATAGCTGGTATCCCTTGGGCATCTTGCCGACGCCGGACACGGCGATGCATGCCTTGATCTTCTCGGTGTCCGGTCCGGGGACGGTGTCTCCGACCTTCGTGACGTCGATGCCCTTCGTGGGGTCGCCGCTGGGCTTCGCGTCCGCCTGTGTGGGCTTGGGGCCGGGCCAGACGAGGACGGCGACGACGCCGGTCAACGCCGCCAGCAGACCGATGACGAGTCGGTGCAGCAGCGTGGAGTGCGAGGCGGGGGACAGCCATCGCCAGGCTCCGAGGGCGAGGGCTCCGCCGATCACGAGGGCGCCCGCTGTTCCGAACCAGTCGGGGAGGGTCGCGTAGTGGTCCGCGACCAAGGCTCCGGCGCCGAGTACGACCCCGGTGACGCTGGCGATCGCGTTGATCTTGTCAGCTGTTGATGTGCTCACACGTGAGTCTTAGCGTTCGCTGTGGGGTGTTCACACAGCTTGTGCGTGGCTGTGGCGCGCGTGTGACGTTTTCACTACTGATCATCTTTTGGCGGTCGGCCGGGGCGGCCAAGGAGGACCCGGCCGGATGCCAGGCCCCCTTGGTGTGACCGCCCGGCTAGACCCACGTATCCAGCCACATCCGCGACCGCCACGAGTCGATCGGGATCGGCTGGCCCGTGTACAGCGGCCAGAAGTAGATGAAGTTCCAGGCGATCAGGAGGACCAGGACGCCCGCGCCCGCCGCTCCCGCCACTCGGCGGCGTTCCGTCGCGCCGGGTGGGCCCAGGATGGCGCCGATCATCATCGTGACCGCCAGGCAGAGGAAGGGGAGGAAGACGACGGCGTAGAAGTAGAAGATCGTGCGTTCCTGGTACATGAACCAGGGGAGGTAGCCGGCCGCGACGCCGCAGGCGATGGCGCCGGCGCGCCAGTCGCGGCGGAAGAACCAGCGCCACAGGACGTAGAGGATCGCGAAGGCCGCCGCCCACCACAGCAGCGGAGTGCCGAGGGCGAGGACCTCGCGGGCGCACTTGTCGGCCGTGCCGGTCGGGCAGCCGTCCTTGCCGGGCGCCGGGGCCTCGTAGAAGAACGAGACCGGGCGGCCCATGACGATCCAGCTCCACGGGTTCGACTGGTAGTTGTGCGGGGACGACAGGCCCACGTGGAACTGGTAGACCTCGTACTCGTAGTGCCACAGGCTGCGCAGCCAGTCGGGCAGCCAGGTGAAGCTGCCGCCCTTGCCGTCGGTCGCCGCCCAGTTGCGGAAGTAGCCGCCCGTGCCGTCGTCCGGGGAGAGGATCCAGCCGGTCCAGGAGACCAGGTAGGTCGTGATCACCACGGGGACCGTGGAGAGGAACGCGAGGCCCAGATCGCGCTGGAGCGTCGCGATCAGCGGCTGGCGGGCACCGGCGATCTTGCGCGCCGAGTAGTCCCACAGGACCGTCATGATGCCGAAGAACACCAGGAAGTACAGGGCGTTCCACTTGGTGCCGAAGGCCAGGCCCAGACAGAGGCCAGCCAGCCAGCGGTACGGGCGCCAGCCGAGGCGTGCCGTCTCGGCGATCAGGGAGTTGGGGCGTACGACTCCGTCCGCGTCCACGGGCAGCGCCGCCGCCAGCCGTTCCCTCGCCTTGTCGCGGTCGATCAGCAGACAGCCGAACGCGGCGAGCACGAAGAACATCAGCACCTGGTCCAGCAGCGCCGTGCGGCTCATCACGAAGTGCAGGCCGTCCAGCGTCATCAGCAGGCCGGCCACACAGCCGAGGAACGTCGAGCGGAAGAGCCGGGCGCCGATCAGGCAGAGCATCCACACCGACAGCACACCGAGAAGGGCCGTCATGAAGCGCCAGCCGATCGGGTCGAAGCCGAACATCAGCTCGCCCAGCCCGATGACGTACTTGCCGACCGGCGGGTGGACCACATACGCCGCGTCCGTCGGGATCGGCACGTCCCCGTTGTTCTGGAGGATCAGCTGGTTGGCGTTCTTGGCCCAGTTGACCTCGTACCCGCGGTGGACGATCGCCCACGCGTCCTTGGCGTAGTACGTCTCGTCGAATATCACCGCCTTCGGGCTGCCCAGGTTCCAGAACCGCGTCAGCGCCGCGACGATCGTGACCAGGACGGGGCCCGCCCAGGACGCCCAGTGGCTGATCGCGCGGCCGGAGATCTCCGGACTCAGGCCGAACATCGCCCAGACACGTGAGCTGGGCAGGGCGTACGGCGGCACCAGGCGGTCGCGGACATCGCTTCTCGGCGGCGCCGTGTAACCGAATCGGCGCAGCCGCTGCTGCCACGACGGCCGCTGCTCTTCGGGGGCCTGGCCCTGCCGGGTGTCCGTGGAGGACGCGGTACTCGTCACCGCGCCATCGTAGGGAACAGCGCTGTGGGAGTCCCGTGCATGGGCTTTGTGGGGGACAGATGGGCACCCCTGGGAGGATGGGGGCGTGACAGGAACCCTTGTGTTGGCAGGCACCCCCATCGGCGACGTCGCGGACGCCCCGCCCCGGCTCACGCAGGAGCTGGCGGCCGCGGACGTGATCGCCGCCGAGGACACCCGGCGGCTGCGCCGGCTCACCCAGGCGCTGGGCGTCCAGCCGGGCGGGCGGGTGGTGTCGTACTTCGAGGGCAACGAGGCGGCGCGTACGCCGGAGCTGGTCGAGGCGCTGGTGGAGGGGGCGCGGGTGCTGCTGGTGACCGACGCCGGGATGCCGTCGGTGTCCGACCCCGGGTACCGGCTGGTGGCCGCGGCCGTGGAGAAGGACATCCGGGTCACGGCGGTTCCCGGACCCTCTGCCGTGCTGACGGCTCTGGCTCTGTCCGGGCTGCCCGTCGACCGGTTCTGTTTCGAGGGGTTCCTGCCGCGCAAGGCGGGGGAGCGGCTGTCGCGGCTGCGGGAGGTCTCCGACGAGCGGCGGACTCTTGTGTACTTCGAGGCTCCGCATCGGCTCGACGACACGCTCGCGGCGATGGCAGAGGTCTTCGGCCGTGAGCGGCGGGCCGCGGTGTGCCGGGAGCTGACCAAGACCTATGAGGAGGTCAAGCGGGGGGCTCTCGCGGAGTTGGCCGAGTGGGCCGCTGAGGGCGTGCGGGGCGAGATCACCGTCGTCGTGGAGGGCGCCCCCGAGCGGGGTCCTCAGGAACTCGACGCGGAGGAGTTGGTGCGGCGGGTTCGGGTGCGGGAGGAAGCGGGGGAGCGGCGTAAAGAGGCGATTGCTGCGGTGGCTGTTGAGGCGGGGGTGCCGAAGAGGCAAGTTTTTGATGCTGTGGTCGCTTCTAAACACTCTGCGTCGTAGGGGTTGTGCGGCGTTTTCGCGTGCGGTTTGTTTGTGGTTGCTCGCGCAGTTCCCCGCACTCCTAAAGGGGTGCTCATCTGCGCCTATTGCCGCTCAATGCGCCCCATGGCGTGGTAAAGCAAAACCGAGAAAGGCAAAGGCCGGACCTCGTATATGAGGGCTTCCCACAAGGGAATTCCAAATCGGCTTCAACAGTCGGCAGGTCGCGTGCGCTCGCCTCCCGAGAGGCGTCCACTGGGTGATGAGGGCGCAGTCGTCCTCGTCCAGCGGACAAGAGGAGCTGGGATGACCGAGATCGCAGAGCGGGCCGTACTCCGGGAAACCGCCACCGCCGTCGTCCACGAGTCGTATTCCTTCGCCTGCATGCGCTGCGGGCACGGCTGGGAGCAGTCGTACGAGATAGAGCACCACAACGACGCCCAGGGGCGCGACTTCGTGATGTACGTGGCCGAGGGCCATGTCGTGCCGTCCCCGCTTTCCCGGCCGACCTGCGAGAACTGCGACGGCCATGTCGTGCGCATCATGCGGGCGGGACAGGTGTCGCATGTGCGTGAGGCCGCCGCCCGGCCGCGCCCCGTACCCAAGCCGCGCGTGGCCGGGACCGAGGCCGGTGCCGAGACCGACACGGCCCAGGTGCCCAAGGAGCACCACCACTGGCACCTGTCCGACCTCCTCCACCCGTTCCACCGCAAGGCGAGCTGAGCACCTCCGCCGGTCGTGACGGCATGCCCCGTTCGTAGGATCGGGGCATGCCTTCGAACGACCAGAGCGGTAAGAGCGCCACCGACAAGAACGCCGCGCCCCCGCCGCCCGAACCCCTCCGCGTGCCCGTCGCCGACTCGCACACCCACCTCGACATGCAGTCCGGCACGGTGGCGGAGGGGCTCGCCAAAGCGGCCTCCGTCGGGGTGGCGACGGTTGTGCAGGTCGGCTGCGACCTCAAGGGCTCCCGGTGGGCCGCCGAGACGGCCGCCGCGTACGACGCCGTCCACGCGACCGTCGCGCTGCACCCCAACGAGGCCCCGCGCATCGTGCACGGCGACCCGGACGGCTGGTCCCGGCAGGGCGCGCGCGAGCCGGGCGGCGACGCCGCGCTGGACGAGGCCCTCGCCGAGATCGACCGGCTGGCCGCGCTGCCGCAGGTCAAGGGCGTCGGCGAGACCGGGCTCGACTACTTCCGTACGGGGCCCGAGGGCAAGGCCGCCCAGGAGCGGTCCTTCCGCGCGCACATCGAGATCGCCAAGCGGCACGGCAAGGCGCTGGTCATCCACGACCGTGACGCCCACGAGGACGTGCTGAGGGTGCTGGAGGAGGAGGGCGCCCCCGAGCGGACGGTCTTCCACTGCTACTCCGGGGACGCGGAGATGGCCAAGGTGTGCGCGGCGAACGGGTACTTCATGTCCTTCGCCGGCAACGTCACCTTCAAGAACGCCCAGCATCTGCGGGACGCGCTCGCCGTGGCCCCGCTCGAACTCGTGCTCGTCGAGACCGACGCGCCGTTCCTGACGCCGGCGCCGTACCGCGGACGGCCCAACGCCCCCTATCTCATTCCGGTCACGGTCCGCGCGATGGCGGCCGTACGGGGCCTCGACGAAGACGCGCTGGCGACGGCGATCGCGGCGAACACGGCGAGGGCGTTCGATTACTGAGGGGTCACGGCCGGGTCGTCTCCACTGCGCCGTTCGAGGGGCGCAAAAAGATGATCAGTGGCCCGTGTCGCGACACAGGGTGACCACGTTGCTTGGGAGGGTGACGACCGTCCGCTAGGTTCACGTCGCCCGACCCGGATCCCCCTGGAGCGTGTCGTCGTGAGCAACGTGCAGTCTTCGCAGTACGAGGCTTTTGGCCCCGATGTGCAGCAGGTCTACGGCGGGGAGGAACCGCACAGGAGTCCGCACAGCGCCGAGACGCTGCCCTACGGGGTGACGACCGGGGCGTCCAGAGGCCACGAGGGCACGTACGAGGACACGTACCGGCCCGCCTACGAGAGCGCCGTCCTCCCCGAGCAGAACGGCAGAGGTGGTGGCCGCCGGGCGGCCGGGCGGCGCAGACGGGCCGCCGCCGAGCGGCCCACCGCCCTGCGACGGCTGGTGCCGCAGGCCCTGGTCGTGGCGTTCCTCGCGGGCGGGACCTCCGCGTTCGTGGCGAAGGACAAGGCGATCGAGCTGATCGTCGACGGCAGGCCGCGCACGCTGCACACCTTCGCCGACGACGTGAGCGAACTCCTCGCCGACGAGGGCGTTGCCTTCGGCGCCCATGACGTCGTGGCACCCGCCCCCGGCACCGCCCTCGCCAGCGGCGACGAGGTCGCCGTCCGCTACGGCCGTCCCGTGTACCTCACCCTCGACGGCCATCGGCGCCAGGTGTGGACGACGGCCGGGACGGTGGACGGGGCGCTGCACCAGCTCGGGGTGCGTGCGGAGGGCGCGTATGTGTCGACCTCCCGCTCCCGGCGGATCGGGCGGGACGGGCTGGAGCTGGACGTCCGTACCGAGCGGACCGTCACGGTCATGGCGGACGGGCGGGCGCGGACGATCCGGACGAACGCGGCGACCGTGGGTGAGGCCGTGGAGCAGGCCGGGGTCACCCTGCGTGGGCAGGACACGACCTCCGTGGACCGGGCGGGCTTTCCCCGGGACGGGCAGACGGTGACCGTGCTGCGGGTGGTCGGATCGCGCGAGGTGCTGGAGGAGCCGATTCCGTTCGAGGTGCGGCGGGAGGACGATCCCTCGCTGTTCAAGGGCACGGAGGTCGTGGAGCAGGCCGGGCGGAACGGGGTGCGGAGGATCACGTACGCGCTGCGGACCGTCAACGGGGTGAAGCAGAAGCCGCGGCGCATCCGGACCGAGGTGGTGCGGGAGCCTCGGGAGCAGGTGGTGAAGGTGGGGACGAAGGCGATGCCGACGTCGGTGGCCGGGGCGGACGGGTTGAACTGGTCGGGGCTGGCTGCCTGCGAGTCGGGGGGCCGGGCGAACGCGACGGATCCCTCCGGGACGTACGGCGGGCTCTACCAGTTCGACACCCAGACCTGGCAGAGCCTCGGCGGGAGGGGGCGGCCCCAGGACGCGCCGGCCGCGGAACAGACGTTCCGCGCGAAGAAGCTGTATGCGCAGCGGGGGGCGAGCCCTTGGCCGCACTGCGGAAGGCGGCTGCACGACTGAGGGGCCTCGGGTGGGGGTGCCTACGAGGTGTGGGGTGCCTACGAGCTCGGGTGGCCTGGGGACGTCGGCGGGTGCGGGTTCGTCGTGGTTGCTCGCGCAGTTCCCCGCGCCCTTGAAAAGCGCGGGGCGCGGCCCCGGCTTCCAAGGGCGCGGGGAACTGCGCGACCAGGCCCCACCCACCCGCACTCGGCGACGCACCCGAGCCACCGGAGCTCTCCCCCGCCCCCGTACCCTGGTCCCGTGAGCAGCCCCTCCCCAAGCCCCTCCCCAAGCCCCTCCCCAAGCCCCTCCCCAAGCCCCTCCTCCGACGCCCTTCTGGGGCCCGCCGACGTCCGTGAACTCGCGGCAGCGCTCGGCGTGCGCCCCACCAAGCAGCGTGGCCAGAACTTCGTCATCGACGCGAACACGGTCAGGCGGATCGTACGGACCGCCGACGTTCGCCCGGACGACGTGGTCGTCGAGGTCGGCCCGGGGCTCGGCTCCCTCACCCTCGCCCTGCTGGAGGTGGCGGACAGGGTCACCGCCGTGGAGATCGACGACACCCTCGCCGCCGCCCTCCCGGCCACCATCGGCGCCCGTATGCCCGACCGCGCCGACCGCTTCGCCCTCGTGCACTCCGACGCCATGCACATCACGGAACTCCCCGGCCCGGCCCCGACCGCCCTCGTCGCCAACCTCCCGTACAACGTCGCCGTCCCCGTCCTCCTCCACATGCTCGACCACTTCCCGAGCATCGAGCGCACGCTGGTGATGGTCCAGGCGGAGGTCGCCGACCGGCTCGCCGCCGGACCCGGTTCGAAGGTGTACGGCGTGCCGTCGGTCAAGGCGAACTGGTACGCCGAGGTCAAGCGCGCCGGCGCCATCGGCCGCACCGTCTTCTGGCCCGCGCCCAACGTCGACAGCGGGCTCGTCTCGCTCGTGCGCCGTACCGAGCCGGTCAAGACCACCGCCACCAGGGCCGAGGTCTTCGCCGTCGTCGACGCCGCCTTCGCCCAGCGGCGCAAGACCCTGCGCGCCGCCCTCGCCGGGTGGGCGGGATCGGCGGCCGCCGCCGAGGCCGCCCTCGTCGCCGCGGGCGTCTCCCCGCAGGCCCGCGGCGAGGCCCTCACCGTCGAGGAGTTCGCCGCCATCGCCGAGGCGGTACCTTCTCGGGGGACATCCCCCGAACCCCCGAAGGAGCCCACCCGCTCGTGAGCGTCACCGTCCGCGTCCCCGCCAAGGTCAACGTCCAGCTCGCGGTCGGCGCCGCCCGCCCCGACGGCTTCCACGACCTGGCCAACGTCTTCCTCGCCGTGGGCCTGTACGACGAGGTCACCGCGACCCCGGCCGGGGAACTGACCGTCACCTGCGAGGGGCCGGGTGCGGGTCAGGTGCCCCTGGACCGGACGAACCTCGCCGCCCGGGCCGCGATCGCGCTGGCCGCGCGGCACGGGATCGAACCGGACGTCCATCTCCACATCGCCAAGGACATCCCCGTCGCCGGCGGCATGGCCGGCGGCAGCGCGGACGCGGCCGGCGCCCTGCTCGCCTGCGACGCGCTCTGGGGCACGGACGCCTCCCGCGAGGAACTCCTCGACATCTGCGCCGAGTTGGGCAGTGATGTGCCGTTCAGCCTGGTGGGCGGGGCCGCCCTCGGCACGGGACGGGGCGAGCAGCTCCGCGTGCTCGATGTCGGCGGGGAGTTCCACTGGGTCTTCGCCGTCGCCGACGGCGGGCTCTCCACGCCCGCGGTCTACCGGGAGTTCGACCGGCTCAACGCGCACACCGACGTGCCCGAGCCCGTCGCCTCCCAGCGACTCCTCGACGCCCTCGCCAAGGGGGACGTGGACGGCCTCGCGAGCCTCCTCCCGGACTCCAACGGGCTTCAGCCCGCCGCCCTCTCCCTGTTCCCCGAGCTCACCGACACCCTCGCCGCGGGCCGCGCCGCGGGTGCGCTCGCCGCGCTCGTCTCCGGGTCGGGGCCGACCACGGCCTTCCTGACCGGGGACGCGGAGTCGGCGCACACGGTCGCCGAGGGACTCCTCGCCTCCGGGACCTGCCGGGCGGCCCGCGTGGCCGCCTCACCCGCGCCGGGGGCGACCGTCGTCTCGTGAGGCCCGCGAACCCCGGGTACTCAGACATGGGTTGAGTACGTGCGCGCTGACGGCAGGCCCGCTGTCGGCGCGACCGTACTCCCATGACCGCAAGCGTGAGCGACCTCGCCGCCGCCACCCCGTCCACCCGTGACCGGTATGTCGACCTGCTCCGGGTCGCCTCCCTCGGCACCGTCGTCCTCGGCCACTGGCTGATGGCCGCCGTGACGACCGGCGGTGACGGAAAGGTCGAGGTGGGCAATCTCCTCGCCGTCGAGCCGGGGTTGCAGATCCTCACCTGGGCGCTGCAGATCATGCCGGTGTTCTTCTTCGTCGGCGGTTTCTCGCACGCCCTGTCGTATCGGTCGCTCAGCCGGAAGTCCGGCGACGGCCACGCCCTCTACCCGGCCTTCCTCCGCGCCCGGCTCCAGCGGCTGCTGCGGCCCACCATGGTGTTCATCGGGGTGTGGGGTGCCGCCGCACTGCTGCTGCAACTCCTCGGCGCGGGCGGCGGGTTGCTCGACGTGGCGCTGCGGCTCGTGGCGCAGCCGCTGTGGTTCATCGGGATCTATCTCGCGATGGTCGCCTTCACTCCGCCGCTGCTCAGGCTGCACGAAAGGTACGGGTGGGGCGCGTTCGGCGGGCTCGTCGCGGCGGCCGCCGCCGTCGATCTCCTCCGCTTCGCGCTCGATGTGCCCTTCGTGGAGTTCCTCAACTTCGCCTTCGTCTGGCTCGCGATCCATCAGCTCGGGTTCCTGCGTGCCGACGGGCGGTTGACCCGGCCGTACCTCCTCGCGGGGGCCGGGCTCGCGGGGGCCGCGCTGCTGGTGGCGTACGGGCCGTATCCGCTGTCGATGGTCGGGATGCCCGGCGAGAAGGTGTCGAACATGGCGCCGCCGACCTTCGCGCTGCTGTGCCACGGGATGTGGCTGGTCGGCGCGGTGGAGTGGGTGCGCGGGCCGGTCGCGCGATGGCTGGAGCGGCCCAAGGTGTGGCGGGCGGTCGTGGCGGCCAACGGTGTCTCGATGACGGCGTTTCTATGGCATCTTTCGGCCATGCTCGGGGTGTACGGCGTGCTGCTCGCCTTCGACATCCCGCTGCCGGTGCCCGCGTCGGCGGGCTGGTGGGTCCAACTGCCGCTGCGGATCGTGTGCGCGGCCGTGCTCACCGCCGTACTCGTGGCCGCCTTCCGGGGGTTCGAACGGCCTGCCGCGCATCGGCGTCCGGCCAGTTCAGCGGCGCATTCGGGGCCTGCAGCCGCTCTCGGTGTCACCCTCTGCCTGTTCGGTGTGCTCGGGCTGTCGATGGTCGGTTTCGGCGGGCTGCTGGAGGGGCGTACGGCTCTGCTGATCGCCGTGCGGGTGACCGCGCCGGCGGCCGTGGCGATGACGCTCGTGGGGTGGCTGCTGGTCGAACGGGCCGGGCGCGCGGGGCGGTCGAGGGTGTGAAAGCGCGTCCCGCTTTCGCCCCGCGTTCGGGCGACGCGCATCTCGTGCATGTCCGGGTACGCGGGGGCGGGGTCCCTCACGCCGCCGGGTTTCCGGTCGGGCCTGGGCGGTCCGTTGCTTGTGGGCCCGCGCGTCGAATTGCGGCCCTCACCCGACGGAGGCGTCGCCGCAGCCGTCCGCCGAGTAGAGGGCGTGGCTTGATCGGCGGGACCGTCAGCCGGTCGTGCCGCTACCGCGAGGGTCTGGCCCGGGGTCCGGGCCCGGTTCTGGATCTGGCCTCGGTTCTGGGTCCGGCTCCGGTTCTGGGTCCGGCTCCGGCTCTGGTTCTGGCTCCGGTTCTGGGTCCGGCTCCGGGTCCGGCTCCGGTTCTGGGTCCGGCTCGTGTTCTGGCTCGTCGTCCTGGGGCTCCGGGCGGAGCAGCTGCCATGAGTAGTGAAGGGCCAGGACGAGGGCCGGGAGCATGAGGGCCGCCGGTGCGAGGCTCCACCATCCCAACCCCATGGTGGACAGGATGATGGTCACGACGCCGAACGCGAGCGAGGCGACGGCGGTGACGCTCAGATGCGACAGAATCCGCTCGCGCGGCCGGGCCAGGTCGGCCTCCACGTGGCGGCGTGCCTCAGTGAGGGCGGCACGGTACGCATCCTCGTGTGCCCTCAGCAGAGCCCAGTCACTGTCGCTGACGCGCGGCATCGACCGGGGCATGGGAGGTTCACCGGATCGCCCGCGTGACCAGGGCAGTCGCGCCATCGAAAGCCTCCCTACCCCAGCGCGTAGGACGCCGCGAGAATGTTGGCCAGCGACTCCATGAGTGGGACGTGGTGATCGATGAAGTCCGAGTAGCTGGGTGCGTCGACCGAGAGTATGCCTATCTCCTTGGTCCCATGGATGACGGGAACGGCGATGACCGCCTTGTATCCCGTACCTGCGGGGACCAAGTAGGAGTGGTCCACCTGGATGCCGTCGATCCGGAAGGTCTTGCCGCCTCCGCCCAGGATTTCGTTCTTCATGTGCGCCGCGCCGGTAGGGTCGATGGTCGTCCGAGGAGTCCGGTACCCGGGAAACGTGCCCTCCAGTGTGAAACCACCCGTCGTGGCGTCATACAGATAGAAGCTGCACCGGGCCCGAGGGATGAAGCTCGGGCCCACCGGCGGAGCGGTGAGGGTGACTGCCCCGGCCAGGACCTGATCAAGGATTTCCTTACGCCTCTGCCGGAGGTCGGAGGCTGTCTGGGAAGGTACGGAGGAAGGCAGCGGGGCTGCGGTCGCGTAGAGCTCGGTCAGCTCTTTGAGCGTGTCGCTCAGTGGGCGAAGCCTTGTGGAGTACAGCTGAGTCATGTCCGCCTCTGCCCGGATGGCGCGATCCTCGGCCCGCTCCTTGCCCTTCTCCACCAGGCGTTTCTCGAAGTGCGTGATGAGGACGACGCCGAAGGCGGAGATGCCGGCTATGAAAGCCCAATCCTTCTTGTCGCTTCCTGTGGCCCCATCCGCCCACACGGAGACGACGGCAACGGCCACACCGAGGGCTGCGGAGAAAAGGAGGAAAAGATACTGAATGCCTCGCTTGGCCAACCATTGCTTCATTCGTGCCTGCAACTCCACGATCGTCAAGGGTCTGCGCTGCAGAATCCCACAGTCCCTGTACGAGTGCCCGGAGTTGACTCCTGGAACTGCCTGCCGACAACATCTCCAGCGCACCGACGACGCCTCTGTCGGCGTAGCCCGGCGCGGCTGCCGAGAACCCGGCGTCCACGGTATGACTGAGGCCCGTCCGCTACAGCGCGGACGGGCCATCACGGCGATGGCGCCGGGCGCCGTTTCCCCGAAAGGCGGGCTATCGGTTGGCCAGCCGGTCGAGGTCCTCCTGGGTGCCGTTGAAGACGTCCGCGGTGACCGGGGCCTTGATGCCGTCGAAGAGCGCGGAGGCGGTGTACTGCCACATCAGCCAGGTGCTCGAGCCGTTCGGCAGCGGGGGCGCGGTGATCGACGTACGGTAATCGGCCAACTGGAGCGGATACGCGGCCAACGCGGGGGTCGACCCCATGCAGGCGTCCAGGAACGACTTCTGGGTGTAGATGATCGGTTTCCGGCCGAACGCCGCCTCCACCTTGTCCAGCCAGGCCGTCACATCGCCGACCGTGGCGTAGGGCGGACAACTGGCGGTGCCGTCGTCCGTGCGCTCCAGGTCGAAGACCGGCGGCAGATCACCGGGGCGCTGCCCGGTGTAACCGGTCGCGCGCACGGCCTCGATGAACCGGTCGGCCTGGGCGGCACCCGTGTCCGGGGCCGTGCCGGTGTAGAAGTGGTACGGCGCGACGGCGAGGCCCGCCGCCCTGGCGCCGTCCAGGTCGCTCGCGAGGTACTCGTCGGTGACATTCAGGCCACGGGTGGCCTTGACGGTCGCGAACTCGACGCCGGCGTCGCGCAGGGAGTTCCAGTCGATCGGGGCGCCGCCGGGGTGCTGGTACTTGGCGGTGTCCACGCCGTCGATGGCGTAGCCCGCCGGGCGGGGCGGCTCGCAGTACGTGTTCCGGCTCGACCAGTCGACGAGTTTCGCCCACGTGTTGGGCCCGATGATGCCGTCCGCGGTCAGGTTGGCGCACAGCTGGAACTCGACGACCCGGTTCTCGGTGCCGCCGCCGAAGTCACCGTCGATCTGCAGCGGCGGGTAGTGCCCGGGCTCCATCGCCAGGTTCAGGCGGCACTGCGCCTCCTTGACGTCGACGCCGTTCGCGCCCCGGCGCAGGGTCGGACGCGCGCTGGAGTGCCCGCACACCGACGCGTTCGGGGTCTCCGCGACCCCCTCGGACACACAGGGCTCGGGGTGGGCCGCCCGGCGGTTCAGGGCGGCCCAGGTCTGCACACCCATGATCCCGTCGACGGGGAGCCCCGCACACCGCTGGAAGTCCACGACCCGTCTCCCGGTGGCCTGCCCGAAGGAGCCGTCCACCTGGCCCGGTGTGTACTTGCCCGGCTTGGTCGCCAGGTTGAACTGACACTGGGCCTCACGCACCGCCGGGCCGGTGGATCCCTGCACCAGCGCCGGCTGCGAGGCGCTGTGGCCGCAGACGGCGACCCCGGCCACGGCCGCGGCGTCGCTCCCGGCCGCGTCGGCCGTCGCCGTGCCCAGCAGCATCAGAGCCAGCGTGCCGGTGAGGGCGAGTCCCTGTCGTAGTGTCCTGCGTCTCATCGATCTCTCCCAGGTTGTCTCATTGCTCTCTTCCCTGCCTGCCGTGACACACGACGCTGCTGCCAAACCTCCTTGCCCGTAAGGCCACTTGTGGCACATTGATGGCGACGGAACGCCGACCACGTTCCGACCCGGCAGGGGGGATCGCGATGACCCGCTATGAGGAGGCCGAGCGGTTCGCCGCCCGACTGCGCGCGCTCAGGGAGAGAGCCAACTACAGCTACGAAGCACTCGCACAGAAGACCGGCATCAGCCGGTCCAGCCTGCATCGGTACTGCGCGGGCTCATCGGTCCCGCAGGACTACGGAGTGGCCCACCGCATCGCCACGGTCTGCGGGGCGACCCCCGCGGAACTGCGCGAGCTGCACCGGCTCTGGGCCCTGTCCGACGCGGAACGGGCGACGAGCGACGCCCAGGTCACTCCAGCCACGGAGGAACCGGAGCCCGACGAGCCGCCCCAGGAACCGGTCACCGGGGAAACGCGCCCCGCGGCGGAGACGGAAACCGACGAAGAGCGCCCCGAGACGACCGAACCGGCCCCGTCACCAGAGCCCCCGGCCCCCCGCAGGACGTGGCTGCCGAGGGGCCGTCGGCTCACCGTCGTCACGGCCGTCGTCACCGTCGTCGTCCTCGGGATCGTGGCATGGGGGATGTCCATGGTCTCCTCGCACGGCAAGAAGGCGGAGGCCGACGACGACCGGGTGCTGTTCTCGGCCGCCTGTCGGCCCGTGATCGGCATGGGCCAGCAGGACGAGTGCGTCAAGGAGACCCAACAGCTGCTCCGGCGGCGGGGCGCCACCATCGGCGTGGACGGCATGTTCGGCCCCGAGACACTGCGCCGGGTGACGGCCTTCCAGGTGCTCGCGGGCATCACCGTGAACGGCGTCGTCGGCGACCCCACGAAGAAGGCCCTCTACGACTCCAAGGTCCGCCTCGACACCTGGTCGCCGGAGAAGGCCCGTAAGCGCATCCGCGAGGTGTTCACCGAGGTGCCGGACGACGCCGTCGCCATCGCCGACTGCCAGTCCTTCCTGGACCCGCTGCACATCCTGCCGAACACCAACGGCACCAGGAACTGGGGCCTGTTCCAGATCTCCGACACCCGGCTGCGGGAGCTGGGCGGCACCCCGCGCAAGGCGCTGGACCCCGAGTGGAACATCCAGGCCGCCAAGAAGCTGTGGAGCCGCGACCACGACTTCCACGACTGGCCCCACTGCGAGCGGGCCCTGCACCAGCCGTCGCCGTCACCGTCGAAGTCCTGAGCGTCGGGCGGACACGCGCCCGCCCGACGCTCAGGGCCGGTCCCCCGCACCGGCCCTTACAGGTTCTAGAAGTTCGCCACGCACCAGTTGGCGAACCGCGCGAACGCGGCCTTGGAGCCCGAGCCGAAGTCGCCGTCGATCGCGCCGGTGTAGCCCCAGCTCTCCTTCAGGAAGCGCTGCAGCGCCCTCTTCGTGCCGTCGCCGGGGTCGCCGTCGATCCCGGCGGTGTAGCCGTGGTACTCCGCGAGGAAGCGCTGCATGGCCTTCCAGCTGTTGGTGCCCAGCTCCCCGTCGATCGCGCCGGTGTAGCCCCAGTACAGCTTCAGCCAGCGCTGGACGCCCTTGGCCTGGTTCGCGGTCAGACCGAAGTTCTGCGTCGCGAGGATGGTGGCGTCCTGGGCGGCGGCCGCCGCCGGCTTGGCGGCCGCGCTCTCCGAGGCCGCGAAGCTGGTGCTCGCGGTGGCGAGGCCGCCGGCCGCGATCCCGATGATGGCGGTGACGCTGACGAGGGACCTCGTCAAGATGCTCGGTCGCATGTGCATTCCCCTCTGGGTCGGTCGTGGGACGTCGTCCCGTTGAAGCCGGGCCAGACGCTGGCAGAGCGCTCCGACCCCGGGCAACGAAAACCCGTCCCGCTGGGACGGCGGGACACCGTCGACCCCGTGAGCTGGGCACTTCCCCGACCTGCTGGGACGCCGGTGGGACGGACGGGACCGAAGCCCCTGCGGGGTGACGGCTCGACGGCCGGACGCCCCCGCCACGTACCCTGGAGGGTCGATCGTCCCCGTGGCAGGAGAGAAATGGCCGTCAACCTGGTCAATGTCGAGAACGTCAGCAAGGTGTACGGCACCCGTGCCCTGCTCGACGGCGTCTCCCTCGGCGTCTCCGAAGGGGACCGCATCGGAGTCGTGGGCCGCAACGGCGACGGCAAGACCACCCTCATCCGGATGCTGGCCAAGCTGGAGGACGCCGACACCGGGCGCGTCACCCACTCCGGCGGCATCCACGTCGGCGTGCTCACCCAGCACGACTCCCTGGACCCGGCCGCCACCGTCCGGCACGAGGTCATCCGGGACCTCGCCGACCACGAGTGGGCGGGCAACGCCAAGATCCGCGACGTACTCACCGGGCTTTTCGGCGGCCTCGACCTGCCCGGCTTCCCGCAGGGCCTCGACACCGTCATCGGCCCGCTCTCCGGTGGCGAGCGCCGCCGTATCGCGCTGGCCAAGCTGCTCATCGAGGAGCAGGACCTGATCGTCCTCGACGAGCCGACCAACCACCTCGACGTCGAGGGCATCTCCTGGCTCGCGAACCATCTGCGCGAGCGGCGCTCCGCGCTCGTCTGCGTCACCCACGACCGCTGGTTCCTCGACCAGGTCTGCACCCGTATGTGGGACGTGCAGAAGGGCGCGGTCTACGAGTACGAGGGCGGCTACTCCGACTACGTCTTCGCCCGCGCCGAGCGTGAGCGCATCGCCGCCACGGAGGAGGTCAAGCGGCAGAACCTGGTCAGGAAGGAGCTGGCCTGGCTGCGCCGCGGCGCCCCCGCCCGTACGTCGAAGCCGCGCTTCCGCGTCGAGGCCGCCAACGAGCTGATCAAGGACGTGCCGCCGCCGCGCGACACGAGCGAGCTGATGAAGTTCGCCTCCTCCCGGCTCGGCAGGACCGTCTTCGACCTGGAGGGCGTCACCATCCAGGCCGGACCCAAGGTGCTGCTCAAGCACCTGACCTGGCAGCTCGGCCCCGGCGACCGGATCGGCCTGGTCGGCGTCAACGGCGCCGGCAAGACCTCCCTGCTGCGCGCCATGGCCGAGGCCGCGCGCAGCGAGGGCGAGCGGCAGCCGGTCGCCGGGCGCATCGTCACCGGCAAGACCGTCAAGCTCGCGTACCTCTCCCAGGAGGTCGCCGAGCTCGACCCCACCTGGCGGGTCCTCCAGGCCGTGCAGCAGGTCCGCGACCGCGTCGACCTCGGCAAGGGGCGCGAGATGACCGCCGGGCAGCTCTGCGAGACCTTCGGCTTCAACAAGGAGAAGCAGTGGACGCCGGTCGGCGACCTGTCCGGCGGTGAGCGCCGCCGCCTGCAGATCCTGCGCCTGCTCATGGACGAGCCGAACGTCCTCTTCCTCGACGAGCCCACCAACGACCTCGACATCGAGACCCTCACCCAGTTGGAGGACCTCCTCGACGGCTGGCCCGGGTCGATGGTCGTCATCTCCCACGACCGGTTCTTCGTCGAGCGCACGACCGACCGGGTGTTCGCGCTGCTCGGCGACGGCACGCTGCGGATGCTGCCGCGCGGGATCGACGAGTACATCGAGCGTCGGCACAAGATGGAGGAGGCCGCGGCCGCCTCGTCGGCGGTCGCCGTGAAGCCCGTCGCGGAGAACGCGGTCTCGGCGGCCGACGCCCGGGCCGCGAAGAAGGAACTCCAGAAGATCGAGCGGCAGTTGGACAAGATCTCCGAGAAGGAGACGAAGCTGCACGACCGGATCGCCGCGAACGCGACGGACTTCGCGAAGGTCGCGGAACTGGACGCCGAGCTGCGGGCGTTGGCCGGTGAGCGGGAGGAACTGGAGCTGCGCTGGCTCGAACTGGCCGAGGACGCGTGAGCGATTCCGCGTATCCCCAAAGGGGGCGCGCACGTCTCGTGAAGGGGGCGTGAAGGAGCGTAACGGAGGCATTACGGGGCGGTTCTCCCTTGGGAACAGGGGAGCGACCGGCCCCGTGCGGGGGCGCGTCACAGTGATAGAAAGAGCCGTCTGAGAACAGTCTGACGAGTCTGACAAGCTTCACCACGCGTGACCACGGGTGGCTCGAAAGCAGCGAACAGGGGGAAACGCGCTGATGACTCAGCCACCCGAACAGCCGCCGCACGGGGGCTACGGCGGCTACGGAGCTCCGCAGAACCCACCCCCGGCACAGCATCCACAACAGCCGTACGGCTACCCGCAGACCCCGCCCCCGCAGCAGCCCCAGCCCGGCTACGGCCATTCGCAGCAGGGCCATCCGCAGCAGCCCGGACCCTACGGCCAGCCGGCCCAGCCGGGGCCGTACGCCCAGCCCGGCCCGTACACCCCGCCGCCGCAGCCCGGTTACGGCTACCCGCAGGGCCAGTACGCGGGCGCGCCCACTCCGCCGCCGCCCGCACCCGGTGGCTCCAAGAGCCCCTTCACGGGCCGGACCGCGGCCGTCATCGCAGCGAGCGTGGCCGCGCTGATCGTCGCCGGTGTGACGGTGTTCGCCGTGACCCGTGGCGGTGACGACGAGAGCAAGAAGAAGCCGGTCGCCGAGAAGAGCGACGGTCAGGACGAGGAAAAGGCCTCCGACGATCCCTCCACGCCCGTCAACCAGGGTGACGGCAAGGGCGACGGCGCCGATGAGAACGTCGACGTCCGCGAGTACAACGCGGACCGCAAGGCCGGCGAGGCGAAGATCCTCATGTACAAGAGCGCGCCGGACGCGCCCGGTGCGGGTGCCAACGCCCCCGGCATGTGGGTCACCGACAAGGTCGTGGTGAAGCCGGCGTACAAGCAGCTCTTCGCGTACAACGTCGTCGACGGCGACCCCGCCTGGGACCCGATCGAGTTCACCGGCAAGATCTGCGACGTCACCGCGGACGCCACCGCCGACGGCCATGTCGTCGTCGCCTACCAGCACGGCACCGGGGACAACGCCAAGTGCAACCAGCTCCAGGAGATCGACCTCGCCACGGGGGAGAAGGGCTGGAGCATCGAGGTCGAGGAGGGCGGGTTCCTCGACAGCACCTACAGCGTGGCGCTGGTCCGCACCGGCGACACCCTGCTCGTGGGCCGCTCGCAGTCGGCCACCGCGTACGACGTGACCACCGGCAAGAAGCTGTGGGACAAGAAGGAGTACGGCCAGTCCTGCTACCCCGACGGGTTCGCGGGCGGCACCCGGCTGGTCGTGGTCTCCTCCTGCGCGGTGACCAGCGACAAGGAGCACGACGAGGTCCAGGAGCTGGACCCGAAAACGGGCAAGGCCAAGTGGACGCGGAAGATCCCCAAGGGCTGGAAGGTCGAGCGCGCCCTGTCGGTCGACCCGCTCGTTCTCTACCTCACCAACGAGGAGGAGAACACCTGGAACATCTCCGCGTTGACGAGCGACGGCCGGACCCGCTCGCAGGTCAAGATCGACGACTCGCTCGCCGAGACGTGCGAGAACTATCTCCTGGAGCGCAACCTCGTGGGCTGCCCGGGCGTGACGGCCGATGCCGGCACCCTGTACCTGCCCACCGCGGAGAAGAACGACGCGAACGAGATCGTCGCGGTCGACCTCTCCACCGGCAAGGAGAAGTGGCGGGTCAAGTCCCCGGCCGGCGCTCCGCTGGAGGCGATCCGCGTCGAGGGTTCGCAGCTGATCGCCTACGCGCAGGCGGGGAACGACGCGGGCGGCCGGGTCGTGTCCGTGCCGACGACCGGTTCCGGCCACAAGGCGACGACGCTGCTTCAGATGCCGGAGAGCACCGCGAAGATCGAGAGCGACTTCTACTCGAAGGCGATCGACTACGTGGACGGGCGCTTCTACATCTCCACCACCTACCTGTCGGGCGACGACGAGTCGAAGGAGAAGTTGATGCTGGCCTACGGCAAGTGACGCGCCTGGCTCACGCGGCGCCCCGCTTGGTTCACGTGCCGCACCTGGTCCAAGTGGCGCACCACCGCCTGGCGGAGGTGCCGCGCCACCAGGCTCAGGTGCCGCACCACCGGGCGCACGTGCCGCGCACGGCCCAGTGGCGCGTCCGGCTCAAGTGACCGCCGCGGGCCGCCGCTTGGGCTTTCCCGTCTCCGTCCCCGCACTCCACCCTTTCGCCGAGATCCGCTCCGAGGTATCCACGTCATGACCCAGCCGCCGCCCCCGCCGAACCAGCCGCCGGGCCCGCCCCCGCAGCAGCCCCCGGCCCAGCCGCCCGCCCAGCCCCCGGCCCAGGAACAGCCTCCGGCCCAGGGACAGACCCCGGCCCAGGCGCAGCCCCCGCAGGACGCCCCGCCGCCGGGCGGCTTCGGCGCGCCCACCCCGCCGCCGCCCGGCGGCTACGGCGCCCCCACGCCCCCGCCGCCCGCACAGGGCCCGGGCTACGGCTACCCGCAGGCACCGCAGGCACCGCAGGCCCCTCAGCCGACCGCCCCCACGCCCCCGCCCCCGGCGCAGGGCCCCGGCTACGGCTACCCGCAGACCCCGCCCCCGCAGCAGCCCCAGCCCGGCTACGGCTACCCGGGCCAGCCGGGGCAGCCCGGCCAGCCGGGTCAGCCGGGCCCGTACGGGCAGCCCGCGCAGGCCCCCTACGGCCAGCAGCCGGGCCCCTACGGCCAGCCCCCGCAGGCGCCCTACGGGCAGCAGCCGTACGGCCAGCAGGGACAGCAGCCCTACGGCTATCCGCAGCAGACCGTGCCGATGCAGCCGCAGGTCGGGCAGGTCCCGCCCGGCAAGGGCAAGAAGCTGAACTCCACGGCGGTCATCATCACCGCGGCGGTCGCCGTGATCGCGCTGATCGTCGGCGGCGGTGTCTTCTACGCCAAGTCCCAGGGCAAGGACGACGACAAGAACAACACCGCCAGCTCCGAGGGCACGACCGGCGGCAAGGACGACCCCAAGGGCGACGACGGCGGCACGTCCTCGTCCGGCGGCGGCTCGTCGACCGGCGGGGTCGAGGTGCCGACCGACGCGCAGGAGAAGGTGCCGTCCAGCACCAGCGGCAAGGTCCTCTTCCAGGTGCCCGCGCACGAGATCAAGCAAAAGGGCCAGATCGACACGGTCAAGGGCTCCTGGCTCACGGACACCACCTACGCCAAGGCCGCCGTCAACAAGATCATCGGTTACGAGCCGGGCACCGGTAAGACCAAGTGGACGCTGGACCTGGCCGGCCAGACCTGCGCGGGCTCCCGTGAGATCACCACCGAGAAGATCGCGGTGGTGGTGACCGAGGAGGCCAAGCGCAAGAACAAGGACGACCGCCACCCGTGCACGGTGGTCACCGCGTTCAACGTGGAGACCGGCAAGGAGGTGTGGTCGAAGAGCGCCGAGGTGAGCGGTACGAAGGTGCCGTTCGGCGAGGTCACCATCTCCTCGACCACGGTCGCCGCGGCCGGCGGCTTCTCCGGCGGCGCCGCCTTCGACGTCAACACCGGCAAGGTGCTGTGGTCCCCGAAGGTCAACGGGTGCGAGGACGTCGGCTACGCGGGCGGCGCCCAGCTCGTCGCGGTCCGCAAGTGCGGCGACTACGGCGAGGAGAAGTACGAGGTCCAGCTGCTCGACCCGAAGACGGGCAGCGTGAAGTGGACGTACAAGCTGCCCGCGGGCATCGACAACGCCAAGATCATCTCCACCCAGCCGGTGGTCTTCGGTGTGGACTCGACCGACGACGCCTACCTGACCGGTACGAGCGACATCTTCTCCCTCGACGACAAGGGCAAGCTGCGTACGAAGATCGCGCTCCCGGAGAAGAAGTACGAGCACACCTGCACGGACCGGGGCGTGTGGAGCTGCAAGGGCGTCGTCGTCGGCAGCGACAAGGTGTACCTGCCGACCAAGGAGCACGACGGCACCGGCACCTACAGCACCACCAACGAGATCGTCTCCTTCTCGCTGGCCACCGGTAAGTCCACGGGCGACCGTGTCGACGCGGGCGACGACTACGAGCTGTGGCCCATCCGCATGGACGGGCCGAACATCATCGCCTACAAGGACGCCCCGTACGACAAGGGTCCGCAGGTCGTCTCCATCGACGCCAAGACCCTGAAGCAGACCGAGCTGTTGGAGACCCCGGCCTCCGAGACGGTCCGCCGCGCGATCAGCGCCATGGTCCCGAAGATGAGCGAACTGCGTTACACGGACGGGCGGCTCTTCATGGGCACCGAACTCGTCGCCGAACCATTCTCGGACGACGAAAAGACGTACACGGCGCTCGGTTTCGGAGCCAAGTGACCCCACGCGCCCCCCTGGCCTCGTGCGACGGCCCCGTCCCTGCTCAGGGGCGGGGCCGTGCACGTATCCCGCATCACTCTCGAATCGGCGGGAATTTCGGTAATCCGGGGCACTTCTCACCGATAGGGGGAGCGCAACGTCGAACAAGCGTGTAGCTTCCGGGGGCATGACAGCGGGGGATCAGACGGGGAAGTCGGGGGGCTTCTGTCCGTGAGGACCAGTGGGCAGCCATAGTTGGCAACCATTGGGGGGACTGGGGGGTGGCTGGCTCGATGGGAGTGCGGCTCATGGTGGTCGACGACCACCGATTGCTGGCCGAGGCGCTGGCCTCGGCGTTGAAGCTGCGTGGGCACCGCGTGCTCGCCGCGGCGGCGCCCGCCGCGGGCGCGGCGGAGCTGGTGATCACAAGGGCACCCGAGGTGTGCCTGCTCGGCACGGCGACACCCGCCGAGCCGGGAATCTTCGACCCGGTGGTCAGGATCAAGCGGGAGCGGCCACAGGTGGCGGTGCTGGTCCTCGGACCGGTGCCCAACCCGCGCGGCATCGCGGCCGCGTTCGCCGCGGGCGCGTCGGGTTATGTACGGCAGGACGAGCGCATCGAGGGTGTGGAGCGGGCCATCATGAAGGCCCGCGCCGGAGAGGCCGCGGTGGCGCCGCAGCTGCTCCAGAGCGCGTTCAGCGAACTGCTGAACCCGGCGGCCCAGCCGGACGACGAGGGCCAGCGGCTGCTCCAGATGCTGACCCCTCGCGAGGTCGAGGTCCTGGTCCGCGTCGCGGACGGCGAGGACACGAGACTGATCGCGGCGGGCATGGGCATCGCCCCCTCGACGGCCCGCACCCACGTCCAACGGGTCCTGATGAAGCTGGGCGTCGGCTCCCGCCTGGAGGCAGCGGCGCTGGCGGCCCGCACGGGCTTGCTGGACCGGGCGGGCCCACCGCGCTGATCACCCTCGACGTGGACGGAACCTGCCGGAGGCTATGACGCGGAGGAGGTGGGCGACGGGGGCCGGGGTGGTGGTGAGGACGGTGGCTGGGGTGTCGGATTCGCGGAGGTGGAGGGTGGGGGGTGCTGCGGCGAGTTCGACGCAGGCGTTGCCTTCGGCGCCACCGGAGAAGGTGGACTTCTGCCAGATCAAGGCTTGAGCCACGAGGCGCCTCACAGTTCCTTCGACAAGCGGTGGATGAAGTCCCGGGACGTGGTGGGGGCCAGCGTCGCCTCCTCCACCTTACGAAAAAGCGTTCGAAGCGTGCTCAGTTGAGATTCCGCATCGATGAACGCGGTGCCCGTGGCGGCTTCCCGTAGCCCGGTGTCGAGTTGGGGGACGGGGCCTCCCATGTACATCATCGAGGCTCCGGCACCGCCGAAGCCGTCCTGGTCGACCGGGATGACGCGTACGGTCACGTGCTCCTGGTCGGTCTGATCCAGGATCTGCCGGAGTTGGGCACGGGAGACGTGCCGGTCGGCCACGCGGATGCGCAGGGCGAATTCGTGGACGATCGCCTCGTACGAGGTGGGGGCGTCACCCTCGATGACAGTGCGCCGCCGCATGCGGTGTTCCACCCGGGGTGTCAGCTCGCTGTCGGGAAGCTCCGGGCGCATGTACCCGAAGACCGCTCGGGCGTAGTCCGGGGTCTGGAGCAGTCCGGGAACGTAAGTGATGACGACCTCGCGCAGGAACGCCGCATGGTGCTCCGCCTCGGCCAGGTCCAGGTTCACCGGGGGCAGTACTCCCCGGTACTCCTCCCACCAGCCCCGCGTGCGGTCGGTCGCCATCGCCGCCAGAGCCTCGATCAACCCCTCGTCCGTACAGGCGTAGTGAGCGGCGAGGCGCCGTACCCGAGCGGCGCTCACGCCCGCGACCCCGGACTCGATCTGGCTCATCTGGACCGAGTCGGCTCCCAGGAGCACCGCGGCCTCCCGCGCCTTCATGCCCGTCGCCTCACGCAGTTTGCGCAGCTCGGAGCCCAGCCGCACTCTGCGGGCCGTGAGATGCCTCTTAGGCGGCACCGGAGCCTCCTCGTCCCAACTGCCCTGTGGGCGTCCCTCGTTCGGGGGTCAGAATACGGCAGCGGCTTGCGACTTCCTAAAGTTAGGAAATACCGTCAGTCACGCGCCGCACACGCTGCGGAACCCCGGGACCCCGGAAGCGCACCACTCCGTCACGCCACGACGGCTGAGGCAATGCCACCGCGCGCACCCCAACCCCCCACCCCCGAACGGAGTTCACCCATGCCCGAAACGGCACCCGAACCCTGGGAGTACGTCCTCCTCATCCCCCACGACCCCCGAGCCGTCACCGTCTCCCGCCACACCCTCCGCTTGATCCTGACGACGCACGGCCTGGCCGCCCTCGTGGACACCGCCGAACTGCTGGCGACGGAGCTGATGACCAACGCCGTACTCCACACCAAGGGCCCCGCGGCCCTGCGTCTGCGCTGGACGGCCGGCGCGCTGTGGATCGGCGCGTGGGACGCCGACCCCGAACCACCGGAACCCCCGGGGCGGCCGACGGAGCCGACCGAGTCGGAGAACGGCCGCGGCCTCGCCCTCGTGCGGGCCTGCACCGAGGCGTGGGGCTGGCAGCCGTCGTCCCGGTTCGGGCACCGGGGCAAATACGTGTGGTGCGAACTGCTGTGTGACCTGGTCGCGGCCTGACTCGTTGATCACCCCGAAAGAAAGGAGGAAGAGCCGATGGTCAGCTCGCCGCACGAGGCGCTGCACCGAATCTTCCAGAAGGATCCCGCGCTGCTCACCCGCACCCTGCAGCGCGTATTACACGTGCCTTTCCCCGAGCCGTACGAGTTCGCCGCCATGAACGTCGACCTCACGGAGATCGAACCGGTCGAGCGGCGCGTGGACACGCTGCTGCGGGCGGAGACCGACGAGGGGACGTATCTCCTGGTCGTCGAGTCGCAGGGGAAGAAGGACGAGGGCAAGCGCCGTAGTTGGCCGTACTACCTCAGCTACCTGTACGCGAAGTACCACTGCGACCCGGTGCTCATCGTGATCACCCAGAGCAAGGCCACGGCCCGCTGGGCGGCGGAGCCCATTCATCTCGGGGTGGTCGGCCGCCCCTCGTTGACGGTACGACCACTCGTGCTGGGCCCGGACAACGTACCGGTGATCGCGGACGAGCGAACGGCCGAACGGGACGTGCCCCTGGCGGTGCTCTCGGCGATGACTCATGGCAAGGGGCGCGGGGCCGCCGCCATACTGGAAGCCCTGGTAGCCGCCCTGCGGAACACGGACGCGGAGAGCGCCGCGGTCTTCGTGCAGTTCGTCGACTCGTGCCTGACAGACCCCGAGGCACGGAAGATCTGGAGGGACCTGATGACGGATACGCAGTACTTCTGGCGACACCCGCTCGCCGAGCAGACGCGGGAGGAGGGTCGTGAGGAGGGCCGGGAGCAGGGTCGGATGGAGGGCCGCGCCGAGATGATCCTCGAGATTCTCGAGTTGCGGGGCATCCCGGTACCGGCTCAGGTCCGTGAGCGCGTCACCGCCTGCGCGGACCGGGCCCAGCTCACGGTCTGGGCGGAACGGGCGAGCCACGTGACCGACGCCGAGGGTCTGTTCCGTGCCGCCGGGACCTGAGGCCGACGGAGTTGCCGAAATCGACTCGGCCCTGCACAAAGTGCCCGTTCGGAGGAACTGCTCTTCACCTGGCTGACCCGAGCGTTCGAGGCGAGTACGGCCGCCGAGGTTTTCGCCGCTGAGTAGCCCACCACCCGCACAGCCCGAGCACCCCTACGGGGCCGGGGATCACCCAGTGACCCCCGGCCCCGTACGTGTGAGAACGGTCGACGTACCCCTTCGTTTGAAGTTGGTGCACTTTGTTTGGTTGTGATGGTGACGAGCGTGGGAGTTTGTGCTTTGATGTGTTCGGTTCTGTTTGGTGAGCTAAAGCCTTGACGGCTTGATCGCATTGCTGCGGTACGGATGGGGAGACCAGCGTGAAGAAGACCTCGACCCGGCTGGCCGACGGTCGTGAGCTGATCTACTACGACCTGCGCGACGACCGTGTGCGCGACGCGGTGGACAAGCGGCCCCTGGAGCGCACCGTCACCACGTCCGAGGTGCGGCGAGACCCGCTCCTCGGCGACTCCGTGGCGATCGCCTCGCACCGCCAGGGCCGCACCTACCACCCCCCGGCGAACGAGTGCCCGCTCTGCCCCTCCGAGGACGGTCGGCTCAGCGAGATACCCGACTCCTCGTACGACGTGGTCGTGTTCGAGAACCGCTTCCCCTCGCTCGCCGGCGACTCCGGCCGCTGCGAGGTCGTCTGCTTCACCTCCGACCACAACGCCGCCTTCGCCGACCTGAGCGAGGAGCAGGCCCGCCTGGTCCTGGAGGCCTGGACCGACCGCACCGCCGAGCTGTCCCACCTCCCCTCCGTCGAACAGGTCTTCTGTTTCGAGAACCGGGGCGCCGAGATCGGCGTGACACTCGGCCACCCCCACGGCCAGATCTACGCCTACCCCTTCACCACCCCCCGCACCGCCCTGATGCTGCGCTCACTGGCCGCCCACAAGGACGCGACCGGCGGGGAGAACCTCTTCGACGCCGTCCTGGAGCGGGAGCTCGCCGACGAGCGTGTCGTGCTTCAGACCGAGCACTGGGTCGCCTTCGTGCCGTACGCGGCGCACTGGCCGTACGAGATCCACCTGTACCCGAAGAACCGCGTGCCCGACCTGCTCGCCCTCGACGAGGACGCGCGCACAGAGTTCCCCAAGGTCTATCTGGAACTCTTGAGGCGCTTCGACCGGATCTTCGGCGAGGGTGAGCCGCCGACGCCGTACATCGCGGCCTGGCACCAGGCCCCGTTCGGCGCGCTGGAGGAGTTCGAGGGCGTCAACCGTGACGACTTCGCGCTCCACCTCGAGCTTTTCACCATCCGCCGCACTTCCGGCAAGCTGAAGTTCCTCGCGGGTTCCGAGTCCGGCATGAACGTGTTCATCAACGACGTGCCGCCGGAGCACGCGGCCGAGCGACTGCGAGAGGTAGCGAGTTCATGAGCGGGAAGTACCTGGTCACCGGGGGCGCGGGCTATGTCGGCGGCGTGGTCGCCCAGCATCTGCTGGAGGCGGGCCACGAGGTCGTCGTGCTCGACAACCTCTCGACGGGTGTGCGCGAGGGTGTCCCGGCGGGCGCGTCGTTCGTGGAGGGTGACATCAAGGACTCCGCCAAATGGCTGGATTCCTCCTTCGACGCCGTCCTCCACTTCGCCGCGTTCTCGCAGGTCGGCGAATCGGTCGTGAAGCCCGAGAAGTACTGGGACAACAACGTCGGCGGCACGATGGCGCTGCTCGGCGCGATGCGCGAGGCGGACGTCCGCAAGCTGGTCTTCTCCTCCACGGCCGCCACGTACGGCGAGCCGGAGACGACCCCGATCGTCGAGTCCGCGCCGACGAAGCCGACCAACCCCTACGGCGCCTCCAAGCTCGCCGTCGACCACATGATCACCGGCGAGGCGGCGGCCCACGGCCTGGGCGCGGTGTCGCTGCGCTACTTCAACGTGGCGGGCGCGTACGGCGCGCAGGGCGAGCGCCACGACCCCGAGTCGCACCTGATCCCCCTGGTCCTCCAGGTCGCGCAGGGCAGGCGGGACGCCATCTCGGTCTTCGGCGACGACTACCCGACCCCCGACGGCACGTGCATCCGCGACTACATCCACGTGGCCGACCTCGCGGAGGCGCACCTGCTGGCGGTCGAGGCAGCCGTGCCCGGCGAACACCTCATCTGCAACCTCGGCAACGGCAACGGCTTCTCGGTCCGCGAGGTCATCGAGACGGTCCGCCGGGTGACGGGCCACCCGATCCCCGAGGTGGTCGCCCCCCGCCGAGGCGGCGACCCGGCGATCCTGGTCGCCTCGGCCGCCACGGCCCGCGAGCGACTGGGCTGGAACCCGTCCCGCGCGGACCTCGCGGGAATCGTCGCGGACGCGTGGGAATTCGCGCAGCGACGCGACAAGTAGTGTGCTGGCGCAGCCAGTTCGGCAGGTAAGCAGCCGGTTCGGCAGGTAAGTACGGAAAGGTCAGGGTCAGCTGATGAGCGAGGCTGTCGTCGCCGAGCAGTTCAAGGAGCTGTACGGGGTTGAGCCGGAGGGGGTGTGGGCGGCGCCGGGCCGGGTGAACCTGATCGGCGAACACACCGACTACAACGACGGCTTCGTCATGCCCTTCGCGCTCCCGCACACGACGATCGCGGCGGTCTCGCGCCGCGAGGACGGCGTCCTGCGCCTGCACTCGTCGGACGTCGAGGGCGGAGTCATTGAGCTGGAGCTGTCCGCGCTGGCCCCCGAGTCGGACCGCGGCTGGACGGCGTACGCGGCGGGCGTCGTCTGGGCCCTGCGCGAGGCGGGCCACACCGAGATCACCGGCGCGGACATCCACCTGGCCTCGACGGTCCCGGCGGGCGCGGGCCTGTCGTCGTCGGCGGCGCTGGAGGTGGTGGTGGCCCTGGCCCTGAACGACCTGTTCGACCTGGGCCTGAAGGGCTGGCAGCTGGCCCGCCTGTGCCAGCGCGCGGAGAACGTCTACGTGGGCGCCCCGACGGGCATCATGGACCAGACGGCCTCGGCGTGCTGCGAGCACGGCCACGCGCTCTTCCTCGACACCCGGGACCTCTCGCAGAAGCAGATCCCCTTCGACCTGGCGGCGGAGGGCATGCGCCTGCTGGTGGTGGACACCCAGGTCAAGCACTCCCACAGCGAGGGCGAGTACGGCAAGCGCCGCGCGGGCTGCGAGAAGGGCGCGGCCCTGCTGGGCGTCGACGCCCTGCGCGACGTGGCGTACGACGAGCTGGACGCGGCCCTGTCCCGCCTCGACGACGAGGAGGAGGTCCGCCGCCTGGTCCGCCACGTGGTGACGGAGGACCAGAGGGTGGAGAAGGTCATCTCCCTGCTGGAATCGGGGCAGCCGCGCGCCATCGGCCCGGTGCTGGTGGAGGGCCATGTCTCCCTGCGCGACGACTTCCGCATCTCCTGCCCCGAGCTGGACCTGGTCGTCGACACGGCCCTCACGGCGGGAGCCCTGGGCGCCCGCATGACGGGCGGCGGCTTCGGCGGCTCAGCCATCGTCCTGGTCGAGGAGGCGGACGCGGACACGGTCACGAAGGCCGTGGAGGAGGCGTTCGCCGCGGCCGGCTTCACGGCTCCACGGGTGTTCGCGGCGGTGCCTTCGGCGGGGGCGCGGCGGGTTTTGTGACCTGTGAGATCGCGTGACATGGCTGGTGCTTGACGAAGCTGACGCTTCGTCAAGCACCAGCCTTTTCTGTCAGCTTTTCTGTCAGCCTTTTCTGCCACTTGAACCCCACGCCTGAGTACGAACACTCATGCGCCCGCTCGCCCCACCCACGACACTGTCACAATGGGTAGCCAGAGTTACCTGTGTGGTCGTCGTCTTTACGGGGAGGGCAGTGATGTCGAGCGGCGCTTCAGGCGGATCGAGCGGATCGTCGTGGGCGTCCGGCATGTTCGACACCGCGCGGGACGCCGTCGGCGACCTGGTCACCGAGCTCTCCTCCTTCACGGCCTTCCAGAAGCGCGTCGACCAGCTGATCCGCGACCTCAAGGACTCCGACGCCGCCCCCGGCAAGGTGAGCCAGGAGCAGCTCGTACGCGGCCAGTTCGGCGGTGGGAACGGCGAATGGGCCGAGGCGGCCGGCCTCCACACCGCGTACGAGACGGTCGTCACCGAGCTGGAGAACCTCTCGAAGCTCCTGTCGGACTCCATGGAGGGCATGGCCATCGCGGTCCTGGCCTCGCACAAGGGCTACGAGAACATCGACCTCGACATCCGCGACCGCATGGCGGCGATCAGCGCGGAGACGACGGAACACTACGGCGGGGCGTACGACCCGGGGCTGCCGAAGCAGGGCGGCACCGGCGGTGACGCGGGCGGGCCGGAGCAGGCACCGTCGGACGGCGGCGACTCGGGAGGCACGATCTGATGGCCGGCGGCACCCCCTTCGACAACATGAGCCACGAGCAGATGCTCCAGTGGCTCGACCAGGCCAACAGCGGCACGGTGCAGTCGGCCGCCGACCGCCTGGCATCCGCGGCCGAGGAGATCCACAAGATCGCCGAAGAGCTCAAGGTCCGCCCCCAGTGGGTGGAATGGAAGGGCCAGGGCGCCGACGCCTTCCGCGCCTGGACCGCCGACCTGGCCAACTCCACCTTGCGATTGGGCGACTTCAGCGAGAGCTCGGCGAAATGGCTCGCCCAGGCTTCGGACGCGATCGCACGGGCCCAGGCCTCGATGCCGCGCACGACGGAGAGCGCCCAGGCCAACCTGGACGCGGCGGCGTCCACCCCCAACGACCCTGACGCGGACGCGGTCTCCGCCAAGTCACGGTCCGAGCTTGCGGCGTTGGCGGCGAGCAAGGAGAAGGTGCGGCAGGAGGCCGCCGCGGAGATGGTGAAGCTGGGGCAGGCGTACGAGTTCTCGGCTGTGCAGCTGAACGGGTTGGAGAGGCCGAAGTTCGCGCCACCGCCGGAGGCGATTGTGCCGACCCCATTCGGCGGACAGAATTCTGACCTGGCACGTCCGCAGGCTTCCGCACAGGGCACTGCTTCACCCGGCGAAGTCGCTTCGCCGTATTCGCGCCGGAGCCGGGAAGTCACTTCCGATACTTCTGACACGAGGCGGTCGCTGGGCACCCGCTCTCCAGAGCGTGTAGAACCAATGGAAAACGAGCCCCCGACCCGGATGGGCATCGACTCCGTGGAAACGCTGCTTCCGGACAAGCAGACGGCAACGGGTCCGCCGAGCAGTCCGCCCGGTGCCGGACGGCCGGACGGATCCACTCCGCACACGGGATGGATTCCCCAGGTGCCTGGCAGGGAGAGTGTGCCCTCTGGAGGAATCCCGGGACAGGGGCGGCCAACGGTGAACGGCCGTATGCCTCAGTTGCCCGGCCAGGGGTTGCATTCTCCGAACGCTGGCCGTGCGGGCGGTACTGGCATTGTCGGCGGTCGTCCGGTCAGTTCGCCGGTGGGCAGGCCGACGGGTGCGATTCATCGAGGGACGGTGGTGGGGGCACCGGGCACAGTCGGCCGTGCTCCGGCCGGTCCCATCACTGGCACGACGACCCCAGCCGGACGGGCGGCCGGTCAGCAGAGCCAGACGCCTGGCCGTCGTCTCCCGTTGCCGAACGGTGGTGTCATCGGAGGTACTCCGCAGCAGGTGGGCCGTGCGGCGCCCGGCTCTGGCAGCTCGGGTACGAACCCCAGCGGCGCGGCGCGAGGCGTCTTGGGTGGCGCCTCCAGTGCAGGTCGCCCAGGGGAATCCAAAGGCGCAGGAACTTCCCAGGTATCTCAGCCAACTTCGTCAACGAGCACGGACAACAGGAACAGGCGGTCGAGCCGTGCGGCCGAGGACGAGAAGACCTGGCGGCAGGGCAACGGCCGTACCGTGCCGCCGGTCATCGACTGACGCGTATCCCGAAACGGAGACAGCGAACCTCATGCGCACCACCAGCACCCGACACGGGCGCCATCGTGCCGTGGCATCGGTGATACTCGGCCTGCTCCTGATGGGTGTCATGGGAGGGCCTGCCCATGCCGCGTCAACCCGGGAGCAGCAGTGGTTCCTTGACGCGATGAAGGCCGAGCAGATGTGGCAGACCAGCACGGGCAAGGGCATCACGGTTGCTGTCATCGACACTGGAGTCGATCCGGATAATCCCGATTTGGAAGGGCAGGTGCTCGACGGGAAGGACTTCGCGCCCTCAAGCCGTGCAGGCGACGAACACACGGATTACGACGGTCATGGCACCGGAATGGCCGGGCTCATCGCTGGCACGGGGGCATATGGAGGCGGAAAGGGCGCGTTCGGGCTCGCCCCTGGGTCCAAAATCCTTCCTATCCGGATGCCTCATTCCGACGAGATGGGCGCTTTTGACGGGTCTGGGTATTTCAGCAAAAGTATTCGTTACGCGGCTGATTCCGGAGCCCAGGTCATCAACATCTCAATGGGTGGCGGTTACAGGAATCCCGAGCTGACCGAGGCGGTCAGGTATGCCCTGGACAAGGGTTCGCTGGTTTTCGCGGGGGTTGGCAACGACGCGGAAAAGGTGCACCAGATCAGCGAGCTGGCTGCCACGCCCGGTGTAGTTGCTGTGGCAGCGGTGGGCAAGGACCTGCGGCGGGCGTCCTTGTCCCAGTACGGCCCCGAGGTGGACATTGCCGCCCCTGGTGTGGACATGGTCCATGCCTGTGGTGGCAAGACGGGCCTCTGCAAGACCAGCGGCACCAGCGACGCCACCGCACTAGCCTCCGCCAGCGCCGCCCTGATCTGGTCCAAGCACCCGACCTGGACGAACAACCAGGTCCTCCGCGTCATGCTCAACACCATCGGCGCCCCCACCGACGGCGCCAAACGCAACGACTCCATCGGCTACGGCATCGTCCGCCCCCGCATCGCCCTCCAGAACCCCGGCAACCCCGGCCCCGCCGACGAATACCCACTCCCGGACCTGGCGGCCGCGGCCTCCGCGTCGCCGTCCCCCGAACCGTCCGCAACCGATGCCGCCGATTCGCCGGCCCGGGAGAAGCGCACCGAGACGGCAGCCCCCGCGCCCGAGGACGGCACCCTGGTGTGGCTCGTAGGGGGAGGCGTTGCCGCCGCACTCCTCGGTGGGGGATTTGTGATCGCTCGGAAACGCGGCGCTGCGAAAGCCGCACTCTCGGCCCCGGCGACTACGCACTACACCCAGAGTCAACCTCGGTACCCGTCACCGCAGAATCAGCCTCCTCCGTACGCGCCTCCCAGCACGCCCCACACCGATGTCGCTCCTGGCCGAGGTCCTGGTGTCGGCTGAGCCGCAGCACTTCCTGTCTTCAGGAATCCTCAGAATTCCTGCTGCTTGGCGTCGGGCGGGAGGAGACAGGGAGTGCTCACAACCAGGGTGAGCAACTCATCGGTCACGTCTCCCGCCGAGACGAACTGATGATCTGTCGGGTGCTTGGCATCCACTAGATTGGCTGGCTTCTGCTTGGAGTCGGATCGGTACCCGACGATCTCGAAGCCCTGCTTCTTGAGCGCGTCCCGGATCGCCCGGATGGCCTCCGCGTGCTGCTTCTTGGGAAGCTTGACGCGAGCGTTGTAGCTGAGTGTGAATCGGCCGTCATCAGCTGATTCGTTCTTCTTGCCCAGGCAGTTGGTGAAGTTCGCTGTGGCTGTACCGGGGGCGATTTCCGCCTTGGCGGTACGGGCCATGGACTCGGTCCAGTGCTTGGCCCAGGCCTCAGCTTTCTCCTTGGTCATACGAGGAAGGGGAGCGTTGGCTTCCTTGTCGCTCTGACCGGACATGCAACCTCCTAGCAGCAGAACGAGAGTCAGGGCGAGGGGTACCCTGCGGAACATGGGCATGGGCCCGAAACTCCTTGAGGTCATGGGCGGGGGGTGTTGTCGGGTGTCAGCCCGGCGATGATGCGCCCTTGGTTGTTCAGGCTCTGGCTGCTGTCGTCCCAGTAGCCGCTGTGCCCATCGGTGTCGACATACATCCGCTGGGCCCCGAAATCGGCCTCCTTGGGATCTGCGCCAAGAGTCTTGTCCGCAGTCCAGTTGACGACACCGTCGTTGGAGGCGGCACCCACGTAAAGATGCTTGGGATCGACGTGGAGTTGATCGGCCCTGTCGACTGTCAGGCCCGGGCTGCCGACAACCACCAGGTCATCCGTGTCCAGCCCTCGGCCTCCGGCGTCGGCGGCGCCAGCCGTCGTGGAGCCGTAGCTGTGGGCGAGGACGGTGAGGTGGCCACGTTCTCCCTCGTGAGCCGCGCGGAGGCCATGGGTGAAGTTCCGAAGATCCCCAGCCCCATCCTGGGCCCGCCCATCAGTGGCGATACCGAGGTTCAGTTCCGGATCGTCGGCAGTGAAGTTGGCTTCCGGAGCGTTGTAGTCGAGCCAACTGATCACGGCGACATCCTTGCCTTGGCCCTCGCTCCACGCACCTGCCGAGTCCTGCAGCTTGTTGACTCTGTCGATCTGACTGCCCACGTTGTCCAGCTGGTTGCTGGTACCCGGCACCATGACAGCAGTGTGCTTGGCAGTGTCCGGGTTGCCTACGGCGACGATCGCGCGGCCGTCACCCTCCGTGCTGAAACCGAGCAGATGCAACTGCTTATGGGCGGGGGCCGTATCGCTTTCGTCCAGCCTGTCCTTGAGAGCACTCAGTGATCGGTAGCTGTACCGGTCGTGGTAACCGAGGTCGCCCTCGCGTAGTGCGTAGTCGTTGAGGCGCATGTCCAACACGGTCCGGTTGGCTTGGTCCCGGGTGGGGGCGGGCAGTCCGTCCAGCGCACCAAGCTGGTCAGGGAAGGCGGCGAGGTAAAGGTGCTGTTTCTCCGCACCCAGATCGGCCCACCACTCCGCCGCACGCTTGGGATCCTTGCCGTCCGGGATGTCCTTCTTGTTGATTCCCGCGAACTCGGCGACTCGAGCCGCGTCCTCCTGGGCGTGGGCACCGCCGTACCGTTTGTCGAGGTCGAAGGGATCGATCTGGTACAGGATTCCGGCGGCCTCGTCGCTCACCGTAGTCGCTTCTGAGACCGCCGCTTCGATACGAGCGCGGAAGTCACCGAGACCGGCGTTGGCCTGCTGCTGGATCCCCGCGTAGTCCGGGTCGTTGTGATACTTGGGGTCGACAGCCTGCTTCGGCTCCACCCAACCATCGTCATCCCGTACTTTATGTCCGGCTTCCTCGGCGTCCGCGACAGCGCTGCGCAACTTCCGCTGGGCGCCTTGCAGTTTGGTATTAAGGGTGTCCAGGGTCGTGGCAATCAGTTGGGCGTTGGCATTGGCTGTGCCGAGTTTGCTCTCGGTGGCCTCCATCGCGTCGAAACCGTAATGCGCGCTGACGCCTGACCAGCCTGCTTTGTGGAGCGGCCCAGTCACCCGCTTGCCGCTGCCGGTCTGCGTATCGGCCAGAGCCTTGGCCAGCTTCTGCCAAGATGACGCGGCAGCGGTCAGATCTGAGAAGTCCTGCTTGAACAGTTGGGCGAACAACTCTGACATCTCGGTGCATCACCAGCCGCGGAAGCATGCGATGACATCCTGTTCCAGGATGTCGCGACCATCAGCCAGCAACCGCAGGCCCTCACCGTGTTCGGAGAGGTTGTCCCGCAAAGTGCCGAGCGCTGAGCCCCAGCTCTCGCCGGTCCCTTGCATCCGGGGCCCGACGGCCCATGCCTTGAAGGCGGTTGCAGCGGAAGCCAAATCATTGATCGCCTTGTCCAGCACCGGCTGAAGGTCGGTGACAAGGGCGTCCGCAGCTCCGGCCGAAGCCCTCAGCTCGCCCGCGTCGATGTTGAGATCGTGCTGTCCCACAGGTTCCTTCCCCACCGCGGCAACTGCTCGTGATCGTCACTCAGAGGGGCTTTGGGACCCCGACCTGAGCACTCGGGATGACGTTAGCCGAAGGCCTCACGACGCGTGCAAGAGCAAAGCGGGATGTGTGTGCTTCGCGGAACCCAGCGCTTAACAGGTGTCTCGCGCCTACGCAAGGGTGATCCGGCTTATTTGTGACCGGGAGCGACCTCAAGAACAGCTGTTCCTGATGAGCCTCTCGGGTATGTGTCAACGGTCAGTTCGTTTCCCGGAGACGGTCCGAGCGGGCCGGTAGCTGTCACCCTGGGTGACCCCGACGTGAGTACGATGAAAGAGCGCACGCTGTCGCAGCTACGTGATGTCCTTCAGGAATGCGGTGAAGGAGACTGCCGACAGGGTGAGGGCGGCCCCACGGGGAGCCTTCGAGTCCCGTACGCGAACCTCGGTCCGGAGGGTTGCGATCTCGACGCACTCGTTGCCCTCGCCGCCGCTGTAGCTGCTCTTGAACCAAGCCACAGCGCTCGGTTCGGTAGAGGGAGCAGCTATGTCGGTCATGGGGACGACTCCTAAGGGCTGTCCCGTAACTGCTGGTCACGGATGAGATGATCTTGTCGTGTCTGGTGTGATCACGGCGTCGGAGCCGTCCTGGATAGCCCCGTTCACCGGGCTGAGCCCGCGTCAGTTCGGCAAGCTAATCACCGCGCTGCGGCGCGAAAGCGCGGATCCGGTCCGCAGGGGCCGCCCGTGGAGCCTGCCTCTGGAGGACCGGGTCCTGCTGGTCGCCGCGTACTGGCGGACCAACCTGACCCTGCGCCAACTGGCGCCGTTGTTCGGGGTGTCCAAGTCCGCGGCCGACCGGATCGTCGATCACCTCGGCCCGGCGCTGGCACTGCAGCCACGTAAACGGTTCCGCCGTGACGCCGTGCTGATCGTTGACGGCACCCTCGTCCCCACTCGCGACCACACGGTCGCCGAGCAGTCGAAGAACTATCGGTACTCGACCAACCACCAGGTCGTCATCGACGCCGATACCCGGCTGGTCGTAGCAGTTGGACGGCCGTTGCCGGGCAACCGCAACGACTGCAAGGCATGGGAGTTGTCCGGCGCGAAGGACGCCGTCGGCCGCGCCACGGTGATCGCGGACGGCGGCTACCGGGGCACCGGCCTGATCATCCCGCACCGCCGCGAACCCGGCCAGACCGAACTCCCCACCTGGAAAGAGGAACACAACACCTCCCACCGCAAGGTCCGTGCCCGCGTCGAGCACGCCTTCGCCCGCATGAAGACCTGGAAGATCCTCCGCGACTGCCGACTCAAGGGCGACGGCGTCCACCACGCCATGCTCGGCATCGCCCGCCTGCACAACCTCACCCTCGCCGGCTGACGCAGAAGCAGGCAGGTCAACAAACACGTCGTAGATCATTTACGGGACAACGCTTAGCGCGCGTCGGCGATGAGCAGCAACGAAGCTGCCGTGTCGGTGGCTTGCGAACGAAGGTAGTCGAACGTCAACTTGTAGGCACCCACGTCTTACGGGTCCTCCAGATACAGGCCGCGCCGACGCATCTCGATGTAGACGATCCCCATGGAATTGAGGGGTTCACGCTCGTTGTCGTGTCCAAGGACCACGAAATGTCCGGCTCCCGCGGCATGTGCTCCCGCACTGAACGGCAGTACCTGAATATCGATGTTGGGGTACTGGGCTGCTTCGTGGAGGTGCTTGAGCTGCCGGGCCATGATCTCGGTGTCTCCGACCGTTCGACGAAGAACCGCCTCGTCCAGGACCACCCACAGATGCAGAGCCGAGTCGCCGCGCAGGATGTCCTGGCGCTTGATGCGTGCTCCCACCATCCGCTCGATCTCTTCGTTCGAGCTGCGTACCTCGCGCCTGGTGAATGGCGAGGGCATATTCCTCGGTTTGGAGCAGACCAGGAATCACCGTGTTCGCGAAGACATGCTCGTAGCCTGCCGCATATTCGAAGGGGACGAGGGGATCCATCCACTCCGGCACGGCACTGTTGCCGACCCACCACCCGTCGGCCTGTGACTTGGCGATGCTCACGAGGGCTTCCCGCTCCTGCGCGGTGGCTTCGCAGGCGTCGGCCAAGGCCTTGACCGTGGCTCACCGGATGCGGGCGCGGTCCTGCCATGCCTCGTAGCGGCTGACGGTGGTGGTGCTGACGCCGGCCCGTTCGGCTACTTGAGTCTGCGTCAGCCCGCAGCGCTCGCGGATGGAGACCAGCCCGCGTGCGATCTGCATACGTCCAGCCGGGCCCGTGTGTGTAGCGGTCACGTTCCAGATCCCTTCTCGCGCAGCGGACTACTCCGCCGACGTCACTCCACCCTCGCGACCGCCGACTCCAAGGAGCGCCTGGATCCTTCGGACACGATTCAGAAACCAGTCACCCACATCGGTGAATTCCCATAGTGGGTAATTCCACCATGGGGTTCCCGTGGCAGTGTTCCCGTAGACATCCGATCGGTCTCCGAGGTGTTGAGAGCATGTGCGAATTCATGAAGCGCATCGCGCATTGGCTGAGGTGAGCGTCTGCCCCGACCGGCCGACATCGCGCAGGATGTTCACTAACCTCGATCTTTCTTGACGGTCCGCCGACGGAGTCGGTGGACCGTTTTCGTGCCGTGGACTGAGCTTGCGCAGGCCGAAGGCCCGAGTGCCGCCTCGGGATGGCGCCGGATTCCACTGCTCCGGGTGTTGAGGTGCTGTCGAAGGGACGGGGAATCCGCTGGTCAGCCAGGGTCGGGCAGGTGGGTGAGCCTGTCGAGGGCTGCGGTGATGTGGCCGGTCCAGGGCCAGTGCCGGGCAAGGCGGAGGATCCGTCGGCGGCCGGTGGTCACGAGTTGTCCGGCCGCGGTGAACAAGCGGAGGCGTAGTCGGCGGGGTTCCCAGAGCCTGGCTTTGCCGGTCAGGGCGAGCATCGGTATCCAGGCCAGCAGGTCGAGAGCGATCTGCACGATCTCCAGCCAGATCCGGTTCTGGGCGGTGCGGTGCAGGGGCAGGTTGCGCAGGCCGGTGGCCCGGGCGGCGCGGATGCGGTCCTCGGCCCGGGCCCGCAGTCGGTGGCGGAGCTCGAGCTCGGCGATCGGCCGGCCCAAGGTGTTGGTGGCGAAACAGGTCAGCCGCATACCGTCCGCATCCGTGAGCCGCAACTGGGCCCCGGGGTGCGGTCGTTCCTTCCTGACGATCAGCCGTATGCCCTCCGGCCAGCCGTCCAGAACGTCGCCGGTGAGTTCAGCGACCCAGGCGCCGTCGCGGATCTCGCCGTCCGCCTCGACGGCCGCCGTCCAGGCCGATGCCGGAACGCTCAGCACGTGCTGGTGGATCGCCTCGGTGATCACCATGCCGACCGAGTAGGACAGCCACCGTCCCCGCCGGGCGAGCCAGGCGACGAAGTCGTGGGTGCCGCCCGCGGAGTCGGTGCGGATCAGGGTCCGGCGTCCGCGCCGGTACTTCTTCGGCAGCTGAGCCAGGGCCAGTTGGGCGGCGGTGATGTGGTCAGCGGCCGTGTTCGATCCCGCGTTGCCTGCTCTGAGCAGGGCCGCGACCGGTTCACCCGTGCCGCCCGGTCCGTGGTCGACGAACCCCATCAGCGGGTGGTGGCCGTAGGTTCGCTTCCACGTGGGTGCGGCGTCCTCCTTGTCCGAGTGCGCGATCACCAGCACCCCGTCGAGGTCCACGGTCACCGTCCCGCCCGCGTCAGGCGCTTCCCGGTCGGCCAACCGCCAGACGTGTCGGCGGACTTCAGCCCGCGCGGCACGGATGGCCCGCAGGGCCTTCTCCCCGGAGGTGGCCAGGGCCTCGACGAGACGAGAGACCGTCGGGTCGGAGGCCACCGGCCCGAACACGGCCGGCTCGGCCCGCAGCATGGCGACATCCGCGAGGCAGTCCCCGCCCAGCGCGACCGCCAGGGCCACGTCCAGCAGGGTCTTGCCCGGATCGTGCACCGCCCGAGCTTTCCGCCACGGCGTCAGCGCCGCTGATATCGCGGTGTCCAGGCCGGCCTTGCGGACGGTCTCGACCAGCAGCACGCCCCCGGCCTGCGAGACCACCGCCCGGCCGCCGCCCTCGATGCGGACACGCGGGTACGACCCGATACGCTTCTTCACCTGGAGAGTGCTTCTTTCCGTGCAGCCAACAGGACCCTAGACAAGTCCCATCGTTGCAGGTCAGGAGCACTCTCCGCTTATTTGATCAAGCCTCGGACACCCCGCCTCGTGAAAGCGCGAGGCTAACGCCTCGCTAGTCGACGCCACTTGAGTCCACACAGGTTCAAGCCCTCATCGCCCCCACCGTCCGCGCCTGGTACGAGCCCATCGACGGCGCCATCACCCGCCTCGTCCGCTCCTACCTCGCCGCGCATGATTCCGCGGAGAAGGCCCGGTTGCAGCGGTTGCGACGCGACATCCTGTGGTGTGCCACGTACGGCGTCGACCTGGACACGCGTGACGTCCACGCCTGCCTGGGGGTGGCTTCATGAGTGGCATGGGCGACGACGAGGTGAACCGCGTACGGCTCCTCCCTTGGACCGGTACCCATGGTCGGGCCTGTCTGCTCCTTACGGACGGCGACGGCACTGTCTCTCGGTTCGCCGACAGGGTCGAGGACGTGCAACTCGGTCTGGGGGAGCGGCTCCTCAGCCGACTGCGGGACGCGCTCCCCGTGGGGCATGTGAATGTCGGGGAATTCGACGCGCTGGCAACTCAGTTGGCCGACGCGCTCGGGGACGCGTTGCTCATCGCCAGGTCTCGGGGTGCTCGTCTCGGTGGAGCGAAGCGGGACCGCTCGGGCCGAGCTCCTGCCGTGACGTCGGCAGAGGAGATTTCCCTCGGCCTGTCGGCTTCCCGGCCGTCCAAACCCCGGGCGCGCGGCCTGATGTCCTTTCCCGGTCACGACCTCGCCTCCGCGCCCGCCGCTCGCCGATACGTTCGCGACACGGTCAGCTTGTGGGGCCTGCGGTGTGAGGGGCGACGTGGAGAAACCGTACGAGAACCGCCTCACCCGCACCGGAGGTCTCCGTGAGCGCCCAGCCCGACGGCTCGTACGGGCCACTGATCCCCATGCCCGAGCCGACCCCCGACGCGCTGCGGGCGGCGGTCGCGCGGATCACGCCGAGCCGGGTGCCTGCCCTGACCCAGCACCTGTTCGAGGCTACGACGAACGCCCAGCAGACGCAGAGCCTCGCCCCGCTGCGGGCCTTCGTGCACTCGTGGGCCGTCTTCGTCGCGATCGAACGGCACCCGCAGCGGGCCGTCCGGCTGCGCGAACTGGAGCGGATCGTCGACGGCGGGGAGCAGGACCCGGCCGACGTGATCGCCGAGATCCGGCGCATCCGGGAGGCGGCGGAGGCAGAGGCGGGTCTGTGAGCGACTGGACCTGGGACTAAAACGAGCGAGGAGTACGTCACTGGAGGGCTTCCTCCCGGCGTCGTCGCCGAGGTCGATCGGCTCGCCACCGAGTTCGCTGCCCTCGGACCCGATTCTGTGCAGGTCGGCCGCCCCACGGACAAGGAAGGTGGCCTGCGCGAGTTCGACCTTCTCCGCGGGAGGCTTCATTTGCTTCCTCGCCGTGTCGCGCCATGAGTGCGTCTACGTCTGCAACATCACCTGGTACGGCTGAGTTCACCGCCCAGGAGCCCGAGCCGTCAGCCGCGAAGCTGGGTCGGTGCCCGCTGCGCAGGAAGTTTCGGCATGCCCAAGTCGTCCAGCAGAGTGCCCGACGGGTAGCGGGCGCATGCGGCGTACGCGGAGACCGTCAGCAGGCCCCGCGGGTATGTGCTGATCCGGACCGAGTCGACGGAACCCGGGGGCCGCACAACCAGGTCGATCATGTCCTTGATACGGCTGTACCGGGTGACCTGCCACCCCTGGGCGTTCAGTGCCTTTCGAGCTCGCCGCAGAGCCGCCTGCACCTCGGCTGTGGAATTGCCCTTAACTGCCCATTCATTGCTGACGTCGACCACGCCCGGAACGCTCGGAGGGGTGCTCGGCAATTGCTTGAACAAGTTTCGCAGCCCTCTGTAGTGGCAGCCGTATCCGTTTCCGTCGTTGCCGTAGCCCGACTTCAATTCGGCGTTCGGCAGACCGAGCACGTCGTACACGGCCTGGGTATGACGGTCCAGACGCTGAGCCGTGGCCGCTGGATCCGCGACCGGGTAGGGGGCGCCGCTCCAGATCCGGTCGGCCAGCCGCAGCAGCCCCACAGCCCCGATCAGGCCGAACACTGTGGCCAGAGTCAGGAGCGTCTTCGAGAGTGGTCTGAGATGGCGGGGTCGCTGTGGCATGTGTGGAATCGTGCTACACGCATCGGATGGCAAACATGAGTGCCCGTACTCAACCACCGTCCAATGGTGACCCGGTGAGGCCACTGAGTATCGGAGCCTGCCTCGACCACGATGCCGAGTGCGTGACTTCTATGGGATCTCCCGAACGGCGCCGGCGCCGGGCCGCTCAGCCCCGCCCGACGGGCTCAGTCCTGCCACCACCAACATCAAGACGTCCTCCCTCCGCAGCACCCCTCTCCCCCAGCCATCCGCCGCTCGAAGACCAGCCCATCGACGCAGGTCAACAGGGTGATGGCGCGCCCCGCAGGGTCGGTCACACCCTGGGCCGCCAGGAACGTCCGTACCACCGCGTGTTTACGGGGGCTGGGCACGGGTGGCGGAACCCCTGATCTCGGATGTCCGTCAAAGCGGATCGAGCCCACGGGCGCCCTCGACGACGCGGGCGCCGGGATCTCCCTGGCAGCCAACGGCATGCGTGCCCTGGACGCCCGCGCAGCCAGGCCGTAGCCCGTGCCGCCCGCCGAGCCGGACGCATGGGGCAGCGATTGGACCGCCCCCCGCCATCGCCGTACACAACGCGGCGCTCGGCCTGGCCCCGGACAGCGTCACCGTCCGCACGATCCTCCGCCACGCGGCCTGGACCTCGCCGCGACTGCTCAGCTGAGCTTTTTCGTCAGCGTGTACTCCGTGATCCCGGGCGGATAGTCCGGAATCACGCACACCACCTCGTACCCGAGCCGCTGGTAGAACTCCGGTGCTTGGAAGTCCCAGGTCTCCAGGCGGGCCGCCCGGCAGCCCCGCTCGGCGACGGCCAATCGTTCCGCCTCCGAAAGCAGTTGCGAACCGAGACCCGCTCCCCGGTGCCGTTCGTCGACCCACAGACAGGTCACATGGAGCCAGCCGGCCCAGGTGTGGCCGACCAGCCCGCCCACCAGGCCACCCGCTCCGTCCAGCGCCCACACCTGGAGCGGAGCTTCCCGTTCAGCAGGGGTTCCGCGCAGGGAGCGGAGGATCGGCGAGGCCGCCGTGTCGCTGTCCCGCAACCGGGAACGCAGCAATTGGGCTCGCACTTTGTCGACTTCTGTCTCGATACGAAACATGCGGCACACCATAAACGCGCTGGCCAACCAGTTCTGCAAATTACCTTCCGCTCCTGCCGCCCGGCCGTACCCTGATGAACAGCATCGGTGGGGGCCGGTGCTGATCAGGGGGCGAGACAGTTCGGGTACGACGCCCGGAGTGGGGGTAGCGGTTCAGCACGGCGGCGGCCGTGCGGCTGCGGCAGCCCCGTCCCAGGTGTGAAGCCGGGGACCACTCCGCGCGCCGTACCCGCGCCGGTTGTCCCCCGACCAGTGGGGGTTTCAGTGGTTCGCATCCGAGTCCTGGTCGTCGACGACCACCGCATCTTCGCCGAGTCGCTCGCCGCGGCCCTCGCCGCCGAGCCGGACGTCGACGTGTCCGCGGCCGGCAGCGGCCCCGCCGCGCTGCGCTGCCTGGAACGCGCGGCGGCGGAGGGCCGCAAGTTCGACGTACTGCTCGTCGACGCCGACCTCGGGTGTCATGCCCCCGGCGCGCGTCCCGCCGCGATAGGCATACAGGCCGTGCAGGAAGGCAGCGAGGACGGCCTCGTCGACGGCATCTCGCTCGTCGCCGGGGTGCGCCAGGGGCAGCCCAGCGTACGGACCGTCGTCCTCGCCGAGAAGGACGATCCACGCCGGGCCGCGCTCGCGTTGCAGGCCGGGGCCTGCGGCTGGGTCGCCAAGGACTGCTCGCTGTCCCGGTTGCTCACGGTCATCCGAGGCGTGCTGCGGGATGAGACGCATCTGCCGCCCGCGCTTCTCACGGGTGTGCTGCGTGAGTTGACCGCCGCCCGCAAACACCGCACGGAGAGTGAGCGGCTTGTTGAGTCACTCACTCCGCGTGAGCGGGAAGTCCTGCGATGCATGGTGGCGGGGCTGGGGCGCAAGGCCGTCGCCGAGCGCCTGTTCCTCTCCCCGCACACCGTCCGTACCCATATGCAGAACGTCCTCGGGAAGCTGGGCGTCCACAGCACCCTCGCCGCCGTGGCGCTCGCGCGCCGCGCCGGGGTCGGACCGGTCGACTTGGGGCCCGCCGGGCGGATCCTGCCGGAGGAAAGCAGCAGCGCCTGATAGCCGCCGGTGATTGAGGGAGTGGCAACCTACGACAACGCCACAGATGTGCGTGCCAGGCCCCGGCGTCTGCAGATGTGCGTGCCACCCCGCCTCTCTGGCGGGATCCGCCCGGCAGGCCCTTAACCGGGGATGTTGTCGAACGGTGCGGTCAACTGGCGTAGCAGGGCCGCCAGTTCGCCCCTCTGGGACCGGGACAGCTCGGCCAGGATCGCCCGCTCCTGGTCGAGGAGTCCGGCGAGCGCCTGGTCCGCCCGGTCCCGGCCCTCGTCCGTCAGCCGGACCAGCACACCGCGCCGGTCGCTGGGGTCGGGCAGCCGCTCGACCAGGCCCTTCTTCGCCAGCCGGTCGATACGGTTCGTCATCGTGCCCGAGGTCACCAGCGTCTGCGTGAGCAGCTGACCGGGCGAGAGCTGATATGGCGACCCGGCGCGCCTCAGCGCCGTCAGTACGTCGAACTCCCAGGGCTCCAGTTGATGCTCGGAGAACGCCAGCCTGCGCGCGCGATCCAGATGCCGGGCGAGTCTGCTCACCCGGCTCAGTACTTCCAGCGGCTCCACGTCGAGGTCGGGGCGCTCCCGGCGCCACGCTGCGACCAGCCGATCGACCTCGTCCTCCATGACGATCAGTGTAATGGTTGTGTCGACATGAAGTCTCTTGGCATCAAGCTTCTTGTCGTAAAGACTCTTGGAATAAAGACTCTTGATGTGAAGACACTTGGGATGAAGTCTCTTGACATCGAGATAAAGGACGCGGGAAGGTGGTTGCCATGACCACTTGGGACCCCGCCCAGTACCTCCGCCACGCCGGCCACCGTGCCCGCCCCTTCGCCGACCTCCTCGCCCGCGTCCCGGACCCGCCCGGCGACCGGCCCCGCATCGCCGACCTCGGCTGCGGCCCCGGCAACGTCACCCGGCTGCTCGCCGACCGCTGGCCCACCGCTCACATCACCGGTTACGACAACTCGCCCGAGATGCTCGACAAGGCCCACGTCGACCACGAAGGGCCCACCCCGGGCGGCGGCCGCATCGACTTCGCCCCGGCCGACGTCCGCACCTGGGTACCCCCGGAGCCGTACGACCTGATCGTCAGCAACGCCACCCTCCAATGGGTGCCCGGTCATGTCGAGCGGCTCCCCGTCTGGGTGGACGCGCTCGCTCCCGGCGGCACCCTCGCCTTCCAGGTGCCGGGCAACTTCGACTCGCCCAGCCACCGCCTCATGCGCGAACTCGCCCACTCCGCCCGCTGGCGGGACCGCCTCGGACGGACGCTCAGGCATGAGGACGCAGTGCGCACCCCCGCCGCCTACCTCGGCGTCCTCGCGGGCCTCGGCTGCGCGGTCGACGCCTGGGAGACGACGTACATCCATGTGCTCCAGGGCGAGGACCCCGTCCTGGACTGGGTGAAGGGGACGGGCCTCAGGCCCGTGCTCACCGAGCTCGGCGAGGACGCCGGGCCGTTCGTCGCCGAGTACCGGGCCCTGCTGCGCGAGGCCTATCCGGCCGGCGCGCACGGCACGGTCTTCCCGTTCCGGCGCATCTTCGTCGTCGCCCGCAAGGAGGTCGCCTGATGGTCGTCGCCGTCGACCATGTCCAGCTCGCCGCGCCGCCGGGCTCCGAGGGCGAACTGCGCGCGTACTACGTCGGTGTCCTCGGGATGACCGAGGTCCCGAAGCCGCCGGTCCTCGCGGCGCGCGGCGGCTGCTGGTTCCAGGCCGGGGCCGTGCACCTGCATCTGGGGGTCGAGATCCGCTTTCGGCCGGCGAAGAAGGCCCACCCCGGGCTGCGGGTTCGTGGCATCGAGACGTACGCGGCCCGGCTCGCCGCGCGCGGGGCGCCCGTCACCTGGGACGACGACCTCCCGGGCCACCGCCGCTTCTACTCCGAGGACCCGGTGGGCAACCGGCTGGAGTTCCTGGAACCCCGCTGAGGCGTCGACGACGACCCCGAGTCGATGTTGTGCAAAATATTGACGGCAGGCATGAAGGCGCCTACCTTCACGGTGTCCCTCCCTCCTCCCCCCTCCGCTCAAGGGAGACCGCGATGCCTTCGTCCCCCGTCGCATCACCACCCCCGAACCCCGCCGCCGAAGCCGAACAGACACAGCGCACACGGCAGTTGAGGCGGGTCGCCCTGTCCGGGCTGCTCGGCACGGCCGTGGAGTTCTACGACTTCCTCGTCTACGGCACCGTCGCCGCCCTCGTCTTCGGCGAACTCTTCTTCCCCGGCGCCGACCCGGCCGTGGGCACCATCGCCGCGTTCGGCACCTTCGCCGCCGGCTATCTCGCCCGCCCGCTCGGCGGCATCGTCTTCGGCCACTTCGGCGACCGCCTCGGCCGTAAATCCATGCTTCTGCTCACCATGGGCCTCATGGGCGGCGCCAGCTTCCTCATCGGCCTGCTGCCTACCTACGAGACCATCGGGGTCTGGGCTCCCGTCCTGCTGATCACCCTGCGCGTCGTCCAGGGCATCGCGATCGGCGGTGAGTGGGGCGGCGCCACCCTCATGGTCGTCGAACACGCCGGCGAGAAGCGCCGTGGCCTGTGGTCCAGCTTCACGCAGATGGGAGCACCGCTCGGCTCCCTGCTCTCCTCCGTGGTGGTCACCCTGGTCGTCGCCATGCCGCGCGACCAGTTCACCGCCTGGGGCTGGCGCGTCCCGTTCCTGCTGAGCGTCGTCCTGCTGGGCGTCGGTCTGTTCGTGCGGCTCAAGGTCGTCGAGAGCCCGCTGTTCGCCAAGGTCAAGGACGAGCGGGCGGAGGCCCGGCTGCCGCTGGTCGACGTGCTGCGCCGGCCGCGCGCGCTGCTGCTCGCCGCCTGCGTCGGCATCGGCGCCTTCACCGCCCAGTCCCTGCTGACCAGCTACCTCATCGCCTACGCCACCGGGATCGGCTACCCCCGCCCCCAGGTGCTGACCGCCCTGACCTGCTCCGCCGCCGTCGCCCTCGTGGTCCTGCCGTGCGCATCCGCGCTCTCGGACCGCGTCGGACGCCGCCCCGTCGTCCTGACCGGAGCCATCGCCTCCGCCGCCCTCGCCTTCCCCGTCCTGGCCCTGGTCGACTCCAAGTCGCCCGGGCTGCTGATCCTCGCCGTGATCCTCGGCCACGGCATCGCCCAGTCGGTCATGTACGGGCCGCTCGGCGCGCTGCTCACCGAGATGTTCGGCACCCGGGTCCGCTACACCGGCGCCTCCCTCGGCTACCAGCTCGCCACCCTCATCGGCGCCGGGTTCTCCCCGCTGATCGCCCAGAGCCTCGTAGGCGGAAGCGGCGACAGCACCCCCGTCGCCCTCCTCCTGTGCGGTGGCGCCGCCGTCACCGCCGTCACCGTCTGGTTCGTACGCGAGACCCACCAGGACTCGCTGGGCGACACCACCGCCGTGCCCTCCGCCGGGCGAACCGGCGTACTGCGGCCGTGATGCGGCTGCGGGCCGTCCTTGGTTGCTCGCGCCCACGCGGCGGAGCCGCACATCGATACAGACCCGCGCCCCTTCAGGGCGCGGGTCGCGCCGTAGGCTGTCACCGTGGAGGACGAGATTCTGGAAGCCTCGGAAGCCCTTGACGCCGGGGCTGTCTCCGCCCCCCAGCTACGACCCCAGTCACTCGTGCTCGCCTTCTTCGGCAACCACGTGCTGGAACGCGGCGAGGGCGGCCTCGGCGTCTACTCCGGCAGCATCATCGACGTACTCGGCCGGGTCGGCACCGGCGAACAGGCGGTGCGGTCCACCCTCACCCGCATGGTCAACCGGGGGCTGCTGCGGCGCCAGCGCGAGGGCCGGAAGATGTTCTTCGGCCTCACCGCGCCCGCCCGCTCCGTCCTGCGCGACGGCGGACAGCGCATCTGGCGCGACGGCGCGGTCAACGAGGACTGGGACGGCACCTGGACCCTCCTCGGCTTCTCCCTCCCCGAGTCCTGGCAGCGCCAGCGGCACGATCTGCGCTCCCGGCTCGGCTGGTCCGGGTTCGGGGCGCTCTACAGCGGTCTGTGGATCGCTCCGGGGCGGGTCGACGTCCGGGACATCGTGTCCGAGCTGGGGCTCGACGCACATGTGAAGGTGTTCCACGCGCGCGCCGAGGAGTTCACCGACGTGGGGCTGATGATCCGGGAGAGCTGGGACCTGGAGGCGCTCGCGGCGCGCTACGTCGCCTTCGACAAGCGTTGGACCACCGAGACGACCCCCGACGCCGACCCCATCGCCACCCGGCTCCGCCTGGTCACCGAATGGCTCCGCATCATCCGCAACGACCCCCGGCTGCCGGTCCAGCACCTGCCGGAGGGGTGGCCCGCCCTGCAGGCCCAGGAGACGTTCCGGAGAATCGCGGAACAGACGGAGGGGCCGGCGGTGCGGATGGCGGACGAACTGCTGGAGACGACACGGCTGCGCTCCGCCTGAGGGCGGTGGCCCGCGGCCGATGTTCAGGCCGTGCGGCCCAGGTGGGTGACGAGGATGTGGATCACGTCGTCTTCGATGACGTACAGGACCCGGTAGTCGCCGATGCGCAGGCGGCGGAGGTCCGGTGAGCCGTACGGAGTCGATCCTGCCGGACGCGGATCGTCGGCCAGTTTGTCGATGGTGTCCAGAACCAGGGCGAGGCCGCTTGGGTCCTCTTGAAGGAACCGGGCCGCGGAGTTGAGGGCGTGCGGCTCGAAGCTGATCTCGTAGGTCACTTCTGCTCGAGCCCCAGTCGCCTGCGTACCTCTGCCATGGGGATGCCGGGTTCAAGCGTGCCCTCGGCCTTGCGTCGCTGGTAGTCCGCGACTGCGAGGGCGTCTTCGAGATCCTCTATCACCTGGGGCGAGACGAGCAGCGCGGCCACGTGACCATGATCGGTGAGGGCGATGGTCTCGCGGCCGTGCGCCGCCCGGCGGACCAAGTCGCCGAGCTGGGAACGGGCCGCGCTGATCGTGATCTCAGTCATGCGCACATGATGCCACAAGGTGAACCTTGTGCGCGGATGGTTCAGCTCTTCCGATGCCCGATCAACCGCGGCTTCTGTGCCATCCCGTCCAGCCCGTGCCACGCCAGGTTCACCAGATGCGCGGCGACCTCGGCCTTCTTCGGGCGGCGTACGTCCAGCCACCACTGGCCGGTCAGGGCGACCATGCCGACCAGGGCCTGGGCGTACAGCGGCGCCAGCTTGGGGTCGAAGCCGCGGCTCTTGAACTCGCGGCCCAGGATGTCCTCCACCTGGGTGGCGATGTCTGAGATCAGCGAGGCGAAGGAACCCGTCGACTGAGGGATCGGGGAGTCGCGGACCAGGATGCGGAACCCGTCCGTGTACTCCTCGATGTAGTCCAGGAGCGCGAACGCCGCCTGCTCGCAGAGTTCGCGGGGGTGCCCGGCAGTGAGGGAGCTGGTCACCATGTCCAGCAGGCGCCGCATCTCGCGGTCCACGACCACCGCGTACAGGCCCTCCTTGCCGCCGAAGTGCTCGTAGACGACGGGCTTGGAGACGCCGGCCTTCGCCGCGATCTCCTCGACGCTCGTCGCCTCGAAGCCCTTCGCGGCGAACAGCGTGCGACCGATCTCCAGCAGCTGTGCTCGGCGCTCGGCCCCCGTCATCCGGGTGCGGCGCACACGCCGCGGCTTGTCATTGCTCGGGGTGCTGCTGGAGTCGGTCGCCACGCCGTCAATCATGCCGCGTCAGCGGTCTCCTTCCGGCGCTGGGAGCCGTCCTCAGCCGTGTTGCGCCTGGAATCGATACGTGAGCGTGACGGCCAGCGGACATCGGACGCCCAACCGAGCTGTTCGAACCACCGGATCAGGCGAGCGGAGGAGTCCAGCTGGCCCCGTTCGACGCCGTGCCGCGCGGAGGTCGGGTCGGCGTGGTGGAGGTTGTGCCACGACTCGCCGCACGACAGCACCGCCAGCCACCACACATTGCCGGAGCGGTCGCGGGACTTGAACGGGCGCTTGCCGACCGCGTGGCAGATCGAGTTGATCGACCAGGTGACGTGGTGCAGCAGCGCCACCCGGACGAGCGAGCCCCAGAAGAACGCCGTGAACGCGCCCCACCAGGACATCGTCACCAGTCCGCCGATCAGGGGAGGCAGGGCGAGGGAGAGAGCCGTCCAGAGGATGAACTGGCGGGAGATCGCCCGGAGCGTCCTGTCCTTGATCAGGTCCGGGGCGTACTTCTCCTGCGAGGTCTGCTCCTCGTCGAACATCCAGCCGATGTGGGCCCACCACAGGCCCTTCATCAGCGCCGGAACGGTCTCGCCGAACCGCCACGGCGAGTGCGGGTCGCCCTCCGCGTCGGAGAACTTGTGGTGCTTGCGGTGATCGGCCACCCAGCGCACGAGCGGGCCCTCGACGGCCATCGAACCCGCGATGGCCAGCGCGATCTTCAGCGGCCGCTTCGCCTTGAACGAACCGTGCGTGAAGTGGCGGTGGAAACCGATCGTGATGCCGTGGCACCCGAGGTAGTAGAAGAACACCAGCAGGCCGAGATCCAGCCAGCTCACTCCCCATCCCCAGGCCATCGGGACCGCCGCGAGCAGTGCCACGAACGGGACGGTGATGAAGAGGAGCAGCGTGATCTGCTCGATCGAACGCTTCTGCTCGCCGCCCAGTGTCGCCGAGGGGGTGGGGGCGTCGGCGGCCGTTCCCCCGTCTGGGGAGTCGGCCGCCTTGCGGGCGTCTTCGATCACATCGGACCTTGTGCTCATGGGCGTCCCCTGTGGGGTCGAGGGTGGAGAGAGGGGGGAGGTGCCTGCGGCAACAGCGTGCGAGGGGTGCCTGTCGGCATTCCCTACGGTTCCGTAACCTACGGCATCGTAAGTATGTCAGCGCGGTGCCGGGCGGCAAGAGCGGGAGGCTCTGCGCGTCCGGGCGGGCCGATCGGGCGGTGGACGGATCTGGGCGGACGGATCTGGGTGGACGGGATCGAGGCGGACGGATCTTGGGACGGACCGTTCGGGGGCGGACGGATCGGGGACGGACGATTCTGGGTCGGACGGTTCTGGGCTGGATCGGCCAGGGACCGAACCGACCTGCGCCGGACCAACCACGACCCGCCACGACCCGCCGGGACCCACCGGTACCGACCAGAACCGACCGCTACCGACCGGTACCGGACCGGCCGGAGCCGACCAGGGCCGACCGGCTCGGTGAACACATGGCACTCCGTGCCACCATGGGGGCACCTACCGGCCTGTGCGGCCGGATGGACACCTATTCTGGGAGTCGGTCGGACAGCGCGGTCCGCTCTGAATCCTGCCCGGATGCCAAGCCCACGAAGCGGATGCGGCGCCGGGCCGCCCGGCGACACACCCCGGGTTCCCTCCCAGACGAGCTTCAACACTGCAAGGAGCCGCACCTGTGAGCAGTGCCGACGACCAGACCACGACCGTCAGCAGCGAGCTGCGCGCCGACATCCGGCGCCTCGGCGATCTGCTGGGCGAGACCCTCGTACGGCAGGAGGGCCCCGAACTCCTGGAACTGGTCGAGCGTGTCCGCCGCCTGACCCGCGAGGACGGCGAGGCCGCCGCCGAGCTGCTGCGCGGCACCGAACTGGAGACCGCCGCCAAGCTCGTACGAGCCTTCTCCACCTACTTCCACCTCGCCAACGTCACCGAGCAGGTCCACCGAGGCCGGGAACTGCGCGCCAAGCGCGCCGCCGAGGGCGGCCTCCTCGCCCGGACGGCCGACCGCCTCAAGGACGCCGACCCCGAGCACCTGCGCGAGTCGGTCAAGAACCTCAATGTGCGCCCCGTCTTCACCGCCCACCCCACCGAGGCCGCCCGCCGCTCGGTGCTGAACAAGCTCCGGCGCATCGCCGCGCTCCTCGAAACCCCGGTGATCGAGTCAGACCGTCGCCGCTACGACACCCGGCTGGCCGAGAACATCGACCTCGTCTGGCAGACCGACGAGCTGCGTGTCGTACGCCCGGAGCCCGCCGACGAGGCCCGCAACGCCATCTACTACCTGGACGAGCTGCACGCGGGCGCCGTCGGCGACGTCCTGGAGGACCTGACCGCCGAGCTGGAGCGGGTCGGCGTGACGCTCCCCGACGCCACCCGCCCCCTCACCTTCGGCACCTGGATCGGCGGCGACCGCGACGGCAACCCCAATGTCACCCCCCAGGTGACCTGGGACGTCCTCATCCTCCAGCACGAGCACGGCATCAACGACGCCCTCGAACTGATCGACGAACTGCGCGGCTTCCTCTCCAACTCCATCCGCTACACGGGTGCCACGGAAGAGCTGCTGTCGTCGCTGCAGGCCGACCTGGAGACGCTGCCCGAGATCAGCCCCCGCTACAAGCGCCTCAACGCCGAGGAGCCCTACCGCCTCAAGGCCACCTGCATCCGGCAGAAGCTGGAGAACACCAAGCAGCGCTTGGCGAAGGGCATCCCGCACGAGACCGGCCGGGACTACCTGGGCACCGCCGAGCTGATCCGCGACCTGACGCTGATCCAGACCTCGCTGCGCGAGCACCGCGGCGGCCTCTTCGCCGAGGGCCGGATGAACCGCACCATCCGCACGCTCTCCGCCTTCGGCCTCCAGCTCGCCACCATGGACGTCCGCGAACACGCCGACGCCCATCACCACGCCCTCGGTCAGCTGTTCGACCGCCTCGGCGAGGAGTCCTGGCGCTACGAGGACATGCCGCGCGAGTACCGCCACAAGCTCCTCGCCCGTGAGCTGCGCTCCCGCCGCCCCCTGGCCCCGACCCCCGCGCCGCTGGACGCCGGCGGCGCCAAGACCCTCGGTGTGTTCGAGACCGTCAAGAAGGCGCTCGCCGTCTTCGGCGCCGAGGTCATCGAGTCGTACATCATCTCCATGTGCCAGGGCGCCGACGACGTCTTCGCCGCGACCGTCCTGGCCCGCGAGGCCGGGCTCATCGACCTGCACGCCGGCTGGGCCAAGATCGGCATCGTCCCGCTGCTGGAGACCACCGACGAGCTCAAGGCCGCCGACACGATCCTGGAGGACATGCTCGCCGACCCCTCCTACCGGCGGCTCGTCGCCCTGCGCGGCGACGTCCAGGAGGTCATGCTCGGCTACTCCGACTCCTCGAAGTTCGGCGGCATCACGACCTCCCAGTGGGAGATCCACCGGGCACAGCGCCGCCTGCGCGACGTCGCCCACCGGTACGGCGTACGACTGCGGCTCTTCCACGGCCGGGGCGGCACCGTCGGCCGCGGCGGCGGCCCCTCCCACGACGCGATCCTCGCCCAGCCCTGGGGCACCCTGGAGGGCGAGATCAAGGTCACCGAGCAGGGCGAGGTCATCTCCGACAAGTACCTCGTCCCCTCGCTGGCCCGCGAGAACCTGGAACTGACCGTCGCCGCCACCCTCCAGGCCTCCGCCCTGCACACCGCCCCCCGCCAGTCCGTCGAAGCCCTGGCCCGCTGGGACGCCGCCATGGACGTCGTCTCCGACGCCGCCGAGGCCGCCTACCGCCGCCTCGTCGAGGACCCCGATCTCCCGGCGTACTTCTTCGCCTCCACCCCCGTCGACCAGCTCGCCGACCTGCACCTCGGATCCCGGCCCTCGCGCCGCCCCGACTCCGGCGCCGGACTCGACGGCCTGCGCGCCATCCCGTGGGTCTTCGGCTGGACCCAGTCACGGCAGATCGTGCCCGGCTGGTTCGGCGTCGGCTCCGGCCTCAAGGCGCTGCGCGAAGCCGGCCTCGACACGGTCCTGGAAGAGATGCACGAACAGTGGCACTTCTTCCGCAACTTCCTCTCCAACGTCGAGATGACGCTGTCCAAGACCGACCTGCGGATCGCCCAGCACTACGTCGACACCCTCGTCCCCGACGAGCTCAAGCACGTCTTCGCCACCATCCAGGCCGAACACGAGCTGACCGTCCGCGAGGTGCTGCGCATCACCGGCGAGGACAAGCTGCTCGACGCGCACCCCGTCCTCCAGCAGACCTTCGCCATCCGCGACGCCTACCTCGACCCCATCTCCTACCTCCAGGTCGCCCTCCTCAAGCGCCAGCGCGACGCCGCCGCCGCCGGGGAGACCCCCGATCCCCTTCTCGCCCGAGCCCTGCTCCTCACGGTGAACGGCGTCGCGGCCGGCCTGCGCAACACCGGCTGACCACCCGCACACACGAAGGTGCCCCCACGGTCGTACGACCGTGGGGGCACCGTTCGTATCCATGAGGCCCGGCTCAGAGCGCCACCCAGGCCGCCGTGATCAGCGCGATCCCCGCGCCGCCCAGCACCCACGCCGACCGGCTCATCCGCAGACCACCCGCCACGATCACCGAGGCCAGCATCAGGGCCCCGCCCATCGGAACCCAGGCGTGCAGCATCCCCGCGGGCCCCGTCCGCACCACCTCACGGCTCCCCGGCTTCACCACGACCGTGTACGTCTCGCCGGTCCGCACCGCCGCCGAGTTCTCGATGTCGACCCGCGCCCGCGGCTCGTACCCCTTCGACGCCGGCTCGTACGGCCCCCAGCAGGTCTCCCCGTCGCACCGGGTCACCTTCATCGTCCCCTGCTCGCGCCCCTTGCTCAGCAGCAGATGCTGGGCGCCGCCCCAGGAACCCCATACCCCCGCGACCAGGATCACCAGCGCGACCGCGCCCATCACCCCGAGCCGCCCGTACCGCAGCGCGCCGGACACACCGGGGCGCGCGACGCGCGGCGCGCGCTTCGCACGCTTCGCGTGGGCGGCGGTGGTGGCAGGCATGGCCGGGATCATTGGTCATAGCCCAGCGGTCGGTCAACCCTCGCAGGCCACGGCCATGAACCACCGACCGCGGAACAGCCTCGGGAGCCGGCAGGAAGTCCGCCTCAGGAGCCGAGCGAACGACCACCTCAGGAGTCGACCGACGATCACTTCAGGAGTCGACCGAACGACCACCTCACGAGTCGTACGTCAGGAGTTGTACGTCCCCTGCGCCCGCTCCAGCCCCTCGATCACCAGACACTCCACCGCGTCCGCCGCCCGGTCCGCGAAGTAGTCCAGCTCCTTGCGCTCGGCGGAGGAGAAGTCCTTCAGCACGAAATCGGCCACCTGCATACGCCCCGGAGGCCGCCCGATCCCGAACCGCACCCGGTGATAGTCCGGCCCGAACGCCTTCGTCATCGACTTCAGCCCGTTGTGCCCGTTGTCCCCGCCACCGATCTTGAGCCGCAGGGCCCCGTAGTCGATGTCCAGCTCGTCGTGAACGGCGACGATGTTCGAGACCGGCACCTTGTAGAAGTCCTTGAGCGCGTTCACCGGCCCACCCGACAGGTTCATGAACGACATCGGCTTGGCCAGGATCACCCGACGGTTCGCCGGCCCCGGCGGCCCGATCCGCCCCTCCACGACCTGCGCCTGCGCCTTCCCGGCCCGCTTGAACCTCCCCCCGATCTGCTCGGCCAGCAGATCGGCCACCATGAAGCCGACATTGTGCCGGTTGCCCGCGTACTCGGGCCCGGGGTTGCCCAGGCCCACGATGAGCCAGGGCGCGGTGGCATCGGTCGTCACGTGCATGTCTCCATTCATACGCGAACCAGCCGCCGCTTCCCCGTGAAGGAAGCGGCGGCTGGGACGACTACGGCTGAACCGCGGATCAGGCCTCGGCGGCCTCGTCGCCCGCGGCCTCTTCGGCCGGCTCCTCCGCCTGCGCGGCCAGCACCTGCAGGACCACGGCGTCGGGCTCGACGGCCAGGGTGACACCCTTGGGCAGCGTGATGTCCTTGGCGAGGATGGAGGCACCGGCCTCCAGGCCCGCCACGGAGACCGTGAGGGCCTCGGGGATGTGTGTGGCCTCGGCCTCGACCGGCAGCGCGTTGAGCACGTGCTCCAGCAGGTTGCCACCCGACTTCAGTTCACCCTCGGCGTGCACCGGGATCTCGACGGTGACCGTCTCGCCGCGCTTGACCAGCTGCAGGTCGACGTGCTCCAGGAAACCCTTGATCGGGTCACGCTGCACGGACTTCGGGATGGCCAGCTCGTTGGTCTTGCCGTCGATGTCCAGGGAGATCAGGACGTTCGACGTACGCAGCGCGAGCAGCAGTTCATGGCCCGGAAGGGTCAGGTGGATCGGGTCGGAACCGTGACCGTAGAGAACACCGGGAACCTTGGCGTCACGGCGGATGCGACGGGCCGCACCCTTGCCGAACTCGCTGCGGGTCTCGGCGGAGATCTTGACCTCGGACATGATCACTCCTCGTAGAGGTAGGACGGACGTGGTCACCCGGCCACGAACGGCCTGCTACGAAGAGCGCGTCGATAACGGACCGCCGTATCCACCGTCGTAGGACGGGAAACGGCCTCCCTCGCCGAGCAACTCAAGGAGTCTACTCGGAGAAGAAGGCCGTACCCAAAACGATCTCTACTGAGCGCTACCGAGCGGTCTTCACTGCTCGTCGAACAGGCTCGTCACCGAACCGTCCTCGAACACCTCGCGCACCGCGCTCGCGATCGTCGGCGCGATCGACAGGACCGTGATCTTGTCCAGCTCCAGCTCGCCCGGCGTGGGCAGGGTGTTCGTGAACACGAACTCGCTCACCTTCGAGTTCTTCAGCCGGTCCGCCGCCGGACCCGACAGCACACCGTGGGTCGCGGTCACGATCACATCCTCCGCACCGTGCGCGAACAGCGCGTCGGCGGCGGCACAGATCGTCCCACCCGTGTCGATCATGTCGTCGACGAGGACGCACACGCGCCCCTTCACCTCACCGACCACCTCGTGCACGGTGACCTGGTTGGCGACGTCCTTGTCACGCCGCTTGTGCACGATCGCCAGCGGCGCGCCCAGCCGGTCGCACCAGCGGTCGGCCACCCGCACACGACCCGCGTCCGGCGAGACGACGGTGAGCTTGTTGCGGTCCACCTTGTCGCCCACGTAGTCGGCGAGCAGCGGCAGCGCGAACAGGTGGTCCACCGGTCCGTCGAAGAAACCCTGGATCTGGTCCGTGTGCAGATCCACGGCCAGAATCCGGTCCGCGCCCGCCGTCTTCATCAGATCGGCCACCAGGCGCGCCGAGATCGGTTCACGCCCACGGTGCTTCTTGTCCTGACGGGCGTAACCGTAGAACGGCACGATCACCGTGATGGAGCGGGCCGACGCGCGCTTCAGCGCGTCGATCATGATCAGCTGCTCCATGACCCATTTGTTGATCGGCGCCGTGTGGCTCTGGATCAGGAAGCAGTCCGCACCACGCGCCGACTCCTCGTAGCGGACGTAGATCTCGCCATTGGCGAAGTCGAAGGCCTTCGTCGGGACGACCCCGACACCCAGCTGTTGGGCGACCTCCTCGGCAAGCTCGGGGTGTGCGCGGCCGGAGAAGAACATCATCTTCTTCTCGCCGGTCGTCTTGTTCCCGGTCACAGCACTGTCTCCTCAGAGGTTTCTCAGCTGGGCATGGCGAAACGGCTCAGCTGGGGTGCGGGTGTGCACTTATCACAGTACGTCGTCCTTGACGCACCCGTTCCCGGTCAGCTTTCGCTCTCCGCCTCCCGGGAAGCCGCCTCGGCCGCCTTCGCGGCCGCGCTCCCCGGGCGCTTTCGAGCCACCCAACCCTCGATATTCCGCTGCTGGCCACGGGCCACGGCCAGCGAACCGGGCGGCACGTCCTTCGTGATGACCGAACCCGCCGCGGTGTAGGCGCCGTCCCCGACCGTGACAGGCGCCACAAACATGTTGTCCGAACCGGTACGGCAGTGCGACCCGACGGTGGTGTGGTGCTTCTCCTGCCCGTCGTAGTTCACGAACACGCTCGCGGCACCGATGTTGGAGTACTCGCCGATCGTCGCGTCCCCGACATAGGAGAGGTGCGGAATCTTCGTCCCCTCCCCGATCGACGCGTTCTTCGTCTCGACGTACGTCCCGATCTTGCCCTTGGCGCCGAGACGGGTGCCGGGACGGAGATAGGCGTACGGTCCGACGGACGACTGCGGCCCGATGTCGGCGCTGTCGGAGACCGTGTTGTCGACACGGGCGCCGGCGCCGACCCGGGTGTCCTTCAGCTTGCAGTTCGGCCCGACCTCCGCGCCCTCCGCGAGGTGCGTGGCGCCCAGGAGCTGGGTGCCCGGGTGGACGAGGGCGTCCTGCTCGAAGGTCACGGTGACGTCGATCCAGGTGGTGGCGGGGTCGACGACGGTCACACCGGCGAGCATGGCGTCGGTGAGCAGCCGGTCGTTGAGGATGCGACGGGCCTCGGCGAGCTGTACGCGGTTGTTGATCCCCGCGATCTCACGGTGGTCGCCGGCGACACAGGCGCCGACCCGGTGCCCGGCCTCGCGCAGGATCCCGAGCACGTCGGTCAGGTACTCCTCGCCCTGGCTGTTGTCCGTCCGGACCTTCCCGAGGGCGTCGGTGAGCAGCCGGCCGTCGAAGGCGAAGACACCGGAGTTGATCTCACGGACGGCGCGCTGCGACTCGGTGGCGTCCTTGTGCTCGACGATGGCCGTCACGGCACCGGAGACGTCGTCGCGCACGATACGGCCGTAGCCGGTGGCGTCCGGGACCTCGGCGGTCAGCACGGTGACGGCGTTGCCGTCCGTGGTGTGGGTGGCGGCGAGGGCCTGAAGGGTGGCGCCGGTGAGGAGGGGGGTGTCACCACAGACGACGACCACGGTCCCGTCGACGGTCCCGCCCAGCTCCTCCAGCCCCATCCGGACGGCGTGGCCGGTGCCGTTCTGCTCCGCCTGGACCGCCGTACGGACGGCGGGGTCGATCTCGGAGAGGTGCGCGGTCACCTGCTCGCGGGCGTGTCCCACGACCACGACCAGGTTCTCCGGGTCCAACTCGCGGGCGGCGGCGAGTACATGGCCGACCAGGGAGCGGCCGCAGATGCTGTGCAGAACCTTGGGTGTGGCCGACTTCATACGGGTGCCCTCACCCGCTGCGAGTACGACGACGGCGGCCGGGCGATTGGCGCTCACGGGGATGCCCTTCGGCTTTGGACGGGTGGGGACATCCGCAGGATACCGGGGTGTTGTTGGGGGGAAATGTGAACGGGCCCCGACCCGTAGGCCAGGACCCGAACCAAGCGAAGCTCCCCCGCCAGGACTCGAACCCGGACAGATGGCACCAAAAGCCACAGTGCTGCCAATTACACCACGGGGGATTGAAGTCGACCGAACCGGACATTCGGCCTGATCGCTGAGTGGCGCTTCCTACTATGCCGTACCGGGCGCCTTCCACGCGACGGTGTAGATCCGCGCTGTGTTGAACGCGGTTCGTCGACGCCGACTCGGCAGTTCGAGGGACAGCGGGTGGTTTCGCTTCCGTTCGCATGCCGGGGGTGGTGCGGGCCAGTACGGGAAACTCGCCGGAAAAGCGGGGGCGGCCGAACGTAGGCTGGAGTCATGACCACGACGGGGGAAGTCCGTACCGAGGCCGGGGGCAGGGCCGGGCCCTGGTGGTGGGATCGGTGGCGGGGGGCCGTGCTCGACTGGGGGCTCGCGCTGGCGTCGGCGGTCGAGTGCGCGGTGGAGGGCGTGTCGTTCGCGGAGCGGGCCGCGCTGCCGCTGGGCGTGGGGGTCGTGTTCGGGGCGGGCGCGGGGTCGGTGTTGTTGGTGCGGCGGATGTGGCCCGTCGCCGTCGTGCTGGTGTTCATCGCCGTCGCGCCCGCTCAGATGGGGTATCTGATGGGCGTCGTCGGGCTGTACACGCTGGCCGCGTCGGAGGCGCCCCGGCGGATCATCGGGGCGCTGTCGGGGATGTCGTTCGCGGCGGTGTTCATCGTCTGGTTCGTGGAGACGACGCAGGGCAATGTGCGGGCGGACTCGGCGGTGACCGGGGACTGGTTCGCGCCCTTCATGGCTTTGACGATGGCGATAGGCACCACGGCGCCTCCTGTGCTGCTGGGCCTGTACGTGGGGGCGCGGCGGCGGTTGATGGAGAGCTTGCGGGAGCGGGCGGATTCGCTGGAGCGGGAGCTTCAGTTGCTCGCGGAGCGGGCGGAGGAGCGGGCGGAGTGGGCCCGGGGGGAGGAGCGGACCCGGATCGCGCGCGAGATGCACGACGTGGTCGCGCATCGGGTGTCGTTGATGGTGGTGCACGCGGCCGCTCTGCAGGCGGTGGCTCGGAAGGATCCTGAGAAGGCCGTCAGGAACGCCGCGTTGGTGGGGGACATGGGGCGGCAGGCGTTGACCGAGTTGCGGGAGATGCTCGGGGTGTTGCGGTCGGGGGAGGAGTTCTCGTCCCAGCGGCGGGTGGAGCCGGTGCCGTTGGCCGCGGTGGGGGCTGCCGCCGCGGCTGCCGCTGCGGCTTCGCGGGCCGAGGACGAATCGGGGGAGGGCCCTTGTCTCGCCGAGCTGGAGGAGTTGGTCGGGCAGTCGGCGGCCGCGGGGATGGTGGTCGATCTGTCGGTCGAGGGGGAGGTGCGGTCGTATGCGGCGGAGGTGGAGCAGACGGCGTACCGGGTGGTGCAGGAGGCGTTGACGAACGTGCACAAGCATGCGGCGGGGGCGAAGACGCATGTGCGGCTCGCGCACCGGGCGGCGGAGATCGCGATGCAGGTGGAGAACGAACCGCCGCCGGAGCCTGGGGCGGCGGGGGCTGCGCGGTTGCCGAGCGGGGGGAACGGGTTGCTGGGGATGAAGGAGCGGGTGGCCGAGCTGGGGGGCGTGTTCGTGTCGGGGTCGACCGAGGCGGGCGGGTTCCGGGTGTCGGCGGTGATCCCGGCGTAGGCCTCCGGCGGGGCGGGGGTGTGCGGCGCCCGGCGGCTTCGGTCGGGCGGGGGTAGGTCGCGCGGCCCGGCGCTCACGGGGTGCCGCTGCGCCCACCCGTGCCGCCCTGCCTCCACGGAGATCCAGCAGGAGGGCTCTGGCGGCACGAACGCCCGCAGCTACGACAGGTTGAGCCCCGCCGCTGCCGGGTGGCTGCCGCCTCAGCGGCGCGATTGCCCACAGCCACGGCAGGTCCCGGCGTGGTGGCCCACAGCCACGGCAGGTCCCGGCGTGGTGGCCCGCAGGCGCGACAAGTTCCGGCGTGATGGCCCACAGCTGTGTACGGCTCGGCGGCGCGGTTGCCCCGCAGGCGGGCGAGAGTACGCGCCCGGATCTTCCGGGGGCGCGGGGACCTGCGCGATCAGCCACAACCTGCCCGCACCCGCGACACGACCCGCGGCCCCGAGCTGTCAGGCGCCCACGCTCAGCCCGCGGCCATCCGTACCGGCTCGATGCCGGACAACAACGTCGTCAGCGCGGCGTCGACCGTGGGGCCCAGGTACCAGTCACCGGTGTGGTCGAGGGCGTAGGCGCGGCCCTCGGTGTCGATGGCGAGGAGGGACCGGGTGTCCGTCTCGTGGCCGAGGGGGCAGACCTCGGTGTCCAGGGCGCGGCCGAGGTCGCCGAGGGTGCGGGCCATGTGGAGGCCGTGCAGGGGGTCGAGATGGAGGCCGACGGGGGCCAGGCGGCGGCCGGGGCCCTGGGCGGTGAGGCGGAGGCCGCCGAATTCCGCCCATGCCTCGACCGCCGCCGGGAAGACCGCGTGGCGGTGGCCGGCGGGGGAGGCGTGGTCGCGCAGGGTGTCGGCCCAGATCTCCGCCTGCTTTATGTCCCAGCGGCCGGGCTGCCAGCCGGCGGCGCGCAGGGCGACGTCCACGGGGACGGAGAAGCGGGTGGTGGAGGTGCGGTCGGTGTGCATCTGCCCTTCGTTCGTCGTGGGTTGGGACATCGGCGGGGACGCGTTCACAGGTGCACGCGTATACGCGTACGTGAACGGGCCGTGCGTCGCTCAGTGGGCTCACCGGGCCTACCGGGTTCAGTGGGCTCGGCGTCGCTCAGCCGGCTGCGCGTCCTGCCGTCTTGCCGTGGTGCGGGATGGAAGACGTGCTGCGGTGCCGTCAGGGTTCCTGCGTCGGGTCGACGACGCGTACGCCGAAGTGGGCGCTGAGCGCCGTGCAGGAGCGGCAGGGGGTGGCGAAGGCGCCGTGCAGGGGGTCGCCGTCCTCGCGGATGTGGCGGGTGGTGAGCTTGGCCTGTTTGAGGGCCTTGCGGGCCTCGCCGTTGGTCATGGGCTTGCGGAGGGCACGTCTGCTGCGGGCGGCGTCGGCGGCGGTGATGTGCCGGGAGATGAGGATGGCCTCGGCGCAGCGGCCGGTGAAACGGTCGCGCTGGGCGGTCGCGAGGGAGTCGAGGAATTCCTGGACCAGGGGGTGCAGGGGCGGGGCCTGGTCGCCTCTGGCGGCGGTGCCGGTGAGGGTTTCGCCGCGTACGGACAGGGCGGCGGCGACGGTGGGCAGAATGCCGTCGCGGCGATGGAGGAGGGCCGGTGCGTGGGGCTGTTCCGTGGTGCTCCAGCCGATGCGGGGATCACCCGAGGTGTTCGCCTGAGTCCCGTTCATGATCGTCGTCCCCTCCTGTTACATCCCCCGTCAGCGGACACAGAGTGCCAAACGCCGTGGCCGGTGCGGAAGCTGGGGCTGTGCGACACGCCCGGGCTTCGGCGCACGGTGAGGGTGGTGTGACGGCTGGTCACGGAAGCGGAGGCCCGGTGACCGGTGTCGTCGTACCGCATAGGCTGTCGATGACCGCGACCCGTACGGGGACCTTACGAGGACCGTGCGGGAGAGCGGTCGAGGGCAGTCGGAGCGGGCCGGGAACGGGCCGTCCAGCCGGCTGTCCGGCCGGTCGTTCCGCCAGTTCGACCAGTTCAGCCAGTTCCGCCAAGACAGCCACACAGAGAACGCCGCAGGGGGCTACCGCCATGACGACAGGTCGGCTCGGGCAGCAAGCCGCGCCGCCGAACGCGGCCTACGCCGGGCAGGTCGTGCAGTTTCCGGACCCGGTCCGGGCCGCGCGTCATCCGAGGGGCGTACGTGTCGACGCGCACGGCTACCCGGACTTCTCGCCCTACGCGCGTGCCGCGGCGGAGATCGCGGATCCCCCGGAGGGGTTCGGCGTCGATGAGCTGCGGTTGACGGACTACGTGTCCGCGAACGCGGCGCTGGCGGCCTCCGGGCACGACCTGTGGGACACGATCCCGGCGGTGGCGACGCCGCACGGGTGGACGTGGCACCACGTCGTGGGGAGCCGGCGGCTGGAGCTGGTGCCGGTCGAGGTGAAGGCGTTGCTGCGGCACCACGGCGGTATCGCGACGGCTCGGGTGGAGCAGCACAAGCGGGGCACGCGGCCGTTGCAGGAGACGCGGCCGGCGCACTTCGGGCTGCCGAAGACCTCCGCGGTGGCGGTGACCGAGTCGCAGGTGCTGGGTGTCGAGGAGGACCTCGGGTACCGGCTGCCGGGGGCGTACCGCTCGTTCCTCAAGGCCGCGGGCGGCTGTGCTCCGGTCGGGGCGGCGCTGGACGCGGAGTTGGGGCTGCTGGTCGACCAGCCGTTCTTCACGGTGCGTGACGAGGCCGCGGTCAATGACCTGGTGTATGTGAACAAGTGCCTGCGGGACCACCTGACCAAGGACTATCTGGGGGTGGCGTTCGTACAGGGCGGGCTGCTCGCGGTGAAGGTGAAGGGCGACCGGATCGGTTCGGTGTGGTTCTGCGCGTACGACGACGCCCGTGACGTCGATCCCTCGTGGGCCCCGGCGGATCGGGTGGAGCGGCTGCTGATGCCGTGCGGCGAGGACTTCGACGTGTTCCTGTCCCGGCTGGCGGGCAATCCGCCGGAGTTGGAGACGGTGGCGAACCTGATGGTGGACGGTGGCTTCGCGCGTGCCGTGCCGGTCGCGTCGGCGTCCTCGGCGTCCTCGGTGGGGGAGTGAGTTTTCGATGGTGACGTTCGCACAGGCGCAGCAGCGCGCCGAGGAGTGGATCAACGGGGACGTGCCCGGCTACCAGCACCGTGAGGTGCGGGTGCGGGAGTTCGAGCTCGGGTTCGTGGTGTGGGCCGAGGACCGGGCCGAGGGCCCGCGCTCCGACGGTGGCGCACAGCGGCTGGTCATCGCGCGGGACAGCGGGGAGGCCACGCTGTGGCCGTCGCTGCCGGTGGGCGAGGTGATCCGGCTGTTCGAGGAGGAGTACGGCCGCAGCGACGCGGTCCCGGCGCCCGCGCCGGCGCCTCCGGCGCGGGTGGATCTGAACCAGACGTCGTTCCTGCTGACTCCGCCGGAGTGGCTGCAGGAGGCGGCGGACAAGCTGGGGATCCCGGATCACCGGACGGGGGCGGCGGACGACGCCGGGGACTCCGTCGGCGCCGATGGGGCGGCCCGGGGCGATGGGGCGGCCGGGGGCGGTGGTTCGCTGTCCGAGACGATGCCCGGGCCGGTGACCACGCCCGAGACGCTGGCGGGGCCGGGGGTGCCCGAGACGCTGCCGGGCCCGGTGGTCGCGGACGCGGCTCCCGTGCCTTCGGCGAGCCCCGGCGCCACGCCCGCCGATGCCACGCCGTGGCCGGCGGCGGCGTCGGTGGAGGACGAGGTGCGGGACGCGGTGCCGCTGCCGAGGGACGCCGAGCCGCATGACGCGGTGCCGGCCGGGGCGACCCCCTGGGCCGGGACGGACACCAACGCGGACGCCGAGGACGACCGTTCGGTGGCGTTGCCGCAGACCGTGTTCGCGCCGCCGCTGACGGATGTGGACGACGTCGAGGACGGCACGCCGTCCTCCGGTGTGCTGCCGGACGACAGGACCGCGCTGATGTCCGGCGGCAGCCAGCTGCCGCGGACGGCGGTGTCCCCGGCGGTGGGCGGTGCCGGTCCGAACCTCGGTGTGTCCGGCGGGCCGGCGGGCCCGGGTACGCCGCCTCCGGGTGTTCCGACGGGACCCGGCGGGGCGTCGTACGGGTATCCGCAGGGGCCGGGCGGTCCTGGTACGCCGCCTCCCGGTGTTCCGGGCGGTCCCGGTGGTCCGGTTGCGCCTTCGTACGGCTATCCGCAGGGTTCCGACACGCCCGCGCCGGGGCGTCCGTTGCCGCCCCACGCGGGTGACATCGCCGACGCCGCGACGAGCAAGGCGAGTCCGCCGCCGCGCCGGGGTGGCCGGGGCGCGGGTCCGGGTACGCCGCCGCCTCCGGCTCCGCCGGGCACCCCGGGGACGCCGGGCGCGCGGCCGGGTGCGACGCCGCCGCCCGCGCCGGGTGTGCCCGGGGGCTCGTACGCGCCGACGCAGTTGGTGTCGCAGCTGGGGCCGGACGGGCCCGAGAGCCTGGGCGGTCCTGGGGCGCCGGGCCGGCCCGGGGTTCCTGGCCAGCCGGGGGTGCCTGGCGCTCCGGGTCAGCCGGGGGTGCCGAATCCGCCCGGTGGCACGCCCGCCGGTGGCATGCACCACGCGGCGACGATGCTGGCGGGGCCGGCGATCGGCGGTCCCGGTGCGCCGCAGCCGCCCGGGCCTCCTGGGGCTCCGGGGCAGCCCGGTGTGCCCGGTGCTCCCGGTCAGCCCGGCGTCCCGCACCCGCCCGGCGGTACGCCCGCCGGTGGCGTCCACCACGCGGCGACCATGCTGGCCGGGCCCGCGATCGGTGGTCCGGGGGCTCCGCAGCCGCCGGGCGCGCCCGGGATTCCCGGTGCTCCGGGGCAGCCGGGTGTGCCCGGTGGTCCCGCGCCCGTGCACCACGCCGAGACGATGCTGGCCGGGCCTCCGCTGGGCGGTCCCGGCGGTGGCCCCGTCGGCGGTCCTGGAATGCCGCCGGGTGCGCCCGGTCACCCCGGCCAGCCTGGTCATCCCGTTCATCCGGGCCACCCGGGTCAGCCGATGGGCGGTCCGGTCGGGCCGGGTGGTCCGGGTGCGCCCGCGTACGGCTATCCGCAGCAGCCCGGCGGTCAGCCGACCGTCGGACCCGGCTACCAGGCCGTCCTGCGCTTCCGGGCGCCCGACGGCTCCGAGCAGCAGGTGATCCGGCGGTCCGCGCCGGGCACGCCGCACCCGGAATGGCAGATCTTCCACGAGCTGCGCGGGATGAACATCCCGCCGGAGGCGGTCCTCGAACTCCACACGGAGCTGGAGTCCTGCGAGCTGCCGGGCGCGTACTGCGCGCGGATGATCCGCGAGCAGTGGCCGAACGCCCGCATCACGTCCATCGCCCCGTACGGCAAGGACCATGCGAGCCGACAGCAGGGCATGGCCCAACTCCTCGCCCACCAGGGTGAGTTGCACCAGGTCGCGGACGGTCCGGCGCGGCCCGCCCCGGTGCGGGCGCCGTTGCCGCCGGTGCAGCCGACGCCGCCGATCCCGCCGGAGGGGATCGCGCAGGAGCTGGCGGCGGCGTTCGGGCCGGGTGTGTTCCGGTTCGACCAGCAGGCGGTGTCGCGGCAGGGGGTCCCGCCGATCGTGGCGCACACCCTGGTGGTGGCCGGACTGCCGGTGGACATGGGCCCGTTCTTCTGGGCGCAGGCCCAGCCGGGCCGTCCCGTACCGACGCTGGCCGAGCTCGCGGCCGAGCGCGGGGTGCAGCCGGCGGCCGACGCGGGCTCGTACCTCGTCATGGGCAGCGACTTCGGCAAGGCGCTCTGTGTGCAGTACGGCACGGCGAACATCGTGGCGGTGCCGGTGGAGGCGGGGCCGGGCGGCGCGCCCGTACCGCCGCAGTTCGTGAACACCGGTCTGCCGGAGTTCGCGCGCTGCCTGGCGCTGCTCGGCCGGATGTGGCGGCTGCGGTTCGGCCTGAACCAGGAGCAGGCGGGCCGCTGGACCGTCGACTTCCAGGCCCAGCTCGCCGCCCTCGACCCGGCGGCCCTCGCCTCGCCGGAGAGCTGGTGGTCGGTGCTGCTGGAGCAGATGTGGGACGGCTTGCTGTGACCCGTCGCGGCTGAACACACACGAAAGAGGGCCGGGCCCGGTCGTACGACCGGGCCCGGCCCTTCGCGTTCCCCGGAACCAGCACGCCGTGACCCTTGCCCGGAGTGTCGCGTTATGAACACTTCCACCCGATACCTCAAGATATGCGCGAAATCATCATTTCGTGTGCGTCCGGCGGAGAGGGTCCCAGCATGAACAGCGCACCGACGACGCCCCACGATCAGGACCGCGGCTACGGCTACGACATCGTCCGGCGTGGCTACCGTCCGGACCGGGTCGACGCGTACACGGCGGCTCTCTCCGAGGACCGTGACGCGGCGTGGGAGCGGGCCGCCCGGCTGACCGTGCTGGCCAGGGACATGGAGGCGGAACTGGCCGAACTGCGGGAGCGGGTCGCGCGGCTGGCCCCGCAGACGTACGAGACACTCGGCGCGCGGGCGCGCGAGCTGTTCGAGCTGGGCGTCGAGGAGGCCGAGGCCGTGCGCGAGGGCGGCCGCCTGGAGGCCCGGCGGATCGTCGAGGACGCCGAGACGGCCGGACAGCACGTGCGGGAGGCCGCGCAGGCGTACGCCGACGAGGTGCGCGAGGAGGCCGACGAACGGGCCCGGCAGCGGCTGCTGGCCGCCCGGGCCGAGGCCGACGAGGTACGGATCGGAGCGCGGCGCGAGGTGAAGGAGGGCCGGGGCGAGGCGCTGGCCGCACTGCGGGAGGTACGGCAGCGGACCGAGGGGATGCTCGCCGAGCAGGCCAAGGAGTACGCCGAACGGTGGGAAGGCATCGAGCGGGAGGCCGCCGAGCGGGCGGCGGTGTCCGACGCCGAACACGCCGAGCGGGTCGCCCGCGCGGAGGCGGCGGTGGCGGAGGCCGAACAGGCCCTTGTCGACGCCGAGCACGCCGCCGTCCTGGTCCAGAGCGAGGCGGAGGCACGGGCCGCCGAACTCCTCGCGCAGGCGCGCCTCCGCGAGGAGCGTGTCGCCCGGGACACCGAACGCGTCCTGCGCGAACACGTGGAGCGGGAGGAGGGCGTACGGGCACAGATGGACTACGTCCGCGACAGCCTCTCGACACTGACCGACTAGGGCCGCCCCTCCCGGGTCGCCTCGGCCGGACCGGCGCCGCGGAGCTGATACGCCACCCCCGGCTGCCCCATCACCGTCACATCCCCCACCAGGGTGAACCCGTTGCGCTCCAGCACGGTCCTGGACGCGGTGTTGTCGACCGTCGTCACCGCCGTGAGGGACGTGAGCCCGTATCGTTCGGCCGCCACTCGCCACACCATCCCCACCGCGGCCGTGGCGACCCCCTTGCCCGCCGCCCGTTCGCCCACCCGGTAGCCGAGTTCCGCCGAGCCGTCGGGGGTCACATCGACGAGGTTGACGCGGGCGATCAGCTCGCCCTTGTCATCGAGGACGACGTGGAAGTGGCAGGCGCCGGTCTCCTGTTCGTCGAGCAGGGCCTGGTGGCGGGCGGCGAAATCCGTGAAGTACGCGTCACCGCGGTCCGAGATCGAGCGGGCGAAGTATGCGCGGTTCTCCGTCTCGAAGGCCAACAAGGCGTCCGCGTGGTCGGGGGTCAGGCGCTCCAGCTTCAGCATGCCCGGAACAATACGTACGGCTCAGTCCCTCAGCACCGGGAATTTGCGCGGGGCCAGGAGCAGCAGGACGACGAACGCCACCGCCGCCGCGCACGCCGCGCCGAGGTACACCGCGTGCACCGCGTCCGCCACCGCCCGGCGTACCGGCTCGACCACCGGGCCCGCGTCCAGCGCGCGGGTCACCGAGTCGAGGTCGCCTGCGCCGCCCAGTCGCGCGGCGAGCACGCCGTTGGCCACCGCGCCGAAGACCGCCGCGCCCACCGTCTGGCCGGTCTGGCGGCAGAAGAGGATGGACGCCGTGGCCGTGCCGCGTTCCGACCACTCCACCGTCGACTGGACGCCGATGATGAGGGGGAGTTGGAAGAGGCCCAGTGCGCCGCCGAGGAGCAGCATCAGCACCGTCGGCTGCCAGGCCGCGCCCGGGTAGGGGAGGAACGGGAACGCCAGCAGGGTCAGTGACGCCGCGAACGCGCCCAGCATCGCCGTGTTGCGGAAGCCGATCCTGCGGTACACGTGCTGGCTGAGCGCCGCCGACACCGGCCAGCTCAGGGTCCAGACGGAGAGGACGAAGCCCGCCGTGATCGGGTCCAGGTCGAGCACTGACTGGGCGTAGGTCGGCAGGAAGACCGTGGGGGCGATCATCAGCAGGCCCAGTGCCGCCAGCGCCAGGTTCACCGCCGCGATCGTGCGGCGGCGCCACACCCAGCCCGGCATGATCGGTTCGGCGGCCCGGCGTTCGACCAGGACCACCACCGCGATCAGTACGACTCCCGTGCCCAGCAGGGCGATCGAGGGCCAGGAGAACCAGGGCCAGGCCACCCCGCCCTGCACCAGGGCCGTGAGCAGCACACCCCCGCAGGCGAACACGGCCAGCGCGCCCGCCCAGTCGACACGGGGCCGGGGGGCGACCGACTCCCGCTGCGGCTCGTGCAGATGGCGGACCAGCAGCCATACCGCCACCGCGCCGACGGGGAGGTTGACGAGGAAGATCCAGCGCCAGTCCGCGTACGCGGCCAACAGGCCTCCCACCGCCGGGCCGGCGACCGCCGACACCGCCCACACCGTGGACAGCTTCGACTGGATCTTCGGGCGTTCCTCCAGGGGGTAGAGGTCGGCGGCCAGCGTCTGGACCGTGCCCTGCAACGCCCCGCCGCCCAGGCCCTGCACGATCCGGAAGGCGATCAGCGCGGCCATGTTCCAGGCCAGGGCGCACAGCAGCGAGCCCAGCAGGAAGAGGGCCGCGCCCGCGATCAGCACCGGCTTGCGGCCGAAGGTGTCCGACAGCTTGCCGTAGACGGGGAGCGTGACCGTCACGGCCAGCAGATAGCCCGAGAACAGCCAGGAGAAGATCGAGAATCCGCCGAGGTCGGCGACGATCTGCGGTACGGCGGTCGACACGATCGTGGAGTCCAGCGCGGCCAGGCCCATGGCCAGCATCAGGGCGGCCACGACCGCTCCTCGCCGGTCGGTTCCGGTGCGCCGTCCCCCCGAGTCGTCCGTGTCGTCCGTGCCGCGTATCGCGGGTCGCGCGTCGCCCACCGGATTCCTTCCCCTTGCATCTATCTGCCGCCGACCACTCTCCCACTTGTGCCTCACGCCACGGCAGGGTGCAGCCTGGGTGCGCCGGAGGGAGGACCTGGACCCCGAGGCCCACTGCATCCTTCGGTGTAGATCCCCTAGGGGTACCTCCGTACTGCGGCCCGGGGTGGGTTCGTACCGCTGGAGGAGGAGAAAGGGGCGGCTCGCTTCCTAATCTGGCTCTACGCCGCTGGGGAGCGGGCGGAGGGCGAAAGGGGAGCACTTCGCCCGGCGGTCGGGACGTACGGGGGTCGTACGGACCGCAGTACCAGGGGTGGGGTTTTCCCCAGGAGAAGACGGGGTCGCGCACCAGCGCGCCACACCGCCCTCCGCCACCAGACTCATCGAAGCAGCACATCCTGCGACTCATCCACTGACCGACATAGGAGACTTACCGTGACATCGGCTGTGACCATCACCAGGCACGGGGGCACTGGAGGGCGTACGGCCGTTGCCGCGCGGGCGCGACAGGTCGTGAAGGCGTACGGGTCGGGGGAGACCCGCGTCGTCGCCCTGGACCACGTCGACGTGGACATCGCGCGGGGCCGGTTCACCGCGATCATGGGGCCCTCGGGGTCCGGCAAGTCCACGTTGATGCACTGCCTCGCCGGGCTCGACACCGTGACGGGTGGGCAGATATACCTCGACGAGACCGAGATCACCGGGCTGAAGGACAAGAAGCTCACCCAGCTGCGCCGGGACCGGATCGGGTTCATCTTCCAGGCGTTCAACCTGCTGCCGACGCTGAACGCGCTGGAGAACATCACGCTTCCCATGGACATCGCGGGGCGGAAGCCGGACAGGGAGTGGCTGGGGCGGGTCGTCGACACCGTCGGGCTGTCCGACCGGCTGAGGCACCGGCCCACGCAGCTCTCCGGCGGTCAGCAGCAGCGGGTCGCCGTGGCGCGTGCCCTGGCCGCCCGGCCCGAGATCATCTTCGGTGACGAGCCGACCGGAAACCTGGACTCCCGTGCGGGCGCAGAGGTGTTGGGCTTCCTGCGACGGTCCGTCGACGAGCTCGGCCAGACCATCGTCATGGTCACCCACGACCCCGTGGCCGCCTCGTACGCGGACCGGGTGCTGTACCTCGCCGACGGCCGGATCGTCGACGAGATGTACAAGCCGACCGCCGACGCCGTCCTCGACCGGATGAAGGACTTCGACGCCCGGGGGCGTACGTCATGACCGTCATGAAGACCTCGATGCGCAACTTCTTCGCGCACAAGGGGCGGATGGCCCTCTCGGCCGTGGCCGTCCTGCTGTCGGTGGCGTTCGTGAGCGGCACGCTCGTCTTCACGGACACCATGGGCACGACGTTCGACAAGCTCTTCTCCGCCACCGCCTCCGATGTGACGGTCTCCGCCGACACGGGCAAGGAGGACGACGAGGTCTCGCGGACGGGGCGGCCCGAGTCGCTGCCCGCCTCACTCGTCGAGTCCGTCGCGAAGACGGACGGGGCCAAGTCGGCCGAGGGCGCGGTCAGTTCGATGGACGTGACCGTCGTCGACAGCGAGAACGAGAACATGGGGTCCACGACCGGCGCCCCGACCATCGCGGGCAACTGGACGAAGAACGACCTGCGTTCGATGGAGATCACCTCCGGGCACGCGCCGCGCGGCCCGACCGAGGTGATGGTCGACGCGGACACCGCCGACAAGCACGGGCTGAAGCTCGGCGACGAGCTGCGCACCATCGCCGGCTCCGGTGACATCAAGGCCCGGATCGTCGGCATCGCCTCCTTCAAGGTGACCAACCCCGGTGCCGCCGTCGTCTTCTTCGACACGGCCACCGCGCAAGCCGGACTGCTGGGCGCCACCGGCCGGTTCACCCAGATCAACGTGACGGGCGCCGAGGGCGTCAGCGACACGCAGCTCAAGAAGAACGTCGTCGCCGCACTGGACGACAGCAAGGCGTACCAGGTCCGTACGCAGCAGGAGACCGCGGACGCCAACCGCAGCGACGTCGACGAGTTCATGAACGTCATCCGCTACGGCATGCTCGGCTTCGCCGGGATCGCGTTCCTCGTCGGCATCTTCCTCATCATCAACACCTTCTCCATGCTGGTCGCCCAGCGCACCCGCGAGATCGGCCTGATGCGGGCGATCGGCTCCTCCCGGGGCCAGGTCAACCGGTCGGTCCTCGTCGAGGCGACCCTGCTGGGCGTCGTCGGCTCGGTCCTCGGTGTCGGTGCGGGCGTCGGCCTCGCCGTCGGGCTGATGAAGCTGATGTCGGCCGCCGGGATGGAACTGAACACCCGTGATCTGACCGTCGCCTGGACCACCCCGACGATCGGCCTGCTGCTCGGCGTCGTCGTCACCGTCCTCGCCGCCTATGTGCCCGCCCGCCGCGCCGGCAAGGTCTCCCCGATGGCCGCGCTGCGCGACGCCGGCACCCCCGGCGACCGCAAGGCCGGTCTCGTACGGGGCCTCATCGGCCTCACCCTCACCGGCGCCGGAGGCTTCGCGCTCTACCTGACGGCCACCGCCGACAAGGCGCGCGAGGGCGCGCTGATGCTGGGCGCGGGCATCGTCCTCACGCTCATCGGCTTCGTCATCATCGGCCCGCTGCTCGCGGGCGGGGTCGTCCGGGTGCTGAGCGCGGTACTGCTGCGGGCCTTCGGCTCCGTCGGGCGGATGGCCGAGCGCAACGCGCTGCGCAACCCGCGCCGTACGGGCGCCACGGGCGCGGCCCTGATGATCGGCCTGGCCCTGGTCGCCTGCCTCTCCGTGGTCGGCTCCTCCATGGTGGCCTCGGCCACCGACGAACTGGACAAGTCCGTCGGCGCCGACTACATCGTCACCGCCGGTGACGGCGGCAAGCCCCTCAACCCGGCGGCCGTCAAGGCCGTGGAGGACGTGCCGGGCCTCGGCCACGTCACCCGGCTGAAGGAGATGCCGGCCACCGTGTCCGCGCCCGACGGCACGGACCAGAAGGGCCAGCTGCTCGCGGCCGAGCGCAGCTACACCGAGGACCTGCGCCGCGAGACCCTCTCCGGCGACCTCTCGGCCGCTTACGGCGACAACGCGATGTCCGTCGGCTCCGAGTTCGCGAAGAAGGCCGGCGTCAAGGTCGGCGACACGTTGTCGGTCGCCTTCGAGGGGGGCCGTACGGCGAAGCTGCGGCTCGCCGCGATCACCGACGACGACACCGGGCTCGACCAGGGCGCGATGTACACCAGCATCACCACCGCCGAGCGGTACGTCCCGGCCGACAAGCTGCCCCTGGACACCGCGCTCCTCGCCACCGCCAAGGACGGCGGCGACCAGGACCGCACGTATGAGGCGCTCAAGGCCGCCGTGGCCGACGACCCCACGGTCAAGGTCATGGACCAGACCGACTACAAGCAGGCCCTGAAGGACCAGATCGGCCAGCTGCTCTACATGGTCTACGGCCTGCTCGCCCTGGCGATCATCGTCGCGGTCCTCGGTGTGGTGAACACCCTGGCCCTGTCGGTGGTCGAGCGCACCCGGGAGATCGGCCTGATGCGGGCCATCGGCCTCTCCCGCCGCCAGCTGCGCCGCATGATCCGGCTGGAGTCGGTCGTGATCGCCCTGTTCGGCGCGCTGCTCGGGCTCGGCCTGGGGATGGGCTGGGGCGCCACCGCCCAGCAGCTCCTCGCCCTGGAGGGCCTGAAGATCCTGGAGATCCCGTGGCCGACCATCCTCACGGTGTTCGTCGGCTCGGCCTTCGTGGGCCTGTTCGCCGCGCTGGTCCCGGCGTTCCGGGCGGGCCGGATGAACGTGCTCAACGCGATCGCCACGGATTAGTGGAGGAAACGGGGGAGTGGTCGGGGAAACCCGAACGGCGGGGCGTGGGGGGTGCATCCCACGCCCCGCCGTCGTTCACCGTGCCGCCGCCGGGCTCGAGCGGCGGCACGGGAGGTCTTGCCCTTTGAGCCAGGATGAGCCAGGACTGTTAGTCGATGGCGCGGACAGCCCCGTAGTACTTCTTCGCTGTGGACAGGCAGGCCGCCTTCGCCTTCTTCCGCTGGGTCGGTGTCATCGTGTCGGCCCAGAACTTCCGGCCGCAGACGCGGTTCATGTCACCGAGGAACGCCTGGTCGATCCGGAGTTTGTGGTCCCGCTTGAACACGGCCTTGCCCGCGATCGTCTTGTAGTTGCGGTAACCGAAGTCATGCCGGTGACACGGGAACGAGAAGTCGTACCCACCCGGGATCTTCTCCGGCGCCTTGGTGCAGTAGTTGGTGTTCCAGTTGAATCCGTACTGCTTGATCGCCGGCTTGTTCTGCCGGTGCTGCCCGAGCGCCGTGAACCAGTTGTTCTGGGAGCCTGCCGAGTTCCCCGTGAGGGTCTTCAACTTTGCGAGCTTCTGCGCTTTGGTGACGGTGGCTGCCTGGGGTACGGATTCGGCGGCCTGTGCGGAAACCGCTCCGCCGGTGATGAGGAGAACGGCCGAAAGAGTGGCACCGGGAATGGTCGTACGCAACGTTCTCAAGTTGCTGTCCTTTTCGGTCCGGGTGCTGAAGGTTTCCTGCTGGATACCTGTTGGGTGTCGGCAACGCTGGCACGCCCGGGTCCCGGCGGGCAATTGGCCTTTTGGGCAGTGCGGTCCTTTCATAGCAGCTCTGCTATATGTGCCCCGTGATATGTGCGATCGGAGAGCGGACCCGGATGGACAGGCGGCGGTGCTGCTTGAGACAGAACTGATACACGCCCGCATCGGAACCGGTAGAACCGGTACCGGACTGGACTGGAACTCACGTCCGAACGGGGTCAGGCTGGACGACGGCTCACAGGAGGGGCTGGTGGTGCTCTCGAGCCGGAAGCCCACCTGTGAGCAGACCTGCAAGCCGACCTGGAAACCGATCCGAAGATCGACCTGGAAAAGATCTAGAAAGAAATCTTGGGCACAACTCAACATCCTGGAGTGATGGTGGGCCGTTATCCACGGGGGACGAGCCGGGAGCATCCGGGTGACAGAACACTTCGCAGAGAACCATCGAGAGAACCATCGAGGGAACCGTCGAGGGAGCCGTTGGAGGAATCCCTGGGGAGGGCCGTGCGGACCCGCCGCACGGAGATCGGAATGACGCAGACGCGTCTCGCCGAACTCTCCGGGATGACGCAGGCGGCGATATCCAGACTGGAGCACGGGAAGTGCATGCCGACATTTCCGTTACTGGAACGCATCGCCTCGGCGTTCGGCTCCCCGCTGCTCGTCTCCATCGAACCCGGACGCGGTGTAACGGCTTCGTTCGGAGGTATGGGCGAATCGGAGGAGAGGACGATGGGCGGTATGGGAGGCCCCGGAGAAAGGGGTATGAGAGGACCATTGCAAGGGGGCGTGCCCGGCCCGCGCGAAAGGGGAATGACCGTCCCTCAGCAGGGGCGCATGGTCTCCCGGCCGCTGTACGGCTGGAACCCTACGCGCTGAGTTCGGCGCACGACCGCATAACGGGTGGAACCCGCAGAAAGAAACCCGCAAAACCGGTAGAACCCGCAGAAGGAAGCAAAAAAGTCAGTACCTGTAACACCAGGTAATACCCGAAGTAACCGCAACATCCCGCGCAGACCGGCGAGCCCTGGCGTCTCCCATAACTTCGCACCCGCGTACCACCGCCCAGTCATCCCCTGATCGGCGGCGTGCAGCGTCAAGAGGTGCGGTCATGGTCCCCAAGACGACGCCGAGGCCCGGTCCGCAAGACCCCGGGTCCGATCAAGGACCCGGGGTCCCAGGGCCCCGTGCCCCCCTTCCGACCCTCGCCCGTAAGGCGCGATGTCAGTGTCGAGTCGTAGGCTGGGCACCCCCGGCCCGTGAGACGTGTCGGGTGGTTCGCGTTGCCCTCTCTCCGGGATGGAAGCCCTTCATGAGCCTGCACGGTCTGCTCGACGTCGTCGTCAAGGACGCGGCCCTCGCGGAAGCGATCAGGGCGGCCGCCGACGGCAACCGCACCCACGTCGACCTGGTCGGCCCCCCGGCGGCCCGCCCCTTCGCGGTGGCGGCGCTGGCCCGGGACGCGGGCAGACCCGTACTCGCCGTGACGGCGACCGGCCGCGAGGCCGAGGACCTGGCGGCCGCCCTCAGATCCCTCCTCCCGCCGGACGGCGTCGTGGAGTACCCGGCCTGGGAGACCCTCCCGCACGAGCGGCTCAGCCCGCGCAGCGACACCGTCGGCCGCCGTCTCGCCGTGCTGCGCCGCCTCACCCACCCGAGCCCCGACGACCCCGAGACCGGCCCGGTCTCCGTGGTCGTCGCGCCCGTACGATCCGTCCTTCAGCCCCAGGTCAAGGGCCTCGGCGAGCTGGAGCCGGTGGCCCTGCGGGCCGGGCGGACCGCCGACCTGAACGAGGTCGTGGAAGCGCTGGCGGCAGCGGCGTACTCCCGGGTCGAGCTGGTCGAGAAGCGCGGTGAGTTCGCCGTACGCGGCGGCATCCTGGATGTCTTCCCGCCCACCGAGGAACACCCCCTAAGGGTGGAGTTCTGGGGCGACGACGTCGAGGAGATCCGCTACTTCAAGGTCGCCGACCAGCGCTCCCTCGAAGTCGCCGAGCACGGGCTGTGGGCCCCGCCCTGCCGTGAACTTCTGTTGACGGAAGACGTCCGTACACGCGCGCGTGCCCTCGCCGAACGCCACCCCGAGCTGGGCGAACTGCTCGGGAAGATCGCCGAGGGCATCGCCGTCGAGGGCATGGAGTCGCTGGCTCCGGTCCTCGTCGACGACATGGAGCTGCTCGTCGACGTACTCCCGAAGGGCGCCATGGCCGTCGTGTGCGACCCGGAGCGGGTGCGCACGCGAGCGGCGGATCTGGTGGCCACCTCGCAGGAGTTCCTCCAGGCCTCATGGGCGGCCACGGCCGGTGGCGGCGAGGCGCCCATCGACGTCGGCGCGGCCTCGCTGTGGTCCATCGCGGACGTCCGGAACCGGGCCCGTGAGCTGGACATGATGTGGTGGTCGGTCTCGCCGTTCGCGGCCGACGAGGAGCTGGACGCGGACACCCTCAAGCTCGGCATGCACGCGCCCGAGACATATCGCGGGGACACCGCCAAGGCGCTGGCGGACACCAAGGGGTGGCTGGCCGGCGGCTGGCGCACGGTGTTCGTGACCGAGGCGCACGGCCCTGCCGCCCGTACGGTCGAGGTGCTCGGCAGCGAGGGCATCGCGGCCCGCCTGGAGGCCGACCTCGCGGAGATCTCCCCGTCGGTCGTGCACGTGGCGTGCGGTTCGATCGACTACGGCTTCGTGGACCCGGCGCTCCAGCTGGCCGTTCTGACCGAGACCGACCTCTCCGGGCAGAAGGCGGCCGGCAAGGACGGCGCCCGGATGCCGGCCCGCCGCCGCAAGACCATCGACCCGCTCACCCTCGAACCCGGCGACTACATCGTCCACGAACAGCACGGCGTCGGCCGCTACATCGAGATGGTCCAGCGGACCGTCCAGGGCGCTACCCGCGAGTACCTGGTCGTCGAGTACGCCCCCGCCAAGCGCGGCCAGCCCGGAGACCGTCTCTACATCCCCACCGACCAGCTGGAACAGATCACCAAGTACGTCGGTGGCGAGGCCCCGACCCTGCACCGCCTGGGCGGCGCCGACTGGACGAAGACCAAGGCGCGGGCGAAGAAGGCCGTCAAGGAGATCGCCGCCGACCTGATCAAGCTGTACAGCGCGCGGATGGCGGCCCCCGGACACGCGTTCGGCACGGACACCCCCTGGCAGCGCGAGCTGGAGGACGCCTTCCCGTACGCGGAGACGCCCGACCAGCTGACGACGATCGCCGAGGTCAAGGAAGACATGGAGAAGACGGTTCCGATGGACCGTCTGATCTGCGGCGACGTGGGTTACGGCAAGACGGAGATCGCGGTCCGTGCCGCCTTCAAGGCGGTCCAGGACGGCAAGCAGGTGGCGGTCCTCGTGCCGACGACGCTGCTGGTGCAGCAGCACTTCGGCACGTTCAGCGAGCGGTACTCGCAGTTCCCGGTGAACGTCCGCGCCCTGTCCCGCTTCCAGACCGACACCGAGGCCAAGGGCACGCTGGAGGGTCTGCGCGAGGGCGCGGTCGACATCGTCATCGGCACGCACCGCCTGTTCTCCTCCGAGACCAAGTTCAAGGACCTCGGCCTGGTCATCGTCGACGAGGAGCAGCGCTTCGGCGTCGAACACAAGGAGCAGCTGAAGAAGCTGCGCGCGAACGTGGACGTCCTGACGATGTCCGCGACCCCGATCCCGCGCACGCTGGAGATGGCGGTCACGGGCATCCGCGAGATGTCGACGATCACGACACCCCCGGAGGAGCGCCACCCGGTCCTGACCTTCGTCGGCCCCTACGAGGAGAAGCAGATCGGCGCGGCCGTCCGCCGCGAACTGCTGCGCGAGGGCCAGGTCTTCTACATCCACAACAGGGTGGAGTCGATCGACCGGGCGGCGGCCCGGCTGCGCGAGATCATCCCCGAGGCGCGGATCGCGACGGCCCACGGCCAGATGTCCGAGCAGGCGCTGGAGCAGGTCGTCGTCGACTTCTGGGAGAAGAAGTTCGACGTGCTCGTCTCGACGACGATCGTGGAGTCGGGCATCGACATCTCCAACGCCAACACGCTGATCGTCGAGCGCGGCGACACCTTCGGGCTGTCGCAGTTGCACCAGCTGAGGGGGCGTGTGGGGCGTGGCCGGGAGCGCGGCTACGCCTACTTCCTCTACCCGCCGGAGAAGCCCCTGACGGAGACCGCGCACGAGCGCCTCGCGACCATCGCCCAGCACACGGAGATGGGCGCGGGCATGTACGTGGCGATGAAGGACCTGGAGATCCGCGGCGCGGGCAATCTGCTGGGCGGCGAACAGTCCGGCCACATCGCGGGTGTCGGCTTCGACCTGTACGTCCGCATGGTCGGCGAGGCCGTCGCGGACTACCGGCGGCAGCTGGAGACCGGCGAGATCGAGGAGGAGCCGCCGCTCGACGTCAAGATCGAACTGCCGGTCGACGCGCACGTCCCGCACGACTACGCGCCCGGTGAGCGGCTGCGGTTGCAGGCGTACCGCGCGATCGCCTCCATCAACAACGAGGCTGACGTCGCCGCCGTGCGCGAAGAACTCGTCGACCGCTACGGCAAGCTGCCCGAGCCGGTGGAGAACCTGCTGCTGGTGGCGGGCCTGCGGATGCTCGCGCGGGCCTGCGGGGTCGGCGAGATCGTCCTTCAGGGCACCAATATCCGCTTCGCGCCGGTGGAGTTGCGCGAGTCGCAGGAGCTGCGCCTGAAGCGGCTGTATCCGGGGACGGTCATCAAGCCGGCGGCGCACCAGGTGCTGGTACCGCGCCCGAAGACGGCGAAGGTGGGCGGAAAGCCGCTGGTCGGGCGGGAGCTGCTGGGGTGGACCGGGGAGTTCCTGGCTTCGATTCTGGGGTCGTAGGACGAGCGGGGGCGCGCGGGCGGGGTGCGGAAGCGCTCGGGCTCGCGCGCCGGGGGTGGTGATGGCCTCTGCCGGGGAGGGCTTCGCGGGCCTGGGGCGATGGGCCTTTGCGCCGGGGGAGCCCGGCGTCGGGATCACCGGGCCGGGAACAGCAGTTCCGTAGCCGTGCGGAAGACGTCCTCCGGCTCCTGGTCGCCGACCACCGCGTCCAGATTGTGGCTGAGCAGCAGCGTGGCGAAGCCGTGGGAGAGGGCCCAGGCGGCGATGCCGGCCAGCCGGGGGTCGGCATCGCCGCCGAACTCCGGTCGCGCGGTGGTGACGGCGGTCCGCAACTGTTCGCTCGACAGGGCGCGGGCGGTGGTGAGTTCGAGATCGTCCGCCCGCAGCAGCTCCGGGCGGAACATCACCTGGAAGTGTGCGGGATGCTCGCGCGCGAAGCGCACGTAGCGCACGCCCGTGTCCCGCAGGTCCTCGGCCTCCGCCAGCGCGGCCGCCAGCAGGCCGTGCCCCTCCGCCGCGATCGCGGTGAGCAGACCCGTGCGGTCCTTGAAGTGATGGGCGGGCGCCGCGTGCGAGACGCCCGCGCGCCGGGCCAGATCGCGCAGGCTGAGCGCGGACGGCCCGTCGGCGGCGATCACGTCGAGCGCGGCACTGAGGATCGCGCGGCGCAGGTCGCCATGGTGGTAGGGGCGTTCGGCCGTGGTGCTTCGAGGCATGGCCACAGCGTACGCCCAATCTAGTCATTGACAAGTTCGGGCGGCTCGGGCAATCTAGTCAATGTCAAGTTCTGGCTGGTGTCAGACGGCTGGGTAGCGACTACGGCAAGGGGGATGTGCCATGTCCGAGAACGTCACCGAGGGCGGTGCGGGCGTACGGGAAGTGCGGGTGGCGGAGGGCGCGCAAGGCGTGCAAGACGCGCAAGGCGAAGGCGCGGGTGAGTCGGGCGGGCCGGTTGACGCCGTGGCGCCGGGTGAGGTGCGCCGGATGTGGCATCTGCTGGAGCCGCTGCACGCCGTTCTCTACTACGCGCCGGAGGCCTTCGAGGAGGCGGCCGCGCTCGGATACGGGACGAAGGAGCGCTGGCCGAGCTACTTCCCCTTCCGCGCGGCGCCGTTGGGGGCGGTGGGCGCCGAGCGCGTGGCATCCGCCTTCTACAGCTTCAGTCCCCGCATGGTCGCCGAACACATCGAGCCGGCCTGGCGGACGTCGAGCCCGGCGGCCGTGCTGGGGGCGCGGGACCGCGCGATCGACCGGGCCTACCGATCGATACTGGGCGACCGCGTTGACAGCCCCGAGCTGGCCGAGGCCGCCGCCCTCGCCCGCCGCGCCGCCGAGGCGGCGAACACCGCCGGCCGCCCTCTCGCCGCCGCCAACGCCGAGTTGCCCTGGCCGCAGCCCGCGCACCTCCAGCTCTGGCGGGCGGCCACGATCCTGCGCGAGCATCGCGGCGACGGTCACCTCGCGGCCCTGCTGATCGCGGGCCTCGACCCTGCCGAATCCCTTGTCTCCTTCGCCGCGATAGGCGCCGCCTCCGTGGAGCGTTTCGAGAGCCGTGGGTGGAGCGGTGCGGAATGGAGGGCCGCGCGCGAGCGCCTGGCCGCCCGGGGCTTGGTGGACTCGGCCGGTACGGCCACGGACGCGGGCCGGAGCCTGCGCCGACAGGTCGAGCGGCACACCGACCAACTGGCCGCCGCACCCTGGCAGTTGCTCGGCCCGGACGACACGGCCCGCCTCGCGGATCTGCTGGGCGAGTTCTGGGTCGCCGTGATCGGCTCGGGCCTGCTGCCGTCGGAGACGACGCTGGGAATCGGAAAGGTGTGAGGGAAGCGGGGAAGCGGGAGAGGGGGCGGGAGGGAGCGGCGAAGCCGCCCGCAGGGGTGCCGAGCCTCACGGACGGCCTCGGTGTCACGGTGGTTCGCGGTGGTTCGCGGTGATGGTGGGTGCGGTCGTTCAGCTGAAGTGCGTCAGGGGCCGTTTCATCGCGTGACGTGCTTCGTGTGAAGTGTTCCTCGTGCTTGCCGCCGGTCTTCTCGTCGCTTCGCTCTCCAGGCCGTCGGACACGCTCTTGGCCCTGCTCCGGGCCTGATGCCTGAAGCGGTCGAAGATGCCCATGCGGAACTCCTTCCGGAGGGGAGTCGCCACCGACGAGACGCCCGGCGTGCACCACTTGCCTGCTGGGTGGTGTTATGGCCGAACGGCGTGGTCGCTACGGTGTTGCGCAGGCCGGAAAGGCCCGGCGTCGCAGGCAGAAGACCGGCGCTGACGGGAACAGAGCCAAGGGAGGGGTGTCGCGTGGTGCGTCGACACAGGGGTGGGATCGCGGTCGTCGCCCTCGTACTGGTCGCGGTCAGTGGCTGCGAGCTGGACACGGACGGGTCCGCAGGGCCACAGGACACGGCCGGAGCGGGCGGTGCCGCGCTCGCCGCCGTGGACTCGCTGACCGTCAAGGGCCGGGCGCCCAAGACCGGATACGACCGCGACAAGTTCGGCAGCCCCTGGGCCGACACGGACTCCAACCGGTGCGACACCCGCGACGACATACTCAAACGCGATCTGGAGGACGTGAAGTTCCGGGGCGGGGACTGCACGGTGGCCTCCGGAACCCTCGACCCCGACCCGTACACCGGCAAGGACGTCACCTTCCAACGCGGCCGCAGCCAGGTCGACATAGACCACATCGTGGCCCTGTCCGACGCCTGGCAGAAGGGTGCCCAGAAATGGGACCCCAGCAAGCGCATAGCCCTGGCCAACGACCCGCTCAACCTTCTCGCGGTCGACGCGGGCACCAATCGGGGCAAGGGCGACGGCGACACGGCGACCTGGCTCCCGCCCAACAAGGGGTACCGCTGCACCTATGTGGCCGCCCAGGTCGCCGTGAAGAAGAAGTACGGCCTGTGGGTCACCAAGGCGGAGCAGTCCGCGATGAAACGCGTCCTGTCCGCCTGCCCCGACCAGAACCTCCCCGCGGGCGGCAACCCGACCAAGGCACCGGAGAGGTTCCACGCGGACTGAGGGGGCGGAGGCCCCGAAGGGCTCAGGGCCTGTCCCGCCAGTGCCCTCGGTAGGGGGGCCTGTCCCGCCAGTGTGCTCGGTCCTCGGCTCCGCTCGTCAGCTCAACTCCTTGTCCAGGTCGAGCACGTCCCCCTTGGGAGCCTCGGCCGGGACCGGCTTCTCGTAGTCGGTGAAGGTGATGTCGCCGGGCTCGTCGGCGGACTTGCTGACGACACGCAGCAGGTACGGCTTGCCCTCGGTGGCGACGTACAGGGTGTAACGGTCCTTGCCGTCGCGCTCGGTGAGGGTGATCGCGGAAGTGCCGTCGACGGTGGTGGTCTTGCCGCGCTCGGCGTCGGAGTTCGTGTCCTCGACGTCGGAGAGGACGGTGTCGAGGTCGCAGAAGCTCGCGATGTCCTTGGAGTCCTCGGCGGTCGCGGACGTCTTGGTCCACTTGCCGGCGAGCATGTCGACGACCATGTCGGTCTCCTCCTTGGAGGAGTCCTTGGACTGGGCGCGCAGGAACGCCTCGTCGTACTTCATGTAGATGGTGTCGCCACTCTTGATCAGCTCGGCCTTGCCCTGGCCGCCGATGCTCATCGTGCCGGCGCAGTCGCCCTTCTTGTTCATGGCCATGTCGATCTCGACCTTGCCGCCGGCGCTGTCGTCCTGGATCTCGCCCTTCATACGGAGCGAGGTGGCGTTCGAGGTGGCCTTCACGGCCTTGTCGGCGATCTCGCCGCCGCTGAGTCCGGCGAACGGGCCCTTCGGCTTGTCGTCCCCGCCGGGCAGGCAGCCGGTGAGCGTGACGGTGGCCGCGGCGGCGATGCAGAGAGCGGCGAGAGCGGTGCGACGCATGGGAGTTCCCCCCTGGGATCCGGTGAATTGAGCGGTGTCGTCGTGCGGGTGAGCGGTGAGCGGTGAGCGGTGAGCGGTGCGCGGGCCGGTGGCGGTGGCGGTGGACGCGCTTGTGGGCGCGGTGTGCCGTGGCGCCGGGCCGGGCGCTCGGGTGTCAGTAGGTGCGGGTGTCGAGCGCTTCGCCGGCGGAGTCGTAGACCGTGACGCGGCCTCGCTCGTCGTGCTTCCACTCGGCGAAGGCGGCGGCGATCAGCCGGGCCGGGCGGGTACCACCGCCCGGTGGGCCGCCGGTGAAGTCGGTGTGGACGTCGGCGGCATCGCTGCCGCCGGTGAGCAGCGCGGGTCTGTGAACCTCGGTGACATGGGAGACGGCGGCTCGCTGAGCCGAGCTGCCATGGCTGTTCACAAACGCCTTGAACTGGTCGGCGGAGCCGGGGCCGTACCCGGCGGTGCCGCTCCCGGCGTTCGCCGAGACCACGCCGATGACGAGAAGACCGACCGCTGTGTTGACTGCGAGCTGGGCTTTCATCCCCATGACCGGCCTCCTCCCTTGGCGTGCGACTGACCTGCGACCGGTGTGTACGGATGCCGTGCACGGCCGAGCCGCCGACGTGTGACCACCCGAGTGGGGCGGCCTTTCGTTCGATGGGTTAATCACAGCAGAGCTTGTGAACCGAGTCAACACGGTTCACAAGACTGGCCATGTGCACGGTGTGTATGGGTAGATCTTGCGTGCGTCGGTATGCTCGACGCCACACACCAGGACGAGGGGAGGCCGGGCGCGTGCAGGACAACGGGACAGAGGTGACCGCGGCGGACATCGCGAGGCTCGCCGGGGTCGGTCGGGCCGCCGTCAGCAACTGGCGCCGGCGTCACGCCGACTTCCCCAAACCGGTCGGCGGCACCGAGACCAGCCCCTCCTTCGCGCTCACCGAGATCGAGGACTGGCTCCGCAAGCAGGGCAAGGTCGCCGAGGTCTCCCTCAAGGAGCGGGTCTGGCAGCAGATCGCCGGCCACCCCGAGGGCCCCGTCGCGGCCCTGGTGCACGCGGGCTGCGTCCTCCTGCTGCTCCACGACCGCCCGCTCGTCTGGCTGGAACTGAGCGCCCACTCCGACGACCGACTGGCCCACGCCCTGCCCGACCCCCTCCGGCAGGTCCTCACCCCCCGCTTCGGCCCGGACCGCGCACCCGCCGTGCCCTGCCCGACCCCCGAGGAGTTCCGCCCCTCCGTCCCGCTGCTGCGCGGCGCCACCGAACTCGCGGCCGACCTCGGCGCCCGGCAGACCTTCGAGTTCCTGCTCGCCCGGCACCTCGACGCCAACCCGCGCCAGTACACGCTCACCCCCGCCGACCTTGCCGAGCTGATGGCCGAACTCGCCGGTCCCGCCCGCTCGGTGCTCGACCCGGCCTGCGGCACCGGCGCCCTCCTGCGCGCCGTCGCCGCCAAACCCGGCCAGGAGCTGTTCGCCCAGGACAGCGCCCCCGAGCTGGCCGCCCTCACCGCGCTCCGCCTCGCCCTGCGCACCGGGAGCACCATCCGCAGCGCCCCCGGCGACAGCCTGCGCGCCGACGCCCACGAGCAGCTCAGGGCCGAGGCCGTGCTGTGCCACCCGCCGTTCAACGAGCGCAACTGGGGCCACGACGAACTCGCCTACGACCCCCGCTGGGAGTACGGCTTCCCGGCCCGCACGGAGTCCGAGCTCGCCTGGGTGCAGCACGCCCTGGCCCGGCTGGAGGAGGGCGGAACCGCCGTCCTGCTGATGCCGCCGGCCGTCGCGAGCCGCCGCTCCGGGCGCCGTATCCGCGCCGACCTGCTGCGCCGGGGTGCCCTGCGCGCCGTGATCGCCCTGCCCGTCGGCGCGGCACCCCCGTACAGCATCCCGCTGCACCTGTGGGTGCTCCGGCGGCCCGGAAAGGCGGCCGTGCGGCCCGAGTTGCTGCTGGTCGACACCGGGCGGCTCGGTGCCGAGGGCCGGGGCGGGCTCGACTGGGCCGCCCTGCGCACCGCCGTACTCGACGCCTGGCGGCCCTTCGACCGCGTGGGCGAGGCCGAGGAGCGGCCGGGACTCAGCCGCTCGGTGCCGGTCATCGACCTCCTCGACGACGACGTGGACCTGGCCCCCGCCCGCCATCTGCCGCCCCCGGCCGCGGGCGGCGGCGCCAAGGAGCTGACCGCCGTACGCGAACGCCTCGGCGAGACCCTGCGGCTGACCGCCGACCTCGCGCCTCCGGTCACCGACGAGGGACAGCCCGCGCGCTGGCCGCTCACCACGGTCGGCGAACTCGCGCGCGGCGGCGCCCTGTTGCTGCGCACAGGGGGAAACGGCCCCCACACGCGCGTGCTCACCGATCACGACGTCCTGTCCGGAACGGCACCCTCGGGGACCCTTCCCGAGACCGGCGAGGCCTCCGTGCTCGTCGAGGCGGGCGACGTCGTCGTGCCCGTCCTGGGCGGCGGTTCCGTGGCGCGCGTGATCGACGACGAGACCGCGGGCGCCGCCCTCGGCCGCAACCTCACCCTCCTGCGGCCCGATCCGGGCGCGCTCGACGCGTGGTTCGTCGCCGGTTTCCTGCGCGGCACCGCCAACAACCGCCAGGCCAGCAGCTATGCCTCCACCGCCACCCGCCTCGACGTACGCCGCCTCCAACTGCCCCGGCTCCCCCTGGACCAGCAGCGCCGCTACGGCGAAAGGTTCCGCGCCCTCGCCGCGTTCGAGGACGCGCTCCGCCGGGCGGGCCGCCTCGGCGAACAGCTCGTGCGCGGCATGTACGACGGATTGACGGACGGCACGGTCGCCCCGGAGTGACATCCGCCGTCCCCCGGCCGAACCGCCAACAAGCGCTTCCCGCCCACCTTCCGGAGGGAACCACTCCGTCTCGGGTGACGTGACCAGCACCAAAGCCGCAACGGTTGTCCACAACCCTGGACCGCATGTCGTGGTCGACCTATACCCTCGGAACGACATCGAACGTCCGCTCTCACCAGGCCCTCAGGAGCAGCCATGCACGGCCACGGCTACGCGCCGACACCGCCCCCCGGCCCCGATCAGGGGGGCCAGGTCACACTGCGTGTGATCTTCGTGGTGGTCGCGGTCATGAGCTGCGGCGTACTCGCCTGGGCATGCCTGCTGCGGCTGGCCTCGGTGACCCGCAGAGCACTCGACTGGTGGCTGTTCGCCCTGGCGATCGTCCACATCATCGCGACGCTGTACATCATCGGCACCGACCCGGGCGAGGAGGAGTTCACCACCTGGCGCGGCGACGTCGGCATGTCGATGCTGCTCGGCGGCCTGGTGGCGATCGTCGCGTACTACCTGGCCGCGGACATACGCCACTTCAACCGCGCACGCCTCGTCCCGCCGGCGTACACGCAGACGACCGCGTACTCCCCGCAGCAGACCGTGTACGGCTACCCTCCGGCCCCCGCCCCGCAGCCGCAGCCCTACGCGCCGCCGCCGGTCCAGCACCACCAGACCCCGGTTCCGCAGCCGCCGCAGCAGCAGCCGCAACCCCAGCCGGCGCCGGAGGCCCAGCGACCCGCGCCCGCCCGCATCGACCAGGTGCGCGCCGAGCTCGACGAACTCAGCGACTATCTCCGCAAGCATGAAGGAGACAGGTGACCCAGGGCACCGGCCGCCTGATCACCGGCCGCTACGAACTGTCCACGCTCATCGGACAGGGCGGCATGGGCCAGGTGTGGACGGCGTACGACCAGCGTCTCGACCGGCGGGTGGCGGTGAAGCTGCTGCGCCCGGACAAGGTCGCCGGCCAGGAGGCCGACGAGCTGCGCCGCCGCTTCGTCCGCGAGTGCCGGGTGACGGCCCAGGTCGACCACCCCGGCCTGGTCACGGTCCATGACGCGGGCAGCGAGGGCGAGGAGCTGTTCCTCGTCATGCAGTACGTCGACGGGGCCGACCTCTCCGACCACCTCGCCGAGCACGACCCGTACCCGTGGCAGTGGACGGTCTCGGTCGCCGCCCAGCTGTGCGCCGTGCTGTCCGCCGTGCACGCGGTGCCGATCATCCACCGCGACCTCAAACCGCGGAACGTGATGGTCAAGCAGGACGGCACGGTCACCGTCCTCGACCTGGGCGTCGCCTCCGTCATGGACACCGACACCACCCGCCTGACGCACACCGGCTCACCCATCGGCAGCCCCGCCTACATGGCCCCCGAACAGGCCATGGGCGGCGCGGTCGGCCCGTACACCGACCTGTACGCGCTGGGCGTGCTCATACACGAACTGCTCAGCGGGAACGTTCCGTTCACGGGCTCGACGGCCCTCGGCGTCCTCCACCGCCACCTCTACGAGCCGCCGGTCCCCGTCCGCCGACTGCGCCCCGAGGTGCCCGAGGCCCTGGAGGCGCTGGTACTGCGCCTGCTCTCCAAGGACCCGCAGCACCGCCCGTCCTCCGCGCAGGAGACATACGAACAGCTCCTCCCGCTGCTCCCCGCGCGCGGGATGCCCACCGGCTCCCCGCTCGACCCCACCCGCCCCTTCCTGCGCCCGCACGCCCCCTGGCCGGACCGTGCCCGCATCCCCGCGCCCCAGCCGCAGGCGGCGGCGCCGGTCGACGACAAGCCGGACGTGGTGGGAGCCGTCGACGAGGTCAAGCGGCTCCTCGGCGAGGGCCGGATCACCCAGGCCGTCGACATTCTCGGCGCGATCCTCCCGGCCGCCGCCGCCCAGCACGGCGAGCACTCACCCGTCGTCCGCACCCTGCGCAAGCAGTACGCGGCCACGCTCATGGACGACGGCCAGTACCGCCGCGCCCTGCCCGAGCTGCGCCGCCTCGCCGACGAGCGCGCCGCCGAGGCCGGCCAGGCCGACCCCCAGTCCCTGCGCTTCCGCTACGAGTCCGCGCAGTGCCTCGAACAGCTCGGCGAACCGGCGGCGGCCCTCGCCGAGTACCGCTCCCTGCTGCCGTACTTCGAGAACCAGTACGTCGGCGGCGACCCCGAACTGTCCCTGGACGTCCGCCGCCGCATAGGCCTGCTGCTCCTCGCCCTCGGCGACCGCGGCGCCGCCCACGAGACCCTGGGCCGCCTGCTGCTCGACGTGGAGCGACTGCGGGGCCCCGGCCACCCGCTGGCCACGGAGGTCCGGCGGACGCTGCAGTGGCTGGGGCAGGTACGCGGCTAGACGGTTTTGCGTCACCTTGGCTGAATCTTGTGGCGATCCAGGGACGGGGTTTCCCGAACACGGAGACGTCACCGCTTAGCTGTTCGCACATCACAGCGACCAAAGGGTGGGGCCCACGCATGTCCAGCACGTCCAGCGCATCCGGCGCGCCCGGCAAGTCCGCCGCTTCCGGCCACCGGCGGTCGAAGAAGCTCAGATACGCCGCCTGGGCCGCCGCCGGAGCCGCCGTGCTCGCCGGAGCCGGCCTCACCGCGCAGAACTCCCTGGCCACGACCACCGCCTGGCCGTCCGCCAAGGTCTACACGGGCCGCGCCTTCGACGCCTGCACGGCACCCTCCCTGTCCGCGATGAAGGCCTGGAACACCGGCTTCTACGGCGCGGCCGCCGTCTACGTGGGCGGCAAGAACCGCGGCTGCTCCCAGCCCAACCTCACCGCGTCCTGGGTGAAGTCCGTGAGCTCCCTCGGCTGGAAGCTCGTCCCGCTCTACGTCGGCGCCCAGCCGCCCTGCCAGACCGGCTCCAGCCCCGAGGTGATCACCGCCTCCACCGCCGCCTCCCAGGGCGCCGCCGACGGAGCCGACGCCGTGGCCAAGGCCTCAGCCCTCGGCATGAAGCCCGGCAGCGCGCTCTACCTCGACATGGAGGCCTACGACACCACGAACAAGGCCTGCGACGACGCCGTCCTCACCTACATCCGCGGCTGGCAGAAGGCCGTCCACGGCAAGACGTACCGCACCGGCTTCTACGGCTTCAGCAGCTCCAGCGCCAAGGCCGTCGCCACCGCCACCGACCGCACCAACCTGCCGGGCAACCTCTGGTACGCCAAGTGGGACAAGGTCAACACGACGACCTCCGACTGGCCGTTCGACCCGACGCTGTACACCGGGCACCACCGCGCCCATCAGTACATGGTCAACAGCAAGGAGTCGCGCGGCGGCTACACGATCACCGTGGACCGCAACGCCTGGGACGCGCCTGTGGCGATCGTCGGATGAGAACGGTGTCGGATGAGAACGGTGTCGGATGAGAACAGTGTTGAGGACGGGCTGAGGCCGGCCGGCGCGGGGCGGTGCCGGAAGTCGATGTGAATCGTTGGTCGAATGGCTGGCCGAGAGCAGGGCCACTGCCTACCATCGATCACCGCAAGACTTTGTGCACCGCCGCACAATCTCCTCGGGAGGCCCACTTGCACCGCCGCCGTCGCACCGCGCTCCTCCTCTCCGCCGCGCTCGTCGCCGCGGCCCCGCTCCTCGCCGCCTGCGGAAACGACGCGCATCCCGGCGCGGCGGCCGTCGTCGGCGGCGAGCGCATCACGATCGCGCAACTGGAGAACCGGGTGAACCAGGTGCGCGAAGCCCAGCGGGACGCCTCCTCCGACGAGGCCCAGTACGAGCAGATCACCGCCAAGACCGGCAACCTCACCCGCCAGACCCTGCACGGCATGGTCCTGGAACGGGTCCTCGACAGAGCCGCCGAGGACGCCGGGGTGACGGTCACCCGCAGGGACGTCCAGCAGTACCGCGCCTCCCTGGAGAAGGAGCTCGGCGGCGCCGAAGGCCTGGAGCTGAACTGGCTGCAGCGGTACAACGTGGCCCCCGAGCAGCTGGAGGAGAGCCTGCGCAGCGACGTGGAGGTGCAGAAGCTCGCCACCACGCTCGGCGCCGACCTCAACACGGAACAGGGCAGCGACACCTTCTGGGCGGCCCTGGCCGACGCGTCGAAGAAGCTGAACATCGACCTGAACCCCCGCTACGGCGCCTGGGACGTCAAGGAGCCGGGCCGGGTGGACGCGAAGACACCGTGGGTGCGGGAGGTCACGGCGACGGGCAGCGAATCGGCGTAGCGCCGGAGCCTGTGGACAACTTCGGGGGCCGTCGGTGACGTGGGTTACGTTCGTGGTGTGAACGCAAACCGCCCCGACGGCCCCTCCGACACCGCGGCCCCCGCCCCCGGCCTCGTCGTCCTGCTGACCACCAGCCACCGAGTCGCCCCCGGCCTGCTGTCCTGGCCCGCCTGGCAGGCCCTCCACGACGCGGACCGGGTCGTCTGCGCGGACGACACACACCCACAGCTGCCGTACCTCCGCGAGGCGGGCATAACGGTCCAGCAGGCGTCCCCGACGGCCGAGGAACTGGTGGCCGAGTGCGCCGGCGACCGCACGGTGGTGGTCGTCGCGACCGCCGAGGGCGAGCCCGCCCTCACCGACGGCCTGGCGCGCCTGGCGGGCTCCGGCCGCGTGCAGATGCCGTCACTGGAGCTGCTCCCCGCCTCCTACGACCTCCCCGGCGCCCGCCTCCTCGACCTCGTCCAGGTCATGGACCGCATCCGCGCCGAGTGCCCCTGGTCCTCCCAGCAGACCCACAAGGGCCTGGCCAAGTACGGCATCGAGGAGGCGTACGAGCTGGTGGAGGCGATCGAGGAGGGCGACAGGGACGAACTCCGCGAGGAACTGGGCGACGTCCTGCTCCAGGTCGTCTTCCACGCCCGTATCGCCGAGGAGGATCCGGACGCCTCCTTCTCCATCGACGACGTCGCCGCCGGCATCGTCGCCAAGCTCATCCACCGCCACCCGCATGTCTTCGGCGACGAGACGGCCACGACCCCGGAGGAGGTCAAGGCGCACTGGCTGCGCACCAAGGCGATGGAGAAGCGCCGTGAGTCGGTGACGGACGGCATACCTCTCGGCCAGCCGGGCCTCGCGCTGGCGTCGAAGCTGGGCTCACGGGTGCGCACGGCGGGCCTGGACGTACCGCTGCCGACCGGCGAGGGCCCCGGCTACGAGCTGCTGGTGATGGCGGTACGGGCGGAGGCGGCCGGGGTAGACCCCGAAGCGGCGCTACGGGCCGCGGCACGGGCGTACCGGGACGCGGTGCGGGCCGCTGAGGGGCTTGACTCTTAGTACCGTTGTCCTTACGGATGGTTGCGAGGGGCGGGGGCTTCTGTGGAGCAGGAGTGGGAGTGGCTGGTACGAGTGTTATTGGCGCTGCCGGCCGGGGAACGGCGTTCCCTCATCCCCTCCGGATACATGCGCGACCCAGAGACCTTGCGTGCCCACGTGCGCGCCCTCCAGACGCAGTCGCCTGAGCATTACCAGGATCTCGTGGCCAAGGTACGGCGGCTGCACCGCGCTCGAGCCGAGGTCGCCAACACCATTACGGGCGGCACCTTCCAAGGCCCTGTCATCCAGGCCGGCACCATCGACTCCGTCTCCACCGGCGACCGCCACACCGGCGACCGCTTCGACTTCGGCGGCGCCACCTTCAACGGCCCCGTGACGGTCAAGCAGGAGGCCCAGGGCGACGGCCCGCCCCCGGCCGAGGGCCGGCCGGTCGGCGACGTCGAGCCCTGGGAGTTCGGCGTGCACGCCACCCGGCCGATACCCGGGCTGGCCGACGTACCGCCGTACGTCCCACGCGACTGCGACGAGGCGCTGTGGGCCGAGCTGAAGAACGGCGGCCTGGTGCTGATCCTGGGGGAGCGGTACGCGGGGAAGTCGTACACGGCGTGGCAGGGCGTGCGGTCGCTGAAGGGGCATCGACTGTACGCGCCCGATCGGGGCGAGGACCTGAGGGAACTGCCGACCGAGCTGAAGGGCGAGCCGGGAACATACGTCGTGTGGTTGGACGAGTTGACCGACCACCTCGGCGAAGGCGGCCTGAACCTGAAGCTGTTGGGGAAGCTCGGTGGCCTCGGGGCGGTCGTGCTCGCCACCATGCGCCCCGACGAGTACTACCGGCGCAGGGCGCGGACAGCCCCCGCCGACCGGGTCGTGGCCAGGGCGCGCACAGTGCTGCTGCCACGCGAGTGGAGCGAGGCCGAACTCCGGCGACTGGCGGAGCTCGACGACCCGCGCGCGTACCCGGCGTACATGTGGAGCGGCAGGGAAGGCCCGGCGTCGTACTTCGCGATCGGGCACCTGCTGTTCGACGAGTGGCGACGCGAGGGGACACGGTCGGCGCACCCGCTCGGGCAACTGCTGGTCCGGGCGGCGGTGGAGCTGCCGCGCTGCGGGGTGCAGGCAGCCGTGCCGGTCGAACTGCTGAGGAGAGTCCAGGAGCAGTACGGGACAGAGGGCCACGAGTCGTTCGAGGACGCTTTCGAGTGGGCCACGACACCCATGTTCGGCGCCTCCGGAATGCTTGTGCAAGGCACGGACGGCACCTGCCGGGCGTACGGCGCGCTGGTCGCGGAGGCGCTGCGGGCGGAGGATCTGGAGCCCGTGCCCGACGGGGTGTGGTGGACCCTGCTGGACGAGGCGGAGGCGGGAGCCCCGATCGACCGCGAAGCCGTGCTCGACGCGGCCCGAGCAGCACTCCAGCCCCGGTTCGAGGCGGGGGACGCGGACCTGATGTTCGCGTTCGCGGGCCGCGTCGGTGGCGAGACACACCGGGAGCTGATACGCCGAGCGGCCGAAGCAGGACATGAGGCGGCGGCCGAGGAGTGGGCCGCGCACCTGGTGAGCATCGGAGACGAGACGGGCGCGCTCCGGCATCTGGAGGCGGCGGCGGAGTGCGGAAGCGCCCGCGCGGCGCGCGAGGCCGGTTTGCTGCACCGCGCCCGCAGCGAGCGATGGCTGCGGGCGGCGGCCGAGAAAGGGGACGGGCACGCCGCGTACGAACTGGGCAATATGCAGAGCGCCGTCAGCAGCGTCGAAGCACTCCGGTGGTACATGACGGCGATCGAGGCCGGCTACGACAGGGCAGCCGTTCGCCTGGGCAGGGAGCTCTACAACATGGGGGACAAGCAGGCCGCGGAGAGCTGGTTCCGTTACGGGGTCGCCCAGGGGGATCCCTTGGCCATGAACGACCTCGCGGCTCTTCTGTACATCGAGGACAACAATGCCGAAGAGGCCGAGCAGATGCTCCGCGCGGCCATGGCGGCAGGCCAGCCGGACGCACTGCGGAACCTCGGACGTCTCCTCATCAACACCGGCTCCGTGGACGAGGGCGAAAGCATGCTCCGGAGGGCCACCAAGAGAGGTGACGGCCAAGCCGCTCACTGGCTCGGGATCCACCTGAAACAGAAGGGCAGAGGCCGAGCGGCCGAGCAATGGCTCAGCAGAGCCGATGAGCTGGGCCACCTCGATCTGCACCGCTCCCGCATGACCGTCTTTCTCACCGAGGGGACCGCGAGCGCAGACCCCGCCCCCGGTACCGTCGACGAGTGACCAACCAGCCCGACCCCGGCCCCGCCGCCACCTCCATCGGCACCCCCGACTCCACCCCCACCGGACCCGCCGCCCCAGAACTCTTCACCTGGGAATTCGCCACCAACCCCTACCCCGCCTACGCCTGGCTCCGCGACCACGCCCCCGTGCACCGCACCAAGCTGCCCAGCGGAGTCGAGGCCTGGCTGGTCACCCGTTACGCCGACGCCAAGCAGGCCCTCGCCGACCAACGTCTCTCCAAGAACCCGGCGCACCACGACGAACCGGCCCACGCCAAGGGCAAGACCGGCATCCCCGGTGAGCGCAAGGCCGAGTTGATGACCCATCTGCTGAACATCGACCCGCCGGACCACACCCGCCTGCGCCGCCTCGTCTCCAAGGCGTTCACACCCCGCCGGGTCGCCGAGTTCGCCCCCCGCGTCCAGGAACTCACCGACGACCTCATCGACCGGTTCGCGGCCAAGGGCGAAGCCGACCTCATCCACGACTTCGCCTTCCCTCTCCCCATCTACGCCATCTGCGACCTGCTCGGCGTCCCCCGCGAGGACCAGGACGACTTCCGGGACTGGGCGGGGATGATGATCCGGCACGGCGGCGGCCCCCGAGGCGGCGTGGCCCGCTCGGTGAAGAAGATGCGCGGCTACCTGCTGGAACTCATCCACCGCAAGCGCGAAGAACTCCCCGCCGAAGCCACCCCCGGCGAGGACCTCATCTCCGGCCTCATCCGCGCCTCCGACCACGGCGAGCACCTCACCGAGAACGAGGCCGCGGCCATGGCGTTCATCCTGCTCTTCGCCGGGTTCGAGACGACCGTCAACCTGATCGGCAACGGCACGTACGCCCTTCTCACCCACCCCGAACAACGCGCCCGCCTCCAGGCCTCCCTGACCGCCGGCGAAACCGAACTGCTCGAAACGGGCGTCGAGGAACTCCTCCGCTACGACGGCCCCGTCGAACTCGCCACCTGGCGCTTCGCGACCCGGCCCCTCACCATCGGCGGGCAGGACATCGCGCCCGGCGACCCCGTTCTCGTGGTGCTCGCCGCCGCCGACCGTGACCCGGCGCGCTTCGACGACCCCGACACGCTCGACCTCTCCCGCCGGGACAACCAGCACCTCGGTTACGGCCACGGCATCCACTACTGCCTCGGCGCACCCCTCGCCCGGCTGGAGGGCCAGACCGCACTGGCGACTCTCCTCACCCGTCTTCCCGATCTGCAACTCGCGGTGGATTCAGCCGATCTGCGGTGGCGCGGCGGGCTCATTATGCGTGGATTGCGCACCCTGCCCGTGGAGTTCACGCCCCTTCACAAGTGACTCGGCGCCCCACCCGAAGCACTCTCCGTGGGCGGGTAAACGTGACATTCCCTCAACTCTGTGATCTTCACGTGATCTGCGCTGCATTGACTTGTGACAAGTGATCGACTGCCGATACGTTCACACGTCAGTGCGAAGGGTTTACACAGCCCACGCACCGGTCACTGCTGTCACGCGAAAGGCAACCGCATGCTCTCCGGGAACGGTCGACACCGTCGCCCCCGTCAGGCTCCGGCCCTCCTCGTCGCGGCCGGCGTGGCCGGCTCGGCCATCGCCATCCCCCTCCTTGGCGCCACCGGCGCGAGCGCGGCCAGCGGAACGACCTGGGACCAGGTGGCGGAGTGCGAGAGTGGCGGCTCCTGGAGCGCCGACACCGGCAACGGGTACTACGGCGGCCTCCAGATCTCCCAGAAGAACTGGGAGAAGTACGGCGGCCTCGACTACGCGATGAGCCCCGACCAGGCGAGCCGTTCGCAGCAGATAGCCGTGGCCGAGAAGGTCCTCGCCGACCAGGGTGTCGGCGTCTGGTCCACCTGCGGACTCCTGCACGGCCTCGGCGACGACTCGACCCCGGACAAGGTGGATACGGGCGTCGCGGACGAATCGTCGGGTTCGAGCAATTCAGGTGATTCGAGCGATTCGAGCAGCTCGGATGGTTCCGGCGATTCATCCGATAATTCCGATTCGTCCAGTTCCTCCGACTCCTCCTCCGGCTCCTCCTCCGGCTCCTCCTCGGGCGACACCGAAGGCTCGACCGAGTCCCACACCGACTCGACCGACTCCGGCAAGGCTGATTCGCAGGGAGCCGGAAGCTCGTCCACAGAGGACACCGAGGGCGGAAACCAGACCGACAAGTCGGATAACTCAACCCAGAACGGCAACTCTTCGGTCGACGCGGACAGCGAATCCAGCACCGGCCGCCATCGCGGTGGCAGCGCCGACGAGAGCGCCGCGGACGCCCGTACCGACTCGGAGTCCCCCGACGGTTCCTCCGGTCGGCATGCCTCCCGTGGTGGCGACGCGGCCCGCGAAGCCGTCGACGGCTCGTACGTCGTCCGCGTCGGGGACAACCTGACGGCCATCGCCGACTCTCTTGGCCTCGACGGCGGATGGCGGGTGCTCTACGCCGAGAACGAGTCCACCGTCGGAACTGATCCGGACCTTATCCTCCCCGGTCAGACCCTCGAAGTAGGTGCCGAAACGGGCGAAAAGCAACGGTAGTTGGCGTCATGGTTCGCCCGTTAATGCCCGTTTTGATCTCAGTGGGACATGAATCACAGAAGTCCTGATCGTCTTTGAATTTCCCCCAATCGCATGTCTACGGTCGTGACCGCTCGCCACAGCGGGCCCCTGCGGTCGAAACGCCGAATCCTGCCACCGGCCGTACGGGAACAGTCGTCGCGTCAAGCGCCGTAGGCAGGAGCGGGGGACCCAAGGTAAGCGCCGGGCCCAGCACTTGAGGCTGGACTCGGCTTGGGGTGAAGCCGTGTCTCTTTCGGGAGGCGCGGCCGGGCAACTCAACCGGCCCGAACCCGACAGCTCACCTCGCAGGCGTCGGTGAGGGGATCACTCCATGCTGTTTTCCGGCCAGGGCAAGCACCGCCGCCCGTCCAAGACCGCTCGCGCCATCGCCGCCGTCGGTGTCACCGGCGCCGCCGCCATCGCCGCCCCGCTCATGGTGGCCGGCAGCGCCTCGGCCGCCACCACGTCCGAGTGGGACGCCGTCGCCCAGTGCGAGTCCGGCGGCAACTGGTCCATCAACACCGGCAACGGCTACTACGGCGGCCTGCAGTTCTCCGCCTCCACCTGGGCCGCGTACGGCGGCACGCAGTACGCCTCCAGCGCCGACCAGGCCAGCAAGGCCCAGCAGATCGAGATAGCCGAGAAGGTCCTCGCGGGCCAGGGCAAGGGCGCCTGGCCGGTCTGCGGCACGGGTCTGTCCGGCGCCGCGTACGACGGTGCCGCCGCCGACAGCGGCAGCTCGGACTCCGGTTCCTCCAGCTCCTCGCAGGAGAGCACGCAGGAGAGCACGCAGAACACCACCGAGGAGACCCGCGCCTCGCGCTCCTCCGACCGTGCCACCGTCGAGACCCCGACCGGCAAGAAGGTCAAGAAGGGCGACGGCGAGTACAAGGTCGTCAAGGGCGACACCCTCAGCGGGATCGCCGCGAAGAAGAACGTCAAGGGTGGCTGGCACAAGCTCTACGAGCTGAACAAGGACATCATCGACGACGCCGACTTCATCTACCCCGGCCAGCAGCTCCACCTGAGCTGATCCCGGCCGCTCGGAAGCTGGGAAAAAGAGAGCCGCTCCTCAGCTGAACCACGGTGCCTCCACAGCCGTGTCCCCCATTGTGAAGGCACCGTGAGGGTCGTCCCCCCGTCCCCACGGGCTCCCCGCCTCGGTGCGCATTCCCCCGTACGCACCGGGGCGGGGCTCTTTCTTTTTCTCTTTCGCCCCATTTCTTGTTCACCCCCTCTTTGTTCCGGACGGGAACAATGGGTACCGTCTGTCTGTCCACGGGACGGTCGGTCGGCTGCCGACGGCCCCGGGGCGGTTAGGCTCTAGTCGCATGGCCCACGCGGCCGCGCACTATCGCGTCACATCCCAAGAAGGAGATGCTCGTGCCGTCCATCGACGTCGTCGTAGCCCGGGAAATCCTGGACTCCCGAGGCAACCCCACGGTCGAGGTCGAGGTCGGCCTCGACGACGGCAGCACCGGTCGTGCCGCCGTCCCGTCCGGCGCCTCCACCGGTGCCTTCGAGGCCGTCGAGCTGCGTGACGGCGACCCCGACCGCTACCTCGGCAAGGGCGTCGAGAAGGCCGTCCTCGCCGTGATCGAGCAGATCGGCCCGGAGCTCGTCGGCTACGACGCCACCGAGCAGCGCCTGATCGACCAGGCGATGTTCGACCTGGACGCCACCGACAACAAGGGCTCCCTCGGCGCCAACGCCATTCTCGGCGTCTCCCTCGCCGTCGCCCACGCCGCCTCCGAGGCGTCCGACCTGCCGCTCTTCCGCTACCTGGGCGGCCCGAACGCGCACCTGCTGCCCGTTCCGATGATGAACATCCTGAACGGCGGCTCGCACGCCGACTCCAACGTGGACATCCAGGAGTTCATGATCGCCCCCATCGGCGCGGAGTCCTTCTCCGAGGCCCTGCGCTGGGGCGCCGAGGTCTACCACACCCTCAAGAAGGTGCTGAAGACCAAGGGCCTGTCCACCGGCCTCGGCGACGAGGGCGGCTTCGCCCCGAACCTGGAGTCCAACCGCGCCGCCCTCGACCTCATCCTCGAGGCCATCAAGGAGGCTGGCTACACCCCCGGCGAGCAGATCGCCCTGGCGCTCGACGTCGCCGCCTCCGAGTTCTACAAGGACGGCGTCTACACCTTCGAGGGCAAGGAGCGCTCCGCCGCCGAGATGACGGACTACTACGCCGAGCTCGTCGCGGCGTACCCGCTCGTCTCCATCGAGGACCCGCTGTTCGAGGACGACTGGGACGGCTGGAAGACCATCACCGAGCGTCTCGGCGACAAGGTCCAGATCGTCGGCGACGACCTCTTCGTCACCAACCCCGAGCGTCTCGCCCGCGGCATCGAGGAGGGCGCGGCCAACGCGCTGCTCGTCAAGGTCAACCAGATCGGCTCGCTGACCGAGACCCTGGACGCCGTCGAGCTGGCCCAGCGCAACGGCTTCAAGTGCATGATGTCCCACCGCTCCGGTGAGACCGAGGACGTCACCATCGCCGACCTCGCCGTCGCCGTGAACTGCGGCCAGATCAAGACCGGCGCCCCGGCCCGCTCGGACCGCGTCGCCAAGTACAACCAGCTGCTGCGCATCGAGGAGATCCTCGACGACGCCGCGGTGTACGCCGGCCGCAGCGCCTTCCCCCGCTTCAAGGGCTGAGCCCCCAACCAGGGGTAAGGCTTAGCCAGTCGTACGTACGTCCCCGTACGCGGTCCCGTACCGTGTGCGGGGACGTACGCACGTGTGCAAGGGGAGGCGGAGAGCCAGATGGCCGTGAAGGACCGGGACCGTTTCTCCACCGCGACCCGGCTGAAGCTGCTCGGCGAGCAGACGGCGGCCCGGGTCTACCGCTCCCAGACCAAACGCCAGGCCCGCCGCTCCCGGCTCACCGGCCGCGCCGCGCTGCTCGCCCTCGTCTTCTGCTCGCTGATCGTGGCCCTCGCGTACCCCATAAGGGAGTACGTCTCCCAGCGTGCCGAGATCGCCGACATGGAGCGGCAGCGCGAGCAGGCCCGGCAGCGGGTCGAGGAGCTGCGTGACCTCAAGGCCCGCTGGCAGGACGACGCGTACGCCGAGCAGCGCATCCGGGAGCGGCTGCACTACGTCATGCCCGGCGAGACCGGCTATGTCGTGATCGACCCGGACGCGGCCAAGCAGTCCCGTACGACGCAGGGCGCGGCCGACCGCCCCTGGTACGCCAATGTCTGGGACGGGGTCGACAAGGCCGACGCCACCGACCAGTGAACCGACCAGAGCTCTAGAGAGACTTACGTACAGGTATGGAAACCCCTCCGCCGCCCACCCCGCGCACCGAGCCGACCGACGCGGACGTCGAGGCCTTCAAGCAGCAGCTCGGGCGTCCGCCGCGCGGGCTGCGCGCGATCGCGCACCGCTGCCCCTGCGGGCAGCCGGACGTCGTCGAGACGGCCCCCCGTCTGCCGGACGGCACGCCCTTCCCCACGACGTACTACCTGACGTGCCCTCGGGCCGCCTCCGCGATCGGCACGCTGGAGGCGAACGGCGTGATGAAGGAGATGACGGAGCGGCTCGGGACCGACCCCGAGCTGGCCGCGTCCTATCGCGCCGCCCATGAGGACTACATCGCCCGCCGTGACGCGATCGAGGTCCTGGAGGGATTCCCGAGCGCGGGCGGCATGCCGGACCGCGTGAAGTGCCTGCACGTCCTCGTGGGGCACTCCCTGGCCGCCGGGCCGGGCGTCAACCCGCTGGGCGACGAGGCGATCGCGATGCTGCCGGAGTGGTGGGCGAAGGGCCCGTGCGTGGTGCCCTCGACGCCGCCCGAGGGCTGGCAGGTCGACGCGAGCGAGTCCGGATACTTCGCCTTCAAGCCGGTCGACGCCGACAAGCCCGAGGAGGACGGCGAGTGACCCGCGTCGCCGCCATCGACTGCGGTACGAACTCCATCCGCCTCCTCGTCGCCGACGCCGACCCCGAAAGGGGCGAACTGGTCGACCTGGACCGGCGGATGACGATCGTTCGGCTCGGCCAGGGCGTCGACCGTACGGGCCGGCTCGCCCCCGAGGCGCTGGAGCGGACCTTCGCCGCGTGCCGCGAGTACGCGGCGCTCATCAAGGAGCACGGCGCCGAGCGGCTCCGCTTCGTCGCGACCTCCGCGTCCCGCGACGCCGAGAACCGCGACGAGTTCGTACGCGGCGTCCTGGACATCCTCGGCGTCGAGCCCGAGGTGATCTCCGGCGACCAGGAGGCCGAGTTCTCCTTCACGGGCGCCACGAAGGAACTGCTCGGCAGGGACGACCTCGCCAAGCCGTTCCTCGTCGTGGACATCGGCGGCGGCTCGACCGAGTTCGTCGTCGGCGACGACCATGTGCGTGGCGCCCGCTCGGTCGACATCGGCTGTGTACGGATGACCGAGCGGCACCTCGTACGGGACGGCGTCGTCGTCGATCCGCCCGGGCCGGAGCAGATCGCGGCCATCCGGGCCGACATCGAGGCCGCCCTCGACCTCGCGGAGCGGAGCGTGCCGCTGCGCGAGGCGCACACGCTCGTCGGACTGGCCGGCTCGGTCACGACCCTCTCCGCCATCGCCCAGGACCTGCCCGAGTACGACTCGCGGGCCATCCACCACTCCCGGATCTCGCACGGCCGCGTCCGCGAGATCACCGAGTGGCTGCTGCGCTCCACCCACGCCGAGCGCGCGGCGGTCCCCTCGATGCATCCCGGGCGGGTCGACGTGATCGCGGCGGGCGCCCTCGTGCTCCTCGCGATCATGGAGCGGATCGGCGCGGAGGAGGTCGTGGTGAGCGAGCACGACATCCTGGACGGAATCACCTGGTCCATCACTCGATGAGGCATTTGGCCCGTCGGATTTCGGGCGTTCTCCCGGTCCGGCGGGCACGCTTGTGAGCAAGTGTTTGCTACTCGTCGGTAGTCTCGCTTGAGCAGGTCGGATAACGTCTGAGCGCGTCCGAGGGGCGCCTCGGCACCCCTCGATGACGTGCCGTCGAGAAACTTCGTGAAGTTCTTCACAAGAGAATCGGCCCTGTTGGGCGACGTTTTGAGCCTGCGGTGAGCCTTCGGGGCCTCCGGGGCGAGTCGAGGGGTCCCGCGCGGGCGTTTCGGAGGGGTCGCGTCCGTGTGAAAACACGGCCCGGTCGGAGGCGTTCGCAAGGGGTCCGGAAGCTCGGAAGAGCAGTTCACGCGGCATTGACAACGCCCCGCCACGCAGGGTGGTTCCCCGCTCGTGCCCTGACCTTGATCTCGAGGGCCGCGCAGTGTATCAGAGGGGCTGTGGAAGCTTGTGAAGGGGCGCACGAGCGACCCCCGGATGGCGGGTACATACTCGATGGCATGAGCACCACGGAGCGTCCCAGGATCCTCGTAGTAGGCGGTGGGTACGTAGGCCTGTACGCAGCTCGGCGCATCCTCAAGAAGATGCGCTACGGCGAGGCGACCGTCACGGTCGTCGACCCCCGGTCGTACATGACCTACCAGCCCTTCCTCCCCGAAGCCGCCGCCGGCAGCATCTCCCCCCGGCACGTCGTCGTCCCGCTGCGACGCGTGCTGCCGAAGGCGGAGGTCCTCACCGGTCGGGTCACCACCATCGACCAGGACCGCAAGGTCGCCACGATCGCCCCGCTGGTCGGCGAGGCGTACGAGCTGCCCTTCGACTACCTGGTGATCGCGCTCGGCGCGGTCTCCCGCACCTTCCCGATCCCCGGCCTCGCCGAGCAGGGCATCGGCATGAAGGGCATCGAGGAGGCCATCGGCCTGCGCAACCACGTCCTCGAGCAGCTCGACAAGGCCGACTCCACGACCGACGAGGACGTCCGCCGCAAGGCGCTGACCTTCGTCTTCGTGGGCGGTGGCTTCGCCGGCGCGGAGACCATCGGCGAGGTCGAGGACATGGCCCGCGACGCCGCGAAGTACTACAAGAACGTGTCCCGCGAGGACATGCGCTTCGTGCTCGTCGACGCCGCCGACAAGATCCTCCCCGAGGTCGGCCCGAAGCTCGGCCTGTACGGCAAGGAGCACCTGGAGGGCCGTGGGGTCGAGGTCTACCTCAACACCTCCATGGACTCCTGCGTCGACGGCCACGTGGTGCTGAAGAACGGCCTCGAGGTCGACTCCAACACGATCGTCTGGACCGCCGGCGTCAAGCCGAACCCGGTTCTCTCGCGCTACGGCCTGCCGCTCGGCCCCCGTGGCCACGTCGACACCCAGCCGACCCTCCAGGTCCAGGGCACCGACTACATCTGGGCCGCCGGCGACAACGCCCAGGTGCCCGACGTCGCCGCCCGCAAGGCCGGTGTCGAGAACGCCTGGTGCCCGCCGAACGCACAGCACGCGCTGCGTCAGGCCCGGGTCCTCGGCGACAACGTGGTCTCCGGTATGCGGGGCTTCCCGCAGAAGGAGTACGCGCACTCCAACAAGGGTGCGGTGGCGGGCCTCGGCCTCCACAAGGGCGTCGCGATGATCGTCATGGGCAAGATGAAGATCAAGCTCAAGGGCCGCCTGGCGTGGTACATGCACCGTGGCTACCACGGTCTGGCCATGCCGACCTGGAACCGCAAGATCCGCGTCTTCGCCGACTGGACCCTCGCGATGTTCCTCAAGCGCGAGGTCGTCTCCCTCGGTGCCATCGAGACTCCCCGTGAGGAGTTCTACGAGGCCGCGAAGCCGGCGCCGGTCGCTGCCGTGACGAAGACCGAGGAAAAGGCCAAGGCCTCCTGACCTCCGGTCGCCCCTGATCGACCCGAAGGACCTCCCGCCATCCGTGGTGCGGGAGGTCCTTCGGCGTGCCGGGGGCCGCGCGAGCAACCACGACGATCCTGCGCCCGCCGGTGAACCCCATCACCCGCCCTCTGGGCGAAATCGACTTGTAACGCCCATGGGGGACTGCGGCCGGGCTCTGTAGGTGTTACCTCTGTGTTGGACATTCCGGGATCTCTCGTCACGGAGGTGTGCGCCATGCAGGACGCCGCGTCGCGGCTGAACACCCTGTTCGAACAGGTGTTGGGAACCTCGCTCCCGGTCCGGATCCGGGCGTGGGACGGCTCGGAGGCCGGCCCCCCGGAGGCCCCCGTACTGGTCGTACGCAACCGCAGGGCCTTGCGCCGACTGCTCTGGAAACCCGGCGAACTGGGCCTCGCCCGCGCCTGGGTCGCCGGCGACCTCGGTGTCGACGGCGACCTCTACGCCGTCCTCGACCTGATGGCCACCCACGTCTGGGAGCGTGAGGAGGGCGCCCGTGGGCTCGCCGAAACCCTGCGCGACCCCACCGCGCGCTCCGCCGTCCGGGGGCTGCTCAGACTCGCCGGCCCCGCCGTCCTCCTCCCGCCCGCACCGCCCCCGGAGGAGATCCGCGACCCGCTGCGCCACCGCCACACCAAACACACCGACAAACGCGCCATCAGCCACCACTACGACGTGGGCAACGACTTCTACGAGCTCGTCCTCGGCCCCTCGATGGTGTACTCCTGCGCCTACTGGCCATCGGGCTCCCCCGATGCCGATGCCGATGCCGATGTCGATGCCGAGGCCACCCTCGAGACCGCCCAGCACGACAAGCTCGACCTCATCTGCCGCAAGCTCGCCCTCGCGCCCGGACAGCGCCTCCTGGACGTCGGCTGCGGCTGGGGCTCCATGGCCGTCCACGCGGCCCGCGACCACGGCGTACACGTCGTCGGCATCACGCTCTCGCAGGAACAGGCCGTGTACGCACGCAAGCGTGTCGCCGACGAGGGACTGACCGACCGGGTGGAGATCCGCGTCCAGGACTACCGCGACGTCACCGACGGGCCCTACGACGCCATCTCCTCCATCGGCATGGCCGAACACGTCGGCGCCGACAAGTACCTGGAGTACGCGGAAAATCTTCACCGACTCCTCGCACCCGGCGGTCGGCTCCTCAACCACCAGATCTCACGCCGTCCGCGACGCGACGAGTCCGCGTACTCCATCGACGGGTTCATCGACGCGTACGTCTTCCCGGACGGCGAACTCGCCCCCGTCGGCACCACCGTCACCCAGCTCGAACGCGCCGGGTTCGAGGTCCGCGACGTCGAGTCCCTCCGCGAGCACTACGGCCTCACCCTGCGCGCCTGGGTCGCGAACCTCGACGCCGCATGGGCCCGCGCCGTCGCCCTCACCAGCCCCGGCCGCGCCCGCGTCTGGCTCCTCTACATGGCCGCCTGCGCCGTCGGCTTCGAACGCAACCGCCTCGGCGTCAACCAGGTGCTGGCCGTCAGAACACCCGAAGGGGGTGCTTCCGGGATGCCGCTCAGGGCCCGTGTGTGGGGTGGGTGACGTCCGTAGGTACACGAAGGGGCCCCGTTCCGCCACGGAACGGGGCCCCTTCGTGCAGGCAGGCAGGCGTCGCTACTCCGCCTTGATCGCCTCCAGCATGTTCAGCTTCGCCGCGCGGCGGGCCGGCCAGAGCGCGGCCAGGATGCCGACCGTGGCGGCCAGCAGGAGGAAGACGGCCAGGCGGGCCCAGGGCAGGACCAGTTCGTACGTCGCCATCTTGCTGGCGAGCAGTTCACCGGCCGCCCAGCCGAAGAAGATGCCGAGGCCGATGCCGAGGAACCCGCCGAACAGGGAGATCACCAGGGACTCCAGGCGGACCATCCGCTTCACGGCCCGGCGGTCGAGGCCGATCGCGCGGAGCATGCCGATCTCCTGCGAGCGCTCGAAGACGGACATCGCGAGGGTGTTGATCACACCGAGGACGGCGACGATCACAGCCATGGCCAGCAGGCCGTAGAGCATGTTCAGCATCAGCGTGAAGATCTGCGCGATGCCGTCGGAGATGTCCTGGCGGTCCTGGACCCGGATGCCCGGGTTGTCGCCGAGGGCCTTCTCCAACCGGCTCTTGGTGGCGTCGGAGGCACCGGCCGAGGTCTTGACCATGACCTGCATGTCCGCCGGGTCGGAGGGGACCTTGAGATGCGGGGTGAGCGTCGCGTTGTCCAGGAGGACGCCCCGCATGATCTCGTTGCCCGCGTAGACGCCGGCGACCGTCAGCTTCTGCTTCGCCCCGTCCTCGTACGCGACCGTGAAGGACGAACCCGCCTTCCAGCCGTGGTACTTGGCGGTCCCCTCGTCCACGACGATGTTCGTCCCGCCGACCTCGAAAGCGCCGTCCTCGATCGTCAGGTCGGTCAGCCTGCCGATGGTGGAGCCGTTGACTCCGGTCAGGTACTCGGTCTCGCCCTCGATGCGGGAGGGGGAGTTGCGCAGCGGGGAGGTGGCGGTGACGCCCTCGGTGGCGGCGAGCTTCTTGTCCACGTCCGGGACGAGGAGGTTGCCGTTGGCCATCGAGACGACGTAGTCCGCCTTGATCGAGGAGGCCGCCATCTTGTCGATGGACGTCTGCAGACTGCCCGCCATCACCGTCATACCGGTGATCAGCGTCAGGCCGATCATCAGCGCGGAGGCGGTGGCGGCGGTCCGGCGCGGATTGCGTACGGAGTTCTGCCGGGCGAGCTTGCCGGAGACGCCGAAGACGCGCAGCACGGGCGACGCGGCCGCGATGAGCGGGCGGGAGAGCAGCGGGGTGAGGACGAAGACGCCGATGATCAGCAGAACCGCGCCGAGCCCCATCGGGGCCTGGCCGTCGGAGCCGTCCAGGGTGGTGGCGTAGAGGACGACGGCCGCGCCCCCGCCGGCGAGGATCGCGCCGATGACGTTCCGTACGACGAGCGACCTGGTCGTCGCCTGCGCGTGGACGCTGCTCATCGCGGCGACCGGCGGGATCTTCGCGGCGCGGCGCCCGGGCAGCCAGGCGGCCAGCATCGTGATCAGTACGCCGACGAGGAGGGCGGTGGCGGCCGTGCCGGGCGTCACGACCAGCGGGCCGTCCGGGATGGCCGCACCGACCATGCCGATCAGGGCTCGCATGGCGGCGCCGATACCGACCCCGACCGCGAGCCCGCCGACCGCCGCGACCGCGCCCACGAAGAACGCCTCGACCAGCACCGAACGCGTCACCTGACGGCGCGAGGCACCCACCGCGCGCAGCAGCGCCAGCTCCTTGGTGCGCTGGGCGACCAGCATGGTGAAGGTGTTGGCGATGATGAAGGTGCCGACGAACAGGGCGATCCCGGCGAAGACCAGCAGGCCGTTCTTCAGGCCGCTCATGTTGGCGGCGATCATCTCGGCCTGGTCGTCGGCGAGTTGCCTGCCGGTGATCGTGGACGCGACATCGGCCGGTACGACCTTGTCGAGGGCCGTGCGGAGTTGGGCCTGGCTGGTGCCGGCTGCCGCCTTCACGTCGATCTCGTCGTACTCGCCCTGCTTGTGGAACAGCTTTTGGGCAGTCGCCGTGTCGAAGAGGGCGAGGCTGCCGCCGGCGGCGACATTGCCGTCGTCCGTGGTGAAGATTCCGGTGATGGTGGGGGTGACGACGGGCCCGTCGACGGACACCGGGATCGTGTCGCCGACCTTGTACCCGGCCCGCTCGGCGGTCTCGGAGTCAATGGCGATCTCGTCGGCTCCCCTGGGAGCACGACCGCCCTCCCGGATCGGATACCGGGGGTCGTGGCTCCCCCAGTAGTTCCCGCCCTGCGACTGGAAGCCGCCGCCGATGAGCTTGCCGTCCTTGTCACCGAGGGCGGTGAAACCACCGACGACACCGAGGGCGGACTTGGCGCCGGGCACGGACTCGGCCTTCTCCAGCAGCGCGTGCGTCAGCTTCCGCCGCTCGCCGACCTTGTCGCCCTCGCCCTCCCGGTACTCCGGCTGGATCGCGACGTCCACTTGGTCGAAGCCCTTGGCCGAGCTCTTCTGGTACGCCTCCGAGATGGTGTTGGTGAAGACCAGCGTGCCCGAGACGAAGGCCACGCCGAGCATCACGGCGAGCACGGTCATGAGCAGCCTCGCCTTGTGCGCGAGCACGTTGCGCAGGGCGGTACGGAACATAGGGGTCTCTGTTCGGGGTTGTGGATGTTCGGCCCGTCCGGCGTCGAGGACGCGGCCGAAGGCCGATGGGGGTCTGGGGGCGCGGCCCAGGGGTCGCCGGGGCGAACGGCCCTAGCTCGTACGCCCCTTGGAGTCGAACCGCTTCATCCGGTCCAGGACGGAGTCCGCCGTCGGCCCACTCATCTCGTCCACGATCCGCCCGTCGGCGAGGAAGACGACCCGGTCCGCGTACGCCGCCGCCACCGGGTCGTGCGTCACCATCACCACCGTCTGCCCCAACTCCCGTACGGAGTTGCGCAGGAAGCCCAACACCTCCGCGCCCGAGCGGGAGTCGAGGTTTCCGGTCGGTTCGTCGCCGAAGATGATGTCCGGCCGGGAGGCGAGCGCCCGGGCGACGGCCACGCGCTGCTGCTGACCGCCGGAGAGCTGGGCGGGCCGGTGGCTGAGCCGCGCGGAGAGTCCGATCATCCCGATCACGTTGTCGAGCCACGCCTTGTCGGGCTTACGGCCGGCGATGTCCATCGGAAGGGTGATGTTCTCCAGGGCGGTCAGGGTCGGCAGCAGATTGAACGCCTGGAAGATGAAGCCGATCTTGTCGCGTCGCAACTTGGTGAGCTGCTTGTCCTTGAGCGAGCCCAGCTCGGTGTCGCCGATGCGTACGGATCCGGAGGAGAACGTGTCCAGACCGGCCACGCAGTGCATCAGCGTGGACTTTCCCGAGCCCGAGGGGCCCATGATCGCGGTGAACTCGGCCTGGCGGAAGTCGACGGTCACCCGGTCCAGGGCGACCACCTGGGTCTCGCCCTGCCCGTAGACCTTCGACAGTTCCGTGGCGCGGGCGGCGACGGTGGTGGCCCGGTCGGCGAGGGGGGTGGTGGTCACGGGTGGGAACTCCTGTCGGGACGACGACGGTTCTGAGGCTTCCGTCTTTTCGGGGGATGCCTCCATCGTCGCGATCGACGGTCGCCGTGTAGTCAGTCGCAGTCCTGGTTCCGGGGGCAGACTTCTGACGGACGAGCGGGCGTCGCGTCATACCTGGGTATGACGGCGTCCAGTTGGACCGTGTCTGTGTCCTCCGTCGCACCCGGCGTGAGCGACACGATTCACCACGCACCGCCCCCCGAATCGTCGTCGACGCGACGCGTCATCACCGGGCGCCTGGGTGCGGCCGCTCGTTCGGGCGGTGAAATTCCGTCATTCCCCACACGCTCGGGCCTGCCGTCCGAAAGGCTATTGGCAAGTGCGGATGGCCTGTTCCGTGGGCTGATGCACCCTCAGACGTCAATAAAATAAGACAACATCGGTCTGCTCTTCCGCTGTTCGAGGGAAGGGTCCCGATAGGCTCGGCACCTCAGCGCGGAGCCCATGGCCTGCCCGGATGGTGGAATGCAGACACGGCGAGCTTAAACCTCGCTGCCCCTCGCGGGCGTACCGGTTCAAGTCCGGTTCCGGGCACCTCCGACCCACATCGAACAATATCCCCCAGGGTCCGACACGGGGGGTGTTCCTCGACCGGCATGCGCGCGCCGACTGGCGCCCGCTGCCGACCCTCGGGCGGGCCCTTGTCGACCGGCTACCCGATGACGACACCTCGAAGCGTGCCACCTGAGACGGCTGGTGGTTGATTTCTGGACGATCTCGGGTGTGTACCGAGATGGTCCGGGGTTGGGGCGGCCGGGGCGGGGAATCACGCAGACGCGTAGCGTGTTCGATGTCAGGGCAAGGGAAAGATCCTCCCCAAGCACTAGGGTCAATCCTTTGCCTACCTATTACTCTTGAGGCCAAGGCCACGCACGGTGGCCATGGAGGAGTGAAATGAGGAGCAGCAACCCGGTCTTCTCGCGACGGGGGTTCAGCCGCGACAACGGCTACGCGGGCTTCAACACCGCGCCGCAGGCCGGGGGAGCAGCTGTCGGCACCCAGGGCAACCCCTACGCCCAGCAGGGCGGCAACCCCTACGCGACGAACCCGTACGCCCAGCAGGGCGTACAGCACGGCGCCCCGCCGCAGGCCCCGGTCCGCACCGGCGGCATGACGATGGACGACGTCGTCGTCCGCTCGGCCATGACGCTCGGCACGGTCGTGGTCGGTGCCATCCTGGCGTGGGCCCTCCTGCCCGTCACGTCCAAGAGCTTCGGCCTGGCCATCGGCGCCGCGCTCATCGCCTTCGTCCTGGCGATGGTGCAGTCCTTCAAGCGCAAGGCCTCGCCCGCGCTGATCCTGGCCTACGCCGCCTTCGAGGGCGTCTTCCTCGGCGTGCTCAGCGAGATGTACAACTCGGTCTGGGACGGCGCGCCCTTCCAGGCGGTGCTCGGCACCATGGCCGTCTCCGGCGCCACCCTGCTCGTCTACAAGGCGGGCTGGATCCGGGTCACCGCACGGTACGCCCGCATCGGCATGACGATCGCGATCGCCTTCGTCCTCGTCATGGCGGTCAACCTGCTGCTGGTCGTCTTCGGCCTCGCGCCCGACGGCGGACTGCGCAGCATGGGCCCGATCGGCGCGATCGTCGGCATCCTCGCGATCCTGCTCGGCGCCTTCTTCCTCACCCTCGACTTCAAGCAGATCGAGGACGGCATCGCCTACGGCGCCCCCCGCGAGGAGGCCTGGCTGGCCGCGTTCGGCCTGACCATGACCCTCGTGTGGATCTACGTGGAGATGCTGCGGCTGGTCGCCATCTTCAGCGGCGACGACTGACCGAACCAGTAGTACCTGGCGCAGCGCGCCGAAGGGCCCCGGGAGCTTCCGCTTCCCGGGGCCCTTCCTCGTCTGCGGGGTGGGTGGGTCGGTCGGGGATCCTGCGTGCGCGCCTAGAGCAGTTTGCGCGCGGCCCTCCTCAGGTCGTACTCGTGGATGAGTGCCTTGGCGTGGCCGTACGCGAGGTCGTACTCGTGCCGGAGCCAGCTGACCTTCTCCTCGAAGTTGAAGAGAGCAGGTCCTTCGTCGACTTTCCGAAGCCAGTCGGAGACTTCACGACCGGTGCAATGGGGGATGCGGGCGAGCAGGTTGCGATGGGTCTCCTCTGAGAAGACTTGGGACATCGGCGCCTCCGGACGAAAGGGAACGTAAGCCGGTCCTTCAGGCCACGGTGCCTGAGCGTTCGCGTGTTGGCAACACTCCGGCGAAGACGCGTAGTCTCGCGGCGTGCTTGATACGACGCCACTGACCCGGGCCGTGGACCATTTCGCCGACCGGCTGCGGGCCGCTCCGCAGAGCCGGCTGCAACGGGGCGCCGCCGCGGAGGCACTGGGACTGGCCAGGGCGTTGGCACGCAGTGCCCAGCGGCTGGAGGGGGTCACGCCGCGGGAGATGCCCGATGCCGGGATGTTCGCGGCGGCTGATCAGATCACCGTTGCCGCGCATGATCTGGCGCTGGTCCTGGGGGACGAGGGTGAGCTGGCGGAGGCCTTGGCGCTGGTGGAGGAGGCGCAGCGGCGGGCGGGGGTGTGAGCGTGGGTGCCCGGGAGCTCCGAATGCCTGTGGCGTCGTGGCGACTGCGGGCCGTCCTGGGTTTGCTCGCGCAGTCCCCGCGCCCCTGACGGGGCGCTACAGCGACGCGATGACCCTGTCCGCCAGGATGTAGACCGTTTCCTCGCCGCATTCGAAGGTCAGGGTGTACGCACCCGAGATGCCCGAGCCGCCCAGGAGGACGGGGGTGTCGCCGGTGCGCAGGGCCGCGGAGAGGCGTTCGGCGGTTTCGCGGTGGCCGGGGGTCATGCACAGGGTGGTGCCGTCGGCGAAGACGTACACGTCGAGCGTGCCGAGCGGGCCCGGGCGGACGTCTGCCAGCTCGGTGCGGGAGGCGGCCAGCTCCTCCAGGCAGGCGACCGTGCGCTCGTGGTCGCCCGTGACCGGGGACTGCACGGGCACGAAGTCGGGGTGCGAGGGGTGACGCCGACGGGCCGCGGCCAGCTCGGCGGACTCCATGGCCGTACCCCCCTGGACGAAGTCCTTCGGGGAGAACTCGTCGCCCTCGATGCTCGGCTCGGTCACCGGCTCAAGGTGCTCCAGACCCGCGAAATCGGACTGTCGGGGCAGGAACAGCTCGCTGTCGGGCAGACCCAGCAGAGACGGCGCGTCGGAGGCGTCACGGGCCTCCTGGGCGGCCCAGAAGGCGCGCGCCTCGGCCAGCTCACGCTCCCGTTCCTCCGCGAGGGCCTCGGCCACGGCGGCGCGTATCTCCTCCGTGTCGGCGGCCGGGCGGGCGGCCGGCACCGGCGCGCGCACACCGGCGGCGCGGCTCGCGGCCAGCTCGGCGTGCAGGGCGGCGACCTCTCGGCGCAGACCCGTGAGGGTGCGCAGGACGACGACACCCACGGCGGCGGTGGCCGCCGTGGTGAGCAGCAAGGCGATCGGCATGGCGCTCACTGACGTACTCCCGGTTCAAAGTCGACCCCCGACTTCCTACATCAGCTTGAAGGGCGGACTAACCAGCTGTCAGTGCGTAACGTCACGAATCGGGCAGGACCTTCGTGCCGATGTTTCGTCGTGAAGCGCTTCTGAGCTGCGGAAACCGCTCTCCGGGGGAGATAGGTCACATCCTGGGGGAGATTGGATCACAAATCGGCCCAGAGTCCCGGAGCCTCCGGGATTCTGGGCCATTGCATCACAGTGGGTTTCCGTAGGGGTACGGGGCGGGGGCGCTCCGGGTCAGCTGAGGCGCTCGATGACCATGGCCATGCCCTGGCCGCCGCCGACGCACATCGTCTCCAGGCCGAACTGCTTGTCGTGGAACTGGAGGGAGTTGATCAGCGTGCCGGTGATGCGGGCGCCGGTCATGCCGAAGGGGTGGCCGACGGCGATGGCACCGCCGTTCACGTTCAGCTTGTCCAGCGGGATGTTCAGGTCGCGGTAGGAGGGGATCACCTGGGCGGCGAAGGCCTCGTTGATCTCGAACAGGTCGATGTCGTCGACGGTGAGGCCGGCGCGGGACAGGGCCTGCTTCGACGCCTCGACCGGGCCATAGCCCATGATCTCGGGGGAGAGGCCCGAGACGCCGGTGGAGACGATCCGGGCGAGGGGGGTCAGCCCCAGCTCGCGGGCCTTCGTGTCGGACATGATCACGAGGGCGGCGGCGCCGTCGTTGAGCGGGCAGCAGTTGCCGGCCGTGACCAGGCCGTCCGGGCGGAAGACCGGCTTCAGGCCCTGGACGGCCTCCAGGGTGACGCCCGCGCGCGGGCCGTCGTCCGCGCTGACGACCGTGCCGTCGGGGAGCGTGACCGGGGTGATCTCGCGCTCCCAGAAGCCCTTCTTGATGGCTTCCTCGGCGAGGTTCTGCGAGCGGACGCCGAACTCGTCCATGTCCTGGCGGGTCACGCCCCACTGGCGGGCCAGGTTCTCGGCGGTCTGGCCCATCGCGATGTACGGGTCGGGGAGCAGGCCGTCCTCGCGCGGGTCGCGCCAGCCGGCGCCCTCGGACTTGGAGACGGCCTCCGTGCGGGCCTCGGCCTCCGCGAAGAGGGGGTTGTGGGTGTCGGGCAGGCCGTCGCTCGTGCCCTTCACGCTGCGCGAGACCGTCTCGACACCGGCCGAGATGAAGACGTCGCCCTCGCCGGCCTTGATGGCGTGCAGGGCCATGCGGCTCGTCTGGAGCGAGGAGGAACAGTAACGGGTGATCGTGCAGCCCGGGAGGTGGTCCATGCCCAGCTGTACCGCGACGATACGGCCGAGGTTGTGGCCCGCCTCGCCGCCGGGGAGGCCGCAGCCGAGCATCAGGTCGTCGATGTCCCTGGGGTCCAGCGCCGGGATCTTGTCGAGCGCCGCCCGGACGATCGTGGCGGTGAGGTCGTCGGGGCGCAGGTCCTTGAGGGAGCCCTTGAACGCGCGGCCGATGGGGGAGCGGGCGGCTGAGACGATCACGGCTTCGGGCATTACGGCTCCATTGGCTTGTGCGGGCGGGGGCTGTTGGGGAAGTTACCCGTACGTATGGGTTGGGTCACGGGGGTGGGGGTGTGACTCCGGCCGCACTTTTCTAAGCGCTTGCTTTTTGGGTGGGGTGCCCAGGCGCTCGGGGGCGCAGCCCCGGCTTTTCAGGGGCGCGGGGAACTGCGCGACAAGCCCCCACGCACCCCCACCCGCACCCGCTCAAGCGCCTGTACCCCCGAGCTCCTAGGCGGACGGTTCCGCCGCGGTCGTCGGGGTCGGGTCCGTCGCCGGGACCCGGCGCCGACGGCGGCGCTTGAGGAGGGCCCAGGGGCCGCGCGGGCCCGTGGGCATCGCGGCCGTGACCTCCGTGCCCGCCTCGGAGGCGGCTTCCGCGGCCGCTCTCGCCACCGGGAGGAAGCCCTCGCGGCGGGAGACGTCCGGGCGCTCCTCCTCCGCCGGCCACAGACCCAGTGCCGCGCACACCGTCGGCAGGACCGCCATCGCCGCGGTCGCGTACCCCTCCGCCGAGGGGTGGTAGTTGTCGGGGCCGAACAGCTCCCGGGGGTTCGCTTCGAACTCGGGGCCCAGCATGTCGCCCAGCGACACCGTGCGGCCGCCCTGCTCGACCGTGCCGATCGTCTGCGCCGCCGCCAGCTGCCGCGAGGCCCGGCGGGCCAGCCACCGCAGGGGCTGCTGCACGAGTTCGATGGTGCCGAGGTCGGGACAGGTGCCGACGACGACCTCGGCCCCGGCCGTCCGTAGCCGCCGTACGGCCGAGGAGAGATGGCGGACCGAGCGCGTCGGAGGCATGCGGTGCGTCACGTCGTTCGCGCCGATCATGATCACGCAGACGTCCGGGACCCGCGTCGGGTTCTCCAGGGCCAGCGCCACCTGGCGGTCCAGATCATCCGACTGGGCGCCGGGCAGCGCCACGTTCCGCAGCTCCACCGGGCGCTCCGCGACCGCCGCGAGCCCCGAGGCGATGAGGGCGCCCGGGGTCTGGCGGGCCCGGTGGACACCCTGGCCGGCGGCCGTGGAGTCACCGAGCATGGTCAGCCGGAGCGGGGGGTCGTCAGTGACGCCCCCGTACGGTGCCCCGTACGTCCGTCTGTTGTACGGGGCGCCGTACGAGCGGCCGTACAGGCCCTCCGCGCTCGGCGGATGCGGGCTGTGGCCGTTGCCCACGACGCGCTTGGCCATCCGGAGCTCGGCCAGCACCAAGCCGACGGCCGCCGCACCGACCAGCCCGATGCCACCGCCGCCGAACGCCGCGCCCGCCGCGATGCGCCGGGCCACCCTCGCCCTCGACATGCTCGTCATCCGTCGCCGCCACCTCCTCGTGGGGACCGCTCCTCCGGATCAGGCGAGGCCGGCCCCTAGCCGTACAACCACTCCTTGCCCCGTACCGACCGTCGGCCAATCTCAACACCGCGTGAACGCATGACAGGGGGCTTAGGCTGGCGGGACATCAAGACCATCCCTTTTTGCAGCTACCGGAGACAACGGTGCAATTCCACGACTCGATGATCAGCCTCGTCGGGAACACCCCGCTCGTGAGGCTCAACAGTGTGACCGAGGGTATCCAGGCGACCGTTCTGGCCAAGGTTGAGTACTTCAACCCGGGCGGTTCCGTGAAGGACCGCATCGCCCTGCGCATGATCGAGGCGGCGGAGAAGAGCGGCGAGCTGCAGCCCGGCGGCACGATCGTCGAGCCGACCAGCGGAAACACAGGCGTGGGGCTCGCCATCGTCGCGCAGCAGAAGGGGTACAAGTGCATCTTCGTGTGCCCCGACAAGGTGAGCACCGACAAGATCAACGTGCTTCGGGCGTACGGGGCCGAGGTCGTCGTGTGCCCCACCGCCGTGGACCCCGAGCACCCCGACTCGTACTACAACGTGTCCGACCGGCTGGTGCGCGAGACGCCGGGCGCCTGGAAGCCCGACCAGTACTCCAACCCCCACAACCCGCTCTCCCACTACCACTCGACCGGCCCCGAACTGTGGGAGCAGACCGAGGGGAAGATCACCCATTTCGTGGCGGGTGTGGGGACCGGCGGCACCATCTCCGGTACGGGCCGCTATCTGAAGGACGCCAGCGAGGGCCGCGTCCAGGTCGTCGGCGCCGACCCCGAGGGGTCCGTGTACTCGGGCGGCTCCGGGCGGCCGTACCTCGTCGAGGGCGTCGGTGAGGACTTCTGGCCGACCGCCTACGACCGGACCGTCGCGGACGAGATCGTCGCCGTGTCCGACAAGGACTCCTTCCAGATGACCCGCCGGCTGGCCAAGGAGGAGGGGCTGCTGGTGGGCGGGTCGTGCGGCATGGCCGTCGTCGCCGCGCTGCGGGTCGCCGAGCGGCTCGGGCCGGACGACGTCGTCGTCGTGCTGCTGCCCGACAGCGGCCGTGGCTACCTCTCGAAGATCTTCAACGACGAGTGGATGGCCGACTACGGCTTCCTGGAGGACGAGGGGCCGTCCGCGCGCGTCGGGGACGTGCTCAACGACAAGGAGCACGGGGCCATCCCGTCCCTCGTCCACATGCACCCGGACGAGACGGTCGGCCAGGCGATCGAGGTCCTGCGCGAGTACGGCGTCTCACAGATGCCGATCGTGAAGCCGGGCGCGGGCCACCCGGACGTCATGGCCGCCGAGGTCGTCGGGTCCGTCGTCGAACGCGAACTGCTGGACGCGCTGTTCACCCAGCGGGCCTCGCTCGACGACCCGCTGGAGAAGCACATGTCGGCGCCGCTGCCGCAGGTCGGCTCCGGTGAACCGGTCGGGGACCTGATGTCCGTGCTCGGTACGGCCGACGCGGCGATCGTGCTCGTCGAGGGCAAGCCGAAGGGCGTCGTCAGCCGCCAGGACCTGCTCGCGTTCCTCGCCAAGGGCGGGGTGAAGCAGTAGGGAAGCCGGCGGTATCCAGGAGGAATCGGCCCCAAGCGGCCTCGGAGTCGAAGATTTGCGCGAGGCGAGCGTTCGACTTCGCAGAAGTGGTACGAGGGCGTCACGTCCGCGCAGCACCCTCTTAACACGGGTCCGGCACATTAGTGGGTGTCGGCAGGGCGGGAGCGGCTCCCCGCCCAGGCCGGCACCAAAACGGCGTCACGGACCTCCGGAGCGGCTCCCGGACCTCCACCGACGCCTAGGACGCGCAAGCCCGGCCTGACCCGGCCCGCGTCCCTCGCGGGGACCGCCGTCGTCCCGCCCCCCGACAACGGGGGTGCGGCGGTCCCCGCGCATATTTCTTCCGGGTGCCCCGGGGCTACTTTCTTCCGGGTGCTCCTGGGCTACTTCTCCCGGTCCGAGTCGGCCGACTTGTTCTCCCCGCGCCTGCCGAAGCCCGGTTCCGGGCGGGAGCGCAGCACCCAGGCCATGTTCACGCCGACGATGCCCGTCCAGGTGACGAGCAGGCCCGAGAAGCCCGCGACGCCGCCGCCGATGCCGGAGAGCGGGATGGCGAGGACGAGGGAGACGATGCCGAAGCCGAAGCGGTCGCCCCAGGAGTCGTTCGACTTCGGGGAGCGCGAGCCACGGGCCACGACCATCTGCTGCTCGGCGACCTGCCGCCGCACCCGGCGGTCCACCGCGCCGTCGATGCGCTGGTCGACCTTCTCCAGGAACGACTCGACGAGCGCGGACTCGTAGTCCTCGCCCAGCTCTCTGCGGGCGTGCAGGGTGGCCGCGAGTTCCTTGTTCAACTCGTCGTCCCGGGGCGTGGCATTCAGGCGTTCGGCGTCGCGGGCATCCATTCCGGTCATGCCTCTCAAGGTAGGCAGCGGGGGGCCGCTCGGCACTGGGGTTAGCCCCCCTGTCGCCGTTGCGCCGGACCCCCGAATGCGGCGGCGGCCGGTTCCGGCGGTTGCCGGAAGATGAGACGTCCCTTGCCCGGCCTGTATAACGTCATGCAGAGTTCATGGTGGCTGAATATGTGCTCGACGGGTTGAGGCGAGAGGGGCCTGCGTGTGATGTCGTCCCGGATCGTGGAAGCGCCGGGTGTCGCGGCGACCGGCGCCTCGTCGCCCGGTCCCGTCGTCCTCGACGGGCGCGGGCTCGACGTCGCCGACGTCGTACGCCTCGCCGACGGGACCGCCCGGCCCGCCCCCGGCCCGGACGCCCTGCGGCGGGTCGAGGAGTCCTGGGAGGCGGCCCGGCACATCGCGCTCGCCGGCCGGGTCTACGGCCGCTCCACCGGTGTCGGTGCCAACCGCGACGAGGCCGTGCCGACCGAAGCGGCCGCCGAGCACGGACTGCGCCTGCTGCGCAGCCACGCGGGGGCCATCGGCGAGGAGGTGCCCGCCCGGCAGGTCCGCGCCATGCTGGCCGTACGCGCGAACCAGCTGCTCGCGGGCGGCGCCGGGCTCCGCCCGACCGTGGTCACCGCGCTGTGCGAGGCGCTGGCGAGCGGGGCGTACCCCGTGGTGAACGAGTTCGGGTCGGTGGGCACCGGGGACATCGCGGCGCTGGCACAGGTCGGGCTGGCGCTCGCCGGGGAACATCCCTGGGCCGGAGCGGGCGCCCCCGAGGCCCAGCAGCTCGACAACAACGACGCCCTCGCGCTGATCAGCAGCAACGCCCTCACCCTCGGTCAGGCCGCCCTCGCACTCGACGAGTTGCGCGGGCTGATCGCCGCCACACAGGTCGTCGCCGCGCTCTCGCTGCTCGCCGTGGACGGCTCGCACGAGGCGTACGCGGCGCCCGTGCACCTCGCGCGCCCCCACCGGGGCTCGCGGGAGGTGGCCCGCCGTATGCGCGCGCTGATCGGCGCCGCCGACCGGCCGACGCCCCCGCTCGGGCGGATCCAGGACCCGTACGGCTTCCGCTGTCTTCCGCAGATCCACGGACCCGCGCTGGACGCGGCGGACGCCCTGCGGGGCGTGCTGGAGGTGGAGATCAACGCGGCCGCCGAGAACCCGCTGATATGCCCCGAGGACATGGCGGCGTACCACCACGGAGGCTTCTACCAGGCCCAGCTCACCCTGGCCCTGGACCACTTCAGGCTGGCCGTGATGCAGGTCGCGCGACTGTCGACCTCCCGGCTGTCCTCGCTCAACGAGCCCGCCTACACCCGGCTGCGGCCCTTCCTCGCCGACCAGGAGCCCGCGTCGTCGGGGGTGATGATCCTCGAGTACGCGGCCGGGGCCGCCCTCGGCGACCTGCGCGCCTTCGCCGCGCCCGCCTCGCTCGGCCACGCCGTACTCTCCCGGGGGGTCGAGGAACAGGCCAGTTTCGCCTCTCTCGCCGCACGTCAGACACTGCGGGCCTGCGGCGCGTACCGTCTCGTCGTCGGCTGCGAACTCGTCGCGGCGGTACGGGCGCTGCGGCAGCGCGAGCTGCGGCCGGAGCCGGGGCTGCCGGCCGCGCGGGCGCTGGAACTGGCCGAGTCGGTGCTCGACCCGGACCCGGCCGACCGGCCGCTCACGGACGACGTACGGGCGGCGGCCGCGCTGCTGGACCGGTTCACGGACGTCTGGACGGACGCCGGGACGGTCGTGGGGACCGATGTGCAGAGGGGAAGCGGGACATGAGCGCGGGTGCGGGTGGGGGTACGGGTGTGGACCGGGGCACGGGTGCGGGTGGGGGTACGGGTGTGGACCGGGGCACGGGTGCGGGTGGGGGTACGGGTGTGGACCGGGGCACGGGTGCGGTCGAGAGTTCTGCCGCGCGGCTGCAGGCGCTCTTCGAAGGGCACCGGCTGACGCCCACCCAGCGGCGGATCGCGCACAGCATGGTGCGGCGGGCCGCCGACGTGCCGTTCCTGTCCAGCGTCGAACTGGCCGAGCTGGCCGGGGTCAGCCAGCCCTCGGTGACCCGCTTCGCCGTGGCGCTCGGCTTCGACGGCTACCCGGCGCTGCGCAGGCATCTGCGCGAGGTCGCGCCCGCGGAGCCGGCGGCGGACACCGCGTCGTACAACGAGTACCAGCAGGCCGTCGAGGCCGAGATCGAGAATCTGCGGCATCTGGCGGAGGTGCTCGCCGACCCTGCGCCGGTCGCGCGCGCGGGGCGCCTGCTCGCGGCCTCGCGCCCCCTGCCCGTGCTCGGCCTGCGGGCCGCGGCCTCCCAGGCGTACGGCTTCTCGTACTTCGCGGCCAAGGTCCACCCGGACGTACGGCTGCTGCACGAGGGCGGGACCGTCCTCCACGACCGTATCGACGCGGCCGTACGGGCCGGGGCGACGGCCCTGCTCTGCTTCGCGCTGCCCCGGCACCCGCGGGAGGTCGTGGACGCACTGGCGTACGCGAAGGAGGCCGGGCTGACGGTGGTCACGGTCGCCGACTCGGTGTTCGCGCCCGTGGCCAAGGTGTCCGACCTGCTGCTGCCGGCCGCCGTCGGGACGGGCCTCGCCTTCGACACGGTCTGCGCGCCGATGCTGCTCGGGCGGGTGCTGCTGGAGGCGATGTGCGACGACCTGCCGGACGCGCAGGCACGGCTGGAGGAGTTCGACGCGCGGGCGGCGGCGCGGGGTCTGTTCGTGGAGTAGAGGCTTCTCAGACGCGTTTCACCTTCGGTGGCTAAGGTGCCCGCCTACTGTCGTACGACGTCGGGAGGCGGGCACGTGGCACGCGGAGGACATGGGCTGGCCCGGGTGGCCGTGGTGGTGCGGGCCGGGGCGGCACCGCTGTGGTGGTTCGGGGTGCTCGCGGCGGGGGTCGGCGTGGTGCCGCCAGGGGTGACCGGGCGGCGGATCGGCGTGCTGGGCGGGGCGGCGCTGTTCGTCGTCGCGGCCGCGGTGGTGGCGTGTGCGAGGCGCGGGCGGTATGTGGCGCTGGGGCGCGCGGCCTCCAAGGCCGGCAAGTACGACGTCCTCCGGGACCGCGCCGTGACCGTCCGGGACTGGCGCCGGGGTCACCGGTGGTGGCTGCTGCTGGGGTTCGCCGCCGCGCTGGGCTCGTCGTTCGTGGTTCCGGCGGCCGGCGGGCTGCTGCTGGCCGGTGTCGGCACCGGGCTGTGGCTGAAGGCGCTCTGGCTCGGGCGGCGGGAACGGGCGGAGTCCGCCCTGTACTGGATCCGGGTGGACTGGCTGTCGGGCCGGGCCGGCGGCCCCGTCGCCAAGCGGGTGGCCGGATTCCGGGTGACCGGGGTCGGGGCGGGGGACGCGGGGCCGGGGGGTGGGCGGGTGGGGTGAGGTAGGGGCGGCGGGGGCGCTGTTACTCGCCCCGCACTCGCAGCACCACCTTGTTCACCTCCCACAGACCGACCCCGATCGCCGGCAGAACCCCCGCGCGGACGTACACACCAGTCGGCCGCTCGGCCGGCGGGCTCGCCAGGATCACGGCCGTCAACGCCCCGAGGACCGGCAGAACCGTCGGCGTCCGGAAATGCGCATGGTGGACGCGATCCCGCCGCAGGACAAGCACCGCGATATTGACCACGGCGAAGGCGAGCCCGCACGCGGTTCGCGGCGCACGGGTGGGGCTCGCGGGGGTCACGCGATGCGCAGGGTCTGCTTCGCGAGGGCGTACGCCGGAAGCATTTCCTCGTGCTCGTCGGAGTCGAAGCCTCCGAGGTGGACGAGGACCGGCCCCTCGGGGGTCGTGACGGCGAACGCCCGCTCCTTCTTCGTCTCGTCCAGGGCCTTGCTGGTGTAGAGGTACTCGACTTCGGCGCCCGAGCCCTCGGAGTCTTCGGGGGAGAAATCGGTGTACTTCACCTTGCTCGTGTCGTCCTCGGCCGCCACGAACTCCTTCAGCAGCGTGCGCGCGTCCTTGCTCGTGGTCGCGCCGGTCCAGATCCGGATGAATCCGATGTGCCCGGCGGGCTTGGCGTCGATCTCGCACGCCATGGTGAAGGGGCCCTGGTGGAGCAGGGAGTCGGCGAGCTCCGCCAGTTCCTCCGTGGGCTCGTCGTCGGGGTCGGCCTCGACGGCCTCCGCCTTCCACGACTTGGCGGTGTCGAAGGTGACCGGCAGCTCGCAGGCGGAGCCGGGGGCGCCAAGGGTGCCGCCGCGCTCGGCGACGTCGCCCGTCGAGCCGGCCTCTTCGGAGGAGCTTCTCCCGGACGCGCTGGTCGAGGGCTTGGCCGCGGTGTCGTCGTCCTGGTCGGCCGACTCCGAGCACGCCGTCAACAGTCCGGCCAGCAGGGCCACCTGGACCAGCACCGGTCCCCGTACCGCCCCAGCCGCTCTTCCCGTTCTTCGCAACGCCACCGTCTCCGTCATCGTCTGCTGCTTCCGCTTCCGCAGATGTTTCTGTCTCTGTTTCTGCTTGGGCTTCTGCAGAGTTTCTGCTTCTTCTGGTCTTCTTTCGCCTCTGGCCGGATCACGGTAACGGCGTGCCGGGCGGCGCTCCCCGGTGGGGTGCGCCGCCCGGCGGGTACGGATGCCTTGCGCGGGGCTACACCTCCAGTTCCGCCTCGATCTTCTTCAGCTGGTGCCTGGCCATGGCCAGGTTGGCCCGCTTGGAGTCGAGGACCAGGTACAGGAAGAGGCCGTTGCCGCCACGGCCGGTGAGCAGCCGGATCAGGTGGTAGGCGTCGGACAGGGTGATCAGGATGTCCTCGATCTCGCCCTTGAGGCCGAGGTGCTCCATGGTGCGCAGCTTGGCGCGTACGACGTCGGTGTTGCCGGCGGCGGCGACGGTGAGGTCGAAGCCCTTGCTGCCGCCGATCGTGCCCAGCGCCATACCGCTGGTGTAGTCGACGAGGGCGGCGCCGGTCGCACCCTCGATGGACGCGAGGGCCTCTTTGAGCGCGGTCTCGGTGTTGGCCATGATGTGCGGTGTCCTCTCAGTTCTCCGTGGCGGAACGGGTGTTCGGGGTGATGCGGGGGGTGGTGGTGCGTGGGGTCGGGGCGCGGGGCGTACGGACCTGGGGCGGCGTGGACCTGACCGTGGTCTTGGCGGGTGGTGGTGCGGGGGCTGGTGCTGGATCGGGTTGCTGTGCCTGGGCCGGGTTCGGCGCCTGCGACGTCGGTCGGATGGGCAGCGCAGACCCGTTCCGCGCGGAAGCCGCGGAAGCCGCAGAAGCCGCAGACGAAGCGGGACCAGCGGCACCAGCCGTGGTCGCGGACGCCTCGCCGGCCCGGGTGTTCACGGACGGCTCGGTGCCGGTCGGGCGCTCGGCGGGGTCGGCGCGGGGCCCGACCGCGTCGACCAGCTCCCCGATGCGGCTGCCCGCGCGGCGGCCCTCCAGGTGCAGCCGGCCGACGTTGACCCGGTCCTGGGCCAGCAGCGTCAGCACCGCGGACGAGCCCGCCGCGTACGTCGCCACATAGCCCTGTTCGCCGCGCAGGAGCAGCTCGCGCAGGTCGCCCCGGCCGGTGGCGTCCGTCAGCCGCAGTGCCACGCCCAGCGCGGCGGCGGTCAGTGCCGCGAGGCTCTCCGGCTCGGTGCCGGGGGTGTCGTGGGCGAGTACGAGCCCGTCCACACTGGCCGCGAGCGCACCGGTCAGCTGGGGTACACGGGCCCTCAACCGGCGCAGTTCGTCGAGGACTTCGGCCTCCGCGGCCATGAGCAGTCTCCTCTCGGCGGGGCGTTGCCGCTGCCGCTCAAAGGGCCTCCAGCGCATCCCTGAGCCTTTGCAGTAGCGCGATGTCGGGGTCGGTGGTGATGAACGGCGACGGTCCGGCGGGGGCCGATGTCCTGTCCTCGACCACGGGCGGCCCGGCCGTGCCCACCGGTGCCGCCTCGCGGTACGCGTGGGGCGCTATCAGGCCCGCTGCCGCCAGACGCCGTATGTCCACCAGGGTGTGGAAGGTGGGCCGCCCCAGGGTCACGGAGATGTCCGCCGCCGTGCGGGAGCCGTCCACCTGGTCGAGCACCGCCCCCTGGCGGGCCGGGACCGAGGACGGGGCGCGGTGGCCGGCGCGGACGAGTGGGCCGTCGTCCGTCGCAGGGTCGGGCCAGATGCGGTGCAGCAGGTCGCGGCGGCGCAGGGTCTCCCGCTCCACCACGGCCACCGGCACCGGGCGGATCGGCCCGAGCCAGTGCGCGGCCCCGTACCGGAAGCTGGCCGGCGCGCTGCTCGGCCCGAGCACGAAGTACGCCGCGTCGAACAGCGCGCCCGCGTGGCACAGCTCCAGCGAGCCCCTGCTGACCCGGCCGCTGTCGACCAGGAACCGCCCGACCCGCAGCCCGGCCCCGGCCCTGTCGACCGCCTCCCGCCAGCCGTCGCCGTCGATGATCCCGCCGGTGGTGAGCAGCACGTCGAGGCTCGGCGAGCGGGGGCTCTCGGCGTGCACGACCTCGCCCTCGGAGAGGTAGAGCGTGCCGAGCTCGCGCAGCAGTACGCCGGTGGCCCGCTCGGCGGCGAGCCGGTTCAGCATCGGGGAGACACCGGGGCCCGGCACTCTGTCGCGCAACGGCAGCAGCGGAGCGGGTTTCCTGACCGCGATCATCCGAGCACCAGCCGTCCCGCCATCTCGCCGAGCCGGATCCGGGCCAGCGCGAGATTGCCGTCCGTACGGGCCAGCCACAGATGCAGGAACACGCTGCTGTCGAACGTCGTCTGCACGAACCGCAGCACGTGGTACGTGTCGCGGTTGCTGACGATCAGGTCCTCGACCGGGAGATCGGCCCCGGACCAGTCGGAACCGTCCTCCGGCGCGAACGCCCGGTGCTCCGCCGCGATCCGCGCCAGCTCGGCCGCCTCCGCAGCGGTGGTCTCGTGGTCACCGCCGGGTGCTTCCCCGACCGTGCCCAGCGCCAGTCCGCTGGTCCAGTCGACCACCGCGGCGCCCAGCGCACCGGGCAGCCTCATGGCCTCCACCAGACACTCGTCGATTCCGGGCACCGTGGCTCCCCTCCTGCCTGCGGTTCGGCTGAGTGACGTAGACGCTACGCAACGTATGCGCGAGGAGTGAGAGATCTGGCATTTTCCAGTGGAACATGCCTACGGGACGCTAGTGTGGGTCAACTTGCCTGGATTTCGGCCCTGTTGAGGGCAGGATGGGGCCGCAGCGCGCTGAGGTGGGGCTATGCGGCCGAACCGCATGGCGGGGGCGCGACGCGGCGCCCGGCGACCATCATTTCGAGTGGCGCGAGAGGCGTGCGGATGGGAGCGCACGGCCCTGCGGTACGCCCCTGAGGGGCGCGGGGACTGCGCGAGCAACCACGAACAACCCGCGCGTCGCACCGCGGTTCCCGCCCCCCCGAGTCATCAGGCGTCCGGCAGGGCCTCAAGCGTGCCCATCACAGCTCCAACAACACCGACCGCTGCCCCCCACCCGACTCCGCCACGATCTCCTCCACCGTCTGCGGCCCACGCACCACCGCGAAACGCACGTCCCTCTCGCCCGCGCCGGGCGCGTATCCGTAGATCCCGGGCCGAGGCAGCGAGTTGTACGCGTAGTGGTGCGCGAAGCAGTACGCCCCGGTGTCCAACGCGGCCGCGTAGTCCCCCTGCTCGAGCAGCGGCAGCGACCGCCCCTCGGCAAGCAGGTCACCCGCGAAACAGGCGGGCCCGGCCACGTCCTGCACGACCTCCGGCCCCGCCTTCGGCCTCCCCTTCGCGTCGTACGCGGCGATCCTCAGCGGCCACGCCCCCGGCGCGTACACCGTGCGGGTCGCCACCTGCACCCCAGCGTGCGTGACCGCGATCGGCCGGCCCCCGGCCCGCTTGGCGTACTCCACCCGCGCCACGACCGTCCCGTGCTTGGCGAGCAGCGAGCGCCCGAACTCGGTGACCAGCCCGTACCGCCCCCCGAACAGCCCCGGCACCGCCTCCGCCAGCAGCCGCGCGTACTGCGCGTACGTCGGGGTCGCCGCCTCCGACGCGAAGTTCACCGGCAGCCCGCCGCCGATGTCGATCGTGTCGATCTGCTGCCGGCCGATCCGCCGGTTGATCTCCTCGGCCAGCTCGTACGTCTCCCTGATGCCCTGTGTCATCAGGGAGAGCGGCATGCCCTGCGACCCGGTGTGCGCGTGCAGCCGGGACAGCCAGGGGCGGTCCGCGTACGCCTGGACGACCCACTCCCGGGCGCCCTCGTCGCGCAACGCCACCCCGAACTTCGAGGTGGCCGTCGCCGTGGACAGCGCGTCGATGGAACCGCCGCCGAGCTGCGGATTCACCCGGATGCCGAGCGGTGAGCGGGTGGTGGCCGACCGGACGAGGACGTCGATGCGGTCCAGCTCCTGCGGATTGTCCGCGTTGACCGCGATCCCCAGGGCCAGCGCCTCCCGCAGCTCCGCCGGGGTCTTGGCGGGGGAGTCGAGCACGGTCTCCTTCGGCGGGGCCCCGGCCGCCCGCGCCAGGGCCAGCTCGCCGGCGCTCGCCACCTCCGCACCGATGCCCGCCTCGCGCAGCAGTCGCAGTACCGGCACGAGTGGCGTCGCCTTCACCGCGAACGCGTGCAGCACCGGAGTGCCGGGCGCCGTCACCGCGTCGAACGCCTCCCGCAGCGCCGCCGCCGAGGCCCGGATCCCGCGCACGTCGAGCAGCCCCACGACCGGGCTCGCGGGCCCGAGCAGCCCCTGCTCCACCGCCGCCCGCACGGCCTCGTCCCGCCGGGCGGCCCGCGCACCGCCGGTGTCGTCGCCCTGGCCGACGCCGTACGGCCTCCCGTTCCCGCCGGCCCCGATCGTCGCGTCTCCCATCTCTTCCCCCGCCGTCCCGTCGATGTCCGAGCTCATACGTCCAGTCTGTCCAGCCAAACATCAGTGGCGTGTCGGCGCTGGCGTACGGCCGTATTGACTAGTTCTATTCATCAGGCCAGGATGTGAATAGTTGCTGTATAGCGAGGAGGCAGACCGTGTCAGGACCCCGCCCCGTTCGAGCATCACGCGGTACGGAGCTGAGCGCCCTTGGCTGGCAGCAGGAAGCCGCCCTGCGGATGCTGCAGAACAACCTCGACCCCGAGGTCGCCGAGCACCCCGACAAGCTCGTCGTCTACGGCGGCACCGGCAAGGCCGCCCGCGACTGGCGCTCCTTCGACGCCATGGTCCGCACCCTGCAGACCCTCAAGCAGGACGAGACCATGCTCGTCCAGTCCGGCCGCCCCGTCGGTGTCATGCAGACCCACGAGTGGGCCCCGCGCGTCCTCATCGCCAACTCCAACCTCGTCGGCGACTGGGCCAACTGGGAGGAGTTCCGCCGTCTGGAACAGCTCGGCCTGACCATGTACGGCCAGATGACCGCCGGTTCCTGGATCTACATCGGCACCCAGGGCATCCTCCAGGGCACCTACGAGACCTTCTCCGCCGTCGCCGCGAAGAGCTTCGGCGGGACCCTGGCCGGGACGATCACCCTCACCGCCGGCCTCGGCGGCATGGGCGGCGCCCAGCCGCTCGCCGTGACCATGAACGACGGCGTCGCGATCTGTATCGACTGCGACCCGCGCGCGATCGAGCGCCGCATCGAGCACCGGTACCTGGACGTGCGGGCCGACTCCCTCGACCACGCCCTCCAGCTGGCCGTCGAGGCCCGTGACCAGCGCAGGCCCCTCTCCATCGGCGTCCTCGGCAACGCCGCCGACCTCGTCCCGCAGCTCCTCGCCATGGGCGCCCCCATCGACATCGTCACCGACCAGACCTCGGCCCACGACCCGCTGGCGTATCTGCCGGTCGGCGTCGACTTCGACGACATGGCGTCGTACGCGGCCAAGGACCCGGCGGGCTTCACCACCCGTGCCCGTGAGTCGATGGCCCGCCATGTCGAGGCCATGGTCGGCTTCCTGGACGCCGGTGCCGAGGTCTTCGACTACGGCAACTCCATCCGCGGCGAGGCACGACTCGCCGGATACGACCGGGCGTTCGCCTTCCCGGGCTTCGTCCCCGCCTACATCCGCCCCCTCTTCTGCGAGGGCAAGGGCCCCTTCCGCTGGGCGGCCCTCTCCGGCGATCCCGCCGACATCGCCAAGACCGACCGGGCGATCCTCGACCTCTTCCCCGAGAACGAGTCCCTCCACCGGTGGATCAAGATGGCCGGCGAGCGGGTGCACTTCCAGGGGCTCCCGGCGCGCATCTGCTGGCTCGGCTACGGCGAGCGGGACAAGGCGGGCGAGCGGTTCAACGACATGGTGGCGAGCGGGGAGCTGGCGGCGCCGCTGGCGATCGGCCGCGACCACCTGGACTGCGGTTCCGTCGCCTCGCCGTACCGCGAGACCGAGGCCATGCTCGACGGCTCCGACGCGATCGCCGACTGGCCGCTGCTGAACGCCATGGTGAACGTCGCTTCCGGTGCGTCCTGGGTCTCCCTCCACCACGGCGGCGGCGTCGGCATGGGCCGCTCCATCCACGCCGGTCAGGTCACCGTCGCCGACGGTACGAAGCTGGGCGGGGAGAAGATCCGCCGGGTGCTGACGAACGACCCCGGGATGGGCGTGATCCGCCACGTCGACGCGGGCTACGACATCGCGGAGTCGGTCGCCGACGAGCGGGGTGTACGGGTGCCGATGCGTGAGGGTGACTCGGAGTGAAGCAGCGCGGCAACGGTCCGGCGGAGGCTGACGTCTCGTCGCCGGGTGCGGGTGCGGGTGCGGGTGCGGGTGCGGGTGCGGGTGCGGCTGCGGCTGCGCCCACCCGTTCCGCCCTGCGGAACGACTGCCCACAGCCTGGAGCTGCATCAGGTGGCACCGACGCCGACTCGTCGCCCGTCCCCGGCGGAACCTCCTTCCACGAGATGTGGCGTGAGCTTCGGCCCATCGGGCGGCACCCTGACTCCGGTGGGTATCGGCGGTTCGCCTGGACGGCGGCCGATGGCGAGTGCCGGGGCTGGTTCGAGGAGCAGGCCAGGGGCCGTGGCCTGACCTACGAGGTCGACCGGAACGGCAACCAGTGGGCCTGGCTCGGGGATCCCGAGCAGGGGGACGCGGTCGTCACGGGCTCCCACCTCGACTCCGTGCCCGACGGCGGCGCCTTCGACGGGCCCCTCGGGGTCGTGTCCTCCTTCGCCGCCCTCGACGAACTGCGGGCCCGGGGCGCTCGGTTCGACAAGCCGTTCGGCATCGTCAACTTCGGGGACGAGGAGGGGGCGCGGTTCGGGCTGGCCTGTGTGGGGTCGCGGCTCGCCGCCGGGCAGCTGACCGTCGAGCAGGCGCACCGGCTGACCGACGGCGACGGGGTCACCCTGCCGCAGGCCATGGAGGCCGCGGGGTACGACCCGGAGGACATCGGGCCCGACCCCGAGCGGCTCGCCCGTATCGGAGCCTTCGTCGAACTCCATGTCGAGCAGGGCCGGGCCCTGGACCTGTCAGGCGACTCCGTCGGCATCGCCAGCGCCATCTGGCCGCACGGGCGGTGGCGGTTCGACTTCCGCGGCGAGGCGAACCACGCCGGCACCACCCGGCTCGTCGACCGGCGCGACCCCATGCTGTCCTACGCCGAGACCGTGCTCGCCGCCCGGCGCGAGGCACGGCTCGCCGGTGCCGTCGCCACCTTCGGCAAGATCTCCGTCGAGCCGAACGGCGTCAACGCCATCCCCTCCCTCGTCCGCGGCTGGCTCGACTCCCGCGCCGAGGACCAGAAGACGCTGGACGTCGTCGTCACCGCCATCGAGGAGGCGGCCCGCGACTACGCGCAGGAGCACGGCGTCGCACTCGACGTCGTACGTGAGTCCTTCACCCCCGTCGTCGAGTTCGAGCACGCCCTGCGGGACGAGATCGCCCGCATCCTGGGCCGGGACGCCGACCTCAAGGTGCCCGTGCTCGGGACGGGGGCCGGACACGACGCCGGGATCCTCTCCGGGCGCGTCCCGACCGCCATGCTGTTCGTGCGCAACCCCACCGGCGTCTCGCACTCCCCGGCCGAGCACGCCGCCGAGGACGACTGTCTGGCCGGGGTGACCGCGCTCGCCGACGTACTGGAAGGGCTGGCCCGCAGGTGACGGAGACGACCTACTGGCTCGAACACGCCTGGCTCGACACACACGTCGAGCCGGGCGTGGCCCTGACCGTGACCACCACCAGCGGTGACGACGGCCGTATCACCGCCGTGCGCACCGACACCCCCGCCCCGCCGCCCGGTGCCGTGGTCCTGCGCGGGCTCACCCTTCCAGGGCTCGCCAACGCGCACAGCCACGCCTTCCACCGGGCCCTGCGCGGCACGGTCCAGGTCGGCTCGGGCACCTTCTGGACCTGGCGCGAGGTCATGTACCAGGTCGCGGACCGGCTGACCCCGGACACCTACCACGCCCTCGCGCGGGCCGTGTACGCCGAGATGGCGCTGGCCGGGATCACCGCCGTCGGCGAGTTCCACTATGTGCACCACGCCCCCGGCGGCACCCCTTACGCCGACCCGAACGCCATGGGCGAGGCGCTGATCGCGGCCGCGCGGGAGGCCGGGATCCGGATCACCCTGCTCGACACCGCCTACCTCTCCGCCGGGTTCGGACAGCCGCCGGGCCACCACCAGCTGCGCTTCTCCGACGGCACGGCGGAGGCCTGGGCGGAACGCTGTTCAGTTCTCAAGGACCGGGATCACGTGCGGATCGGCGCGGCCGTGCACTCCGTACGGGCCGTGCCGGCCGGGCAGCTGGCGACGGTGGCGCGCTGGGCCGAGGAGCGGCGGGCCCCGCTGCACGTACACCTCTCGGAGCAGACGGCGGAGAACGACGCCTGCCGCGCGGCACACGGACGCACTCCCACCCAACTCCTCGCCGACCACGGGGTGCTGGGCCCACGGACGACGGGTGTGCACAACACCCACCTCACCGACACCGACATCGCGCTGATCGGTGACAGCGGCACCGGCACCTGCATGTGCCCCACCACCGAGCGCGACCTCGCGGACGGCATCGGACCGGCCGTGGCCCTCCAGCGGGCGGGCTCCCCGCTCTCCCTCGGCTCCGACAGCCACGCCGTCATCGACCTCCTCGAAGAGGCGCGCGCGATGGAGCTCGACGAGCGGCTGCGCACCCGGACGCGAGGTCACTGGACGGCGGCGGCCCTCCTGCGGGCGGCCTCGGCCGACGGCCACGCCGCCCTCGGCTGGGACGAGGCGGGCACCCTGGAGCCCGGCGCGCTCGCCGACTTCACGACGATCGCGCTCGACTCGGTCAGGACTGCAGGGCCGCTTCCGCGGCTCGGGGCCGAGACGGCTGTATTCGCCGCGTCGGCAGCGGACGTGTCGCATACGGTCGTGGGCGGTCGGCACGTCGTACGGGACGGGGTCCACTGCCTCGTACCGGATGTGCCGCGGGCCCTCGCGGACGCCGTCGCAGCCCTGCGCGGATGACACCGGGCCGACCACCCGCACGGCCCGCCCCCGAACCCACCGCCGACCAGGCCAACAAGGACGCCATGAGCAGCGCTACGACCGTCAGCCCCGCCAACTCCGCGAGCACCGCAAGCACGCTCATCACCAACATCGCCGCCCTGGTCACCAACGACCCCTCCCTCGGTGACGGATCCCCCCTCGGACTGATCCAGGACGCGGCCGTCGTCATCGACGGTGAACGCATCGCGTGGACCGGTGATCAAAGCAAAGCACCCGCCACTGACAATCGGGTCGACGCCGGTGGCCGGGCGGTGCTCCCGGGCTTCGTCGACTCCCACTCCCACCTCCTCTTCGCGGGAGACCGGACCGCCGAGTTCAACGCCCGTATGTCCGGCCGGGCCTACAGCGCCGGCGGCATCCGGACGACCGTCGCGGCCACCCGCGCCGCCACCGACGAGGAACTGGAGGCCAACCTCACCCGTTACCTCCACGAGGCCCTCCGCCAAGGCACGACCACCTTCGAGACGAAGTCCGGGTACGGCCTGACCGTCGAGGACGAGGCCCGCGCCCTGCGCATCGCCGCCGCCCACACCGACGAGGTCACCTACCTCGGCGCGCACATCGTCGCGCCCGACCTCGCCGACGACCCGGCCGCCTACGTCGACCTGGTCACCGGTGAGATGCTCGACGCCTGCGCCCCGTACGCCCGTTGGATCGACGTCTTCTGCGAGCGGGGCGCCTTCGACGGCGACCAGGCCCGCGCGATCCTCACGGCCGGCCGGGCCAAGGGCCTGCACCCCCGCATCCACGCCAACCAGCTCTCCTACGGCCCCGGAGTCCAGCTCGCCGTCGAACTCGACGCGGCCAGCGCCGACCACTGCACCCACCTCACCGACGCCGACGTCGACGCCCTGGCCGGCGGAAACACCGTCGCCACGCTCCTCCCCGGCGCCGAGTTCTCCACCCGCGCCGAGTGGCCGGACGCCCGGCGCCTCCTCGACGCCGGTGTCACGGTCGCACTGTCCACCGACTGCAACCCCGGCTCGTCCTTCACCTCCTCGGTCCCCTTCTGCATCGCCCTCGCGGTACGGGACATGGGGATGACACCGGACGAGGCGGTCTGGTCCGCCACGGCAGGGGGCGCGCGGGCCCTGCGCCGCGACGACATCGGACGGCTCACACCGGGCGCGTACGCCGACCTCACGCTCCTGGACGCGCCCAGCCATGTCCATCTGGCCTACCGGCCGGGAGTTCCGCTGGTGGCGGGGGTGTGGCGCAGGGGCGTACGCCAACTCTGACGCGCGCCCAAGCCCTCAAACCGAAGCCCAAGCCCTCAAACCGAAAGCCCTCAACCGAAGCCCAAGCCCTCAGCGCGGCCCGGCCCCCGTCCGCCACCGCTGCCCCGCGCGCCCCGTCCCCTCGGCCAGGGACACCGCGCCGAGCGCGTCCGGTGTCACCGCGTGATCCGGGGCGATCGCCGGGCGGATCGCCCCTCGGGAGTCGACCGTGAACCTCAGGTTCCGGCCGTTGTCGCCGTCGACCGAGTCGCACTCCCAGATGCCCACACCGTCGTCGGTCGCCCCCCGGCTGTCCAGACAGAAGTCGGGGTCGGCGTACGACTGCACCACACCCCGGTCGGCGTCGACCCGCCAGCGCTGGGTGTCCGCCCGGGTACAGATGGCCGTGACGACGTCCGTCCCCTTCTCCAACTCGCCCCGCACATCCAGACACAGGCCCGACGCGACGTTCACGACCTGCGCGTATCCGCTGCCCGGTTGCTGCGCCGACGGAGCCGGGCTCTGCGTCGGCCCGGTCGGTTCCGGCGACTCGACCGAACGTGACACCGAGGGGCTCGGGTCAGGGCTCGGTGCCGGGCTCGACGGGACCGTCACCGACGGCGGGCTCGCCGGCGTACGGACGGCGTCCGCGCCCGCCGGGGCCGGGGACGGGGACGACGAGTCGCCCGAGAACAGCAGAAAACCCAGCAGCGCCAGAGCGGCCACGCCCAGGACCGCCGAGGTCAGCACGAACCGGCGGGACGGCGGCCGACGGGATTTGGTGGCGCCCCCGCCCGCATCCCGGGCGGTCGCCTCGCCGACGCCCTCGCCCGCGTCCCCGGCCGACGCCTCACCGACGCCCCCGCCCTCCTGCCCCTCGCTCTCCCTGCCGCGCACGTACGCCGCCCCGCCCCACGGCAGCAACCCCTCCGCCAGGGCCGCGCGCGGAGCGTCACGCAGGGCGCGGAGTTCCTCGAACGCGCCGGTGCAGTGGGCGCAGTGCGCCATGTGGGCGTGCAGATCCGCGCTGTGGCGGGGGGTGTCGGGGCGTACCGACTCCTCGATCAGCCGGCGGAAGTCCTGGCAGCGCGGGTCGTCGGAGGCGGCGAGACGGGTCCGGAGACAGGCTTGGCGCAGGGTGTGCAGCGCCGGGCCCTTCTCGTACGTCACGTCCTCGCGGGTGAGGCCGAGGAAGGCGGCCGCCTGGTCATCGGGCTCCCGCTCCACGAACCCGTACCAGAGCAGCCCCTGGGCGCGGGGCGGCAGTGAACGGAACGCCATGAGCATGGGCGGCTCCGGGCCGTCGGGGCCCGTGGTGTTCAGCATGACGAGCAGCCCGGCGTCGAGCCCGCCCGCGCGCTCGTCCCCGGCCCATGCGGCGGCCGACCGCCCGGCCAGCAGCAGGAGTTGGTGCCGCCACGGGACGCTCGGCTCAAAGCCCTGTGCCGTCTCGCGGGCCGCCGTCGTGAACACCTGCGCCGCCAGCTGCCGTGCCGCCGCCTCGCTCGCGGTGCACAGGCGGGCGTACGCGAGGACCGACGGGTGATGGCGTGCGCGCAGTTCGCGCAGTGCCGGGAACACGGTGGGGGTGTCGGCGCGCAACAGCTCGGTGAGCCGCGCGTCGGACCGAGCCATTCTCTGGCCTCCTCGCACCCCCGTGCGGGTGACCATAGTGGTGGAAGGAGACTCGCGGGAAAAGAGGTTCCCGTCAGTAACTACCAAGAACGACAAGGGACCAGGCCCGGCAGGAGAACAACTCCTACCGAACCCGGCCCACTTGTGTCATGACGAGGCGTTCACTCCTCGACCGTCAGCCCCTTGCGTAGTCGCACGAGTGTGCGTGACAGCAGCCGGGAGACATGCATCTGGGAGATGCCGAGTTCCTCGCCGATCTCCGACTGGGTCATGCCCGCGACGAAGCGGAGCGAGAGGATCTTCCGGTCACGCGGCGGGAGTTCCGCGATCAGCGGCTTGAGCGACTCGACGTACTCGATGCCTTCGAGCCCGTGGTCCTCGTAGCCGATCCGGTCCGCCAGCGCGCCCTCGGAGTCGTCCTCCTCGGGCTGGGCGTCGAGCGATGACGCCGTGTAGGCGTTCGACGCGGCCATCCCCTCCACGACCTCGTCGTTCGTCAGGCCCAGCCGCTCAGCCAACTCGCCCACCGTCGGAGCGCGGTCGAGCTGCTGCGCGAGCTCGTCACCGGCCTTGGCCAGGTCGAGCCGGAGTTCCTGCAGTCTTCGCGGTACGCGGACGGACCACGACGTGTCACGGAAGAAGCGCTTGATCTCGCCGACGATCGTCGGCATGGCGAAGGTCGGGAACTCGACGCCTCGGCTGAGCTCGAAGCGGTCGATCGCCTTGATCAGCCCGATCGTGCCGACCTGGATGATGTCCTCCATCGGCTCGCTGCGTGAGCGGAAGCGGGAGGCGGCGAACTTGACCAGCGCGAGGTTGAGTTCGACGAGCGTGTTGCGGACGTACGAGTACTCGTGCGTTCCTTCGTCGAGGGACTGCAGCCGCTCGAAGAGGGTCTTGGACAGAGCTCGTGCGTCAACCGGCCCCACCTCGTCGTACGGGGGGATCTCGGGAAGTCCTTGGAGCGCGTCGCTGAGGTGGGGGTCGAACGCGTCCCGGGTGTCTTCCGGAGAGGGTGTCGACGTCGCCGTCCGGGTATGCGATGCGTCGAGCCGGGGTGACATGATGTCCTCCATCGTTCTCGGCGTATGGCCGCCGATGCCAATACGTGCACTGCGGTGTGCGGCGCCCTCCGAGCGGCCGTGTCGATTGGTGTCCTTACTAGCCCTACCCGCAATCCGGAGTTCATCGCAAGTGCGTACTGCGGTGAAATGTCCACTTCTGGGCGGTTGTTCGGGTGTCGGAGATTGTGAGGAAGGCGTAGTGTTCGAGAGCGAGTCAACAGTCACGACGGTCGGGAGAGAGACGGCATGGACCGTGGGACGGTCGGCAGCGCGCAGTCGGGCCGACTGCACGTCGAAGTGCGGGAAGAGGGCCCCAGTGCCGTCGTGGCGCCGGCGGGTGAGCTCGATCACCACACCGCCGATCTGCTGCGCGAGCCACTCGAAGGGTGTCTGGAGAAGGGGTTCACGCGTCTCGTCGTGGACTGCTCCCGCCTCGAGTTCTGTGACTCCACCGGGCTCAACGTCCTCCTGGGGGTCCGGCTGAAGGCCGAGGCCGCGGGCGGCGGGGTCCATCTCGCGGCGATGCAGCCGGTGGTGGCCAGGGTGTTCGAGATCACCGGGGCGGAGGCCGTCTTCACCGTCCATGACTCGGTCGAGGCGGCGTTGGCCGGCTAGTCCGTCGGCGTCACAGCTTCTGTGCCGAAAACGTGGGTGTTCTGACGGTTCGCTCGGGCAGGAGACATCCTGAACGAGTCGACAGTACGGAACGTACGGGAGCGCGTACGGGGTGCGGGAGGCCCTGCCGTCCACACCGCGCCTCTGCCCCGCACTCCGTACCCGCACTCTGAGTCCTGAATCGTGAACTGGTGAATCGGTGAGGTGAAGTGCTGATGAGCACCCCCCGGCCTTGCTCGCCGGGCGACCGCGGCCCGGAATCGGGCATCGGCGGCGCTTCCGGCGCGTCCGGGGAGGACGCGTCCGCCGTGTCGGCCTCCGGTGGCCGCTCCCGCCGGCTGAGCTTCGACGGCGAGAGCGGGGTGGTGCCGCTCGCCCGCGACTTCGCCCGGCAGGCCCTGTACGCGTGGGGGTGGCTTCCCTCGGCCACCGCCGATCAGCGGGCGGCGGCCGAGGATGTGCTGCTGGTGGTCTCCGAGTTGGTCACCAACGCGTGTCTCCATGCGGAGGGCCCGGCCGAGTTGTGGATCGGCTCCGACGGCAAGGTGCTGCGGATCGAGGTGTCCGACCGGGGGGCGGGGGATCCGGCGCCGCGTACGCCGCACAGAGCCGGTAGGCCGGGTGGGCACGGGATGTTCATCGTGCAGCGGCTTTGTCTCGACTGGGGGGTCGTACGGACTCCTGGGGCGCCGGGGAAGACCGTTTGGGCGGAGCTGGGGGCGCCCGCCTAGGGCCTGTTGGGGAAGTCGCGGACGCCTGGACTCGTCGTCCAGTGAAGGACGCCTGAACCCGGAAGCCCGGACTGGCCGTCAGCGCGGGCTGACAGCTCGGGACCGCGCCCGGGGCACTCGCCAAGGTCACGGGCGAATGGGGCGCTTGAGGGCCGCCCTCGGAAATTGCCGAGTCCCGGCGGGAGGGCGGAGATAGCCTCGGCAGGCGAATCGTCCAACGGGGAGGGGCAGGGCATGCCAGGGCAGGACTGGATCGAACGTGCGGGAGAGTTGTTCGAAGCGGCGATGTTCGGCGGCGACACGTCCGCGCTGGATCGGTCCGATGACGCGCTGGACGCGATCGAGGCACCCCTCGCCATGGCGCGTGGAAAGGTGTTGCACGTCCGCTTCCTGAACGACCGCGAGGAGAACGGCCAGGAACTGGTGCTGTTCGAGCGCGCGGCCGAGTTGTACCAGCGTCTCGGGGACGTGTCGGGTGAGGCGGACGCGTTGTTCTGGGTCGGCTGCTGGCATCAGGTGGTGAAGGGCGATGGCGCCACCGGCAGGCCGTACTTCGACCGGTCGTACACGCTGGCGAAGTCCGTCGGCGACCGGATGACGATGTCCTACGCGGTACGCCATCTCGGCTTTGCCGACAAGGACGCAGGCCGGTTCCATCAGGCCCGCGAGCGGTTGACCGAATCGGTGACACTGCGCCGGGAGATCGGCTTCAGGCCCGGGGAAGCGGCCGGCCTGGTGGCGCTGGCCTACTTCTCGGCCGAGACGGGCGACCGATCGGCGGCGCTCGACCACCTCGACGAGGCCGAGTCGGTCGCCGAGGCGTGCGGTGCCAAGGCCGTGCTGGGGTGGATCGAGCATGCCCGCACGCTCATCCGTCCCTAGGCTCCATGGACAAGTGCTGGTCACAGGGCCTTCGCGTGGGCTTCGGCCTGGAGACGGGTGACGATCCGGGCTCACGTGCCATCCCGCTGCCAGCGGCGGAACAGGTCATGGACCCGGTCCCAGGGCCCGTGGCGTTCCGGGATGTCGCGCCAGGGGGCACCGGTCCCAGCGAGATCGTCGTGCCTGATCGCGCAGGTCCCCGCGCCCTGTGAAAGCCCGCGCCCCGCCTTGCTCGCAAGGCGGCCGCCGCACCCCCACACATCCGACACCCGCCTGTGTCTTCCTTCTCCAAGGGGCCCGGCGTACCTTGAGCGGCCGATCTGATGTCCCGTCAGAATGTGGGGTGCCGAGGTGTCGTACCGGACGTACCAGAAACGGACCGCCGCGTTCGCGTCTCTCGCGGCGCTGGCCGGCTCGGCGGTGCTGATGGCCGCGCCGGCGGCCCATGCCGAGGTCGTGAACGTCGAGTACAACTGCAAGACGCCGATCGGTGACAAGTCCGCCGTCTCGCCCATCGACATCAAGGGCGTCAAGAGCGGCAGCGGCTACAAGATCACCATGTCCTGGCAGAAGGGCGTCTCGTCCAGCCCGGTCGAACTCGGCAAGGGTGCGATGGAGCCGAGCGCCACCATCGCGCTGGGCGGCGCCGACAGCGGCACGCTCACGGTGACGGGTCCGGCCAACCAGGCGGCCATCCCCGCCGACACTCCCATCAAGATCAACGACCTGAGCGGCACGTACACCCCGAAGAAGTCCGGCAAGGTCACCTTCACCGCGGGCGTCCTGACCATCAAGGCCCTCGGTACGACCACGACCTGCACGCCCGGCAACACCCCCGGGCCGTCGCTGACGCTCGACGTCACGGCAGCGGGCGGAGGTTCGACGGGTGGCTCGACCGGTGGTTCGGATTCCGGCGGGTCGGGTGGGTCGAGCGGCTCGGGCGGTTCCGGTGGCGAGCTGCCGCAGACCGGGCCCGAGGACTCGGCGGTCGCGCTCGGCACGCTCGGCGGCACGGTGCTGCTCGTGGGCGCGGCGGGGGCGCTGTGGGTGACCCGTAGGAAGCAGGCGGTACGGCGGTGACGGCCGTGCACCGCTGAGGCGAGTTGTCGAGTTGTCGAGCTGACGGAAGCGGGGAGCGTGACGTGGAGAAAGGGCGGAACCGTACGTCGGCTGTGGTGCTGTGCGCGCTCGTCCTGCTGCTCGTGCCGGTGTTCGCGGGCGCGGCGGGTCGGGCCGCGGCCGCCGACAAGCCGAGCCTGAAGCTGTCCGAGTCTCAGGCGGGGACCGGCGGTTCCCTCACCGTCACCGGTACCGGCTGGCGGCCGAAAGCGCTGCTGATGATCCTGATCTGCGGTCAGGCCGAGCCCTCGCGGGGCGTGCCCGGTGGCACCAACTCCTGTGCCAACTCCGACGGCCGGGCCGCGACCGCGGACGGCGAGGGCCGGTTCAGCCGGAAGCTGCCGGTGGCCGAGCCGCCCGTGCCGTGCCCATGCGTGGTGCACGTGTCCACCATCACGGGCGAGAAGACCGAGGCCGACGTGGTCTTCCAGGTCGCCGGGCACTCCGTCCAACCCCTGCCCGAGGAAACGGGCAGCGGACGGCTGTCGGTCCTGACGGACACCCGGCTGGAGGGTTCGAGCGGCCTGCTGACCTGGTTCGGGGCGCCGCCCGCGCGCGAACTGGTCCTCACCGTCGGCAATGTCGGCACCGCGCCGGTCAAGGACCCCCTCTTCCAGGTGGGCACCTCGCACGGCGTGTTCGCGCCGAAGTGGGAGGAGCAGCAGTGGCGCGGCACGATCGCGCCGGGCCGCAAAGCGCGGATCGCCCTGCCGGTCGAACTCGTCGCCGGCGCCCACGGCGACTACTCCGTCTCCCTCAAGTACGGCGGCAAGGTCCTCGCCGAACGGCCCTGGGACGTCGGCCGCCCCTGGGGCGTGACCCTCTTCTGGCTGATGCTGTGCGTCGTCGTACCGGCCGCGCTGTTCCGCGCGGGGATGGCGGTGGTGGACCGCGTACGGCCGCGGCGGACGACGACGGCGCGGCGGCGCCGGGGCCCACGACTGCCCCGACTCGGCCTGCCCACAAGGAAGTCGGACGCGGCGGACCCGTCGAGGACCGGGCCCGCGCAGGCCGAGCCCCGCACCGTCCGCACCCTGCCGTGGTTCACCCCCGACACCGACCCCCGCGCGACGGCGGGACAGCTCTCCGCACCGCAAGAGGAAGACCCGACGAGCCCGACGAGCCCGACGAGCCCGACCACTCCGACCGGGAAGGGAACCACGTGAGAGCGCAGCGGAGAGCGAGAGTGCGAACGAGAGCGGGTGCTCTCGGAGCCGCGTTGATGCTCGGCGGGGCCGGGACCCTGCTGGGCGCGACGGCCGTGCCCGCGTACGCGGCGGAGGTGTCGTTCGCCACGAAGTGCGTGCCGCCGGCGGCCTCCGGGCTGCCACCGGTCGAGGGCACCACCAAGGTGGAGATCAGCGCCCCGGCCACCGCGAAGGTCGGGGACGAGATCGAGGTGGTGTGGAAGTTCGTCCAGGCCGCGTCCAGGAATCCCGACCTCATCGACCTGCCCGCGAACACCGTCCAGCCCAGCGGCACCCTCAAGGCGGCCGGCGCCCAGAGCGCCGACATCGCCATGCGGGGCCCGCGCGAGAACCCGGCGATCCCCAAGGGCGGCGCGATGGTGCTGTCCGACATGAAGGGCACGCTGAAGCTGACGACGCCGGGCAAGGTGACGCTGACGCCCGACGCGTACACGATCAACGTCTTCTCGACGAACACCGAGTGCGCGCCGACGGGGACGGTGACGGAGGCCGCGACCATCGACGTCACGGCGACCGGCGGCACGACCGGCACCACGGGCACCACGGGCACGACGGGTACGACGGGCACCACGGGCACGACGGGTACGACGGGCACCACCGGAACGACGGGTACGACCGGCACCACCGGCACGACGGGCACCACGGGCACGACGGGCACCACGGGCACGACCGGCACCACCACCAGCGAAGGCTCCACCGCCTCCGACGGCGGAACCAGCGGCGGTGACGGCGGCCAGACCGACTTCACCGGCAAGGAGGTCCAGGTCCCGTACGCGTGCAAGACGCCGATCGGGGACAAGAGCGTGACCTCGCCGGTGCAGATCGACGCCAAGAAGGACGGGGAGAGCTTCGACCTCATCGTCCAGTTCAAGAAGTCGGTGATGGACAGCCCCGCCGACATCCCCAAGGACTCCGTGAAGCCCTCCATGGAGATCGTCCTCGGCGGCGCCGACGACGGCTCGGTCAGTGTCGAGGGCCCCACCAATGCCGAGGCCATCAAGGCGGGCGACCCGATGGAGATCCCCGACCTCACCGGCACCTACAAGCCGGGCGCCACCGGCGAGTCCACGCTCGCCCCGGGTGTCCTGACCATCAAGGCCCTCGGTACGACGACGACGTGCACCCCGTCCCAGTCGCTGGTCTCCCTCACCCTCGACACCACCGAACAGCCGGGCGGCGCATCGGGCGGCTCCACCTCCGGGTCGACCACCAGCGGCGGCACCAGCACCGCCAGCACCTCGGGCGGCCTCGCCGACACCGGCGCGGGCGGCAGCCGCGGCACCCTGAAGGCCTTGGCCCTCCTCGCGGGTACCACGCTCCTCCTGGGCGGCGCGATCTTCACGTTCATGCCGCGCCGGAAGCTTCGCTGAGCGCGCGAGGGGCCGCCGCACCCGCTGGACAGGTGCGGCGGCCCCTCAGGGCACCGAAAAACGTCAGTGCACGTCGCCCGTGAGCGCCCTGACCTTCCTGCGGTACAGGTAGATCGCCAAGCCCGCGAGGACCGCGAGAGCCGCCTCGACCGCGACCATCCCGGTGCCGCTGAGGTCGAAGCCGCCGACGGCCGGGTTGGAGAGCAGACCCGTGACCGAGTCGCCTGCCGTCACCGCGAGGAACCACACACCCATCATCTGGCTGGCGTACTTGGCGGGGGCCATCTTCGTCGTCACGGACAGGCCGACCGGCGAGAGGCACAGTTCGCCGACGGTCTGGATGAAGTAGATGCCCACCAGCCACATGGGGCTGGTCAGGGTGCCGTCCGCCGCCATCGCCAGCGGGATCAGGAAGAAGAAGAACGAGACACCGATGAGCATCAGGGCCATGGCGAACTTCACGACCGTGCTGGGCTCCTTGCCCCTGCGGTTCAGCCACAGCCAGAGCCAGGCGAACACCGGGGCCAGCGCCATGATGAACAGCGGGTTCAGCGACTGGTACCAGGAGGTCGGGAACTCGAAGCCGAGCAGCGAGCCCGCGACCTTCTCACCGTCCGAGCCGAACGCCTGGACCGTTGACGCGCCCTGGTCGTAGATCATCCAGAACACGGCGGCGGCGACGAAGAACCAGATGTAGCCGGTCATCTTCGACTGCTCGGCGGCGTCGAGTTCCTTGTCGCGCTTGATGCGCAGCAGCACACCGGCCGGGACGACCAGACCGATGACGGTCAGCGGGATCATCGCCCAGTTCAGGGTGAAGTGGCCGGTGAGGCCCACGACGCCGTAGAAGACGACCGCGACGGACAGCCAGAGCAGGCCCTTGCGCAGCCAGGAGGCGCGCTCCTCGGCGGCCAGCGGCTTGGGGACGACGCTGCTGCGCGGGTTCAGCGTGTGGGTGCCGAGGAGGAACACGGCGAGCCCGAGGGCCATGCCGACGGCGGCCAGACCGAAGCCGAGGTGCCAGTCGACCTCCTGGCCGACGGTGCCGATGAGCAACGGGGCGAAGAAGGCACCCGCGTTGATGCCCATGTAGAAGATCGTGAAGCCGCCGTCGCGCCGCGGGTCCTGGGGGCCGTCGTACAGGTGGCCCACCATGGTGGAGATGTTGGCCTTCAGCAGACCGGAGCCGGCCGCGACCAGCGCGAGGCCCGCGAAGAACGGGGCCTGGCCGCCTGGCAGTGCCAGTACGAGGTGCCCGGACATGATCGTGACCGCGGCGATCGTGACTGTCTTGCGGGGACCCCAGACGCGGTCGCCGAGCCAGCCGCCGGGCATCGCGAGCAGGTACACCATCGCCGAGTAGACGGCGACGATCGTGGTCGTGGTGGCCAGGTCCATGGCCAGACCGCCGCCTTGGCCGCCCTTGCCGGCGTCGGGGCCGCCGGAGAGCAGATAGACGGTGAGCAGGGCTTTCATGCCGTAGTAGGAGAATCGCTCCCACATCTCGGTCAGGAAGAGGGTGGCCAGACCGCTGGGGTGGCCGAAGAAGGTCCACTGGGGGCCGGGGGTTCCCCGGCCGGCCGAGTCCTTCGTCAGGCTGGACGCCATGGTGGTTCCTTGCAGGTCGCATCGCTTTTCGGGCCGGAGAGAACTCCTCGGGCCCAGCCCGGGCACAAAAGAGACCTTCAGCGCAGATGTCCTGCCAAAGGTCCCCACATACAGCTACAGGCGTCCAGTCACCATACGTCAGGACACTGAAGGAAATGGAAGGTCTTGAGAGGCGGATCACAGGTAAGAAGGGGCTCCGAGCAGGCATTCGAAGGCCCTCAGGGAATTCGGCCGCCCGGTCACAGGGAGTGATCGTCGCGGACCCCCGTCGGGCCCGGGCCGGACCGCCCGCAGATTGGATCATGAGCGGTGAAGGTGAGAAAACCGCATGACGAAGGTGTGAATGCGCTTACGGATCACCCTCCAGCAGCGGTTCCCGGCGGACTACCATCACTGCATGACCCGTGTACTGCTCGCCGAGGACGACGCGTCCATCTCGGAGCCGCTGGCCCGCGCACTGCGCCGGGAGGGGTACGAGGTGGAGGTCCGTGAGGACGGCCCCACCGCGCTGGACGCCGGAATGCAGGGTGGCGTCGACCTGGTCGTCCTGGACCTGGGGTTGCCCGGCATGGACGGCCTGGAGGTGGCCCGCCGGCTGCGCGCCGAGGGGCACACCGTGCCGATCCTCATCCTGACCGCGCGCGCCGACGAGGTGGACACCGTCGTCGGCCTCGACGCGGGCGCCGACGACTACGTCACCAAGCCGTTCCGGCTCGCCGAACTGCTGGCCCGCGTCCGGGCCCTGCTGCGGCGCGGCGCCACCGAGCCCCAGCAGCCGCCCGCCACGCACGGCGTGCGCATCGACGTCGAGTCCCACCGCGCGTGGATGGGCGAGGAGGAACTCCAGCTCACGGCCAAGGAGTTCGACCTGCTGCGGGTGCTGGTGCGCGACGCCGGCCGGGTCGTCACCCGCGACCAGCTGATGCGCGAGGTCTGGGACACGACGTGGTGGTCCTCCACCAAGACCCTGGACATGCACATCTCCTGGCTCCGCAAGAAGCTCGGCGACGACGCGGCGAACCCGCGGTACATCGCGACGGTGCGAGGAGTGGGCTTCCGCTTCGAGAAGAACTGAGGCGCCCCGGGCTGCGGGCAATCGCGCCGCTGGGGCGGTGGCGGTACCTCCCGCTCGAGCGAAGCCGAGAGTGGGGGAGGGTGGGCGCAACGGCACCCCGTAGGCGCCGGGTCGCGCGACCCACCCCCGCCCGGTCCGGCGCCCAGCCCCGGCGCCCGGTGCCCAATGGCTCGGGGGCGCCCGTCATCCGGTGCCCAATGGCTCGGGGCGTCTGCCGTCCGGCCACTGCGGCTTCGTCGTGGCTGGTCGCGCAGTTCCCCGCGCCCTTCGCGGGGCGCCCCGCCCCGGCGCCGGGTGCCGAAACGAACAGGGGCACACTGGACCAAGTCAACACCCGTCCCTCCCGGAGGGCCCCGTGCGTCGCCGTCTCATCCAGTCCACCCTCGCCGTGGTGCTCGTCGTCATCGCCGTCTTCGGGGTCTCCCTCGTCATCGTCGAGACCCGCACGATCAGCAACAGCGCCCAGGAACGCGTCGATTCCGAGGCCGTACAGCTGGCGAGCATCGTGGACAGCCGCATCCTCGGCGACGAGCAGGTCACGGCCTCCGTCCTCGAGGACCAGGTCGGCGACGCGCGCTACGCCCACATCGTGATCCCCGGCCGAGCCCCGATCGAGATCGGCGAGAAGCCGACCGGCGAGGTCATCCGCCACACGGCCACCGGCGAGAAGGGCGAGACGGTCGTCGTCGAGGAGTCCCGCTCGACCGTGAGCGAGGAAGTCGGCCGTACGTTGATGATCATCGCGGCGGTCGCCCTGCTCGCCGTCATCGCGGCCGTCCTCCTCGCCGTACGCCAGGCCAACCGCCTCGCCTCCCCCCTCACCGACCTCGCCGAGACCGCCGAACGCCTCGGCTCCGGCGACCCGCGCCCCCGCCACAAGCGGTACGGCGTCCCGGAGCTGGACCGGGTCGCGGATGTGCTGGACTCCTCCGCCGAGCGCATCGGCCGCATGCTGACCGCCGAGCGGCGCCTCGCGGCGGACGCCTCCCACCAGCTGCGCACCCCGCTGACGGCCCTCTCCATGCGGCTGGAGGAGATCACCCTCACCGACGATCCGGCCACGGTGAAGGAGGAGGCGGTCATCGCGCTCACTCAGGTCGAGCGGCTGACGGACGTCGTGGAGCGGCTGCTCACCAACTCGCGCGACCCGCGCAACGGCTCGGCCGTCGCGTTCGAGCTCGACGAGGTCATCAAACAGCAGCTGGAGGAGTGGCGCCCGGCCTACCGCAGCGCCGGCCGCGCCATCGTCAGCTCGGGAAAGCGGCATCTGCAGGCCGTGGGTACGCCGGGCGCGGTCGCGCAGGTGCTGGCCGCGCTGATCGAGAACTCGCTGATGCACGGCGGCGGCACGGTGGCGTTGCGTACACGCGTGACCGGGAACCAGGCAGTGATCGAAGTCACGGACGAGGGGCCCGGTGTCCCGGCCGACCTCGGGGCGCGGATCTTCGAGCGGGCGATCAGCGGACGCAACTCGACGGGCATCGGGCTCGCCGTCGCCCGTGACCTCGCGGAGGCGGACGGGGGGCGATTGGAGATGCTTCAGGCGCAGCCGCCGGTGTTCGGGATGTTCCTGTCGCGTACGCCGGTCAAGCAGCCGCCTCCGGAGGACCGGCCGGTTCGCTAGGGCTTGTGGTCAAGTTCCCGTCGCACCGCCCGGAGCGCGGCAGACGGGAATGTGACGACAGTCCCTGGGGCAGGCGCTTCCTCGCGCCCGGAAGATGCCTAGCGGCGCTTACGAGGCGCTGTCCCCGTAAGGGCGGGCGGGTGGGCGGCACCCTCCTCCAGGAACGATTCCGCACTCGCCACCGCCTCCCGTGCCGGCAGGGTGCGGAACACCCACGTCCGGTACGACCAGAAGCGGAAGAGGGTCGCGACGCCGATGCCGAGGAACTTGAAGACGTTGCTCTGCAGCGGGGTGTCCCAGCCGAAGCCGTACGTCGCGACGTACAGCACGCCGTTCTCGATCACCAGTCCGACCGCACTGAACAGCAGGAAGAGCGTCAGCTCCTTCGTACGGCCGCTCTTGTCGCGGTCGCGGTACGTGAAGTAGCGGAACCCCACGTAGTTGAAGACGATCGCGACGACCGTGGCGATCACGCTGGCCCGCACCACCTGCAGGTCGGTGAGGTGCCGTACGAGATTGAACACGGCGAGGTTCACCAGCAGCCCCGCACCGCCCACCGCACCGAACTTGGCGACCTCACGTACCAGCAGGTCGATCCGTCGGCGCAGGGCGCCGCGGGGCTTCGTACGCGGCCCCGAGGTCGTACTTCCCATCGTGTGGGCCCCCGTCGCTCGATTGAGTCGTGGTCGTGATCGTGGTCGTAACGGTCCTGTCGGGTTCGCCCGACCCAGCCATGCTAACCAGCGCCCCTTGGGGATGCCTGTGCAGCGGCTCATAGGCATCGCGGGGCATCGCGAAGAGCACCGGAACCGGACATCGGGAAGTGGCCGATTCCATGGCCGATACTCTGGGGGTGTGACGTTCCCGGTAGTCGGCATGGTCGGCGGTGGACAGCTCGCTCGTATGACACACGAGGCGGGCATCCCGCTCGGCATCAGGTTCAAGCTCCTCAGTGACACCCCTCAGGATTCCGCGGCGCAGGTGGTGAGCGATGTCGTCATCGGCGACTATCGCGACCTCGACACGCTGCGTGCGTTCGCGCAGGGCTGCGATGTGATCACCTTCGATCACGAACATGTACCCACCGAGCACCTACGTGCCCTGGAGGCGGACGGCATTCCCGTACGCCCGGGGCCCGACGCGCTTCAGCACGCCCAGGACAAGGGTGTGATGCGGGCGCGGCTCGACGCGATCGGCGTGCCCTGTCCACGGCACCGCATCGTCGCGGACCCCGAGGACGTGGCCGCGTTCGCCGCCGAGGGTGAGGGTTTTCCGGTCATCCTCAAGACGGTCCGCGGCGGCTACGACGGCAAGGGCGTCTGGGTCGTCCGCTCCGTCGAGGACGCCGCCGAGCCGTTCCGCGCCGGGGTCCCGGTCCTCGCGGAGGAGAAGGTCGACTTCCTGCGGGAGCTGGCCGCCAACGTCGTACGGTCGCCGCACGGCCAGGCCGTCGCGTACCCGGTCGTGGAGTCGCGGCAGGTGAACGGCGTCTGTGACACCGTCATCGCGCCCGCCCCCGACCTGGACGAGGCACTCGCCCTCAGGGCCGAGGAGATGGCCCTGCGCATCGCCAAGGAACTGGACGTCGTCGGCCACCTGGCCGTCGAGCTGTTCCAGACCCGCGACGGACGCATCCTCGTCAACGAGCTGGCCATGCGCCCCCACAACTCCGGCCACTGGACCCAGGACGGCGCGATCACGTCCCAGTTCGCCAACCACGTACGCGCCGTCCTCGACCTTCCGCTCGGTGACCCGCGCCCCCGCGCGAAGTGGACCGTCATGGTCAACGTCCTCGGCGGCGACTACCCCGACATGTACTCCGCGTACCTGCACTGCATGGCCCGCGACCCCCAGCTCAAGATCCACATGTACGGCAAGGACGTGAAGCCCGGCCGCAAGGTCGGTCACGTCAACACCTACGGCGACGACCTCGACGACGTGCTGGAGCGCGCCCGTCACGCCGCCGGTTACCTGAGAGGCACGATCACCGAATGAGCCCCGTCGTAGGCATTGTCATGGGGTCGGACTCGGACTGGCCCGTCATGGAGGCCGCCGCGCAGGCCCTCGACGAGTTCGAGATCGAGTACGAGGTCGACGTCGTCTCCGCGCACCGGATGCCGCGCGAGATGATCGCGTACGGCGAGGAGGCCGCGGAGCGCGGTATCAAGGTGATCATCGCGGGGGCCGGGGGCGCCGCCCACCTGCCCGGCATGCTCGCCTCCGTCACCCCGCTGCCGGTCATCGGCGTTCCCGTGCCGCTGAAGTACCTGGACGGGATGGACTCCCTCCTCTCGATCGTGCAGATGCCGGCCGGCGTGCCCGTCGCGACCGTCTCCGTCGCCGGTGCCCGCAACGCCGGACTGCTCGCCGCCCGCATCCTCGCCACCCAGGACGAGGAACTTCGGGGCCGGATGCGGGAGTTCCAGCAGGAGCTGAACGACCAGGCCACCGAGAAGGGCAAGCGCCTGCGCTCCAAGGTCGAGGGCGCCGGCAACGGCTTCGGCTTCGGCAAGTGACAGGACACTGACCGGACAAGTGACAGGACGCTGACCGGACGATGACGGGAAAAACGGGGGAACCGAAGATGAGCTCTCTGACGGAAGCCCGGGAACTGCTGCGGGAGTTCCCGGTCGCCGACGGCCACAACGACCTGCCCTGGGCGCTGCGCGAGCAGGTCCGTTACGACCTCGACGCCCGTGACATCGCCACCGACCAGAGCGCCCATCTGCACACCGACCTCGCGCGGCTGCGCGCGGGCGGCGTCGGCGCGCAGTTCTGGTCGGTGTACGTCCCCTCGGACCAGCCCGACCCGACGCCCGCGACCCTCGAACAGATCGACTGCGTACGCCAGTTGATCGACCGCTACCCCGGCGAGCTGCGGGCCGCGCTGACCGCCGCCGACATGGAGACGGCCCGCGCCGAGGGCCGCGTCGCCTCCCTGATGGGCGCCGAGGGCGGCCACTCCATCTCGGACTCCCTGGCGACCCTGCGCGGGCTGTACGCGGTGGGTGTCCGGTACATGACCCTCACCCACAACGACAACGTGTCGTGGGCGGACTCCGCGACGGACGAGCCGGGCGTCGGCGGCCTGTCGGCCTTCGGCCGCGAGGTCGTACGGGAGATGAACCGACTCGGCATGCTCGTGGACCTCTCCCATGTGGCCGCGACCACGATGCGTGACGCGCTCGACGCGTCCGTCTCCCCGCTTATCTTCTCCCACTCCTCCGCGCGGGCCGTCTGCGACCACCCCCGCAACATCCCGGACGACGTCCTGGAGCGGCTGCCCGCCAACGGCGGCGTGGCCATGGTCACCTTCGTGCCGAAGTTCGTCCTCCAGGCCGCCGTCGACTGGACGGCCGCCGCCGACGAGAACCTGCGTGCCCACGGCCTGCACCACCTCGACACCACCCCCACGGCGATGAAGCTGCACCGCGCCTTCGAGGAGCGCAACCCGCGCCCGGTCGCCACCGTCGCCACGGTGGCGGACCATCTCGACCACATGCGCGAGGTCGCGGGCATCGACCACCTGGGCATCGGCGGCGACTACGACGGCACGGCCTTCACCCCCGACGGCCTCGACGACGTCTCCGGCTACCCGAACCTGATCGCCGAGCTGCTCGACCGCGGCTGGTCCAGGCCCGACCTGGCCAAGCTGACCTGGCAGAACACGGTACGGGTGCTGGGCGCGGCCGAGGACGTGGCCCGCGACCTCCAGAGCCGCACGGGCCCGTCGAACGCGACGCGGGAGCAGCTGGACGGCTGACCGCTGGCCGCCTGCGCGAGGGGGCCGGGTGGCGTAAGGGCCGTACCCCCGAAGTCCTCGGGGTCGTACCCCCGAACGCACCACCCACCAGGAAGGCGGGCGGCCCCCGTGCCACGGTGACGGTACTGCGACACCGACTGGCTAGGGAGTCCCGCCATGGCAGACCTGCAGGACGAACTGGAAGCGACAGCGGAGGCGGGTGCGCTCGACACACCGCCCGCGACGACCCGTACGACGACGACCACGGGTAGGGCGGGCACGGGTACGACGGGCACGGGCACGACGGGCACGAAGGGGAAGCGGAAGTCGAGCCACCGGAACCCGGTGGCCGAGCCCATAGCCGATTCGTCCACCGATTCGTTTACCGATTCGTCCGCCGAGCCGCCCACCGATCCGTTCGCCGAGCCTTCCGTCGAGCCTTCCGAGGCCGCAGAGCCGATGGAGGTCCTGGAGGCGGCCCACGCCTTCCTCGCCATGCACCCCGTGGCCGACGGCTACAGCGGGCTGCCGTGGGTGCTGCGCCATCTGCCCTGGTACGACCTGGAGCTGGGCGAGGGCGCCGTCGACACCGACCTCCCGCGGATGCGCAAGGGCCACGTCGGCGCGCTGTTCTGGTCGCTGCATCTGCCGGAGGGCCTCACGGGCGACCGGGCCGTCGGCGCCACCCTGGAACAGCTCGACCTGGTCAAGACGGCCGTCCACGCCCACCCCGAGGGACTCAGGCTCACGGCCGGCGCCGGTGACACCACCGACGCCCGCAACTGCGGCCGGGTCGCCGTGCTGCTCGGCCCCGCGGGCGCCCCGGCGCTCAGCGACTCCCTCGGCATCCTGCGCTCCCTGCACGCGCTCGGCCTGAAGGTCCTCACCCTCGTCGGCGCGTCCTGGGCGAGCGAGGCCGGGCTGACCCGGTTCGGCGAGGAGGTGGTCCGCGAGATGAACCGCCTCGGCGTCCTCGCCGACCTCTCCGGCGCCTCCGAGCCCACGATCAGGCGGACCCTGGTGGTCTCCCGGGCCCCGGCCCTGTGCACCCGCTCGGCGGCCGGCGCCCTGCGCCCCCACCCGGCGAACCTCCCCGACGACCTGCTCGTCGCCCTCGGTGAGACCCAGGGTCTGTGCATGGTCCCCCTGACCGCCGAGCAGACGGGCCCGTCCGTCCACGACGTCGCCGATCATCTCGACCACGTCCGCGCACTCGCGGGCCCCGAGTGCGTCGGCCTCTCCGGCACCTACGACTCCGGCGCCGCGCATCCCCAGGACCTCGCCGACGCCTCCTGCTACCCCAACCTGATCGCCGAGCTCCTCCACCGAGGCTGGTCCCCCGAAGACCTCGCCCTCCTCACCTGGGGCAACGTCCAACGAGTCCTCCGCAACGCCGACTTCGTGGCGCGAGCGGCCCAGGACCGCCGGGAGGCGTCGACGGCGAAGATCTCGGAGCTGGACGGGTGACCCCGTTCGGCGGGCGCTGAGGCAGGGCTTCAGGCCGCGCAGAGGCAGAACGGGTGCCCGGCGGGGTCCGCGTACACCCGGAAACTCCGCTTCCGATCCTCCGTGTCCAACGGCCTGGCCCCCAGCGCCAGCACCGCCTTCTCCGCCGCGTCCATGTCCTCGACCGTCAGGTCCAGATGGAACTGCTGCGAGTGGTCCGCCGAGGGCCACTCGGGCGGTACGAACCCCGGCGCCTCCTGGAACGCCAGCGAGGCGCCCCCGCCGGGCACCTCCAGGTCCACCCAGTCGCCCTGGTCGCTGACCTCCCCGCCGAGCACCTCGGCGTAGAACCCTGCGAGCGCGACCGGGTCCGGACAGTCCAGGACGACGACATCCAGCTTGGCGATGGCCATGGCCTTCTCTCCCTGCTGCTCGACATGATTACCGGTAGAATTGAGTAACCGGTAACGGTTACTGCATACTCCCGCATAAGCGGTAACGTCGCAAGCATGAGCGAGAGAACGCCCGCGCCCGGCGGCCTGGCCCTGATCCAGAGCCTGGTGAACACGTTGGACATCGAGACGGGCGCCGACGCGCTGGACACCCCCGAGGGCCGCGCGCGCCTCGACGTGCCGGAGAACTCGGACAACGAGGACATGGCCGCGGTACGCGAACTGCGCGAGTCCCTGCGTGTCACTTTGCTGGCCCACGCCGGGCACCCGCCGCACCGCACGGTGACCCCGCTCGGCGAGCTGCTGGCCGAAGCCCCGCTCCTCGTCGCGATCTCCGGCGAGGACGGCTCGGCGACCCTGCGCCCCGCCGCCGACCCCGCCCCGCTCGCCGCCCGGGTCGCCGCGGCCGTGGCCCAGGCCCTCACCGAGGGCACCTGGCAACGCCTCAAGGCCTGCGAGGCCCCCGACTGCCACTGGGCGTACTACGACCGCAGCCCGGCCGGCCGCGGCCGCTGGTGCTCGATGCAGGTGTGCGGGGCGCGCGCCAAGATGCGCAGATACCGGGCGAAGCAAACCGATGAGTCGACTGTGAAGTAAGCGCTTCGCCCCCGCCCGGCACCCGGACGGTGGAGAATGAACGCAGACGCCGTTCCGGCCGGCTGAGCCCCGGCCGGAACGGCGTCACCTTCTTGCGCGGGCGGTCGCCCTCTTACGTCAGCCAAGTCGCCTTCGTGCCTCAGCCGGTAGCCTCTTACGTCAGCCAAGTCACCGTCGTGCCTCAGCCGGTCGGCCTCTTACGCCAGGCGGTCGTCTTCTCGCCTCAGTCGGTCGGCTTCTCGCGCCAGGCGGTTGTCTTCTCGCCTCGGACGGTCGGCTTCTCGCGCCAGGCGGTCGTCTTCTCGCCTCGGACGGTCGGCCTCTCGCGCCAGGCGGTCGTCTTCTTGCCTCAGGCAGTCGCCTTCTCGCGTCAGGCGGTCGGTCGCCCCATCGCCCGGTACGTCCACCCCGCCCGCCGCCACAGCTCCGGGTCCAGCGCGTTGCGGCCGTCCAGCACGAGCCGCGTCGACGCGACCTCGCCCAGCGCCGCCGGGTCCAGCTCACGGAACTCGCGCCACTCGGTCAGATGCAGCACGATGTCGGCGCCCCGCACGGCGTCCAGCGCGGAGTCGGCGTACCCGAGCGTCGGGAAGAGCCGTCGCGCGTTGTCCATGCCCTTGGGGTCGTAGACCGTGACCTGGCCGCCCTGGAGGTGGATCTGCCCGGCCACGTTGAGGGCGGGCGAGTCGCGTACGTCGTCCGAGTCGGGCTTGAACGTGGCGCCCAGCACGGCCACCCGCTTGCCGAGGAAGGAGCCGCCGCCCAGCGCCTGCCGGGCCAGCTCCACCATCTGCCCGCGCTGGCGCATGTTGATGGAGTCGATCTCGCGCAGGAACGTCAGCGCCTGGTCGGCGCCCAGCTCACCGGCGCGGGCCATGAACGCCCGGATGTCCTTGGGCAGACAGCCGCCCCCGAAGCCGATGCCGGCCCGCAGGAACTTCCTTCCGATCCGGTCGTCGTGCCCGATCGCCTCCGCCAGCTTGGCGACGTCGCCCCCGGCGGCCTCGCACACCTCGGCCATGGCGTTGATGAAGGAGATCTTGGTGGCGAGGAAGGAGTTCGCGGAGGTCTTCACCAGCTCGGCGGTCGGGAAGTCGGTGACGACGAAGGGAGACCCCTCGCTCACCGGCGTCGCGTACACCTCGCGCAGCAGCTTCTCGGCGCGCTCGCTGCGCACCCCCACCACGACCCGGTCGGGGTGCAGCGTGTCGTTCACGGCGAAGCCCTCGCGCAGGAACTCCGGGTTCCAGGCCAGCTCGGCGTCCTCCCCGACGGGCGCGTGCTCGGCGAGATAGGCGGCCAGCCGGTCGGCGGACCCCACGGGCACGGTCGACTTGCCGACGACGAGGGCCGGGCCCGTCAGATGCGGGGCGAGCGCCGCGAAGGCGGCGTCGACGTACGACATGTCGCAGGCGTACTCGCCGTGCCGCTGCGGGGTGTTCACGCACACGAAGTGGATGTCGCCGAAGGCCGCGACCTCGGCGTAGTCGGTGGTGAAACGCAGCCGCCCGGTCGAACCCTCGATCCCCGCCACGTGCTTGCGCAGCAGTTCCTCCAACCCCGGCTCGTACATCGGGACCTCGCCGCGCCGGAGCATGTCGATCTTCTCTTCGACGACATCGAGCCCGAGCACCTCGAACCCCAGCTCGGCCATGGCCGCGGCGTGGGTGGCGCCGAGATAGCCGGTGCCGATCACGGTGATCTTGAGGGCCATGGATGCTCCTGGAATGTGCGGGGCGTGAGTGCGCTGCACGAGCATAGTCGGGGCGTGTTCGAGCCCTTCAACGGGCAGTTTTCCTCTGGCCCGTTCTCTTGTCGTCCTCTTGTCGTCAAACTCACGTACCAGTCGTGCGAGCAGGCCTCTAAAATTTGGGTTACTTAACGGTAGTTAGCGTCAGGAGCGTGAGAGACCTTGGCCGGATCGGCTGATTTCGACCTGTACCGCCCGTCCGAGGAGCACGACATGCTCCGCGACGCGATCCGCTCCCTCGCCGAGGCGAAGATCGCGCCCTACGCCGCCGTGGTGGACGAGGAGGCCCGCTTCCCGCAAGAGGCGCTGGAGGCGCTGGTCGCGGGCGACCTGCACGCCGTGCACGTACCGGAGGAGTACGGCGGCGCCGGCGCCGACGCGCTCGCCACGGTCATCGTGATCGAGGAGGTGGCCCGCGCCTGTGTGTCCTCCTCCCTCATCCCGGCCGTCAACAAGCTGGGCTCCCTCCCGGTGATCCTCTCCGGCTCCGAGGACCTGAAGAAGAAGTACCTGGGCCCCCTGGCCAAGGGCGACGCGATGTTCTCGTACTGCCTCTCCGAGCCGGACGCGGGTTCCGACGCGGCCGGCATGAAGACGAAGGCGGTCCGCGACGGCGACCACTACGTCCTCAACGGCGTGAAGCGCTGGATCACCAACGCGGGCGTGTCCGAGTACTACACGGTCATGGCGGTCACCGACCCCGCCAAGCGCTCGAAGGGCATCTCGGCCTTCGTCGTCGAGAAGTCGGACGAGGGTGTCTCCTTCGGCGCCCCCGAGAAGAAGCTGGGCATCAAGGGCTCCCCGACCCGCGAGGTCTACCTGGACAACGTCCGCATCCCCGCCGACCGCATGATCGGCGAGGAGGGCACCGGCTTCGCCACGGCGATGAAGACCCTGGACCACACCCGCATCACCATCGCCGCCCAGGCCCTCGGCGTCGCCCAGGGCGCCCTCGACTACGCCAAGGGCTATGTCCAGGAGCGCAAGCAGTTCGGCAAGCCGATCGCCGACTTCCAGGGCATCCAGTTCATGCTCGCCGACATGGCCATGAAGGTCGAGGCCGCCCGCCAGCTGACGTACGCCGCCGCCTGCAAGTCCGAGCGCGGCGACAAGGACCTCACCTTCCAGGGCGCCGCCGCCAAGTGCTTCGCCTCGGACGTCGCCATGGAGGTCACCACGGACGCGGTCCAGCTGCTGGGCGGGTACGGCTACACGCGTGACTACCCGGTCGAGCGCATGATGCGCGACGCGAAGATCACCCAGATATACGAGGGCACCAACCAGGTCCAGCGCATCGTCATGGCCCGCAACCTGCCGTAACCCTTTCGGCGCAGAGCGTACACAGCCCCCGGCATCCCGCCGGGGGCTGTCGTCATGGGTGCTGTCGGGGCGGATTGTCGCCGTCCTCCCGATGGCGCCGGGGGAGCCGCGGGCGTAGGACGGAAGAGCACGGGGCCGCCCCGGGCCCCGCTTCAGCGCCACCCCCAGGAGGAGCCATGAAGCAGCAGCAGGCCGGAACCATGTCCACCATGAGCAAGGAGATGCAGGACTGCATCGACGCGTGCATGACCGCGCACAGGCTGTGCGAGGAGACCATGAGCCACTGCATGCAGAAGGGCGGCCAGGCCCAGATGCAGGTCATGCGCGCGCTCATGGACTGCGCCGACATGACCCGCACGTGCGCGGACATGATGATGCGCGGCTCGGACATGATGACCCAGATGTGTCGCATGTGCGCCGAAGCCTGTTCCATGTGCGCGGAGGCGTGTAGTTCCATGCCGGACGATCCGCAGCTGACACGCTGCGCGGAGGCGTGTCGCCGCTGTGCCGACCTGTGCGGCGCGATGGCCTGACAGCGGGCCGAACGCGACCGAGGGGCACCCCGCACGGGGTGCCCCTCGACCATCCGGACCGTGCGGTCAGCTGTCCGACACGGTGACCGCGTCGTCGTTCCTCAGCTCCTCCACCAGCTTCTTCACCTTCGTGGTGTCCCACTGGAGGTTGCCGTTGGCGGCGTTGCCCGAGATCGGCATGTTGATCGACTTGCCGTCGCCGCTCGTCACGCCCTTCATCGCCCAGAACATGTCGGCCAGGTCGAACAGGCCCATGTCCTCGTCGACGATCAGGGTGTCCAGGCCCGCGCTCATCGTCGGGTAGAGCTTGAACGGGTTCAGGACCGTGCTCGGCGTCGCCGTCTGGCTGGCGAGGGCCGCGAGGAACTTCTGCTGGTTCTTCGTACGGTCCAGGTCGCTGCGGGCGAGCGCGTACCGCGTCCGCACGAAGGCGAGCGACTCCTCGCCGTTCAGCGTCTGCTTGCCCTCTTCGAAGTCGGCACCGGACTTGGTGTCCTTCATGCCGCCCTTGGGGATGTCGATCTCCACGCCGCCGACCGCGTCGACGATGTTGGCGAAGCCCGCGAAGCCGATCTCCACGTAGTGGTCGATCCGCAGCCCGGTGTTGGCCTCGACGGTACGGACCAGCAGCTCGGGGCCGTCCTCCGCGTACGCCGCGTTCAGCTTCACCTGGCGGCCGGTGCTCTTGTACGTCTTGCCGGACTCGGAGCCGACGAAGGTCGGGATCGTGACGTTCGAGTCACGCGGCAGCGAGATCAGCGTCGGGCCGTTCGAACCGGTGTGCAGGATCATCATCGAGTCCGTGCGCTTGCCCTCGGCCGACCCGGTGTGGAGTTCCTTCTTCTGCTCGTCGGACAGGCCCGCACGGCTGTCGGAGCCGACGATCAGGTAGTTCGTGCCCTCGCCCTCGTCCGGCCGGTCGATGACCTTGGAGAGGTCGACCTCGCGGTTCAGCTTGGAGTCGGCCCAGAAGTACGTGCCGATCGTCGTGGCGACCAGCACGGTCACGACCGAGATCGCCGTCCACTTGATCCGCTTCCGCCAGTTCGGCGCGGGGCGCTCCCCACGGCCCCCCGCGTACCCGTCGTGGCCCCCGCCGGAGCCGCCCGGCGAACCGTAGACCTGGCCGGTGTTGTAGCCGCTGTCGTACGGCTCACCGCCGCCGGCGCCCTGGCCGTAACCGTCGTTGTAGGACGGCTGCTGCGGTACGCCCCGAGGGGACGCCGCCGGGCCGCGCTGCACCTGACGCATCGCGCGCGCGTCGGGGCGTGCGCCTGCGCTTCCGTGTCCGTACCCGCCGCCGCGGTTGTCACCGGACCATCCCTCGGGCCAATCGTTCATGCGGACCAGTGTGCAGGGCAGCACTGTGTGCCGTACAAGAGTCCCCGGAGATTCGGAGCAGGGCTGTTGCCAAGCTGATGCAAAGAGCGGGGGCGCGTGGCGTGGCGGGCCCCTACCCGCACTTCACCTCGGCCCCCGTCACCACCCCGAACTCACCCTGCTGCGGGTCCTGTGCCCTGACCTTCCTGACCTGCTTGAAGTCCGTCCCGGCGATCACCTTCAGCACCGGCCCCCGGCCCGGTTCCGGTCGCAGTTCCGCGCCCGGCAGGGCCGCCGCCAGTGACTTGGCCGACAGGTCCCAGCGGGGGTCGTACAGGACGACGGTGCGGCGTACATCACGCACCTGGGCGTTCACGGGCGTACGGGTCGTCCGGAACCCGGTGGCCGCCAGCGCCCCGTCCACACGCTTGCCCAGGCCCGCGACCGTCGTGCCGTTCTCGACCTGGACGCGGATCTGCTGCGGGGCCACCTCGACCCGTACGACCTTGCTGCGGACCTTGTGGCGGGCCAGGGGGCGGTCGGCGCGCAGGGCCTCGAAAAGGAGGGCGGACCTGGTGTCGTCCCACTTCAGCGTCGAGCCGATGCCCTCCACGGCGTAGCCCATCCGCCCGATGGGGACCGTCGTGAACTCGGAGGAGGCGGGGGAGAGGTTCCGCAAGGCCCGGCCGAGGGTGATCAGCTCACCCGCGCCGAACTCCTTGTCGGCGCGCACCGAACCGAGCACGGCCCGGCTGACGTCCCGGAACTTCATCGGGTTGAGGAGCACTCCCGAGGAGGTGGCCTCGGACATCAGCGATGCCATGAAGCGCTGCTGGCGTTTCATGCGGCCCAGGTCGGAGGAGGCGTCGGTGTGACGTGAGCGGACGTACTGGAGGGCCTCGCCGCCATCGAGCCGGTGGGTGCCGGCGGGGAGGTCGAGGCCGGTGTAGGAGTCCGTCAGCGGCTGCGCGGTGCAGATCTCGACGCCGCCGAGGACGTCCACCATCTTCATGAAGCTGGTGAAGTCGACCTCGACATAGTGGTCGATCTTCACCTTGGTCATGTGCTCGACCGTCCGCACGGTGAGCTGCGGGCCGCCCTCCGCGTACGCCGCGTTCAGCTTGATGGGGTGGGCGCGGTGGGTCCGGCCCGTCGTCCGGTCGGTGTGCGGGGGCGTCTCCGCGTACGAGTCGCGCGGCAGGCTCACCACGCTCGCGCGCTCCCGGTCCGCCGAGATGTGCACGATCATCATCGTGTCCGTGCAGTGGCAGGGGGCGCCGCCGAGTCGGTATCTGCGCCGCTCCTGCTCGCTGATCTTGTCCCGGCCGTCGGTGCCGACCAGCAGGATGTTCATGCCGTGGCCCGGCTCGGGGCGGTTCTTCATGTCCTTGAAGGGGTCGACGCGGGCGATGTCGTTGTCGAGTCCGGTGACGATCGCGTGCCCGATGCCCGCGGCGGCCAGCACCACCACCGACAGCGTGGTCGCCGCCCGCATGGCCCAGTCGCGCTTTCTGCGGCGCACGGGAGGCCGAGGCTGCTGCGGCCGGGCTGGGCGGCGGGGCGGTGTGGGCACGGGGGGCACCTCCGCGGGGCCGGTCATGGGGATCCGTGGGCACCGTAGACCCTGACGGTCAGCCGCCCGTCCCGGCGGCCGGGCGGCGCGCGTCCGTGTCCCCCGTTCGCGGTAACCTGAGCCCTCTATGAACGCCAAGCCCGACGTGCAGCTCCCCGCCGTGTCCGTCATCATGCCCGTCCTCAACGAGGAGCGGCATCTGCGCGGAGCCGTCCAAGCGATCCTCGCGCAGGAGTACGCCGGCGAGATGGAGGTCGTGATCGCCCTCGGTCCGTCCACGGACCGCACGGACGAGATCGCGGCTCAGCTCGTCGCCGACGACGAGCGCGTGCACACGGTCCCCAATCCGACCGGCCGTACGCCCGCCGCGCTCAACGCCGCGATCAAGGCCTCCCGCCATCCGGTCGTCGTCCGCGTCGACGGGCACGGCATGCTGTCGCCCAACTACATCGCGACCGCCGTACGGCTCCTGGAGGAGACCGGCGCGCAGAACGTCGGCGGCATCATGCACGCCGAGGGCGAGAACGCCTGGGAGGACGCGGTCGCCGCGGCCATGACCTCGAAGATCGGGGTCGGCAACGCCGCCTTCCACACCGGGGGACAGGCCGCGCCCGCCGAGACCGTCTACCTCGGTGTCTTCCGCCGCGAGGCGCTGGAGCAACAGGGCGGCTACAACGAGGAGTTCATCCGCGCCCAGGACTGGGAGCTGAACTTCCGGATACGCGAGGCCGGTGGGCTGATCTGGTTCTCGCCCGAGCTGAAGGTGTCGTACCGGCCGCGGCCCAGCGTGAAGGCGCTGGCCAAGCAGTACAAGGACTACGGTCGTTGGCGGCACGTCGTCGCCCGTTACCACGAGGGCTCCATCAACCTGCGTTACCTGGCCCCGCCGACCGCCGTCGTGGCGATCGTCGCCGGCCTCCTCGTGGGCGCCCTGCTGACCCCTCTCGGCTTCGTGATCCCCGGCGGCTATCTCGCCGCGATCGTGCTGGGCTCGCTCCCCGCGGGCAGGGGGCTGGGGCTCAAGGCGCGCCTCCAGATCCCCCTCGCCCTCGCCACCATGCACATGTCGTGGGGCTTCGGCTTCCTCACCAGCCCGAAGGCCCTGGCGAAGAAGGTCATCGCCTCGCGGCGCCCGGCGGTTCTCAGCGAGCAGTAGGACGCCCGGCAGGACGTACGGCGGGCCGACCGGGAGTTTCCTTCCCGGTCGGCCCGTTGCTCGTTGCCCGCAGGTCGCAGGTCGCAGGTCGCAGGTCGCAGGTCGCAGGTCGCAGGTCGTATCCCGCATCTCGCAGGAGAAGCGTAATAAAGGGCCCATCCCGCTCTCCCGCGAGATGGGCCCCCGACCGGTCGGCTACCAGGTGAAGTTCGGGTTCACCTTCATGCAGGCCGACTTGTCCGCGCCGTTCAGGGCGTCCGCCGACTTCGGAGTCTTGTCGTCCTCCTTCTCGGCCTCGTACTTCGTCCCGTCCCGCCAGTCGGCGCCGACGACGAGCGTGACCCCGCTGACGTTCGTCGACTTCTCCACCTGGCTCATCGGGATGCCGAGCGCCTTGGCCACCGCCTGGGCGTCCCCCTCCAGCTCGGCGCTCGGGTAGCGCACCACCGTCTTGTCCGCGGTGGTCGCGGTCGTCGTGTCGGACGTGGTCCTGGTGAAGCCCTCACCGACCAGCAGTTGCGCCACCGTGTGCGCGCGGCCGCTGACCGGGGCGAGGGTGGAGGTCTGCGTGCCGTTCTGCACGAGGACGCCGATCTTGTCGTCCGCGGCGGCCGGGTCGTCGGACGACTCGTCCTCGGTCGTCGTCTTCTTCTTCGCGTCCTTGCCGTCCAGCGCGACGTCCTCGCGCACCAGCCGGAACAGCTTCTCCGCGTCGGCCTCCTTGGGCTTCACGCGGGCGCCGACGTACGTGTACGGCATCGTCGTCATCGTGATCCGCGCCGGCTCGACCTTGCGCAGCTCGGTGCTCAGGTCGTACAGCTTCGCCACCGAGCCGAGGCCCTCGTCGACGGTGAGCGCCGTCGTGGCCTCCTCGGCGAGCTTGCGCAGCTTGTTCGGGTTGGTGATCGTCGCGTTCTCGCGCAACTCGCGGACCATCGAGTTCATGTACATGTGCTGTGCCTTGGCGCGCGCGATGTCACTGCCGTCCTCGAAGCCGTACCGGGTGCGCAGCCACTGCAGGGCCTGCTTGCCCTGGATGTACGTGGTGCCTTCCTTCAGCTTCAGCCCCGAGCCCTTGCCCTCGCTGGTGTGCGAGTAGATGTTGGCCTTCACGCACACCGGCACACCGCCGATCGCGTCGGCCATCGACACCACACCGGAGAAGTCGACCATCATGAAGTGGTCGATGTGGATGCCGGTCAGCTCCTGCCAGGTGGCGACCGTACAGCCGGGGCCGCCGCGGCGCAGCGACTCGTTGGTCATCGTGTAGGTCAGCGCCTCGTACACCTCGCCGCTGTCCGGGTCGGTGCACTTGGGGATGTCGAGCAGGGTGTCGCGGGGCATGCTGACGACCGACATGTTGGTGCGGTCGGCGGACAGGTGCAGCAGCATCTGCACATCGGCGAGCGGTGGGCCGTTGAAGGTCTCCTTGGCGCCGCCGAGCTTCTGGTTCTCCTTGCTGTCCCGCGCGTCGGAGCCTATGAGCAGGATGTTCAGCGGGGTCTGGCCCGCCGCGTTCGGCGTCGGCTCGGCGATCTTGGTGTCGCCGAGGTTGAGCTTCTCCTTCTTGATGTTGGCGTTGAGGTGCTGGTAGTAGAGATAACCGGCGCCCCCGGTGCCGAGTATCACCACCGCCAGGACGATCGCCGACCAGCGCAGCACCCGTCTGCGGCGTGGCCGCTCGGGAGCGCCGGCCCGCCTACGCCCGCCGCCGCCACCGCGCCGGTCGGACCCGCGCTGCTCGGGCACCCGAACCGTCAGGCCCTCGCCCTCGTCATCGCCGTACGAGCCGCCCTGCGAGTCACCCTCAGCGGGTTCCCCGACTCGCGGCCGCCCCCCGTCCCCGCGCACATCGCTCCGCACCATTGCCCTGCCCCTCCCCACCCTGCCGTGCCGACGGGCCCGCGCCCGCCTCCTGTTGGACCGTCGAGACCCCAACGGGGATGTAGTCATGCCCTGTTGAACGCGCGTCGCGTTCTGTTCGGATGACACCCGTCGTGCGTCGCTTCGGTTACGCGTACGTACGGTCGGACGCCGTACGTGGATTCGCACATGCGTCCTCGCGCCCGGCCGGCCGGGCGCGTCAACAGCTCGCGCCGGACCGGCGGACGACAGCTTTGCGTTCTGTCAGACGCTCGAAGGCCCCTTCAGGTCACCTCGGGACGTCAACTGGCGCAGGTTTTCTTGTCCGCGGTGCTCTTGTCGACGTCCAGATCGGCCGCCGAGGACCCGCTCAGGGGCACCCCCGCGCCCTTGAAGTCCTTGCCCAGGGTCAGCACCATCGCGGGCAGCCCCTGTGCGTTGGTCTCGCTGTTGCCCTTGCCGGGCTTCAGCGCCGACGCGGACAGTCCCATGAGATCGGCCAGCTTGCGTGCCTGGTCGGCCTGGTCGGGATCGTACGCGAGGGTCGTCTTGGACAGCGTCTCGTCGGCGTTGCCGAGCTGGCTCGACTTCGTGACGCCGACATCATTCTGCATCCAGTTAAGAGTGTCCTGTGCGCTGCCGGCGACGGCCCCGCCGTTGTAGACGTTGACCCGGACCTCGGAGGCGTCGGCGCGCGAGCCCTTGAGCTTCGCGGCCTCCTTCGCCTTGGCCTTCTTCTTCACCTCGGTCAGCGAGATGTCGTTCTTGATCGTTTCGAACAGCTGCTCGGCCTTGCCGGGCGTGGGCAGCACGGTCGCGCCGTCGGTGTTGTCGACGACCGGCACGGTCGTGAAGGTGATGTTCTTCGTGCTGACCTTGCCGACCTCCTGGCCGAGCGAGGCCAGCTTCTTGATGTCGCCGAGGTTGTCGTCCACGGACAGCGCGTCGGTGGCCGCCTCCGCCAGGCTCAGCACCTTCTTCGGGCTGGTGAGCGTGTCCTCCGACTTCATCTGCCGGATCATCGAGCTGAGGAACTGCTGCTGGAGCTTGATCCGGCTCAGGTCGCTGCCGAGGCCGACGCTGTAGCGGGTGCGCAGGAACGACAGAGCCGTCTCGCCCTGGATGACGTGCTCGCCCTTGGTGAGGTCGAGCTTCGACTTCTCGTCCTTGATGTCCTTCTCCAGGCACACCTTGACGCCGCCGATGGCCGTGGAGAGCGTCTTCACCGCGTTGAAGTCGGCCACCATGAAGTGGTCGGGGACGATCCCTGTCAGCTCCGTGACGGTCCGCATCGTGCAGCTCGGGGTACGGCCGTACTGGCCGAGGCTCGTGTTGAACCGGACGTCGGTCGTGCCCTGGATGTTCTCCTTGGACCCGTCCGCCTGCGTGGTCTCGCAGTCAGGGATGTCCACGATCATGTCCCGGGGGATGCTCATCGCGGTCGCGTTCGTCCGGTCCTTGGACACATGCAGCAGGATCGTGGTGTCCGCGTGACCGACGCTGCCCGAGTCGCCGTACTTCTCGTTGCCCGCGCCCGTGCGCTTGTCCGTGCCGATCACCAGCAGGTTGATCGCCCGGTCCTTGCTGAAGCCGCCGGTGCTCGCCCCGTCGTCCGGGATCTTGTCGATGTTGTCGTTGAGGTGCTGGTAATACAGATAGCCCGCGGTGCTCACGCCGACCAGCACGAAGGCGAGCGTGCCGCCGGTCCACATCAGTATCCGCTTGCCGGTGGACTTCTTCTTGGGCTTCGCCTTGCTCCGCCCGCCGCGCCGACCGGGCAGCGGGTCCTCCTCGGGCGCCCCCCGCCGACGGCGCGGGCCCGGCACGACCTCGGGAATCTCCCGGGTGTCCGGCGCCGCGGCGGTCGTCGCGGTCCGCCCCCCGCCACCGCTCGCGGCGGCACCGGCCCGACGGGGCCTCGGCACCCCCGATTGCGGTGCGGAAGGGCTCAGTCGCAGTTCGTATTCACCGGTGCTCGGGTTGAGTACCCACTGGTCTGCGGGGTCGATGTCGTCCGCCCGCCCACGGCCTTGCGCGTCCACGGTTGTCTGATTCCTCCGTCGGGGCCACGCGGCGCCTTCCCCCTCAAAAGACGCTCGGGTCTCGCTGCAAGTGGTGCGCGACCGAAGGGCCTGACACACCGGATCGCTCACACTATCCGCCCGATCAGGCGGCAAGCGACGACGGTGAGAAATTCCACGTCTCTACATCCGGGCAATCTGCCCATTTCCTAGAGCATTTGTTCCACGTGTTGACGTGTGCTTTACCTGCGGGTGTCCAGAACTGTTACCCGCAGGCGTCCTCCGCGGCCGTACTCCCGCGGAAAGTGGGCGCGGATTCGGGTGTGCGGGCCGGACTTTCGGATCCGCTCCTCCCGGTCTTCTCTGTGCGTTCCTTTGGGAGTTCCTTTGCCACGACCACGGGTGAGTCCGACCGGAGTCGGGCGAAGAGCTGTTGAGCCTCGGGCTCGACGAGCTGGTCCCGATTCCGGTCATAGGCGTACGACTTCCTCGGAACAGTCAGAAATTGCACCCTTTCCGTGGGAATCATGCGCATTCCGCGCGCAAGGTCGTAGAGGGCACGCAGACTCGCCAGCCCCGGGTCGGTGGTGAGCGAGGAGGTGGCCGCGTCCAGCACCGGATAGAGCTTCACCGGGTTCAGCAGTACGTCGTTGCTGCGCACCTTTGTGACCAGCGCGCCCAGGAACCGCTGCTGCCGGTCCATCCGCTCGGTGTCGCTGCCGTCGCCGAGAGTTTTGCGGGCCCGCACATATCCCAGCGCCTGTTCCCCGCCCAGCCGCACCTTCCCGGCGGGCAGCCGCAGCTTGGCGGCCTTGTCGTCGATGGGCTCCTTCAGGCACACCTCGACACCGTCGACCGCGTCGACCATCTCCTTGAACCCGCTGAAGTCCACGACGACGTGGTGGTCGACACGAACGTCCGTCAGCTTCTCGACCGTACGGATCGTGCAGGCCGAACCCCCGGTCTGGAACGCGGAGTTGAACATCGCGAACGTCGGCTCGGTCCGGCTCCCGTCAGCCTGCCGGCAGCTCGGCACGTCCACCATCAGATCC